>CAVRRC010000002.1:0-430173 GCA_963723555.1 uncultured Solirubrobacterales bacterium | reverse complement strand
CCATCGGCATCCTGTAAGCGCGAAGGATGAACCCCTGAATGTCCGAGAGCTCGAGCGCCGGCCCGTCCACCGCGTCCGGGTTGCCATTGGGTGCCGGCCGGTCTTGCCGGCTCCGACCAAGCAGCCGACGAAAAAGGGCCGATCCCTTCATCGCCGCTGCTCCTCGTGAGCCCAAGACCTTGGCCGGCGCCGACCGCCAGCCCGATCATGATTCGAGATACGTGTCACCTAGTGCTCTCCAGGGCGGTCAGCTCTGACTTGCGATCGGCCAGCAACGCCTGGATGTCTCGGACCGAAAGTCCTGGATAGGCGCTGTAGAACCCGATCGGCGGATAGTTGTTGTCCAGGCCCCACTGATAGAACGCCTGGGCGTTCTTTGCCACTGGGGTCGGCGGCGCGCCGACCACATGGGGAAAGAGAGCATCGAAAACGTACGCGGCCTTGTCGGCAAAGTCCTGAAAGTAGTTTTCCATATCACCGTCAAAGACCGTGAAAAAGCCGATGTGATTATGCTCGAAGGGCACGAAGTGAGCGGCATGCAGCGTCCCAATAACATCGGACGCTTTATGGCCCTTCTCTCCCACCAGGGCTCCCGCGACAAGTTTCACGGCAAAGGCTTGCAGACGTGACTTGAAGGCCATGTATGTCAGCAAGACGCCCTGCATGGTATTGCCCGTAAAGCCCGCCGCCGCCGCGCACGCCTTGATGTCTTGAACCGAAGCGTCGTCGTAAGCGAAATACGTATCTAGAGGCTCGCGGACATGACGCTTCAGCCATTTGACGACCCGCTCAGGGTTATCAGCCACGGGCGTGGGTGGAGGGTCGGCCACGTGCTCGAAGATGGCGTCCAACACCGGGCCGGCACTGGCCACGAGCCGCTCGATGTGCTCGTCGACCTCGCCGTCGATGTCCGAAAGGAAGAGCAGCTTCTCGTCTCCCTCGACCATGAACCGGGAGAAATGCACAGTACCCAGGTCGTCCTGCGTCTTTGCGAGATCGGGCATCAACGGGGGCAGCGCGTCGGGTAGCGCCTTCGCGTTCGCCGCGCCCTTAATCGGGAAGTCAACGACGAGATGACTCTGGCTCATAGCGTGCTCCTTTGGGTGTCAGAATGGGTTACGTCGTAATCCGGGACAGGAAGTCACCCCGTCGTCTTGGCGAATCGTGCAGCGGCGGCTTCAATGGGTGCGATGATCGCCCCGATGATCCAACAAAATCCACAGAAACGTCACGGGTCCACGATCCCTTCCAGTGAGCGCCGGCCATGGTTTGGCCGAGACCGGCTGGTGGTATGTGCATTGGCTACCTCCCAGTTCGCCTCGGGCGACGAGGCGATCGTGGGTGGCGACAGGCGGCCTCCAGCTTGCCTGACAGCGGCCGCGATGTCTGCGGCGTGGGCTCAGGATCACCCGGGTGATTGACTGGGCTCGTGAGAGACGGCCGACTGACCCCTCGGCCTCGCAACCCGGTCTCTCTCGCCGCGCCCGCAGCTAATCCCCTGCATCTCCTGAGCCGCGACCACCCGGGTGAGGACGAATCACCCGGGTGGATTGCACTCCGGTCCGATGACAAGGGGAGCTTTCGCAGCGATCATCTTCCTGCCGAGCGACCAGACCGCCCGGAGAGTCTGAAGATCAATGGCAATCCGCTTACTATTATCTGGAGGGAAGGTGGCCCCACGCGAAGTCCGCGGCGGATCCGAGGGTCGGCGGGCTCGGAGCTCGCGCGTGTCGCGCGCGCGTGTCGGGACTCGTACTCGCCCTGACGAACGGAAGGGCCTGGCGCGTGACTTGCACGACGGCGTCCAGAACGAACTTCTGTCGCTGATCCTCAGGCTCAAACTCGCCGAGGAGGATCGCAGCACGCCTCCCGCGCTCGCCGCGACATTTGCTGAGCTAGGAGATCATGCGGCGGCCGCGCTCGATTCTCTGCGCGAGATCGCCCACGGGGTCTATCCGTTTGCGCTCATCAAGCTTGGTGTCGCTGAAGCGCTGCGCGAGCAAGCGGCACGCGCGTCAGTCAAGGTGAGCGTCGCGGGCACCACGCCCCGCAGCACCGACGAAGCGGAAACCGCCATGTACTTCTGCTGCTCGGAGGCGATGCAGAACGCCGCAAAGCATGCCGGACGCGACGCGCAGGTAAGGCTTTGCCTCCACCACGGCGACGGGACGCTCGTAGCTCGCATCGAGGACGACGGGGTTGGGTTTGACCCGGCACGGACCGGCGACGGCGACGGCCTCAGAAACATACGGGAGCGGGTTCGAACCCTCGGCGGGATTGTCCGGCTCGCATCAGCGCCTGGATATGGCACCGTCGTGATCGTCTCGCTGCCGTGGCCGTCCGTGCAGCCAAAGAGAATTCCGCCAAGATCGCGACGCGCGGAAAGGACGGCCCGTGAGTCGATCGGCCGCGCCGCCGACTCGACCGCGTGGAGTGGCACCCTCGCCGAGCTCGCTTCCGGGCCGGTGTTGGCCGTTCATGAGGCCGCGCCGAGCTGCTCGGTCTGGCCAGTGCCACGCGGCAACGAGGGTCCGGCATACGCATGGCGCGTGACGCGCAACTGGCCGTCGCGCGACATCGGAAAGCCGATGAAAGTGAAGTTCCTGTCGGGAGTCCAACCGCTGCACCTATCGAAAGGATCGTGAATCGATGACGTTTCTCTGGATCTTGCTCGGCGTCATATATGTGGCGTGCTGGGTCTTCTTCGGCCTGGCGACGTTCCGCAAGGGCCATTACTGGATGTTCTGGATCGGTTTCTTCATACCGATCCTGTGGATCATCGGCGCGCTGATCTCGCCCACTGACGGAGCGGCGAAACGGTACAGCGCGGTGTAGAAGAGCACATCAAGAACACGCAAGGAGTGAACCTAAATGACCGACAGTGACGTGGACGAGCTGGGCCCGGTCGATTACCTGGTGGTCGAGTTTCCGGCCGAGCGAGCGAACTTCTCGGGCGAGATGAAGTCCGAGCTGTCGAACCTCATCGAGCGCGGGCTGGTACGGGTGCTCGATTTGCTGATGCTCAAGAAGGAGCCAGATGGCTCCGTCGAAGGGTTCGAGGCCCACGATTTTGGGGACGGCGACCTCGCTGAGCTGCGCGGGGCCGAGACCGAGCTGGCGATGCTGCTCGCCGAGGAGGACGTCGAGGCGATCGGCGCGGCGCTCGCGCCGGGGAGCGTTGCCGGGGTGCTGGTCTGGGAGAACGTGTGGGCGGCGCCGTTCGGAGCCGCGGTGCGGCATTCCGGCGGTCAGGTCGTAGCCGGGGGGCGCATCCCGATCCAGGCGCTCGCGGCGGCGGTCGAGGTGGATATGGACACTACGAGTGAAGGAGTCTGAGATGCTGGGTCGAGGTCGAGTTGGTAGGCCAGGCGTGATCGGCGGACCGGTTGCTCGTACCGCGGCGGTGGCGGGCACAGCAGCGGTGGTCACGCGGGGAGTGCGCCGGCGTGGGGATCGGCGCCCGATGACCGCCAGGAGCGGCACGAAGAACGCCGTCCGTTTCGCTGACCGCCGCGGCGGCTACTGACCCCGGCTCCGGCGCCGGAGCCGGGGCATGAGCCGGATGCCGGCGTGGGTGAGGGGACTGCGGCCAGATCCCGTCACGCTGCGCCAGGATGCAGTCGCCGGGGTCCCGGGCGCGATCGCGAGCGTTCCCGACGGGAATGGCGTCTGCCGTGCTCGTGGGCGTGAATCCGGTGTACGGGCTGTACGCCAGCATGGCTGGCCCGATCGGCGGAGGGCTGGCGGTCAGCACGCGGTTGATGGTCTTCACGACGACCACGGCCGCGGCGCTCGCCGCCGGCTCGACGCTGGGCGCCGTCTCGGGGGGCCGACCGTCCCGAGGCGCTGTTCGTGCTGTCCGCGCTGGCGGGGGTCATGATGATCGGTGCGGGCCTGTTGCGCTGGGGGCGCTTTACGCGCTTTGTCTCGGTATCGGTGCTGACGGGATTCCTGAGCGGCGTGGCGGTGAACATCGTCTTGGGCCAGCTCGGCGACCTGCTCGGCTCGCCACAGAAGGGCAGCCCAGCGGTGGTCAAAGCCTGGAACGTGATCAGCCATCCCGGAGACATGTCGCTGACAGCAGCGGCGGTCGGTGTATCGGCGCTGGTCCTGATGGTGTTGTTGAGCCGCACGCGGATCGTTTCGGTTGCCTCGTTGGTGGCCCTGGCTGTGCCCACCTTGGCCTCGCTCGGCGCCAGCAACCTAGTCCGGGTTAAGGACTCGGGCAAGATCCCCAGCGGCATCCCCACGCCGCACCTTCCGCAGCTGTCGCTGCTCACGTCGCTTGATCTGGCGATCGGAGCGGCAGCGGTCGCGGTAATCGTGCTGGTTCAGGGGACCGGCGTGGCCGAGGCAGCGCCCAACCCGGACGGCTCACAGCCGAATCCAAACCGTGATTTCATCGGGCAGGGGATCGGCAATGTCGCCTCCGGCCTGTTCCGCGGGCAGCCGGTGGGTGGATCGGTCGGCCAGACTGCCTTGAACATAGCGGCCGGCGGACGCAGCCGGTGGGCCTCCATCTTCTCTGGATTGTGGATGCTGCTGATCCTGGTGCTCTTCTCGGGAGTGGTCGGGGAGATTCCGATCGATACGCTCGCCGCGGTATTGATCTTCGCGGCGGGGAGCTCTCTGCGCATCGGACGGATCGACACCGTGCTCCGCACAGGGCCGCCGTCACAAGTCGCGTTCTTGACCACGTTCGCGGCCACGCTGCTCCTACCAGTGCCGGCCGCGGTCGGCATCGGCGTGGTGCTCTCGCTGCTGCTTCAGCTAAATCAGGAAGCGGTCGACTTGACCGTGGTGCAGCTCACCCGCGGCGATTACCGCCATCTAGTGGAGGCGCCCGCACCGGCGACACTTCCCAGCCGCAAGGTCACGCCCCTTGACGTATACGGAAGCCTGCTGTTCGCTGGCGCCCGGACGCTGCAAGCGCTCCTTCCGGAACCGGCTGGAGCCGAGCTGCCGGTGGTGGTGCTGCGGCTCCGCGGCCGCACCACACTGGGCGCCACCGCGTTCATCGTCCTCGCCGACTACGCCGAGCGGCTGCGCTCGGCGGGCGGACACCTGTTCCTCAGCGGCGTGGAGCCTGACCTCCTCGACCAGCTCCGGAGATCTCACCGCCTCGATCTCCGGGATGCCGTGAGCGTGGTCCCCGCCTCCGAGACGATTCTGGAGTCAACCCAACAGGCTTACGATGACGCCGAAGCGTGGCTCGCCGCGCACGCCGCGTCCGGCTGCCTGTAGTCGTCGACGAGGCGGCGGCGATCCCCGTTGGCGGGACAGAGTGAGGAGGAGAGGGGGTGCGGCATCTTCGCTCGGGGCGGGTTCCTGGCGCCGACGTACTCGGCGAGCACGTCGGCGCCATGGTTACGGCAATCGCGATCGCCGCGGGCAGTTCAGGAAGCGCAGCGCGTCCCGAGCGAGCCGACGCCGGTGGTTGGGTCGCACGGCTGGACAGCCGGTGGTTGCCATCCGGTCCCGTTCAGGATGCCGGGGACGGCTTTGCCGGCGTCATACAGTCGCCATATGAGCCGGAAACCCTGACCCGCGGGCGGTGCGGGCAGCCAGTTGTCGACTTGTACGGCGTCGCTCGGACGAGCCGCCTGGACGTATATGTCAATCGACCCATCCGCGTTCTTGCGCAGGTGGGACAGGCCGTTGAGCAGATAGCGGTTCAGCGGATTGGCGACGAAGAACGACTCGTTGTTGTACATCGTCAGCGACCAGAACGCGTGGACCGGGATCGGAAGCTGGCGCTTGGAGAGGTGGATCACGTAGCGCTTGGAGCCGGTCAGCGGCGCTTTAGTGATGTCCAGCAGCGCGGCCGGGTAGATCGCGATGCCCGCTCGTTGGCCGCCGAGGCCGATCTTGTCGCCGATCGCGCGCAGCGTGTAATTCGTGCCCCACGCGCCGAGGTCAGAGATCAGATAGCCGTCGTGGGCTGCGAACCCTTTCAAGTAAAGGGAAAGCGCAGCCGACTGGACGGTGTTGGGCCCGTTGGTGACAGCGTCGCGGAGGCCTTTGAGGGTGGCGGCGCTGAGGCCGGCCTTGAGCGGGTTCAGGCCGGCGTCGATCCCGTAGGGACGCAGCTTCGCGAGGATCGGCTTGTCGCGCGCCGGTGGCGGGAACCGCTTCATCTCCTTGTTCAGGGCGACGAAGAACTGCATCGGATCTTCCCCCGGCTGCGTGCCCGGGATCGTTGTCGCCGGCGCGTTGCTGATCCTCTTCTTGGGCGCCACGGGCCTCCAGTTGGTCCCGAACTTCGACAGCGGCGTGACCGAGTACTCGTCCTGGATCTTGTGGACGTTGACCAGGTCGGCCTGGTTGCGCACGAACGTCCGCCCGATGATCCACACCCGGTTGTAGCGCGCGCTGACGCGGATGACGCCCTTCGGCAGCTTGCCCTTGAAGTGGGGGCCGACGACCGCCCAGTTACCGCCGTCCGTGACCCCCCAACTGCCCGGGCCTGTACGTCCGATCGCGGAGGTGATGTTGTAGAAGTCGTTCGTCCACGGATCGAGCAGCTCGAACTCCCAGAAGCGGCTCTTGATAGGTGGGGCGTGCAGCACCTGCGGCTGCTTACTCAGGTCGAGCCAAGCGAGCGAATAGAGCGTGTCGTTATTAGGCGCGTTCACGGTTCGCTGGCTGGTGCCCGCGAGCTTGCGAATGCTGCAGAACCGATTGACTGGGCCGTGGCCGGTGATGTAGTTGCAGACGGTGTTCGCGGTAGTCGACGAGAACACACGCTGCGTGTCGAGCAACGGCACGCCGTACTCGTACGCCCGAGTGCCGATCGCGTACGCGTTGTTGTAGTCAGAGGCTGCGTCGGCCGACGCACCCGGGGCGGCTGCAAGTACGGCTGCGCCGGACAGCACGACGAGGGCGCCAAGCCGGCGGAGTGGCCGGGATGTCTTCATTTGAGACTCTCTCCTGAGCGGGCGATTGAGCGTTTGCAACGCCGACGCTACGAACCCGATCGACATACGACTTGTGAGATGGCGATGGTTTGCACCAATCGACTTGTGCGGTCGCGACAACCTGCCGCCGGGGAGCTGGCTTTCCGGGTGGCCGAGGCGGAGATTCATGGTTCGTCAGCCGGCCTGGTCGCGGACGAGGTTCGCGAGCGCGAGCGCGACGCGGAGTTCAAGCGTGCGTTGGTCGACGCCGCGTCCGAGGATCTCCTCGGCCTGGTTGATTCGGTAGGTGACGGTGTTCTCGTGGATGCCGAGGCGTTTGGCGGTGCGGCTGCGGCTGGAGCGCTCGTCGAGGTAGGTGCGTAGCGTGGCGGTGAGCCGCCTGGTGAGATCATCGGTGCCGGCAAGGCCTTGCAGCTCGCGCTGAACGAATCTGCGCGCCTGCTCAAGGTCGGCCGTCGCGATCGCCGTCAGCGCGACGCGCGCGTAGTGGGAGATGGTGCCCGGCGGTCGGCCGGCCAGCTCGGCGACGCGGCGGGCCTCTGCGGCCTCGTTGAAGGTCTGGCGGAACCCCATCATGCCCGGCGCGGGTTCGCCGATCGCCATCCGAACCCCGGGCGCGGCCCGGGTGTCGAACCGGAGGTCATCCAGCTGGCGCGGCGAAGCTTCGTGGTGGGTGCTGATCCACGCGGCCATCGACAGGATGCCGAGCGGTGCACGAGCGCCCGTGCGCCCCCGAGGCGCTCGCGGACCTGGACGATCGCGGCTTCCATCGCCGTGTGGGTGTCTATCCCTCCTCTGTGCCTGCGCCTGCGTCACGCCGTTCTGCGCTCGAGCTCGTAGCCGAGGCGTCGACTGGCCAGGGCAGCGTCGATCGGCCCGGCGGCGAGAATCGTGTCGATCGTCTCCGCTCGGGTCGCGGCCGTGCTCCGCACCCAGCGCTATAGAAATCCTCGGCGAGACACAGCGCTGCGTCGACGTACGCGAACAGCCACGCTGAACAAAGCTCCGTCGCGATCGCCCGCTGCTCTGAGTCGACCGTATGCGCCGCGATCAGGGCCATGATCCTGTCCCACGCAGCAGCATGCCCGAGCCGGTAGCTGCGAATCAACGTAGTCAGGGGAATGCCGCGTTGCGCACCCTCCTGCGTGTAGGCAAGCGTCGCTGCCCCGAGGCTGGCCCCGGCGGGATCCGCACCCTGCCCGAGGATCTGCGCGAAGCCGATAATGCTCGCCTCCGTGCTGGCGCGGTTGGCCTCGAACGACTCAGGGTCCGGCAGCAGCTCGGGAAGCCGCTGGCCGATCGCGCGGGTCACCTCCACCGACGTCTCACGCGCCCCAGCCGTGAGCTCGCCGGCAATCGGCCGCAAAACCTGATCCCAGGCGCGCCGCTGCCCGCTGTTCAGCGCACGGCTCCACTCCGGCTCCACGCCCCCAACCGTACCGGCCGCGCGCCGGCGATTGTCGGAATGCGACAAAGCCTGAAGAACTGGCTGGCGCGACGCGACGGGAGCTCCCCGGATGGCGCCCGTACGGTGCTCGAGCACCCATCGAGATCCACGACGAGCAACCATGAGCAGCGTCACAGAGGTCAAACCCATCACCACCAAGAGCGTCGACGGCGACGACATCCCCTGGGTTCCGTTTGTCCCCTACTCGGACGAGGTGTTCCTCAAGTACCACCACATCAACCCGGTCCAGGGCGAGATCCTCGTCTCGATGCGGTTCCCCCCCGGCATGCGGCTCCCCATCCATTACCACACCGGGGTCGTGATCGGCCACACGATCAAGGGCGCCTGGCGCTACCTTGAGCACGACTGGGTGTCGCGCGCGGGAGGCACCGTGTACGAGACGGCCGGATCCGCGCACACCCCCGAGAGCTGCGGCGATGAGGAGGCGGAGGTCTTCTTCGTGATCGTCGGTGAGCTGCTGTTCCTCGACGTGAACGGGAACGTCATCGCCCGCGAGAACCACCTCACCTCGATGGAGCGCTACCTCGCCTATTGCCGGGACTGCGGCATCGCGGCACGGGACCTGACCGAATACCGATGATCGGCGGACCCAGGCCCGTCCGTGCCCCAGCTGATCACGCGGCCGGTCCGGGCGCCGGGCTTTGGGTGGGGTGGCCTAATGGCCGAGATTGAGGCAGATCGCGCGCCCCGGCGCGAGCACCGTCGAGATGACAGGGCGGTGGCGGTCTTTGGGGGGATCTCGGTCGGGTTGTATCTGGCCGCGTTTGCGCTTACCCCAGTGAACGCCCCCAACTCTGGATCACCCGGAGCTCGGATAGGCAATGGGCAAGCGTCCATCGCACTCAACTGCTCGCCAGCGAACTGTGCGTTGCCCTTGCGCTCGCCGTGTTCATGATCTTCGCCGCCGGGTTGCATCGCATCATCAGGCGAGGCGAGGACCAGGACGGCTGGCTGGCGACGGCCTCGCTGGCGAGCGTCGTTGCCGGTGCTGGGCTCTTCGGCGCGGGCACCGCGCTGTTCATGGTTGTTGCTTACCGTCCGGCGACAGATCCCGCTGTGGTGCGGGCGTTGTGGGATGGCGGCTGGCTGGTCTACAACTCCTCAGGGTTCGCGTTTGGAGCGTGGATCGCGCTCATCGCCACGGCCGCGCTTATCCACCGCGTGCTGCCGCTGTGGACGGCATGGCTTGGGGTCCCGCTGGCGCTGATCAGCCTCGTCGGTCCGCTCGCTGTGAAGACGGGAACCGGCGCGTTCTCTCCGCAGGGCTGGTTTGCGCTGGTCGTCGGCCTCAGTCTCGCTGTGTGGGTACTAGGCATCTCGGCGGCGACATGGCGTTCGCCCCCCCAGCGAGGGCCCGTTGCCAGCGACTGGTAGGGCGCCTAGCTGCGCGCTGAGTCTAAGGCGGGCGCGGGCTCGGATCGGGACTCTGCGGGCGACGCCTGGGCCAGTGAGCGCGCGATCGCCACGGTGGTGACGTATGCGACGGCGACCCCAACGATGATGAGGGGCTCGACGTTGACGCCGGCGCGCGAGGTCAGCAGCGTCGCGACGATGACCGCGGACAGCGGCAGCCGCAGCATTGCCACCATTGCGGCCCCGATGCTCACCGGCACGGCTGCCGCCAGGGGGAAGCCCGGCAGATGCGAGCACATAATCCCGCCGGCCGCGCCCAGGAACAGCGCTGGGAACACCGGGCCGCCACGGAAGCTGCCGAGCGAGAGGGCGTACGCCAGACCCTTGAACAGAATCACCCATGCCAGCGCGGCCAGCGACCACGTTCCGGCCTGACTGATGAGTCCGGGGAGCTGGTCTTGACCAGAGAACAGAACCTCGTCGACGCTCTTGCCCGTGATCTGCGAGAACGCAATGGCAAGGCCGCCGATAATCAGCCCGATCGCGGGCAGAAGCACCACCAGCTGCCGGCGCGACACGGCCCGATAGGTGAGCAGACCGCCCCGCTGCACGAAGCTCGCCACGACCGCCACTACGAGCGCCAGGACGATCGTCCATCCGAACTGAGCGGGCTCGAGATGACCGAGCGGCGATAGCGGAAGCGGACCGAGCGAGTAATCCTTCGAGCTCAGCCCGGACAGCGACCCGACGCCGAGCGACACCAGCGTCCCAATTCCGGAAGCGATCAGCCCCGGGACCAGCACGACCCGGAGCTTGGGACCGCCCAGCCCGATCGCCTCGATCAGGAGTACCGCGGCGATCATCGGCGAGGCGAAGATGAACGAGAGCGCGGAAAAACTCCCGGCGGCCGTGACCAACATCAACACCTGCGTCGGCGCATCGCGACGAGCCAGGCTGATCGTCAACGCCGCCAGTCCCCCGCCGATGGCGATCAACGGCGCTTCCGGTCCGAGCACGAGCCCAGAGGCGAGGGTGGCGGCGCCCGCCAGGATGATCCCCGGCAGGACGTTCGGGCCCGAGGGCTCACTCGCCGAAAGACCCTTGGCCGGGATATGGCCGCCGTTGCCTGGGAGTCGAGCGATCGCCAGAGCGACGATCAGCGCGCCGACGGCCAGCACCGGGAGCGGCCACCATTCTGGCGGCCCGTTCTGATAGCCGACGGCATGGGGAAGGTGCACATACAGCTCCTGCTGGAGCTGGAAGACCCCCTCTAGAAAGCACCACGCCGCGAGCGAGACGAGCACACCGATGACGGCCACCACCACCAACAGGCCGACGTACGCCTTGCTCCCGATGGTGGCATCGGCCTGCTCGGCAGAGATCTCCTCGGGCGACGCCGGGTCTGGCATATCCGAGGTCATGGCCGTTCGGATTTGGTCGGCTCGGAAGTACCTGATGTCGCCTCACCTGTGTCCAGCGGGGTGAGGCTGTGCACCTCGAGTCCGAGGTCCGAGATGCGCTCAAGCAGTCCGTTGAGGTGTGCGGAGTCGATGATCTCTCCGGTTATCTCCGTGATGCCGTCGTGGGTGCGGACCGTCATTTCTTCGAAAGCCGAGGCGTAGCGGGGTCCTAGTTCGCCTTTGACGACGAGGCGGTAGTGGCTGGGTGGCATGCCGGTCCCCCAGCATGCCTGACCGTGGCTGCGGGTTGGGCAGCCTGTCCCGCGGATCACCCGGGTGATTGACTGGACTCGAGCAGACCTAACGCTTCGCCGCGGGCGACCGCCTCCGCTTGCGATGTTGCACCGAGTTTGCGGTACAGCTCGCGCGTGTGACTCTTCACGGTGTTCAGCGAGATATAGAGCTCCGCGCCGATCTGGCGGCGGGAGAGTCCGGCTGCGAGGCCGCGCAGCACGGCGAGCTCGGCTGGACTGGGTTCTTCCACAACGGCGCGGCTGCCGCCACTGGCTCGAGCCGTGACGAGGGTCTGCTCAACCGTGGCGGCGATCGCCGGTAACCGTCCCGGATCCGGAAATTCCGCGATCGCGCGTTTGGCGCGCTCGAGGTCGTTGGCGGCCCGCGCCAGCCGTGATCGCGCCAGCCGCACCAGGGCAAGTACGAGCAGTGCATGCGCATGGCCCACGGTGGGCTGTGGCGAGCGTCGCAGATGCTCCCCGCGTAACGCCTCGCGCTCGGCCTCGTCGAGGCGGCCCGTGGTTACACATGCCAGCGCCAGCCCCAGATGCGCCGGAGATGCGACATACGAGTCCGCTTGGAAATGTGGGCGGGCGAAGGCCAACGCCTGCCGGGCCCACGCCTCCGCGCTCTCGGTCCGCCCTTGTTCGCCGTCGATGAGGGCAAGGAACCCGAGGCTTCCAACATAGGCGTCGGGGACATTGGGCGCGTCGGGTCGCTCGACCGCCTGAGCCGCCACCCGTCGCGCCTCGTCGAGCTCGCCGGCAAAAAACAGCGCCTGCGCCAAGCATCCCAAGGCGCTGACGGTCAGCATCTCGGCGCCCTCCTGAGCCGCCGCGAGCGCGCGCCGCGCGCGCCCGACCGCTGCCCCCACATCGCCGCCCTCGATCAGCTGCGAACGCGCGGCTTGCACGCCCACCTCGAGGTAGGGCAACCAAAGCTGCGGCCGCTCCCGTCGAGCCCGCTCCGCGAGCGCCAGCAGCTGCTCGACCTCGACCTCCGGGGCGGAGAGCAACGCGGCGGCCACTGCCCCCGCCCCAGGCAGGACCGGATGCTCCACAAGCAACTCGGCGGGAAGCCACCGCACCCAACCAAGGAACTGCGCCAACCGTCCTCTCCAAATGAACTCGAGATGCCTCTCGATGAGCAGCTCGGCCACCATCTCGGCGTCTCCAGCGGCGGCGGCGTACTCGATCGCCTCCTCCGCGAGCCCATGCGCCCCACACCAAGCTGCCGCGCGGCGGCGCAGCTCGCGGGCGGCCTCGCGCCCCAGCTCGAGCTGCAGAACCTCGCCGAACAGATGGTGGTACCGATACCACTCTCCGCGGGCGTCGAGCGCGACCAGGAACATATTCGATCGCGCGAGATCGCCAAGGACCACGGCCGAGTCCTCGCGCCCGAGAACCGCGTCACACAACTCCGGCGTGAAGCGCACCAGCACCGAAGTGCGCACCAGAAAGTCCCTGGTGTCTGGCGGGAGCGCCATAAGAACCTCGTCGGCCAGATAGTCGCCCACTTGGCGAGCGCTCCCCGCGAACTCCCGCACTCCCCCGTCCGCGTCCTCGAGGTCGCGAAGCCATAGCGCAGCCAGATAAAGACCCGCGGGCCATCCCTCCGTCCGATCGACGAGCAACTCCAGGCTGTCGCTGGACAAACCGATCCCCTCACGTGCGACCAGCTCTCGCGTCTCATCGACCGTAAATGCCAACTCCCGCGCGCGGACCTCCGTGAGCAGCCCGCGCGCCCGCAGACGCGCGAGGCCGATCCTCGGATCCGAGCGCGTGGAGGCAACCAGCCGCGCATTCGCAGGCAACCGTTCGATCGCGTAAGCGATCGAACGCACCGAAGCCTCGCTTCTGACCGCATGCACGTCGTCGAGCACGATGCTCACCCGACGGCCATACGCGACCAGACCATTCACCAGCTCATCGACCGCCGTCTCGATGGTCGCACCCCGGACCCCGAGGCACGAAAGCGCGCGACGTCCCAATCCCTCACCGAGCCGCTCGACCGCCGTCGCCAGATGTGCCCACAAGCGCACCGGATCGTCGTCCGCCGAGTCGAGCGTCACCCAAATCACCGCCTCCGGACGCTCAACACACCACGACCGCACCAACGTCGTCTTGCCATAGCCCACTGTCGCGTTGAGCACCGTCAGTGAGGCCCCACTGTCGTCATCGAGCATCTCCAGCAGGCGCGCCCGCCGCAGCGTCCCGGGATGGACCCTCGGCGGCATCAACTTCGGCTCGATCACCCGAAGGCCCGGAGCGTCCATCTGCGTTGACGCAGAACTCATCCGATTTATCCCGGCGTCCCGAAACACCGTCCGGAAGAGCGAATGGCAGCCGTACCCGCGTTACCACAACTTGGGAAGTGACTACCTATGTGCGGTGCTTGCAAGAGAAAGACTTCCTCGCCAGGCGGCAGGTTCGGGCGCCGCACCTCGCGCCCTCCGGACAGTGTGATCGCTAACTTCGTTCCGCTGTTGAAGAACCAACCTCCAGCGCGATCAGCGTCGCTGCTCACCCGAACACTAGCGCCGCCCCTAGGGGTAATCAATAGAGTCGATTTCGGTCGATCAGGAGGACTGCGGACGGATTGCCCTCGCGATCGAGCTCATCCTGGCGTTTCTCGCCCCGATCACGTGACCTTCGAGAGGCCCCCCGAGGGACTGAACGCTAAGCCGCCGCGTCCTGGCCGGGCCATAGCCCAGTGTGGACTCGCGCATACAGTGTGTCCGGAGCCAGATCGGCACCGCCTGGCCGCACCGCGGTCCCGCTCTCAGCATCCACGCGCGCTAACGCGAACCCCGCATCGGTTCGCGCGTCGGCCAACACAGGCCCGCGCATCCGACCAATCACCTCGACTTCGCGCTCCAGCCCATCGGCGAACGCGACCCGGAGCACGCCGTGGCGAACGACGGATACCGCGGTGATGTCGGGGGTCAGGCCGATCATTTCAACGGGTCGATCAGCTTCAGTGTCTCACCCGCCTGGGCTCGCCGCCAGTTCTCGAGCGGTTAGTCCTGGTGAAGCTCCGCCCACGCCAGAGCGAGTCGCAGGTGCTTCGTAGCCAAGCGGCTGTCGAGGACCTCGATGACGTCGATTCGGATCTTCGCCGCGCCCTCCGCATGGCGGACCTGAAAATGAGTATGCCCGTGATCGTCGAAGTACATCGTGATCACGAGGCCATAGAAACGACTGATGGTCGGCACGCCTCCGATGTTCGCGCCAGCCTCGGTCGATACCCGTCGGAAGCGACCTCGTGGCAACACCGTGGCAATATCCACCCCGTCCAGAGCGTCCATCACGTCCGACAAATCCCGCAAATTGGACCCGTCAGACGCTGCTGCAAGGCCCTACACAAACTGATTCGGGTTGAGGGCCTTGTGGACTGTATGGTCCGTGGAGGTTCGAGTCCTCTCGGGCGCATGAGGGGGCGGTCGCGGCGCCTTCCGCGCGCTCTGCGATCACCGTCGGCACGGACGAGTCCGACGTCAGGGTGTCCGAGCGTCTGCGTGAGGATGCTGCCCGTAACGAAGCAGCGCGAGTCGAGATGTTCAGGACGGATGCCGCCGCGGCCTGGGCGAGAACCTGGAGGAAGCTAACGCCCTGATAGAGGCCGCTTTCGAGCTGGCCGAAGGACGCGCAGCCCCGAAGCGATGAACGAGAGGCTGGACGTTGGCGCTCTGCTTCGTCAGCTCCACGAGGCCGGGATCGATCACATCCTGATTGGGGATCTCGCAGTGAACGCATGGGGGGCTTCGTGTGATGCCATTCGATCGGTGGACGACGCCCTGCCAGCGAGGGCGGCCGGTTTTGGAGCGCCTGGGCGACTGCTGCTGCCGGCGGGTGTGGGCGGCTGACGGGCAGTGAAAGCTGCACATTGCGACAAAGCCGGCGTGAGCTGGAAGCGCTGCCGTGTTGTGCATGACTATCGTGCACGGCACGGCACGGCACGGCTCGCCCAGCCCGGCGGCGGTGTCGCGTTGTGCAGCTTTCCTGGGCTGGTAGGGGCCGGCGCGAGCGGCCCGTACCCCGCGCCGGAGCGGCCGGTGGCGAAGTCATGTAGCCCGATGGCACGTCCGGCGCGGTGCCATAGGATTGCGCCGTGCCGTTCACGCACAGGAACCTCAAGGAGGATCTGGAGGACCTCGGCTCTAGGTTCGACGGCGCGCCGGACCTGGAGTTCCGCTCGGCGACCAAGGCGCTCGAGCTCGAGGAATCCGGCCTGAGCTACCAGCGCGTCCCGCCCAGCTACCGCTTTCCCTACGGCCACACGCACAAGAAGCAAGAGGAGCTGTACGTGGTCCTGAGGGGGAGTGGGCGGATGAAGGTCGACGACGAGATCGTCGAGCTGACGGAGTGGGACGCGGTG
This sequence comes from uncultured Solirubrobacterales bacterium, assembly GCA_963723555.1. Lineage (GTDB taxonomy): Bacteria > Actinomycetota > Thermoleophilia > Solirubrobacterales > Solirubrobacteraceae > Palsa-465. The sequence continues at coordinate 414,364 of CAVRRC010000002.1, read as the reverse complement.
CGCGTCCCGCCGGGTACGTGGCGAGGCTACGAGGCCGGGCCGGAGGGCCTCGAGATTCTCGTCATCGGCGCGCCCAATCTCGGCGAGGCTCCGCGCGAAGACGTCGAGGGCCAGCGCGACTGGTGGGCTGACTAGTGGAGCTGTCCGGGAGCGCCACATAACTACGCCACCGGCCGCGCGGGCCCCTCAGCCCAGTTCTAAACCCTACTTACGGACAGCTCTACTAGCTCCGCGAGGGAGTCCTGGCAGGGCCTGCGCGTTCGCTGCTGGCCGTCTCGCGGTCAACCTGTGCCTGCTCTCGCTCCCCTTCCGCTCGTTCGCGAGCGACCACGGCCTCGGTGCGATCGATTTGTTCCCACGAACGATCAAGCGCCTCCCGCGCGCGCAGGAGCACCCCCTGGCTCGTCCGTAGCGCTTCGCTCGATCCAGCCCCGTGCTTTGCGTCGTGGAACCGCTGCTCACGCTCATCGGCACGCTGCTCACGCAGATCGGCGCAGCGGTCCCGCTCGTCGGCAACGTGTTCGCGCGCATCGGCAATTCGCTCTCGCTCGTCGGCGAGCGTCTCGCGCTGGTCGGCGCGGCGGTCCCGATGGTCTGCGCGACGCCCTTGTTCAGCTAGCTGGCGCTGTTGCTGCTCGATGCGCTCAGGATCAGATTCCGCAGACGTGCGATCCGCTTCCACGGCCACATCCGAGCGATCGGGGCCGCTCTTGCTCACCACCCCAGTATGAGGCATCGGTAGCCTCGATCCAAGCATGCTCAGCCCCCGTGCACCGGCCGGGCGAACCCGTCGAGTACAGTCAGAGACAGTCTCCACCGCCTGAGTGCCCTCGCTCCGCATTCTTCCTGTGGCCCATCCTTCCCTAGCGGAGCGACGAGGAGAGAAGCACGTTGCCGAAGCAGAACCAGGAACCAAGCCCGCCACGTCAGGAACCGGGCCCGGGGCGATCGACGGCTGAGCAGGCGTTCAACGATGTCCGGAAGGAGATCGCGCAACGCAACGAGCGGGCCCATCAAGAGGCACGCAAGCTTCGGGCGGCACGCGAGCGCGAGCAGCTGCAAAGGCGCCGCGACTGGAACGCTTAGACGCCGGCGGCGGCGCCCTATGAGTCCTGTCCGCCGGGCTCCGAGCGTGCCGGGTCGACGAGCTCGAGTGCGCCGAAGCCTGGAACCGGGCCGTCCATCAGAAACATCTCGATCGTGAGATCGGGCTCGATGTGGGCCTGGCTGAGGAAGGCAAGCACCTTGCGTCCCGTGAGCCGCTCGATCATCTCGCTGTAGCGCTCTTTCATCATTCGCTGAAAGTCGCGGCGCATGGCCAGCACGCGGCCCGGTTCGCCGCCTTCCATCATCGTGCGCTCGATCGCGGTGAACCCGTCGCTGAGGACGCACACGATCAGGTTGTCGAGGACGTACGTCTTGGCCTTGATCGGACCGCGGCCGTAGTGCTCGCGCATGAGGGCGACGATCCGATTCGTGATCTCGGCCAGCAGCCTGCCGCCCGCAAGCGGCTGGGACCCTTGCTCCGGACCGCCAGCGCTCACGCCTTACCTTCGATTGCTTCGACCTGTGCGATGCTCACTGGTGCTGCGGATGCTGAACCCCCGGGCCCTGACGGGAGGCAGGCGCCCACTTCAGGATTCGGGCTGATCGTACCGACAAGCAATGGCGGTTGTTGCTCGCTCGAAAGAGAGTAGATTGTCGAGGTCTGGATGCTCACCGGCCGTGGCCTTGCGGCCGCGCAGGAGGGATCCAGGACGTCAAGCGCAGTGGCGCGTCGGCAGCGGCCTCTTGGCGGCTCGCGGAGGCGTTGCAACGGGCAACGCAACTCCCTCAGGAGCCAGAATGTACGCATCGCGCGCCGATCCGAGCCAGGCCTTCTGTAGGCCCAGGGCGCAATCACCCACTCCCCGTGCGACGCTGGCGGTCGCTGGACGGCCTCGGTGATCCATCCGCCGGATCGGGCCATCTCAACCCGGATCCGTGCCGCCGTGGGCGCGCCGACTATGAGCCGACGCATGCTCGGGACCGCGCTCCTTGGCCTGACGTCGGTGGGCCTGCTGCTGTGGGTGGCGCCGCCCGGAACGGTCATCGACCAGATCAGCGAGATGAGCCCAGGCTGGGTGGCCGCGGCGATCGCGCTCGAGCTCGCCTCGTGCCTGAGCTACGTGATCGTATTCCGACGCTTCTTTCCCGAGCCGCCGGCGGCGGTCAGTCGCCGCGTTGCCTGGATGGCGATGGGAGCCGGGGCGGTGCTGCCCGGTGGGAATATCTCCTCGGCCGCGGCTACCGGCTGGCTGCTGCGCCGACACGGGATCGGCACCCGGCGGCTGCTCGGGCGGTGTGCGGCGCTGCTGTGCCTGCTCACCGCGTTCGGCTTCGTCGTCAACGGACTGGCCGGCGTCCTGCTGCTCGCCGGGGTCTCCGGGGGTCCGCACGACCTGCTCCATACCGGGGGGCCGATTCTCGTCTCGATCGCCGTGCTCTCCTCAGCTGCGTTGCTGGCGATCGTCGCCCGGCGGGTGGGCGAGGGCGCGCCACGCCCGCTTCGCGGGTTCGCGGCCGGCATCGAGGGCGCCTTGAGGTCGGTCGGTGCGCCGCATTGGCGCCTGATCGGCACGGCGGGATTCCTCTGCCTCGACATGGCGGCGCTGTGGGCCGCATGCGCGGCGACCGGCCATCCAATCGGCTTTCTCGCCCTGGCGATCGCCTACTGCATCGGGTATCTGACCACGACCGTGCCGATACCCGCGGGCCTCGGCGTGCTCGATGCGGGACTGGCCGCGTCGCTGGTGCTCTACGGCCTGTCGCCGTCGGCCTCCGTGGGCGCCGTGATCGTCTATCACTCGATTGCGATCTGGGTGCCAGGCGTCGGCGGCCTAGTGGCCTGGCTACTGACTCGTAGCCGGCGTTCGCTCGCGCCCCCGACGGTCAGGCTGCCGACACTCGGCGCCGTCGCAGCAGCGACCGACCCGGACGCCTGACGGTGGCGCAATCGCGGATCGCGGTCTATGCGAACGGATCCTCCACCGGGGCCGCACCTCCGCGCGAGCGTGCTGAGCCCCGCCCCGGCCCGCCAGCGCCTACGCGCCGGCGGGCCGCCAGCGCCTACGCGCCGGTGGCGGGGTGGATGTTCTGGTTGACCCTGAAGAGGTTCTCGGGGTCGTAGTGCCCCTTTACGCGCGCGAGGCGATCGTAGTTGTCCCGGTACGTGGCGCGGACGCGCTCCTGGCCCTCGTCCATCATGAAGTTCACGTACGCGCCCCCGGCTGAGTACGGGTGGGTTGCGTCCCAGTAGCCGACGCACCAGTCCGTGATCGTGTCGGCGTTGGCGGGATCGGGATCGACCCCAAATATGACCTCGGCCCACTGCGCATCGCGGTAGCTGAAGGCGGTGTCGGTTGCTCCCACGTCGTGAGCGGCACCGTCGATCGGGTAGAGGTGCACCGTCGAGTGCATCGAGGGCAGCTTCTGACCCCACTCGAGATGGCGCTCGATGAGCTCGTCGGAGAGCTCGTTGACGAAGTCCGCGCGCCAGTAGCACTGGAGGCCCTTCGTGTACAGGCCGTCGAACAGGCTCTGCAGGGCGGGGTACGGCACCGGTCCGACGCCGTGCAGGAGCGGCGTGCCGACCTCGTGGACCGGCGCGAGCAGGCGCGCGGCCTCCTCCTCGGATCCGGTCACGCACCACATCACCGCGCAGACCTTGCGCAGATGGAGCTCCTCCGGGAACAGCTCCACCGGCGGCACGGTCATCACCGCGAAGAAGCCGTTGACGGCGCGCGGCGCCGCGGGCAGGAACTCGCGGTAGAAGCGCATTACCTCCGGCACCTGCTCGATCGGCCAGAACGTCGGCCCGGCCATCACGGTGGCACCGACTGGATGGGTGCGGAACTCGAACGAGGTGACGATGCCGAAGTTGCCGCCGCCCCCGCGCAGCGCCCAGAACAGCTCGGGATGCTCGTTCGCGCTGGCGTGCACCTGCGAGCCGTCGGCGAGCACCACATCGGCACCGATCAGGCTGTCGACAGTGAGCCCGAAGCGCCGGGTCAGGTGGCCGAGCCCGCCGCCGAGCGTAAGCCCGCCGACCCCGGTCGTCGAGATGATGCCCGACGGCGTGGCCCGACCGTACTCGGCGGTCGCACGGTCAACATCGCCCCATGTGCAGCCACCGCCAACTCGGACCGAGTCCGAGGCCGGATCGACCGACACCTCGGCCATTCCGGCAAGGTCGATGACGAGCCCGTCGTCGACAACGCCAAGGCCCCCGCCGTTGTGCCCGCCGCCGCGCACGGCGATCGGGGCTCCGTGGGCACGCGCCAGCGCGATGCATCGGGCGACGTCGTCGGCGTTCGAGCAGCGCACGATCAGCGCCGGATGGCGGTCGATCATGCCGTTGTGAACGGCCCGCGCGGCATCGTAACCTGGATCGCCCGGACCCACGATGTTGGCGTTGAGATCAGCGAGGTCGCGACGTGCGATCTCGAGAAGAGATGTGGTGGCGGTCATGAGATGCTCCCCGGTGTAGGTGGTCAGCGGACCGAGCGGCCCCAGGAGCAACGTACGCCACCGACGGGGCCCTGTCATGACGAGTTTTGATCCACTTTGTGCCCGGGTTGGACGGGCATCCCGCCCGGTGCGATGATCAGATCTGACTACTGCCCGCTGTACAGGTAGCTCAGATGCCCAGACTCCCAGCTCCTCTTCGCCTGACTCCATCGTTCCCGTTCGCGGGGCGCTCACGGGAGCTGGCGATGCTGAGGACGCTCATCCCGCGCGCGTACGGAGAGGCGCTTCGGTTCGCGCTGGTGGGCGGTGAGGCCGGATCCGGCAAGAGCCGCCTGATCCGAGAGTTCGCGCACGAGGCCGCGGCCGGCGGCGCGCTCGTGCTCTACGGCGCCTGTGACTCGGTGGTGCGCCGCCCGTACCGGCCGTTCGTGGAAGCGCTCGACCAGCTCGTGCGTAGCGTCGACGAGGGGACGTTACGCGACGCGCTTGGCTCTGAGGGCGGGGAGCTCTCGCGCCTGCTCCCGGAGCTGGCCCAGCGGGTCGGCGAGCTGCCGCTTCCGGTCGCGGCCGATCCCGACACCGAGCGTCACCGCCTCCATACCGCGGTCGCCGAGCTGCTCGCCCGCGTGGGTCGAACAGCGCCACTGGTAGTGGTGGTCGAGGATGGGCACTGGGCCGACACGCCGACGCTCCTGCTCCTGCGCCACCTGGCACGTGGTGTGTCGGACGCTCGCGCGCTCGTGGTGACGACGTTCCGCGACACCGAGGCCGAGGTCCCGGAGGCGCTTGCGGCGGCGCTCGTCGACCTGCGTCGCTCCGAAGGGGTGGTGCGGCTGCGGTTGGGAGGTCTCAGCCCCGGGGAGATCACCGAGTTCGTCGAGCGGGCGATGGGCGGTGATGTTGCTCCCAATCTGGCTGAGATCGCTCGCGTCCTGAGCGAGTTGACTGGCGGCAACGCGTTCCTGATGACCGAGCTGTGGCGCACCCTGCTGGAGAGCGAGACCGTGTCGGTCTACGACGCGGGCGCGCGCTTGGCCCATGCTGTCGCCGACCTGGGCAGCCCGGAGGGCGTGCGCGAGGTCGTCAGCCAGCGGCTGGCGCGGCTGAGCACGGCCACCACGAGGCTGTTGGAGCTGGCCGCCGTCGCCGGACGGGAATTCGAGCTGTCCGCTATCGCGCAGTCGGGCTTGACGGACTCGGAGCTGCAAGGGGCTCTCGAGCAGGCGGTCGCGCACGGCATGATCGAGGAGGTGCCCTCACAGCGGATCGCCTACCGGTTCACGCACGAGCTGGTGCGCCGCGCGCTCTACGATCGCATGCCCGGCCTGCGACGGGCCGAGCTGCACCTGGAGGTCGCCGAGGCGCTCGAGCGGGCTTACGGGGCGGGCGAGAGCCGCGGCCTGGCCGAGCTCGCCTATCACTTCGATGCTGCTGCTCCGCTCGATGGGCCGCGACGCGCGATCGAGTACTCGCTGCTGGCGGGTCGTGCGGCGCTCAGCACGCTGGCGTTCGACGAGGCCGCCTCGCGATTCGCCTCCGCGCTCGCGCTCGGCATCGACGATCCGCGGCGGCGGGTGGCGACACAGCTCGAGCTGGGCACCGCCTGCCTCCGGGCCGGCCGCTCCGACGACGCGATGGAGGCGTTCCGTGGCGCGGCGCAGATCGCCCGCGACATCGGCGACGCCAGCCTCCTCGCGACGGCCGCGGTCGGCTTCGAGGAGGCGTGCTGGCGCCCGGGCATCACCGACGAGGGCGGGGTCGAGCTGCTCGAGGAGGCGTCGCTGGCGCTCGGGGACGGGGACTCCGAGCTCCGCGTGATGCTGCTCGCGGGGCTCGGGCGCGCGCACGCCTTTGTCGGTGATTACGCGGCGAGCGCGGCCGTGCGGGAGCGCGCGATCGCCATGGCTCGGCGGCTCGGTGATCGCCTCGGCCTGGCCACGGTGCTGATGCGCTCGTACTGGTCGCGTGACGAGGGCAACCTCGACCAGACCCTCGAGATGCTCTCCGAGGCTCGCGACCTGGCGGCGGCCCTGGGCGCGACCGACCTTCAGGCCGAGACGATGGAGTGGCGCGTGGCCGGCCTGATCGCCCTGGGCGACCTCCGGACGGCCGAACGCGAGCTCGCCGAGGTCCACGCGATGGCGCGCCGCCTGCGTCAGCCGTTCCCGCTCCACGTCGCCGAGCACTACGCCTCGACCCTGGCCCTGTGCACCGGGAGGCTGGCGGAAGCCGAGGCTGCCGCCCTGCGCTCGCACGAGTGGAGTCGCCTGCTCACGGGCCGCGCCCCGACCGGAATCCATGGCATCCAGATGTTTGGGATCCGCCGCGAGCAGGGCCGCCTCGCCGAGCTCGCCGCCGTCACCAGAGTGGTGGCGGACAGCGAAGGCTCGCGCGGTTCGTGGCGACCAGGCTTCGCCGCCCTGCTGGCCGAGCTCGGAATGGAGGAGGACGCCCGGCGGGAGCTGGCCCGCGTACGCCAGGAGGGCTTCGACGAGCTTCGCTCAAGGCTCTGGGTGGCGTCGCTGACGTATCTGGCCGACGCCTGTGCGCTGGTCGGCGACGAGCCGCTGGCCGAGTTGTTGTATCCGGAGCTGGCCCCGCTGGCCGGCGGCAACGTCGTGATCGGCCATGGCGTGGCGTGCTATGGCGCCGCCGACCGCTACCTCGGCCGGCTGGCGGCGACGCTCGGCGACCATCAGCGCGCCGTCGAGCACTTCAAGCAGGCTCTGGCCATCAACCGCGCCATGGGTGCCACGACCTGGGTCGCGCACACTCTTTATGAATACGGCCGGACGCTACGCATGCGAGGCGGCGCCGATGACACGGTGCAAGCGTCGGCGTTGCTCTCCGAGGCGGCAGCACTCGCCGAGCGGATTGGAATGCCGGTGCTGTTGGCGCGCGCCCGGGCGCTCGGCGCGCGCATCGAGCGTGCGCGCACGCCGCCGGACGAGTTGTCCTGGCGGGAGGTCGAGATTCTGCGACTCGTCGCCGCTGGGCGCAGCAACCAGGAGATCGGAGATGAGCTCTGCATCAGTGGGCACACGGTCGCCAACCACGTCCGCAGCATCCTGCGCAAGACCGGCGCCGCGAACCGCACGGAGGCCGCGGGCTATGCCTATCGTCACGCCCTGGTGGACAGCACTGACGCGCGGTAGGATCGCTCCATGCCTTTGTACGTGATCGAGCGGGGCTTCGCCGAGCAACTCGAGATGACGAGCGACGACGTGAAGCTGATCGAAGAGATCAACGCGGACGAGGGAGTCAGCTGGTTGTTCTCGTTCCTCAGCGCCGATCGATACCGTTCCTACTGCCTCTACGAGGCGCCGAGCCCCGATGCGATCATCGCCGCCGCCGAGCGGGCGGGGATCCCGGCTGACGCAGTGACCGAAGTCACTCGCGTCACCGCCGACACGTTCCGCTGATCCACCTGCCGGGGGACAGCTCCGAGCGAGTTCGAAAGCGCTAAAACGGGCGGTTTTGGGGGTGCGGACACCATGTTCTTGCCGACGCGGCTAGACTGGGTGTTCGTGCCGGGCTCCCAGCTCGGCGAAATAGTGGCGGCGTTCGTAGTTGTTGCTCATGCACTTTCCACGTTTCGCAGCACACAATCTCCCGGGAGGGAATGCATGGCAACTGGAACTGTGAAGTGGTTCAGCGACGACAAGGGCTACGGCTTCATCACGCCTGACGACGCCAGTAAAGACCTGTTCGTTCATCACAGCGCGGTCGTGGGCAGCGGCTTCAAGTCATTGGCCGAGGGCGCCAAGGTGAGTTACGACGCCGAACAGGGTCCCAAGGGCCCTGCGGCGGCCAACGTCCAGCTGATCTAGCGCGCTCGCGCGGCCGCGGCCTGCTGGACGCCCCGAAACCCGACAACTAAGGACGGACACGCATGGCGTCACGCGGCAAGAAGAAGACCACGTTCGCGAAGCTCGCTCGGGAGAGTAGGCTTCGCGAGCGGCGGCTGGACAAGCAGGCCAAGAAGGATGCGCGACGACAGGCGTCTGCGACTCAGCCGGCACAGCTCAGAGAGGAGCCGACCGGCGAGGACCGGTGACGCTGATCGAGCCTGAGCTCGTGACCACTTTCTTCATCCCCGGCGTCGCCGGCAACACGCGGGTCCTCGAGGACGCGTATGGCGACATGCGCAGACAAGTCGAGCTCGACCTGGGCCGGCGTCCGACCGGCCGCCGGATCCTGAGCCTGTGGACGCGCCGGGGGAGCGTTGACTGTGTCACCGAGGTAGGTAGGCGGGACCCCCTCCGCGGAGGCACCGTGATGGCGATTTTCGACATGGGATCGCATCAGCCGTTCGTCGTCTGGTGGCAGGAGGACATCCAGACCCGGGACGGAGTCCGTGAGGTTCTGCGGTCCAGCGCCTACTCGGTCTTGGAGTTCGACTCGTGAGCTCGGGCAACCAACCTTGACGCAACCGGCCACGGTCGTCTCAGCGGTGGCGTAGCCACTATCCCGTTCGGGTTATTCGACGAGCGGGGGCTCGAGCAACGATGCGTTTATGTGCTCGGAGAGCGCGGTGGCCGCGGCCCGTTGCGCGGCCAGTTGCTCCTGGTCGTCGTGGGAGCTCAGCAGTGCCGCGGCGTAGGCGGTAGAGGCGGCGTCCCAGAGTCCGCGGAGACGGTCTGTCTCCAACCGGGCTTGGTGGCGCATCGTCTCGACCGCTGCGGCGATCACCTCCGCCGAGGTGTGGGTGTCGTAGATCTCCTCGGCGTCGACCTCGCGAACGAACGTGAACGTCTGCCGCGACGTCAGGACCGGCTGGTGCAGGATACGTTGGACGCGTGTCGAGGCGTCGTCGAGGACGCTGGTCGAGACGCTGAATCGCGGGTACGGCTGAATCGTGGCAAGCCATTCTTGCTCGCGTTGTTCGGACAAGCGTCGCTCGCGCTCGTCGATGGTCAGCCCGACGTATTCGGCGACGTGCACCCACCCCCAATGCGTGGCGGCGAGCAGGATTCCGATCGCGGTGAGCACGGCGGCAAACGCGCCGCCGGCCTCGAACAGAAGCTGCCACCCGCCGTAGAGCAGCATCACCACCCCGCCGATCAAGGTCACGCCGGTCAGGAGCGACCCCGTGGCGACGAGCCGGTCGTGTTGTCGGCTCGAGACAGCCGGCTCGCGACGCTTCTCGGGCTCGGGCAGGTTGACCAGGTCCTCGTTCAGGAGCCGCCGATCAGCGGCGACGCCAAGGAACGCCACCATGCCCTGGCCGCCGCTGACCATGGTCGGAGCCCTCGCCGGGTGATCTAGGACCGCGGATCTCGGGGGCTCGGTGGCAATGCCTGGGGCGAGCGAGTGCGCCCCTCGCCGATGCCGTTGCCACCGCTGTTCGCGGCGTCCGCGGCGAGGTTGCCCGTGAGCATCCCCTGTTGGATCTGGTCCATCAACGTACCGACCGAGGCCGGCGAGTGGGGAAGCAGGAGTGTCGTCATGTTGCCGTGCTCCCCGACAGACCGGATCGTGTCCATGTACTGCGTCAGAGCAACCAGCCCCATCGCCTCTTTCGGATCGATGCCGCGCTCGTCCGCGAGCACGGCCAGCGAGTCCTTCAGTCCCGCGGCGATCGCCTTGCGCTCCGCGGCCACGCCCTCCCCGTGGAGGCGCATCGACTCGGACTCCGCCTCGGCCTTCTTGATCCGCAAGGTCTTGTCGCCCTCGCCTTGGGCCGTCGCTGCCTCCTGGTTTCGACGCGCGGCGTTGATGTTGTTCATCGCGTCCTTGACCCGCTGGTCGGGCTCGATGTTCGTGATCAGCGCTTTGATGATCTCGTAGCCGTAGTCCGCCATCTGGGTCTGCAGGGTGTCCTGGATGTGCCTGGCGATCGTGTCCGCATCGGCGTAGGCCTCGTCGAGGTCCATCGTCGGAATGTGCGAGCGGACCACGTCGAAGGCGTAGGACTTCATCTGCACCTCCGGGTCATCGAGCTTGTAGAAGGCGTCCTTGACCTTCTCCTGGTCGGCGCCGACCATGTACTGGATCGCGAGCTTGACCACTACGAACACGTTGTCCTGAGTCTTGGTCTCGATATCCGCGTTCAACTGCTCGACCTGCAAGCTCATTCGGCCGGCCACCTTCTCGACGAACGGTGACTTGCGCTGAAGACCAGGCCCGGCGACGCGCACGAACTTCCCGAACCGCTCGACGATGGCGCGCTCCTGCTGCTCCACGGTGAAAAAGAAGACGGGCATACGGAGTTCCTTTCAAAGCCTGCGCGACCAACCCACGGTCGCCCATGCGAAGTCTGTGGGACGGCTCTTTCGTCGCCGGGGACGAAGGTGTCCGTGAGGTCGCCGCTCGGAACTGGCCGACGGTGCTCTGCGCGAATTCGCTCCGTGGAAGCGCTGAAATGGCCTGACACCAAGTCTACTCCCCCGGATGGCCCTTCCTTCACGACAACCCGAGGGCCTTCGAGCGTTCTTAACTCTTCTAGAGGAGGTCGATCAGGCCCGGCTGCGGCGCAGAGCCCTGTCCGTTTAGTCCGATCGGAGACTGCCTGTCATTCGGGATTTGTGACCTCGACGGCACCGAAACCGGGCAGCTGGCCATCGACGAAGAAGATTTCGATCGTGATGTCGGGATCCACGTGCGCCTGGGATAGGAACGCCACGACGCGGCGGCCGGTGAGCCCCTCGATCGTTTCCTTGTAGCGCTCGGCCATCACCTGTTGGAACTCCTCCCGGAGGGCGACCACTCGCCCAGGCTGGCCGCTGTCCATGATCGTCTTCTCGAGCGCCGTGAAGCCGCTGCCGCGCATCACGACCACGATGATGTCGTCAAGCGCGTAGGTCTTGGCCTTCATTGGCCCGCGACCGTAGTGCTCGCGCAGAATCGCGACGATGTTGTTGGAGATCGCGGCGAGCAGCTTTCCGCCCGCCAGGGACTCCTGCAACCCCTCTCCTGCGGCCGCGTCCATCTTGTCGCTCCTTGTCCAGCGAGGCCCGCGAGACCTCCGCCGTCCGGCGCTTTTTGGGTCTTGACCTGGCCGAGGGAACGACACCGACCCGCTCAGCCCTGTCCTCGATGGAGCGTACTGCGGAGCCCCCCAGGCTGTCAATCGAGCGTTGGCGAAGCGGCTGGAGGCGGTTCGGGTTCGAGGACGAACACTTCGATCGACGACCCGCCCTCCTCGTCGCTCCCGCTCAGGAATGTGCGGATCGTCCGGTTTGTCAGGCATTCGACGGCCGCGATCAGCTGCGGTCCCATCGCCCGCTGTAGCGCGTCTCGCTGGAGTCGGACCAGCTCGGATCTGCCGGCGGCGACCAGGTTTCGCTCGCCGCGGGTCGCGCCGTCCTCGAACAGGCACACCACCACGTCCTGGTGGATGAACGCCCGCGACCTCGTTGCGCCTCTCCCGGTGAAGTCCGCGACGATCTTGCCAAGCTCGTTCGCGAGCGCGGCATTCAGCGCACCTCCGGACAATCGATCCTCCTCCGACCTCGGCAAGCCCGCCTCCGTCACCATCTCGTCGCTGGTGGAGATCAACGCGGGCCGAGAGAGGGAAGAGCACCCGTGCGAACGTCGCGAAGGGCAAGCATACCGCGCCGATCGCGGCCAGCGCCCGGTTCGACGTTTGGCAAACGTCGAATCGGGGGTATGATGTTGGCGACGACCTCACGCTTGGCCACGGGCTAAGCGAGGGGCTGTTCGCGGAAGTTCGGAGCGAATCCCGCGGTCGCACGCCGGCCGCCATTCCCGGTCCGTCATACAGATTGTCTGATCCTTGGACCGGGGCTGTTGATGCAACGACTCACATCCGCGAACACGAGATCAGAGCAAGCGCACGGCCGTGCGCTCGGATCGGGGCCCCTAGTCGGCGAGCCGGCTGCTGGGGGTAATGAATCTGCCTTGGTTGTGGTGGGCGCAAGTGGCGTCGCGGCCCGTGCGGGCCGCGGCGTCACGGGGGCCCGGGCCGCGCCGCGGGCCCTGAACGCGACCTCGCCTCAGCTCGGCTCCTAGGAACTCCGGGATGAACGAGCCCAGCCGTCAATCGACAACTTCGGCTATCGACCTCCCGGATTCGCAGACGCGGATCTCGATGCGGATTCGCGGAGGTCTCACCGCGCCGCGCCGCGCGCGGAGGTGTGTGCTGTCCAAGCTTGGAGGTCAGCTCGCAGATGCGCGCGCGTCGGAAGCTCTGCTCATCGTCGATGAGCTCGTGGCCAACAGCGTGCTGCATGCCCACGTCGGCTCTCACCAGACGCTGATCGTCGAATTGACCAGACTCCGGGACCGGCTGCGGATCGCGGTCATCGATCACGGATCGCAGCTCGAGCCTAGCCTCCGGCCGCCCGATCACGAGACAACGGGTGGGTTCGGGCTCGTCCTCGTCGACAAGCTGTGTGCGGATTGGGGATTCGCGCGCGACGGTGTCGGGACGACCCGAGTCTGGTGCGAGCTCCCGCTCGATGCGTCCCCCCGGCGCGAGGACCAGACGGCCGAATGCCAGCCCGTGGGAGCGGGCCCTTGAGGGCAGCCGTGTCCGCGCGATCCCGCTTAGATGCTGGCCCCACGAGTCTCGATCATTAGCCTCGGGTCCCACGCCTCAGCGCAGTTGCGCATCGGTGGAAGGCGGGCTCGGGGCTGAAGGATTGCCCGCGCGGTCAGCTCGACGTCGAGCGTACTCCGGGTTGCCCACCCGCGCAACCGACGCTCTGATCAGGCCGATGGTCGGGCGCCGAGGGCCGTCGCTCGCGCGCCAACATCGCAACGGAGGATCTCAATCGATCACCCGCCTCGATCTGTCGCGGTTAGGCTAAGCGTCCATGCGCAGAATGGTCGTGCTCGTGGCAGCCTTCACGGTCGGAGCCTCGCTGCTCGCCACGGTTGGGACCCTCCGGCCGGCGGCGCAAGCCAGTGGACGGCCGGTTGCCGCCACTGCGGCCCTTCCTCCGGGCACGCAGTTCGCGGCCTTTGCCGCTTCCGTGCTCACCCACCCGGCACCGGTCCGGACCACCGACGGCTTCGTTCACATCGCCTACGAGCTCGTACTGACGAATGTGACGCCGGCGGCCATCAGGATCGACTCCGTCGAGGTCCGCAATGCCCGCACCGGCCGGGTGCTGCTGGCCCTTGCCGGCAGCGGCCTCGACGGAAAGATCAATCTGGTCGGCGTGGCGGGCGCGCCTGAGTCCGGGCCTCCGCCCACCACGACCACGGTCGCGTCCTCAGAGTCGGTGATCGTGTGGCTCGATGTTCGCTTGCGCAGATGGGCTGATGTGCCGGCACAGCTCGACCACCGGGTCACCGCCACGCTGGTCAACCCGCCTCCCGGCGCTCCGACGTCGATCACCTCCGTGCTCACCCGCGTTGCCACGGTGCGCCACAAGCCGGTCGCGCTCGGACCGCCAGTCGAGCCCGGAATCTGGCTCGCCAGTGAGGGGTGCTGCAGCAACGCCACTCACCATCGCCGCGGCCTACTCAGCGTCAACGGCGACCTCGAGGTGCCCCAGCGGTTTGCGATCGACTGGTTCCGGCTGGACGCCAAGCATCGCGCTTGGATCGGAGATCCCCACAAGCTGACGAGCTACCTCTCCTACCGGCAGCCGGTGATCGCAGCCGCGAACGCGTCGGTGGTCGATACCGAAGACGGACTCCCCGACAACCCAGACATTCCCCAGCCGCCGCCCGTGCCCCCGATTCAGGACACCGTCGGCAACCACGTGATCCTCAAGGTGGCTCCCGGGACCTTCCTGCTCTACGCCCATCTGCATCACGGCTCGCTTCGTGTCCACGTCGGTGAGCGAGTCCACCGCGGCCAGGTCCTGGGGCTGATCGGCAGCAGCGGCAACTCGACCACACCTCACCTGCACTTCCAGGTGCTGACCACTCCCACGTTCTTCCCCAGCGACAGCCCACCGTACGTGTTCGATCGATTCAGCCTCCTCGGGCAGGTGACGGAGCGGATCTGGGATGACAATCTCGGCCTGCAGCCCACCGGGACACTTCCCTACGTGCCCGCGTCGCGACCGAGCGCTCATCGCCTCGAGCTGCCGCTCGATCGCAACGTGATCAGATTCCCCAAATCGTAGGGTTGTGCGTCCGTCACCGACCAAGCGAGGTCCATGCCCATGTCCGATCGTGCCGCCATCGTCACCGGAGCGTCGCGAGGCATCGGTCTCGCTCTTGCCGAGACCCTGGGCGAGGAGGGCTTTGGCCTGACGATCACCGCCCGCCGACCCGACGGGCTGGAGCGCGCAGCGCAGCATCTCCGCGCGAAGGGGATAGCGGTCGAGCACGTGGCCGCCAACGTGGCGCAGGAGGAGGCGATTCGAGACGTCGCCGAGCTTCATCGCGAGCGGTACGGGCGCCTGGACGTGCTCGTCAACAACGCCGGCGTCGGCGCCGGCGCGCAGGCTTCAGAGCATCAGACGAAGCACATCGACCTGCAGCTCGACGTGAACCTCCGGACGATCATCATCTTCTATCGCGAATGCTCGGACATGTTGCGGGCGGCCGGTGCGGAGCACCACAACGCGCTCGTCGTGAACATGTCTTCCCTGGGAGGCAAATCACCTCAACCGTGGCTGTCGGTGTATTCGGCCGCGAAGGCGGGCGTCATCGCCTACACGCAGGCGATGAACCGAGAGCTGGCTCAGGACGGCGTGAAGTCGGTGGCGTTCTGTCCCGGATTCGTCGACACCGACATGAGCGACTGGGCCAAGGAGAGCGTCCCGGCCGCGGAGATGTTGCGCACGAGCGATATTGCCGAGGCGCTGCGGTTCCTGCTCCGCGTTTCGCCGGCCTGCGTCGTGCCCGAGATCATCTTCCAGCGGCCCGGCGAGACGATCTGATCGCGACGGGTGCTCCATCGGATCCGAGGCCGCGGCGATGAGAAACGCCCGGCGCGGCGGTCTACAGCCTTGTGAGCAGACTTGGGGGCGGCGGCGAGGCGACCGCGGCGCAGCCCGGGGACCGAGTCGAGGTCGTACCGGCGATAACAGGAGGCTGAGAGATTGACCGAGCTGGTGGTAGGTACGAAGAAGGGCCTGTTCCTGCTCGACGGCGAGCCAGGTTACGGATTTGAGATCAGGGCGCGCGCGTTTGCCGGCGAACCGGTCGACTTCGCCACCCGCGACCCCCGCGCGGGACGGCTGTTCGCGACCGTGACCTCGCCCTTTTACGGGCCGAAGATCTTCTACACCGACGGCGATCCGGATGCGGAGTGGGAGCAGGCCGATGGCCTCGCGCTGCCCGAAGGCGGCGATCAGGCGCTGGAGCGGATCTGGGTCATCGCCTGCGGCGAGGCCGATGGGACGTTGTACGCCGGGGGCGATCCCGGCGTCCTGTTTGAGAGCCACGACGGTGGACAGAGCTGGGCGATCAACCAGGGACTCTGGGAGCACCCGTCACGGCCCCAGTGGCAGCCTGGCGGCGGCGGGCTGTGCCTGCACTCGATCTGCACCTGGCCCTCAGATCCAGACCAGCTGGCCGTCGCTGTCTCCGCCGCCGGGATGTGGCTGACCAAGGACGGCGGCCGTACCTGGCGTCGGGGCAACCGGGGGCTCAACCCGCGCTATCTGCCAGAGGAGGCGCTCAGCGATGAGAACGCGGGCCGCTGCGTGCACCACGTCGAGCGCGCGCCGAGGCAGCCCACGCGGATGTTCATGCAGTTTCACGGCGGCGTGTACCGCTCCGACGACGCGGGCGAGAGCTGGACCGACATCGGCGGCGGCGGACTCCCGTCCGACTTCGGCTTCCCGCTGATGGTTGACCCCGCCGATGCCCAGAGCGCCTACGTGATCCCGCTGGTTGCCGACATGGATCGGGTCACGCCCGACGGCCGGGTGCGCGTGTTCGAGACGCGCGACGGAGGCTCGAGCTGGGCGCCCCGGGGAAACGGTTTGCCGGCGGCGCACGCCTATCTGACGGTGCTGCGCCAGGCGTTCAGCCGGGCCGGAGAAGGCGAGCGGCTCGAGCTCTACTTCGGCGCCACCTCGGGCGATGTGTTTGGCTCGGGTGATGCCGGTGCCACTTGGTCGACGGTGGCGACCCGGCTGCCGCCGGTGTTCTCGGTGGTCGCCATCGAGCGTTAGGACGAGGCCGAAGCAGGCTCGCGCTCTAGCACTTCGGTGTCAGCCTCGAGCTCCGCCTGCTCGTCAACGTGCCTGCGAGCGGTCCTCGAGCCACTGAGCGATGTCGGGCCAGATCTCGTTCCGCGCCTTCGATCCCGCCATCAAGCCGATGTGTCCCCCGGGCCGGTCGATGCAGGTGACGTCTTTGCTGGAGACGAGCCCGAGCAGCGGCTTCGTTCCCGCCGGCGGCGCGATGTGGTCGGCCCCCGCGGTCACGACCAGGAGGGCCTGGTCGATCCTCCCGAGGTCCACCCGCCGACCCCGCAACCGCATCCGCCCGCGGACCAGCCGCTTGTCCTTGTACATCCAGGTGATCCACTCGCGGAACGCCCGCGCTGGAAACGGCGGGTTGTCGGCGATCCAGCGTGCCATCGGCTGATAGGCCTCGCGCTTGGCCGTTCCCGCCAGCACCTGCTCCCACAGGCGACGGTAGGTCGTCCAGTAGTTGGTCACCGGCTTCATCAGCTTGTTGGCCCAGTCGATCGACTGGCCCGGAACCGCCTTGTAGCCGTCGGCGACGTAGTCGACGTCGAACGAGTCCCTGCCCACCCAGATCTCGTACAGCGAGCCCGTCGGGTCGACCGGCGTCGTCAGCAGGGCCATGTTGCGCACCGCATTCTCGGGCTGCCAGCCGGCGTACATCAGGGACAGGGTTCCGCCGATGCACCACCCCAACAGGGTCAGCTCCTGCTGAGCGCTGGCCCGCAGCACCTCGCGGATGCCCCAGTGCAACTCGTCGCAAACATATGCCTCGAGGCCGATGTCGGCGTCCTCCTCCTCCGGGTAGCCCCAGTCGATCAGGAACACGTCGTAGCCCTCGTCGAGCAGGAACTCCACGAACGAGTTGCCCGGTCGCAGGTCGAAGATGTCTGGACGGTTGATCAGGGCGAACACGAGCAGCACCGGCACCGGATGCCGACGACGCTCGCTCCGGTAGCGATAGAGGGTCGTCTTGCGGTGGGTCCAGACGACGTCCTTGGGGCTGATGCCCACCGGCGCGTCGTTCTGGGTGAGGACGACGTTGGCAAACTCGACCGCGGCGACCGGTGCCCTGGCCATGTCCTCCGCGACCGTCATGTCCGCTCCCGGGCTCCGCGACCGGCGCCGCGAGAGCCGCTCCGCCCCCGGCTGCCGCTGGTCCCGTCCCGGCGGCTGGCTCGCCCCGATGCGCGCCCTCCGGCGCCGGAGGCCAGATCGTCCCGAAGCTCCTCGACCTCCTGCAGGACAAGCTCGAGCTTGTCCTCGGTGCGGTTCAGCTGCCGGGCCAGGCGAGCGACGTCCTGGCGACCGGCGAGCCGCAGGTTCCGCAACATCAGGTCGAACACGTCGGCGCTGATCTTCGTCATCGCGACGACGTTCTCGGTCATCCAGGCCAGCAGCTCGCCGAAGCTCCCGCGCGAGACGGCCTGCTCGAACGCCTTTGCGGTCCGGCTCTCGACCTCTTCATATAACTGCCGGACCTCGCCGGGCCCATTCTGGCGCTGATCCGCCATGCTCGGTCTCCTCAGTGAGCGGTGTGCGTTTCTGGTTTCAAGTAGTTCCCTGGTCGTCCGATCTCAAGCGAAGGCCGCTATTCCTCGTCCTCGTCGTGGCGCTGGCGCCAGCTCAGCGCGGCGGCTTCGGCGCTGGCGGAATGGCGGTTGGGGACGATGTCCTCGTCTTCAGGGATGGCGGGCGGCGCGGGATGTTCAACGTCTTCATCGGGGTGTCGCTCACCCCAGCGCGCCGCGGCCCCCTCGGCTCCGCGCGATGGATGCACGGGCGACGGTCGCTTTTCGTCTGCCACTTCGATCCCCTCCTTCGGTCTGACTACGCGCTCGATTATCCCCCTACGGGGTGGCGCTGTCCCAAAATTGCCGGCCGCCGGGGTTCGCTGGATTTACGCCGCTGCCCCCTCGGTCCGCTCCAGCACCCGCTCGAGGGCCCGGTAGACGAGGGGGTTCACCGCCATCCCGCAGTGGCTGCCGTCGATCTCGACGCATTCCGCGCTCGGGTCGAGGCACGCCCGCCAGTCGACGATCGCGTCGCTGCGCGAGTACACCATCAGCGAGACCATCGGCGGCGCAAGCGGTGCGCGCAGAAGCGCGCGATAGTCGGCGCAGCACGACCCGTTTAGGCAACCCGTCGAGAACACGCCGCGCACCCCGAGGTCGCCGAGTCGCGCCATCGAGCGGACGGTGCGCATCGTCGCCGGGGACACTGCCAGCGGATCCAGCACCGGCGAGCCGAGCATCACCACCCCGGCCACGGCATCGGGGCGCCACGCGGCGAGTGCCCGCGCAAACGTGCCGCCGCGGCTCTGCCCGATCACGATCGCCGGCTGCTCAAACCGCGCCAGAAGCTGCTCGAGACGCCCCAGCTCCCTGCCGGCGCAGCCGGCGTTGAACCACATCCCGCTTGGGCGCACCTCGTGGCCGCGGCGCCGCAGCCAGCCGGCGAGCACGGTCAGTGACGCATCGCCGGCCATGAAGCCCGGGACGAGCAGCACCGGCCGGCGCCCCGCGGCGCGGCGGGGAGCGCGGAAGCGCTCGTCCGCGACCAGCCGCGCCAGCTCGGGCCAGCAGCGCAACTCGGCGTGCATCGGCGCCGCCACCGCCTCAGGGCTCCGTGGCACGGTGGCGCGGGTTCATGGCGCGACCCTACTCCCCATTCCGGACGTGCGGCGCGGATGAGCCGGGGCGCCGAGTCCCACCCACTGGGGAGACGACCGTCCTGTTCGGCCACGATCGAGAAGCTGCACAGCGGGCACGGGTCAGGTTAAACTCGGCCCACGAGCGGCAGGGTACTGTCGCGGATGCGCTTGGGTGGCTGTCGCGTCCGGCCGGAACGGGGCAGAAAAGGACCGGGGATCCCAGCAGCACCGAAAGCCGCCCGTGGCTTGAGCCTCATACACGCGGCCAGAGAGGAGCAACATGCCCGATCAAACGCAGCTTCCGAAGCTTGAGGACGCGCTCCGGAAGGCAGATACCCCCGGCGGCACCCGCCGTTGGCTGTTGGAGCGCGCGGCAGTGGGCGCGGCCGGTGTCGCCGCCGGTGGCGCGCTCGCCCCCGCCGGCAGCGCCCTCGCCAGCGAGGGGCACAGCTCGATCGGCGAGTTCGGCACCGTCGCGGTGACCACCGAGGCGCTGACCGTCACGCTGCTGACCGAGGTGCTCCGCCGGGCCAACCTCAACTCGGTGCCGGCCGGCACGCTGGCGGTGTTCGAGGGCGCCTACGCGGCAGAAGTCGATCACTTCCGGTTCACGCGGAAGTACTGGCATCCCACGACGACGAAGTTCTGGATCCCGGACGGGTTCTTCGGCGGCTCGGGCAACACACTGAACCTGACCGCGCTCGGCATGGCGCTGGTGGCCGGGGAGACGCTGTTCATCAACCTGTACCTGATCGGGGTCACTGCCTTTGCTCGGGCCGGACGTTCGCAGTTCGCGCGCTTCTCGGCCGAGATCGCCGGATGTGAATCCGAGCACCGCGTGCTGGCGGAGACGCTGGTCGGCGCCTCTCCGCCCAACAACGTCGGCTTCGAGGTCTACTCGATCGAGCACGCCAAGGGCATCGAGGCGGCGCTCGAGCAGGCCGGCGTTGGTTTCGGCACCCAGGGCAGCGCCGCGGGGGCGTTCTACAAGCTCCCGCATCCGATCATGCCGCCGCCGATCAAGATCAATTCGAACAGGCCACGCTGAGCAGCGGCCCGGCGGCACTTCCGGGAGCCGCGGACGCGGCTCCCGGTAGGCCCCGCCCGCGTGACCTTCGCCACCGACCCGAGCCTTGTTGCCGAACAGGCCGCCATGGTCGCGGCGGCCTGGTCGCCGGCCGGCGCGCCGAGCTCGTGGCGGCTGACCGCGGCCCAGTTCGAGGTCCTGGGCGATGACCGGGAACTGCTCGCGATCGCCGCGACGATCCCGCCCGACCGGCTCCCTCCGCTGCTGTTCCAGGCCGCGGCGAGCTACCTCGTCCTGGAGCTCGAGCCGCAGCCGTTGCGCGGCTGGTTCCCGCGCGTCGGCGAGCCCCAGCCCCAACTCGGCTCAGGCTTCCCGCGGGCCTACCGCGACTTCTGCCTTGCGCACCGCGAGCGGCTGCTGGAGCTGACCGCCCAGCATCGCTATCAGATGAACGAGGTCGGCCGTTGCGCCGGGCTCGTGCCCGCGCTGGCGCCGGCGGGCGCCAGTCGACGCGAGGTGGCCCTCGTCGACATTGGCACCGGCGCCGGCCTGGCCCTGCACCTGGACCGCTACCGCTACCGGTTCGAGCGCGCCCAGGGACGGTTAACGACGATCGGCGATCCCGGCTCGGCGGTCACGATCGCCACCGAGCTCCGGGGCGCGCTGGTGCCGCCGCTCCCCCCGGAGCTTCCCCGCATCGTCGACCGAGTCGGGATCGACATCGAGCCGCTCGACGTCGGCGACGCGGCGGTCCGCGACTGGCTGGCGGCCTGCATCCCCCAGGAGATCGGCGCCGTGACTCGCTTTCATCGCGCCGTGGAGGTCGCGATCGCCCACGGCGCCCGGATGGTCCGCGGCGACGCCCGCGAGGTGCTGCCCGAGGTCCTGGGCGCGATCCCGGAGGGCCCGCTGGTGTGCCTCCTGGACAGCTTCGTCAACGTCTTCTTCGAGCCCGAGCACCGGGTCCGCTTCCAGCGGCTCGTCGCCCGGGCCGGTGCTCAGCGGGACCTCGATTGGATCTCGATCGACCCGCTGGTGCCGATGGGAAGCCTCGCCACCGAGAGCGTGCTCGGCATCGAGGTACCGCGTGCGCTGGTGGAGCGCAACCGGCGCGAGGGGGTGTTCGGGGTGGTTGGGCGTGTGTCATTCCGGAGCGGCGAGCGCTCGGAAGCGCTGCTCGGCGTCGCCCATCCGGGGGCGGCGTGGCTCGAGTGGCTTGCTCCCGAGCACCCGTCGGCCGGTTGATCCGCGGGGCGATTATCCGCCGGCGCCCGTCCTCAGCCCCAACGGCGCGGCGTAGGCGGCGTTGGCCCCCGCCCGGGTGAGGTAATGGTTGACGACCAGCCGGTCGAGCACGTGGCGCTGCCTGAGCTTGGCGAGCGCGAGATGCTCGAGCGGGTCGTATGCCGATGGCGCCTGGGGCAGGCCGGCGAGCAGTGACGCCTGCGCCCAGTCGAGCTTGTTCGGGGTGGTGCCGAAGTACCCGCGCGCGGCGGCGACATCGCCCCAGTACCCGTGCCCGTAGTAGATCGCGTTCAGGTACATGTCGAGAACCCGGGCCTTGGAGTAGTGCAACGAGAGCTTGATCCCGAGCCCGATCTCCCGCAGGGTCTCCGACAGGCCGCTCCCATGCGCGTAGAGCTGTTTGGCGAGCTGTTGGGGGATCGTGCTTCCTCCGGGGTCGTCGCTCGTCTGCAACGTGGCCAGGGCCGCGCGCCCGGCGCCGTCGAGGACGTTGATGACGAAGTTCGAGTGGAAGTGCTCGTCCTCGACCGCGACGACGGCGTCACCCAGCTTCGTCGGTGGGAGCGGACCGCTCTCGGTGCCGCCGTGGAGCGCGAGGATCTGCTGCACGCGCTGCTCGGCGTCGCCCACGCCCGGAAGGCTGATCACGTACAGCGCTCCAGCCACGAGCAGCACCGCGACCACCGCGAGCACGGCCAGCCCCGCCACGAGCAGGCGGCGGCCGGCGCGACGCCAGCGGCCACCGGGGCGATGCTCGTCGCGGCTGTGGGCCCCGTCGGCGCCGAGCCCGGCGCGGGCACTCGTGCCGCTCGATGCTGGGAGGCTGCTCACGGATCCTGGGTCGTTGTTGGCCCAACCAGTGTGTCAGCGCGAGGGCCCAACTGAAGCCGTTCGTGCACGCCCCGGCGCAGCAGCGGTTCCGGCAGTGGCGGCAACCGCGCCCAGAAGGCCGCCGCCGGCCGCAAGGGCGGCAAGAAGTCAAGCTAACTCCGCACACCTCGACGTGGCCGCGGGACGCGGCCGCCGATCTCTATCGCCTCGCTATGATCCCGGCTCGTCATGGCGATGGAGTTCGCCGGCGCCTTCGCGGCCGAACCGCCTTCGGGCTGATGGCTCCTATGCATCAGTGATCGACTGCGCGTAGGAGAAAGCATGCTGTGGTAGGAGCCGACCGGCGTGAGTTGCTGGCCATCTTTGCCGGGGGCGCACTCGGAGGGGGGCTGAGGACCTGGCTGTCCTCGCTCGCGCCGACCCACACCGGAGATTGGCCGTGGACGACGTTCGCGGTGAACCTGATCGGCTGCTTCCTGCTCGGATACTTTGTCACTCGCCTTCAGGAACGCCTTCCGATCACCGCCTACCGACGACCGCTCCTTGGCACGGGCATTTGCGGTGGGCTGACCACGTTCTCGACGTTCCAGCTCGAGTTGCTTCGCATGTTCGACCAAGGCGACGTGCCGCTCGCGCTGCTCTACGGGGCGACGAGCGTCACCGCCGGCTTTATCTGCCTGGCTCTCGGCGCCTCGCTCGTTCGACGCGGCAGACTGACATGGTGACCGCGCTACTGGTGGTGGCGTGCGGTGGGCTTGGCGCCGTTGCCCGCTTCACCGTCGACGGCATGACGCAAGGGCGTCGCGCTGGTGAATTTCCGCTGGGAACGCTGGTCGTCAACGTATCGGGATCGTTCCTGCTGGGACTCTTCGCCGGGCTGGCTCCATCGCATCGCGCCATGCTGATCGTCGGGACCGCCACCATCGGTTCGTACACGACGTTCTCGACATGGATCTTGGAGACCCACCGTCCGGCGGAGGATGGCGAACGTGCCCTGGCCTGGCAGAACATCGGAGTAAGCCTGCTCGCCGGAATCGCCGCCGTTGTCCTCGGAAGAGCTCTGGGCGGCGTCGCGTGAACGAGGCCGGGATCAAGCTGACGACCTACTTCAGTGAACGCGATCGCAGCGGCGACCGGTTCCTTGCTGACGCGCTGTTCGACGTCTATGACCGCCACGAGCTTCACACGAGCATCCTGCTGCGCGGCGTGGAAGGATTCGGACAGCGGCATCAGCTTCAGACGGACCGCCTGCTGACGCTATCCGAGAATCTTCCCGCGGTGTCGGTGGCGATCGACACTCGGACGCGCATGGACGGCGTCTTGGCTGACGTGCTGCCGGTGGCGAGCCACGGCCTGATCAGTCTCGAGCGTACCCAGATTGTCACCGGACGCGACCTCTTCAACCTGGAACTCGACGATGACCCGACCCGCGCGCTCAAGCTCACGCTCTACGGCGGTCGCTCGGTCAGGTCGGGGGGACGCACGGGATACGTGGCGGCAATCGATCTGCTCCGAAACGCGGGAACCGAGGGCGCATCGGTGCTCCTGGGGGTCGACGGAACCTTGCACGGCCAGCGCCGGCGGGCACGGTTCTTTGCCCGCAACGCGGGCGTGCCCCTGATGTTGCTGGCGATTGGCGATGCGAGGAGCCTGAGACTGTCGCTGGGCCCCGTGAGCAGGCTCCTCGAGGACGCGGTGGCGACGGTCGAACGCATGCAGATCTGCAAGCGCGACGGAGCGCCGCTATCCGAGCCCCAGGCCGTCCCGGAGCGGGACGCCTCCGGGCTTCCGATCTGGCAGAAGCTGATGATCCACGCCGAGGAGCAGGCCAGCGTCGGCGGGCACCCCCTCTATCGTGAGCTTGTCCGCCGATTGCGAGAAGCCGGTGCTGCCGGCGCGACTGTGCTTCGAGGCATACGGGGGTTCTACGCGCATCACGAGCCGTTTGCGGATCGCCTTCTGTCGCTGCGCCGGAACGTTCCCGTTCACGTCATCCTCGTGGACACCCCAAGCGGTATCCAGCGCTTGTGGCCGATCGTGGACGAGGCAACCCGGGGGGCCGGCCTGGTGACCAGCGAGCTCGTGCCCGCCTGCCACGCGTTTGCTGGCGGTGGCGGACCGCAGCTGAGACTGGCGGCGACCCCGACCATGCCCGGGAACAGTTCGTAAGGGATCGCAGACTCCTCGGACGCGGTTTGTCAGGCGTTAGGTCCGGAAGCGGTCGCCGATCCACTCAGCCACGTCTTCGGGGACGAGATCGACCGCACCCTCCCAGTGCAGACGCTCGAGGAACGTCGAGTCCGAGCGGTAGAACGGCTTGAGATTCGAGCGACAGGCGAGCCGCAGGTTCAGCCGATAGCCGGCGGTCGCCGGCGGCGCGCCGTAGATCGCGAGGTTGAAGCTCTCGAATCCCATCTCCGCGTAGGCTTGGAGCGCCACCGCCAAACCGTGCCCCAGCTCCCCCACGAGCTCCTCGTCGAGTTCCGCCGGCGAGGAGATCCCGGCCACGAACGCCCTGAGCTCGGCGGGAGCGATCGGAGCGAAGCTGACCAGCCACTCGATCCGGCCGGTGCTTCCCAGGTGACGCTCGCCGCTGGCTCGCTCGGCGGTCAGATAGTCAGTGACGCGATCGGCAGGGACGCGAGCGAGCAGTCGCTGCATCGTCGTCGGCTCGGAATCGACAATTCCCTGCAGATGCGGGTGAAACAGCGAGCTGCCAGAAGGCAGCATGTGGTTGGCGTTGATCGAGGCCCACCGCGACTCCGGATCGGCGGCCATCACTGCGTTGGCGTAGGCGACCTGGGTGGCGAGGTTGTCCGCGAGCAGGCGCTCGGTCATCTTCGACAAGGGCAGGAAGTGCAGCCGCGGGGAGTACACCGAGACGCAGCTGTGCGATGAGTACGCATGGAGGTTCGGAAACAGCACCGCTTCGCCGTGAACGATCCGCCCTTGGCCATGGATCGCGGACGGCAGCCGGGGCGTCTGTTGGTCGATGCGCTCCGCGCAGAAAGGACAACGGGGCTGACTCTCCCGCGCGAATGACTCCAGGTCGAAGTCGCTCGCCGGCATCAGGCCACGATCGGCAAGGACGCGTGACGTGTGGCCGGTGAGCGGATCGAAGCGCACCTCGATCGGGGTGCGAATCAGCCTGCCGGTCGCGGCCTCGGCGATCTCCGCGGTCAAACGCCGGCGTTTGAGCTCCACGCCGAGGCCTTGCCGCGCGCCGCCGGCCAGGGTTAGCTCGCTCCTTCCTGCTGCTTGGCTCCCTCCTGCTGCTCGACCCAGGAGAGAATCGCGCGCGAATGCGTGAGCACCGTGCCGTCGGGCAGCTTGAGCGCCGGCAGCTTGGTATCGCCGGTCGCCTGGCGCAGCTCATCACGTGAGCCCTTGCGCAGAAACGGGATCGGATTGCCGTGACCCGCGATCACCTTGTCGTACTCGATCCCGGCGGCTTTGAACGCCTCCTGGACGCGGCGGCAGGGATGGAACGTCGGCCCACCCTCATCGCCATGACAAACGAACAGTGTTGGATTCTCGGCCATCTTCCGTCCTTCGAGGTCGTGACTCGGGCAAAAGGCTAGCGGCGTCAGCCGTGATCATTGAGGGATCAGCTCGACCCCCCCGTCCTCGGTCAACCAGAGATCAGCTCGAGCTCGTCTTCGCTCAGCGGCGCCGGCCCCTGAGCACCGCGGTCACGACTTGGCTCCTGGGGGCGCCGGCGGGGTCGAGAGCCGGGCCGGATAGAGGAACTGGCCGATCCCGTCGAGCGGCTCGCCGGGATCCCGCGGCGAGAAGCGCCGGAGCTCGTCGTTGACGCTGAAGCGCGGCCCGAGCAGCACCCGGCCGCGGCGGATCAGCGTGTAGAAGCGGTCCAGCGGTCGCGGCGGCGGTCCGCCGACCCGGATCCCGCGGATGTTGTACACCCCGGCGTGGCACGGGCACACGAACGATTGAGCGGCGGCCACGTAGCGGACGGGGCAGCCGACGTGGACACAGCGCGAGGAGATCGCGATCACGCGGTCGTACTGGTCCTTGACCGGGCCGTCGATGCCGACACTGTGCCTGCGCACGTAGGCGAGCGAGAGGCCCGCCGCACCGACGCCGGGCTCGAGCGTGATCGTCACCGGCACGTAATCGGTCTCAGTGAACCGGGACAGCGGCCCGATGTCCTGCCAGGTGTCCGCGGCGTGCTCGAAGACCGGTGCGATCGCGAAGCCGAGCGCGGGCAAGGTGAACGCGGCGGCGGCGATCGCCCCGGCGGCGTTCGCGGTGCGGGTCATGAACCGCCGCCGGGAGACAACCTGGCGATCGGGTTGATCGGGCTCAGCCATCTCCTACGCTGCATCATACTACGTGTTGTAGTTGATGCTTCTGGACAGCGTCCGAAGGACGCGCGTCGGGAAGGATTCCGCTCGGGCGGTGTCTTTAGGGCCAAGAATCACCGCTACTACCGGCCGTAGTCGGCGGCCGGGACGGGCACCTCATCACGGAGTGCCCTCGGGGGGACCCAGCGATGCCACAGCTCTACATGATCACCGTGCCGGGACTGGAAGTGAGGTCGGACTGGGCGACAGTCCACGACCGTCTGCTCGACGACTTCCCCGACGTCACCGATGTGCTGGCGACGACGGTGCCGGCGACGCTCTTGATCGTCTACGAGGGTCGGCCCGACGTCGATGCCTGGCTGCGGGGCGTCAGCGATGCCTTGCTCAGCAGGCGACTGAGGATCGAAGCCCGGCGCCCGGCGTAGACGCTCGCGAGCAGGGCGAGGGCCGGGATCGCGGCCAGGATGACGATGCATGGCTGCCCCGAGAGGAACGGCGGGGCGAGCGTGGCCGAGCCACGAGCCACGCGCCCGGCGAGCACCGCGACCGCGAGCAGCAGGCCGATGACCGCGACGCTGCTGAGGCAGAGCGCGAACGGAAAGCGCCAGCTCGGCGGCTCTCCGAGCAGGTGATCGACACGGACGGGATCGATCCCCACCGAGTAGCCGCGAAGATCGGCGGCGGATAGGGCGAGCATCGCGCTGGCGAGGCCGGAGCGGTTCGCGGGCGCCGCGTTCACGGCGTTCTCGTCAGCGCTGAGCTCGGCCAGGGCCTGCTGGCGCTCGGTCAGCCCCGCCACGCCGGGCAAGAGGAACAGGGAACGGGCCAGGACTCGGCTCGTGGCCAGGCGCAAGGGATCGCGACGGCGGGCGTGATGGTGCTCGTGAGCCAGCAGGGCATCCAGGCCGGCGGCGTCGAGCGCCGCCAGGGCTCCGGTGGAGACATACACCCGCGGCCGCAGCAGACCGGCGCAGAACGCTCGGGGTCGGTCGTCGTCGAGGACCAACGCCCCCCGCATCGGCGTTGGCCTCCGCTGCGCCAGCGCCGTCTGCAGCCGGCGGGCTGCCATCAGCTCTCTCACCGTCTCGCGGACCACCGTGGCGGTCACGATCAGCCCAACCGCAGCCAACGCGATCAGGACGATCGCCGCCGCATTGGCGGTCGGGTAGCTGAGCGTCTGCCCCAGGATGGTGACGCGGTGGGCGGCGCCGTCAGGGCCGACGCGCCAGGACTCGAGCAGGCGCGTGAGGACGAAGATCGCGGACAGCACACCGAGGGCGCCCACCAACAAGGTGGCGCGCGAGACGCGGGCGGAGGCGAGCGCGGCAGGTCCGGGTCCGATCGCGCCAGGTCCGGGTCTCGTGACCATCTCCTACCAATCGTAGGACATCGCGGCGGTCCGCCGCGAGAGGACTGCTACGATGCGTCGTAGATGGCGTCGAGGAGGATCACAGCTGGCCAGGGAGCGGTGCCGCCACGACTGCACGAGCTCGAGGCGGAGGTCATGGAGGAGGTGTGGGCGACGGGCGAATCCTCGGTCCGCTCGGTCATGGACGCGCTCAACCAGCGGGCCAGCAGCCCCCGCGCGTACACGACCTACATGACGATCATGGCCCGGCTGCACCGCAAGGGGATGTTGACGCGCCGGCGTGAGGGCAAGACCGACTATTACTCGCCGGCCCACGGACGCGACGACTACATGGACCTGCGCGCGCGATCGGAAGTGGAGGATCTCGTCGCTGAGTACGGGGATGCGGCGCTCAGCCACTTTGCCCAGCAGATGGCGAGTCTCGATCCCGGGCGCCGGCGCGCGCTTCAACGGCTGGCGCGCCGGCGCTGAACGGTGGCGATTCTCGACCGGCGCGAAACCGTTCGGTAGTTGGGCGCGCGTCGACTGGAGGCGTCCGCCGGCGGCGAGCAGCCCCCGGCCGGCGGCGAAGCGGCGAGCAGCCAGTCGCCTCGCGTCGCCCGGGCAGCTGCGCCGGGCAGGATGTGTGGGCGGCCGGCGGACGTTGGAAGCTGCATAGTGCGACAGAGCGGGCGTGGGGTGGAAGCGCCGCCGTGTTGTGCCCCACTGTGGTGCGGAGCACGGCACGGCTCGCCGATCCCAGCGGCGGTGTCGTGTTGCGCAGCTTTCGCG
This sequence comes from uncultured Solirubrobacterales bacterium, assembly GCA_963723555.1. GTDB lineage: Bacteria > Actinomycetota > Thermoleophilia > Solirubrobacterales > Solirubrobacteraceae > Palsa-465. The sequence goes on along the minus strand of CAVRRC010000002.1, from coordinate 385,566 downwards.
AGCGGCCCGCACCCCGCGCTCGACGCGACCCGCGCGCCCAGCTGCCCCGGCGCCAACCCGGACCGGCCGATGTCAACGCCACCGTCACCGGCAAAGGCCCGGGGACTGGACGGTAACACCGGCGCGTTAACGGCATCCGGCGCCCCGATCGCCTGATCGGAGCGCCGGAAGCAGGTGAGGCTGGTGCGCCCGAGCGCCGAACGGCGCGCTACCCGAAAACGATGATGTAGCCGGGGCCGTCCCCACCGCCGCCGTAGGCGTAGCCGCCGCCCGAGCCATAGCCGCCCGAGCCATAGCCGCCGGAGCCGTCACCGCCGCCGGAGCCGTCACCGCCGCCGGAGCCATAGCCGGAGCCGCCGCCGGAGCCGTCATCGCCGTAGCCCGAGCCGGCGCCGGGGTAACCACCGCCATCGCCGCCGCCGGTGCTCGCCGAGGCCGATGACTGATCGCCGCCGGCGAGATAGGCCACAGAGAACGACGAGCCGTCCGACGAGAGTCCCGAGGGCGCCGCGCCGGCGGACGAGCTGTCGGAGAGGAATTCCGGTCCGCCCCCGCCGGCGCCGTTCGAGTCGAGTTGAACCGGCTCGGTCGACCAGCTCGAATCGGAGATCGTGCCGGTGTGGCCGTTGGCCGTGGCCGAGGCGCCGGTGAAGTCGACCTTGCCGAAGTTGGCCAGCGGCACCGGCTGGCAGTCGCCCGAGCCATCGCACTGGGAGGGCGCCTCGGCAATCCATTCGGCGCTGGAGACGTCGGGGTTGCTCATCTGCAGGGTCTTGGTCGCCGACTGGCCGGTGGTGGTGTCGGACAACGAGACGGTGACGTTCGTGCCGTTGACGGTGACCTTGCCCGAAACGTGGTCGCCCGGCGCGATCGTTAGGTTCAGCCGCACCGGCGCCGCGGGCACCAGCTCGTACCAGGCAAAGTTGCTAGCGGCCCCGGCACCGTTGCAATCGGCTTCGGTGCCGACCTGCTCGAGCGCTTGGGACTGCTGTCCAGAACCCCCGATTCCGACCCAGAATGCGGAATCGCCCTGGCCCGAGGAGCAGTTTGCGGATGGCTGAGTCCAGCTACCCGAGACGCTCGAGAACCGCGGGGTCGTGTCACCGGCCGATCCCCCAACGACGTACCCGGACCAGTTGGCGCTGGTGGCCGACTGCCCGCTCGGTGTGTCGGCGTAGGCCGACGACGCCATCGCGCCCGTCATCGAACCCACGACCGCGAGCGCCGATATCAGATGTTTGGTATGCATATATAGATCCATTGGGTCGGCGCCGCGTGACACGCGACGCGATTGAAACCGTGGATCACGAGGCTGCACGCGCTCGCGAAGAGGGCCTTAGGAACTGCCTAAGAGACCGCGCAGAACTGGCGAAGAGATTGGTGAGGCTGACGCCACGCTTGCAGGGTCGTCCTCCCAGCTAACTACATTGTTAGGCTGAGCATGCTCAGTCACACGTTCGAAGCGCAAGCATGAGCACAGCCGACTTTCCCAAGACCCACGAGGAGATTCGTGAGCTGACATGGGCCTGGTGGGTGTTGCTGCTCGTCGGCGCCTTGAGCATCGCCGCCGGCGTGATCGTGCTCGTGAAGCCGAGTCACAGCCTCGACACGCTGGCGGTCATCTGCGGCGTGTTCATCCTCCTGGCCAGCATCTCCGAACTGCTGATCGCGCTGTTCGCCGAGCGCGGCGCCGCCGCGGCCCTGTTCGGCGTGCTCGGGATCGTCATCGGGATTCTGCTGATCCGTCACCCAACCCACGGGGTGCTCGCGGTGGCGCTGCTGATCGGGATCTGGCTGATCGCCATCGGCGTGATCCGCCTGGTCAGCGCATTCTCGCTCGAGCATCGCCTGTGGAGCGTGATCGTCGGGCTGGTGGAGATCGTCGCCGGCATCGTGATCGTGGCAAGCCCCAAGATCGGCTACGCCACGCTGGCGCTGCTGATCGGGATCGCCTTCATCCTCAACGGCCTCTCGATGTTGGCGCTCGGCTGGGTGATGCACCGCGTCCGCAAAGAGGCGCCCGAGCTGCTCGTCGAAGAGCCGGACCGCACCGGGTCGGGGCTTGGCGGCCCCGGCGGCTCGCCCTAATCCTTGTACGGATCGAAGACCTCGCGACCGGCCATGGCCACCCCCCGCGGTCGGAGGGTGTGCTTGATCCGGATCGACCCGGCGTGGGCGTCGAGCACCTCGGGGAGGCGCTTGTAGACCTCGGGCGCCTCATCCGCGCCACCGCCGATCAGCGCGATGCCCTGCGTTCGCAGGCGAGCCTTCACCGCCGGCCAGTCGACGATCCCGGACTTGACCTGCTCCTCGAGCCACACCTTCATCAGGCCGGCGTCGGGATGCTGCGGACAGACGCCCTTCGTCCCGGGGCCGGCGGGCGGTCCGTGGCCCGGGAAATCGAACACGCGGTCGCAGTCCCGGTCGCGGCAGGCCCAGCGCTTGCGCCGGCGAACCCGCCCCGCGGCCTGGGTCCGGCTCATGATCCGCCCGGCGCCGTGCACGGTCGAGAACAGCGACGCCTCCGCCTCAGGCGACGGGGTGCCCTGTAGGATCACCGATTCCTCGCCCATCGACCCGCCGACGAAGCCCTCCTGCCCAGGCCGAGCCGGCGTGCACCCCTTTCGAATCACCCAGTAGGTACGGCCATGGTGCTCCTCCCGCCAGGCGAAGTTGTGATGGTTGTGCACCTCGGCCACGGCCGATGCTCCGAGGATCTCCAGGACCTTGTCCACGACCACGTCGCGACCGGCGTACGCGTATTCGCCGGCGAGTTGCATGGCCGCGATGTACGCGTCGGCGAGCTCGGTCCCCACCTCGAGCAGAACCGGCGGAGAGTCCATCTCGCCCCCGGGCGCCCGAGCATCGAAGGCCAAACCCTGCGCCAAGGCGAGAAAGCCCGAAGCGGTCTTGTGTCCGAACCCGCGTGAGCCGAAATGGACGCCGATCCACACCCGACGGTCCTCATCCTCCATCACGTTCACGTAGTGGTTGCCCGAGCCGACCGTCCCCAGCTGTGACTCGGCGAGCCGGGCCAGCTTGCGCTGGGGCTCGAATTCCGCATCCCGGATCTTCTCCAGCACCGGGTGATCGACGCGCTCGCGCGCCGGCACCCCCATCCCAAAGGAGATCCGCGCGCTGATTTCGCGCATGACACACTCGACACCGCCGAGCTCCTCCAGGTCGGTGCCCGTCAAATCGGTGCAGACGGCCTTGTTGCCACAGCCGATGTCAAAGCCCACGCCGGCCGGCGAGACATATCCCTCGTAGGCGATTGCACCACCGATCGGCTGGCTGTAACCGGGATGGTGGTCGGCGCACAGCACGCCAAAATCTGCATCGCCCGCCTCCATGCAACGCCTCAGTTGCATCAGGCTGCGCTCATCGACGGGACCGAACGTCTTGATGTTCATCGGCGGGATCCGCGTTTCCCACCCCTCATTGTCGCCGACGACATGGGAACTGCACCGCGCCGGACCCTCGGGGGGCTGCTGAGGCCCCCCGAGGGAGGTGCGCGGCTCATCGCCGGCCCTGCTGCCCGCTGCGCTTCGGGCCACGCACGGCGGCGACCGCGGCAGCTCGTGGCAGCACAGTCCGGAACCGCCGGGGTTGACGTTCCCGTCGCGCACGCTCGCGCGCGGCCAATTCCTGCCTGGCCTCCTGCTGCGAGCTGCGGGGTCGGCCCAGTCGCGCGTTGGTTCCGGCGCTGACTCGCCCGCCGCGGCTGAGCAGCAGGAACTCGTCGTCGATGAACTGCATGTCGGTCTCTCCTTTCTGATGTGTTGTGGGTAAAAATGGCAGCGGTGACCGTCCACCAGGAGGTCAGGTGAAATTCACTGTTGACGAACCAAAAAAGGCGACCCATTTCGGGTCGCCCTCGCGTAGCGGTGTATGTTCGCCCAGCGTAAGCTAGGGCGCACACCTCGTCGCGAGGGCTGAAACGAGACCGAGCCGGAACATGCAAGCGATGTGATTCCAGCGCGAAGCGGTCGGTGCCGCTGCTGCCGTCTCAATCGTTGTCATTTGCATCTTGGCTGTGCTCATAGTGGGCCTCGAAAAATCCGATCGCGAGCCAGGGTAACTCAAGCGCCAGCGTATTTCAAGGGTTAATCGGCAGAAAACCCGCCTGGTGGATGGGAACGCCACAGACAGCCGATGCCGCGGCTGTGGCGACTTGACTACGAGAGCCACGGCGCCGGCTCGTGCGAGCCGCACGGCCGCGACGGGTCGGCGCTGATAGCTTTCGCGGGCACACGTGGAGACGCGCGGTCTGATCACCGACATGAAGGGCGTGCGGGAGACGGCCGGCCGCCGGCTCGGCCACACCGAGTGGCTGCAGGTGTCCCAGGACCAGGTCGACCGATTCGCCGAGGTCACCGGCGATCACAACTTCATCCACGTCGATCCGGAGCGCGCCCGCAGCACTCCGTTCGGCGGCACCATCGCCCACGGCTTTCTGACCCTGTCCCTGCTGGCGCCGGTCACCCAGCAGCTGCAGGTCACAGACGCCGCGGTCAGCATCAACTATGGGCTGGACAAGGTCCGTTTCCCCGCGCCGCTGCCCGTCGGCGCCCACTGGCGCGGCTCGGCCGAGATCACGGAGGTCACCGACGTCAAGGGTGGCGTGCAGGTGAAGCTGGTGGCCACGATCGAGATACGAGACTCCGAGCGGCCCGCGGTCGTGGCCGAGTGCCTGGTCCGGTTCTACGCGTGAGCACGCCCGGCCTGGACAAGGTGCTGGCGATCGACGTGCACGTCCACGCCGAGCGCAACGAGAACCAGCCGCAGGATCCGGTCACGGCCGACTTCCTCGACGCGGCGGCCCGGTACTTCGGGGGCAGCCCGCCGCAGCCCACGGCGCAGGAGGCCGCCGACTACTACCGGGCCCGGAACATGCTGGCGGTGATCTTCACCGTCGACGACGAGGCGGGCATGGGCCGAAGACGGCTCGGCAACGACGAGGTGCTCGAGGCGGCCCGCGCCAACTCCGATGTGCTGATCCCGTTCGCCAGCGTGGACCCCCACAAGGGCAAGCTCGCGGTGCGAGAGGCCGGCGAGCTGATCGCCGCCGGAGTTCACGGCTTCAAGTTCCACCCCAACACGCAGGCCTTCTGGCCGGGTGACCGCGACCACTATCCGCTCTACGAGGCGATCGCCGAGGCTGGCCTGATCGCCCTGTTCCATTCCGGCACCACCGGCATCGGCGCCGGCATGCCGGGCGGCGGAGGAGTGCGCCTCAAATACTCAAACCCGATGTGCGTCGACGACGTGGCCGCCGATTTTCCGGAGCTCAAGATCATCCTCGCCCACCCGTCCTTCCCCTGGCAAGACGAGGCGCTCGCGGTGGCCGTGCACAAGCCGAACGTGTTCATCGATCTCAGCGGCTGGTCGCCCAAGTACTTCCCGGAGAACCTCGTCCGCTACACCAACACGCTGCTCAAGGACAAGATGCTGTTCGGCTCGGACTTCCCGCTGATCACGCCCGATCGATGGCTTTCGGACTTCGAGAAGCTTCCGATCAAGGACGAGGTCCGCCCGCTGGTGCTCAAGCAGAACGCGGCCAAGCTGCTGAAACTGGAGCCCTGAACGAGCGGCCGGAAGCGCATCTGGATAGGCTGCGCAGCGGACAGAAGAAGGAGGTTTCAGTCGATGAGCGTCCACGATTCCAGCCACGAGCACGGCGGTCCCGGATACGCCTCGCCAGAGATCGCACGCCGGCAGCCGCCCGAGCAGTTCGTCTATGTCGCCTCCCTGTACGAGGGGACCGGCATCAACCGCCCGGACTTCATCGCCGTCGTCGACGTCGACCCGTCGTCTGCGAGCTACGGACAGATCGTCCACCGCACCGAGATGCCCAACATCGGCGACGAGCTGCACCATTTCGGCTGGAACGCCTGCTCCTCGGCGTGCCACTCGCAGCTCCAGCGAGACACCTTGATCGTGCCTGGATTCCGGTCATCACGGATCCACCTGCTCGACGTCTCCGACCCGCGCCGGCCGCGGATCAAGAACGTGATCGAGGGCGAGGAGATCAAGCAGAAGCTCGGGCTGAGCGCCCCTCACACCGTCCATTGCATGCCTGGCGACATCGTCACGATCTCGATGCTCGGCGATGCCGACGGCAACTCGCCTGGCGGCTTCGCAGTCCTCGACGCCCGCGACTTCTCGGTCGCCGAGCGCTGGGAGCGCAAGGCCGACGGCGTCCAGTTCACCTACGACTTCTGGTATCAGCCGCGCCACAACACGCTGATCTCGAGCGAGTGGGGAGCGCCGAACACGTTTCAGGACGGTTTCAATCCCGCCGACGTCGCCGCCGGCAAGTATGGGCGCCGGCTGCATTTCTGGGATCTGGAGCAGCGCCACAAGGTCCAGAGCATCGACCTCGGCGACGAAGGCCTGATTCCGCTCGAGATCCGCTGGCAGCACGACCCGGACTCGGCCCAGGGCTTCGTGGGCGCCACCCTGTCGAGCAACATCGTCCGGTTCTACAGGGACGACGGGAGCTGGGCGGCCGAGAAGGTGATCGACGTCGCCAACGAGGAGCTGGGCGGCTGGCCGCTGGAGGGCGGCGTCCCGGGCCTGATCACCGACCTGGTCCTGTCGCTCGATGACCGCGATCTGTTCCTCTCGAACTGGCTGCACGGGGACCTCCGCCACTACGACGTCTCCGATCCACGCCACCCCGCGCTGCGCTCGCAGGTGTGGCTGGGCGGACTCCTCGGCCGCGACGGCGGACACCCGAAGGCGTCCGGGGCGCTGAATGGTGGGCCGCAGATGATTCAGAACTCGCTCGACGGTCAGCGGGTATACGTCAGCAACTCGCTGTACTCGACCTGGGACAACCAGTTCTACCCCGGCCTCAAGGGCTGGCTGACCAAGCTCGACCGCCAGCCCGACGGCGCCTACGCGCTCGACCCCAACTTCTTCGTCGACTTCCACGAGCAGGCCGAGGGAGCGCGCCCCCACGAGATCCACCTTCCGGGCGGCGACTGCACGACCGAGATCTTCCAGTAGCGGCCGCGCGTGCGCATGCCCGCCGCCCTACCGCAGCACACCGGCGGGACGCTGAGGAACGTCCCGCCGGATGCCGGAGGGGTGAGAGAGGGGCCTCCTATCTACCAGCGATCCATACTGGCTGGCAGTACGCCGCCCGACCCCCCGGGGTGGCCGAACGGGCAAGCGTGGCCGGGAAGTTGAGCTCGGGGAGGGCCGCGATCATCGGCGGCCCTCCCCTGCCTGTTCGCTGGCCTCAGTCGGCACCGACCGAGGCTCGAGTGTGAGCACTTCCACGGAAACGTCGTGGCGGGTATCGATGCCGCTGATGAACGCGATCGTGCGGCGACCGAGCAGACGCTCGACCACGGCTCTGAACTCGGATTCGAGCGCATACTGGAAGAACAGCCGCGATTCGCGCAGCCGGCCGTGCTCCCCCATCACCGCCAAGTTGCGCTCGGCGATCGTCATGCTGTCTTCGAGCAGGACGACCAGCGTGTCCGGACCCGCGAACTGCGCCCGCGCCTTCGTGGGGCCGCGTCCGAACGCGTCCTTGTAGAGTCGCACGAGCGCGTTGGAGATCTGGAGCAGCACGCTGCCGGTCCCGGTTCCATCGCCGGGGGAATCGAGCACCACCGACAGCGGCGTGCTCTCACCCGCCCACGAGTCCCGCAAAGTCGGTGGTCGACTCGAACGCTCGTCCATCGGAAAGTGCCGGAGCGACGATTCCGCTCGGCGCAGGCTAGGTCGCCCACGGGCTGCGGGCAACCCGTTCAGCGGCCGATGGTGGGAAAGCAACTTGGGGCCTGATATCCATCCTTGCGGGCTGGTGCGGGCACTGATCAGGGCGTACGCTGTTCCTCAGTGGTAAGCGAATCGGCGCCCGATGCCGTGGCAGCGCAGCGAGACCTCGTCGTCATCGGCGCCTCGGCGGGCGGGGTCGAGACGCTGAAACGGATCGTCGGGGGCTTGCCGTCCGACCTGCGGGCCTCGATCTGCATCGTGCTTCACATCGCCCCCGAGAGTCCCAGCGCCCTGGCCAGGATCCTCCAGCGGGCGGGAACGTTGCCCTGCCGCCCGGCGGCCGACGGCGAGCCGTTGTGCCTCGGAGAGATCCTCGTCGCACCGCCGGACCGGCATCTCGTCATCGACGACACTCGTGTCCGGCTGTCGATCGGCCCGCGAGAGAAAAACCACCGCCCGGCCGTCGATGCCCTGTTCCGCTCGGCCGCGTTCGCCCGCGGCCGGCGCGTGATCGGGATCGTCCTCTCCGGGACGCGCGACGACGGCACGGCCGGCCTGGCCGCGATCAAGGCCCGGGGCGGGGCCGCGATCGTCCAAGATCCCGCCGAGGCCCTGTATCCGGGTATGCCGTCGAGCGCCCTGGAGCACGTGGCGGTGGACGCCGTCGTGGCCTCCGGGGAGATAGCCGACGCGATTGCCGCGATGGTGAACGGACATGATCTGCCGGCGGGTTCCGACCCACCTGAGGGGATCAACGTGGCCTGATGCCCGACGGACGCGAGGCCACCCTCGATTCGCTGCTCGAGTTCGTCCGAGACTCGCGCGGATTCGACTTCACCGGTTACAAGCGGTCGAGCATCGAGCGTCGCGTGACCAAGCGGATGACGGAGCTCGGCCTCGAGCGCTACGAGGATTACCTCGACCATCTCCAGCTCCACGCCGACGAGTTCGTCGAGCTGTTCAACACGCTCCTGATCAACGTCACGGGCTTCTTCCGAGACCCCCAGACCTGGGAGCACCTGGCCACGACGATCGCCCCGCAGCTGCTGGCTTCGCGCCCCGCCGACGCCACCGTCAGGGTCTGGTCCGCGGGGTGCGCGTCGGGCGAAGAGCCCTACACGATCGCGATGGTGCTCGCGCGCGTGATGGGCGACGCCGAGTTCCGGGACAGGGTCAAGATCTACGCCACCGACGTCGACGAGGAGTCGTTGGAGCGGGCCCGGCAGGGGGCGTACACCCCGCGGCAGGTCGAGGACGTGCCCCGCGAGGCGCTCGAGCGCTTCTTCGAGCGCACCGACCAGCGATACGTGTTCCGTAAGGACCTGCGCCGCTGCGTGATCTTCGGTCGCAACGACCTCGTTCAGGACGCGCCGATCTCGCGCATCGACCTCCTCGTCTGCCGCAACGCGCTCATGTACTTCACCGCCGACGCGCAGTCGCAGATCCTTCGGCGTTTCCATTTCGGCCTCAACGATGACGGCGTGCTGCTGCTCGGGAGGTCCGAGATGTTGATCACCCACGCCGATCTGTTTGCGCCCGTCGACCTGAAGTGGCGGATCTTCCGGAAAGTGGTTCGCCACGCGCTGCGCGACCGGATTCGCCTGATGGCGACGGACGCAGCCGACGGGGCCGGCCAGAACTTGGGCCACAACCTGCGTGAGGCGGCCTTCAACGTCGCCGGGGGCGCCCAGGTGGTGCTCGACGCGAACGGCTCGCTCGTGATGGCCAGCGAGACCGCGCGCCGGATGTTCGGGCTGGGGGTCAACGAGTTCGGACGGCCGATCCAGGACCTCGAGCTGTTCTACCGGCCGGTCGAACTGGGCGGCCACCTCGAGCGGATCGCCGCCGATCCGCAGGCGGTGGACATCAGCGCTGTTCATTGGGGCTCGGCGGACCACGAGCGAATCCTCGACGTCGGTCTGGCGCCTTTGCTCGTCGATGGTGTCTTGATGGGGACGAGCATCGCCTATAACGACGTGACCGACGCCCATGCTCTGCAGGACCAGCTGACTTCGTCCAAGCGCGAGTTGGAGCAGGCCTATGAGGAGCTGCAGTCGACCGTAGAGGAGCTCGAGACGACCAACGAAGAGCTCCAGTCGACCGTAGAGGAGCTCGAGACCACCAACGAACAGCTCCAGTCGAGCAACGAGGAGCTCGAAACGATGAACGAGGAGCTCCAGTCGAGCAACCAGGAGCTCGAGACGCTGAACGGCGAGCTCAGACATCGGACGCTCGAGCTCAACGAGATGAACGCCTTTCTGGAGATCATCCTCACCACGATCGGGCTTGCCGTGGCCGTTCTGGATCGCGAGCAGCACGTGCAGATCTGGAACGGACAGGCCAGTGAGCTATGGGGACTGACGCCCGAGGAGGCGGAGGATCGGCATCTGCTCTCGCTCGACTTCGGGCTTCCGGTGGAGCAGCTCAAGCCGCAGCTGCGGGCCACATTGTCGGGCCGCTCGCCGCGCGAGGAGGTCGTGCTCGCGGCGACCAGCCGCCGAGGCAAGCCGCTTCAGGTTCGAGTGACCGTGCTGCCGCTGTCGAGCGGCAACGACGGTGCGGTTGCCGGTGCCATCGTCATGATGGAGCCGACCAAGGAGTGACCGCCTCTTCGCCGTCAGACCAGCCCCGCTTACGGCCTTCTCTCGCCTGGGCAAGCCTCTGCAGCTGAGCGCGAACCTGTTCGCGATTGCGGACATGCTCCGCGCGCAGGCGTTGGAACGTATCGTGCAGCTGGGCGCCGACCGTGGCCAACTGGTCGCTATCTGGGGCCGCCTGTGGCCCCCAACGGTGCCCGACGTCCTCGAGCAGTCGCGGCTCGTCCAGCTCTGGAAGCTCGGCCGATGACTTGGGCGGTGGCTCCAGCAGCAGCCAGCCGCCGTTCTGTCGGATCAAGGCCCCGCGCTCGGCCAGTTCCCCGAGCGCCAGGGTGACGGTGGAGCGACGGGCGCCGACCAAGCCGCCGAGTAGATCGTGGGTCAGGCTGAGCGGCAACGACGTCCCCGCCGGCGTCACCTGGCCCCACGACTCCGCGAGCAGCCACATCACTGCGAGCAGCCGCTGATCCACCCGCGGTAGCTGGCAGATCACCAACTGGGCCTCCAAGCGATCGAACTGCTCGGCGAACCGCACGTGCAGGCCGGCGAGCAGCTGAGGCCAGCGACGGACGGTGACCAGCATCTCGCGGCCGAGCAAGGCCAGTCGGACGTCGGCGACGACCCGGCAATCCGCGCGGGAGATGAGCATCGAGCGCGCCTGTCTGGTGATCGAGAGCACGTCGCCCGCGCCTAGCAGGCGGAGCCCAACCTGATCTCCGACGCGCATCCGCTGGACCAGCATTCCCCCCAGAACCACCGCGCCGAAGCAATCCACGCCGTCCAACAGAGCACAGATGTCGACTGGCCCTCTCGGCAAGACTTTGGTCGGGAGCACGACGCGGCGCGCCTCCTCGGCCTCCTCCGGACTCAGGAACTCGGCCAGCCCGGGCTCAATGTCGAGCACGTGAACGGTGGGAGCGGTGCTCGTCATTGCTTGAGCCTACGATTACCGGCGCCCTTGGGGGGAAGTAGTAGATGGTTCTCATGGACGAAGAACAGGTCCAGCGCAACGCCCGCGAGCGTGAGCGCCGTGCCCGCGTCCGTGAGGCTACCGCGCTTCAGGCCGAGCGTATAGCCATCGAGCGCGCTCGCGCCGCTCACGATTGCAAGAGCGCCGACGAGGCCCGCCGCGAGGCCGCTCTGTACGCGCGCGCGGCGGCAAGGCACCGCGAGGCGGCGGAGCTTCAGGCCCAGCACGCGCGAGGCGAGATCTGATCGAGCTCACGCCGGGCGCGGCTGGGGAGCGAGCGGGGGCGCCTCGCTGAGCAGCTCCCGGGCCAGCCGCGTGAGCAGCCCGGCCAGATCCTGGTTCTTCTCCGGCGACCAGTGGGGACAGAGGTGAGCGATCGCGGCCCGGCGCTCGGCTATCAGCCGGTCGGCGATCTGCGCGCCCTCCGCGGTCACCACGCGCGAGGCCGGCTCGCCCGCCCCCGCGCCAGTCTCGACCATGAGCCCCCGCTCGCGCAGCTCCGCGAGCGCTCCCCACGCCACCTCGAGCGGCACGTCGTAGCTCGCCGACAGCGCCTCGACATCGGCCGCCGGATCGGCGTTCAGACGCACGAGCAGCCAGCACGCCGCCGCCGAGAGGTCCACACCGGCCCGGCGGGCGAGCACCTCGACCGCGCGCCGCCGGTCCTCGCGTCCGATCGCGACCGTCAGCGCTCGCGCGGCCTCGGCGAGCGAGTCGCCCGGCTTGGGGACGGCGAAGCTCTCGCCCACCCCGCTCGCCACCGTCTCGCGCAGGGGCCGCTGCTCGAGGAGCCAGCTGAGCACAAACGCCACGACGGCCACGCCCGCGGCCACCACGAACACGGTCGAGAGCGCGTTCGTGAACGCCTGGATGTAGGCGGCGTGGGCCGCCGGCGGGAGCTTGGAGAGCGCCGCCGGGTTGGCGTGGGCGACGCTGCCTCCGAGCCCCTTGGCCGCCGAGGGCGGGAGCGCCGAGGCAAGCTCGGACGCCAGGCGATTGCTGAAGATCGAGCCCAGCACCGCGGTGCCGACCGACCCGCCGATCGACCGGAACAGCGTCGCGCCCGACGTGGCCACCCCGAGATCGGCGTAGTCGACCGCGTTCTGGACCGCGAGCACCAGCACCTGCATCACCGAGCCGATGCCCAGCCCCAGCACGAACATGTCGGCCGACGCCTCGAGCCGGGTGGTGTTCGCGTCCATCCCGGAGAGCAGCAGCAAGCCGATCGTCATCAGCGCTGTGCCCAGGATCGGAAAGATCTTGTAGCGCCCGGTCCGGGTGATGATCTGCCCCGAGGCGATCGAGGTGATCAGCAGACCGCCCATCAGGGGCAGGATCTGCAGCCCGGAGCCGGTCGGGCTGGCGCCGTTGACCACCTGCAGGAACAAGGGCAGATAGGTGACCGATCCAAACAGGGCGAAACCGACGATCAAGCCGATCGCGCTCGTGACCGAGAACACGCGGTTGGCGAACAGCCGGGGCGGCAACACGGGTTCGGCCGCCCCCCGTTCGATCGACACGAACAGCACCAGCAGGACCACCGCCGCGCAGCCGAGGGCGATGATGAACGGCGAGCCCCACTCGTAGCTCGTGCCCCCGAGCGTCAGCGTGAGGACGATCGCGCTGAGACACGCCGCCAGCAGCGCCGCCCCTAGGTAGTCGATCCGGTGATGGGACTCCTCGCGCACCGCGGGCAGCGTCGCCGCCAGCACTAAGAAGGCCAGCACGCCGATCGGCAGGTTGACGTAGAAGATCCACCGCCACGTCAGGTTCGAGGTGAAGAACCCGCCCAGGAGCGGCCCGATTACGCTCGCGAGCCCGAACACGGCCCCGAACAAGCCCTGGTACTTGCCCCGTTCGCGCGGCGGCACCACATCGCCGATCGCCGCCATCGTCGAGACCATCAGGCCGCCGCCGCCGAGGCCCTGGAGGGCGCGGAAAGCAATCAGCATGGTCATGTTCTGGGCCGCCCCGCACAGCGCCGAGCCGACCAGGAACACCACCAGCGCGAACTGGAGCACGACCTTGCGGCCGTAGAGGTCTCCCAGCTTGCCGTAGATCGGCGTCACCGCGGTCTGCGCCAGCAGGTAGGCCGTCACCACCCAGGAGATGTGGTTCAGGCCTCCGAGGTCGCCGACGATCGTCGGCAGCGCGGTGGAGACGATCGTCTGGTCGAGCGCGGCCATCAGCAGCACCAGCATCAGTCCGGTGAAGACGACGAGGATGCTGCGGTGGGGCTCGGCCGCAGCGCCGTCGGGCGCCGGGGAGACACCCGCACTTCGTGTGACCTGCGGACCGGTCGCGTCTGCCGCCATCGAGCCCGTCAATACTACGGCCGGCGTGCCGCCGCCCGAGTTCGTGCCGCCGTGGCCAGACGGGGCGGGCGTGGGGTAGGTTCTCGGTCCGTGATCCAGCATCCGGCGTTCAGTGTCGAGCCGTGGGCGGTGCGCGAGACTGAGTTGCACCTCGATGCGCTCGCCCAGACCGAGTCGGTGCTGGCGTTGGCCAACGGTCACATCGGGATGCGCGGAAACCTCGACGAGGGCGAGCCGTTCGGTCTCCCGGGCACCTACCTGAACGGTTTTTACGAGCAGCGGCCGCTCCCGTCCGCCGAGGCCATCTATGGAAACCCGGCCTCGGGTCAGACCGTGGTCAACGTCACCAACGGGAAGATCATCCGCTTGCTCGTCGAGGATGAACCATTCGACGTCCGCTACGGCGAGCTCAAGAGCCACGAGCGCGTGCTCGACCTTCGCGCCGGGGTCCTGCGTCGCTGCGCCGAGTGGGTGTCTCCCACCGGACGCCGGGTGCGGGTGGCCACCACCCGGCTGGTCTCGTTCACGCAACGGGCGGTGGCCGCGATCTACTACGAGGTGCAGCCGCTCGACGGGGCGACGCGCGTGGTCCTGCAGTCGGAGCTCGTGGCCAACGAGCCGCTGCCCGACGCCGAGGAGGATCCGCGCGCCGCCGCGGCGCTCGGCTCGACCCTGCGCTCGGAGATCAACGATCACGCCGGGGCCGGCGCGGTGCTGGTCCATTCGACGAGCGCCACCGGACTGCGGCTCGCGGCGGCGATGGATCACGTGATCGACGGCCCCGCGGGTACCGACACCTCGGTGGAGAGCTACGAGGACCTGGCGCGAGTGATGATTGCCGCCGATGTGGAACCGGGGACCCGCCTGAGGGTGGCCAAGTTCCTCGGTTACGGCTGGTCGCAGCAGCGCTCGACCCAGGCGGTCCGTGACCAGGTCCGGGCCGCGGTGGCCGAAGCTCGCCACACCGGCTGGGACGGCCTGCTGACCGAGCAGCGCGCCTACCTCGACGATTTCTGGGATCGAGCCGATGTCGAGCTCGACGGCGACGCCGAGCTCCAGCAGGCGGTCCGCTTCGCCCTGTTTCACATGCTCCAGTCGGGCGCCCGGGCCGAGCAGCGCGCGATCGCCGCCAAGGGCCTGACTGGCCCCGGCTACGACGGGCACACGTTCTGGGACACCGAGGCGTTCGTGCTGCCGGTGCTGAGCTACACCGCTCCCGAGGCCGCCCGGGATGCCCTGCGCTGGCGGCACGCCACGCTCGACTTCGCACGTGAGCGGTCGCGAGAGCTCGGTCTCGCCGGGGCCGCGTTCCCGTGGCGGACGATCCATGGCGAGGAGTGCTCGGGGTACTGGCCCGCGGGGACGGCGGCGGTCCACATCGGCGCCGCGATCGCCGATGCCGCCATCCGCTATCGGGCGGTCAGCGGCGACGAGGAGTTCGCGAGCGGCCCCGGGCTCGAGCTGCTCGTGGAGACCGCGCGGATGTGGCGCTCCCTGGGACACCACGACAGCCAGGGACGGTTCCGCCTCGACGGCGTCACCGGACCCGATGAGTACAGCGCGATTGCCGACAACAACGTCTACACCAACCTGATGGCCGAGCGGAACCTGCGCGAGGCCTTCAACGCCGCCGAGCGCTACCCGGAGGCGGCGTCAAAGCTGGGCGTCGATCAGGAGGAGAGCGCCGGCTGGCGCGACGCGGCCCAGGCGATGCTGATCCCCTATGACGAGGAGCGCGGCGTCCACCCGCAGGCGGAAGCGTTCACCGAACACGATGTGTGGGACTTCGAGAGCACTGGCGCCGACCAGTACCCGCTGCTGCTGCACTTCCCGTACTTCCATCTCTACCGCAAGCAGGTGATCAAGCAGGCCGATCTCGTGCTGGCCCTCCACCTCCGTGGCGACGCTTTCAGCGACGAGCAGAAGGCCCGCAATTTCAGCTATTACGAGCAGCTCACGGTCAGGGACTCGTCGCTGTCGGCCTGCACCCAAGCGGTGGTGGCGGCCGAGGTCGGCCACCTGGAGCTGGCCTACGACTATCTGTCCGAGGCCGCCCTGATCGACCTCGGCGACCTGCAGCACAACACCCGGGACGGCCTCCACATCGCGTCGCTGGCGGGGACGTGGATCGGCGCCGTCGCCGGGTTCGGCGGCCTGCGCGACCACGACGGGACCCTGAGCTTCGCCCCCCGCCTGCCCCACGCGCTCGCCCGGCTCACGTTCCGGCTCACCTACCGGGAGCGGCGGCTGCTCGTGGCCGTGGTCCCCGAGCAGACGACGTACACGCTGCTCGCCGGCTCGCCGCTGGAAATCGTCCACCACGGGACAGCCGTCACCGTCCACGCCGAGCGACCGCTGGCGCGGCCGATCCCGCCAGCGCCCGCCCGCGAGGCCCCCACCCAGCCCCGCGGCCGGGCGCCGGCGCGGCGCCGATCGCGCGGATGATCAAGCGAGCTCGTACTGGCCCTGATCGCGTCCGGGTACGATCGCGGTCTGGTGGACGACTCGCCGATCACGCGCTGGCTCGAGGCCGTCGACGCGCTCAACGTGGAGGCCGCGACAGCGCACTTCTCCCCCGACGCCCATCTGCTGACGGCGGACGGCCGGCGCGCCGCGGGCATCGAGGCCGTGCGGGCGCTGGTCGGGGACTTCCTGGCCAGCGTGCGCGCGACGAGCCATCGAATCACCGCGCAGTGGCATCAGGACGACGTCTGGATCGCCGAGGTCGAGGCCGACTACGAGCTCAGGGA
Organism: uncultured Solirubrobacterales bacterium; assembly: GCA_963723555.1. Classification (GTDB taxonomy): domain Bacteria; phylum Actinomycetota; class Thermoleophilia; order Solirubrobacterales; family Solirubrobacteraceae; genus Palsa-465. Next base: position 369,197 of record CAVRRC010000002.1, on the reverse strand, counting down.
CTGGCTGCAGATGAGCGGGCTGCCGCGGGCGTTGTTCCTGCGCGAAGGCCCCGACGGGATTGCCGACCTCCGCGTCTACGGCGCTCACGAGCGCTCGCTGGCCGACCACCCGACCGGCGAGGAGGGGATGTGGATCGGCGAGCGGTGGATACCGCCCCTCTGAGGAGCGGGTTCCAGCGCTACTCCGACAGCGGCAGCTCCGCCCACACGCAATAGCCCTCGCCCCGTTCGGCGCCCCACCGCGACGAGATCGCCTCGACGATCCGCAGTCCCAGCCCGTGGATGGCGATGTTGGCATCGTCCGCGATCTCGGCGTGCATTCCGGAGCGCCCCGGATCGCGGACGGAGATCATCAGGACTCCCGCCCCCCGGCTGACCCGCACCTCGATCAGATCGCCGGGACCGCCACCCGAGTGGATCACGGCGTTGTTGACGAGTTCGCTGGCGAGGAGCATTGCGTCCCCGAGCGCCCACCCGACCCCTTCGGCGTTGGCCAGCGCCTGCCTGACCCGGGCAGGAGCGCCGCGGTCACAGAGAACGTCCACTCCAATTACCAAGGATCCGCTCTCCACCCGATTCGGAATACCCGCTGGAGCGGCCCGCGAAGCCACCTCAACGGCCGCCGACACTGGGTTCGCGGGCGGACAGGCGACGCGCACCGACGTTCTGCGCGCACACGCTCGGGGTAGGGCCCAATGGTGAACCCCCGTGGCCCGCTCCGATGAATGCCGTAGCCCAGCGGGCCACACCCAAGGCCGGGCGCGGACGTCCCCTGCGCCAGGAGGAGAAGGTCCGGCTGGGGCTGCTCTCGCTGCCGACGCTGGCACTGGCGTTCGCGATCACGATCGTCTCCACCTACCTCGCCGAGGTGACGCGGCGATACACACACCACACCGCCCTCATCGGCCTGATCATCGGTAGCGAAGGGATCATGGCGCTGTGGATCCCGCTGCTCGCCGGCACCTACTCGGACCAGCTCCGCACCCCGATCGGCGGGCGGCTGCCACTGCTCTTGGCCGGAGTCCTGCCGGCGGCCGCCGCGGTGGCGCTGATCGGGTTCCTCGGCTCGCTGTGGGCGGTGGCGCTCGTGGCGGCGCTGTTCTTCGCCTTCTACTTCGTCGCCTACGAGCCTTACCGGGCGATGTACCCGGACCTGATCGAGGAGCGCGCGGTGGCCGGACGGGCGCAGAGCACGCAGGCGCTCGCGCGCGGGCTCGGCACCGGCCTGGCGCTGCTCGGCGGCGGACTGCTGCTGACGCTGGCGCGCCCGTTGCCGTTCGTGGTCGCCGCCGCGGTGCTCATCTCGGCCACGACCGCTTTCGTCCTGCTTCTGCTGCGGCACGGCCTGCCCCAGCAGAAGCGAAGCCATGACGACTCCCCGGCCACGGCGGCCAGCCGTCTCCCCCGGCTGATGGCCAACGACGTGCTACGCGCGTACTTGATCGCGAACGCGCTGTGGGAAATGGCCCTCGCCGCCCTCAAGGCCTTCATCGTGCTCTACCTGACGCTCGGTCTCCATTATCAGTTGGCCACGGCGTCGCTGCTGATCGGGGCCGTCGCGCTGGTGATCCTCATCGGCGCGGGCGTCTCCGGAAAGGCCGGCGACCGGTTTGGGCGACTGCGGGTGATCACCATTGCGCTGTGGTGCTACGGGCTGGGCTATCTGGTGCCGATCTTCACCACCAATCGAGCGCTGATCGCGGCTTCGATCCCGTTGATCGCCCTCGGTGGGGGGACGGTGATGACGCTTGCCTACGCGATCCTGATGCCCCTGATGCCCGAGGACGAGCACGGCGCTCTGACTGGGTTCTACAGCCTCTCCCGCGGCCTCGGGATCATCCTCGGCCCGATTCTCGCCGGCCTGCTGATCCAGCTCGGCGGCAGTGGGCCATTCACCGCCACCAACGGATATCAGGCCATGTGGATCGTGTGCGCCGCGGCCACGTTCGTGAGCATTGCGTTCGTCCGCCGCCTGCGGGCGGCCTTGCCCGACGAGTGAGCGCGTCAGTCGCTCAGCGCGTCCCGGGCGAGGATCCGCGGACTGTCGATGATGATCCGCCGGCGGCGCAGGCCGCTCAGCACCGGCTCCTCATCGTCAAAGCCGACGATCGTGGCCACGCCGGGACGCAAGCTGATCCTCAGAGGGTCGATCCGGGTGGCCGCGAACTGCCCGTCGAGCTCGAGGCGGGCGCGGTTGTGCCCCACGGTGGTCGTCAAGGCGAGCGCTGAGCCCGCGCCGACCACGAGCGCCGGGCACGCGCCGCCGTGGACCGAGAGGGGCGTGAACAGGAACGCGTCCGCGTCCGGGGCCACCAACGGCCCGCCCGCGGACAGCGCGTACGCGCTCGAGCCGATCGGGGTGCTGACGATGCAGCCGTCACCGGCGAACTCCGCGAACAGGGTTCCGTCCACGTGGATCGTGACCGAGATCTGCCCCGGCCCGGCTCTGACGATCGCCAGGTCGTTGAGCGCGAACAGGTCCTCGCCGCGCTCCCGGACGACGTTGAGCGCGGGCAGCTCTCGTGGCACCCAGTCACCGCCGGCGAACCGGTCCAGCGCGGTGATGATCTCGGCCGCCGGGACGGTCGTCAGCACGCCGAGGCTGCCGCAGGCAACGCCCATCACCGGACGGTCCGCGGGCGCCGCGCTGCGCAGGGCCGCCAGCATCGTCCCGTCGCCGCCGATCGAGACGATCAGATCGGCGTCACCGGCTGCGCCGGGGTCGGCCACCACCTGCTGTTGGCAGGAGGCCTCGACCTGCGCCAGCTCGATCGACCGGGCGCCGGCCCATTCGCGCAGCGCGCCCAGCGGTCGCTCGATCGCTCGGCTCGGATGAACCACCAGCCCGAAGCGAACCAGCGCTTCCGGGGCGGTGGGCGCGGCTCGTAGCCTGTCGTGACGGTTGGTCATATCGCCAATTGTTCCCCGGAGCCCGAGACTATGACGCCAGCGCGGCGCGGGCCCGCGCGGCCTTGACCTCCGCGGACAATGTTTCGATGTCGTAGGTCCCATAGTGCCGGCGGCCGTTGATGAAGAACGTCGGCGTCCCCGAGACCTCGCTCTGGTCGGCCGACTCGACGTCCTCGACCACTCGGCTTGCCCCCTTGCGCTTGCGCACGTCTTCTCGGAACCGCTCGGCGTCGAGACCGAGTTCGTCCGCATAGCGGACGAGGTCGCGCACCGTGAGCGCGTCCTGGTGCGAGAGCAACTGGTCGTACATGTCCCAGAAACGGCCCTGACGGGCGGCGGCCTCGGACGCCTCGGCGGCGATCTGTGCGTGCGAATGGACGTCGTTCAGCGGCAGGTGGCGCCACACGTAGCGGAGATCGCCGAAGTCGGCCAGCAGCTCGCGGATGACCGGCTCGGCCTGGCCGCAGTACGGGCACTCGAAGTCGCCGTACTCGACGAGGGTCACCGGCGCGTCCTCGGGACCACGGATGTGGTCTCGCTGGTTGTCGACCGGGACGGCGAGATCGACGAGCGTCGGCGCCGTGCCCACCAGCGCTCGCAGGCGCAGCCGGCGCGGGAGCATCGTCGTCACCCTGAGCACCAGCCAGGTCAGCAACGACGCGCACAGCGCCGCGCTCAAGACCCCGAGCTTGGCCTCTTCGAGCTCCGTCCCGGTGAACGCCAGCGTCGCGATCAGCAGCGAGACGGTGAACCCAATCCCGGCGATCGCGCCGCCGCCGAGCACGGACGCCCAGCCGACCGGTGGGCGGATCCGCCCCCGGCTCAAGCGGGTGACCAGCCACGTCGAGCCGGTCACTCCGATCGGCTTGCCGAAGACGTAACCGAAGATGATCCCGATCGTTATCGGCGATGTGTAAGCACGCGACAGGAAGCTCCCGTTGATCACGATCCCGGCGTTGGCGATCGCGAACAGCGGCACGATCACGTAACTCGTGAACGGGTGGTAGAGCTGCTGATAGCGCTCGTTGGGAGACAGCGCCGACCGCAACCCGGCCCTTGCGTCCTGCGCGAGCTCGGAGGTGGGCTGCTCACGGAACAGCCGGAACAGATCGGTCGCCCGCTCCAGGTCGGCCCGGACCGCCGGATAGGCGATCGTCAGCAGCCCCATGGCCAGGCCGACGACCACCGGATCGATGCCCGACTTCAGGAACGCGACCCACGCCGTCGCGCCGAGCACCGCGTACACGGCGCCGTTGTGAACGCGGCGAGCGCGCACGGCGAGGACCACGGCGAAGACGAGGATCCCGATGACCAGCGCCACGACCCTGACCGCGCCGCTGTAGGCGACGACGATCACCACGAGGGCCAGGAGGTCGTCGGCGACGGCGATCGTGAGGATGAACGCCCGCAGGCTGTCGGGGAAGCGCCGCCCGACGAGCGCCAGCATCCCGAGCGCGAACGCCGTGTCGGTCGACATCGCCACCCCCCACCCGTGGCGCGAGGAGTGACCGGCGTTCACGGCCAGGTAGATCAGGACCGGGACGAGCATCCCGCCGAGCCCGGCCACGACCGGTAGCACCAGGCGGCGGCGATCGCGCAACTCGCCGAGGTCGAACTCGCGCCGAGCCTCGAGCCCTACGACGAAGAAGAAGAACGTCATCAGCCCGGCGTTGACCCATTGGCGGAGATCCTGGGAGACCCCGTGGCGGCCGATCGTGATCGAGAGGACCGTGCTCCACACGCGCTCGTACGAGTCTTGGTCGATGTTCGCCCACGCCAGCGCTGCCACCGTCGCTCCCAGCAGGATCGCCGCGCTGCCGGTCTCGGTGCGCAGGAAATCGCGCAACGGGGCTTCCAGATTTCGTGCCCACGCAGTCCGTCCGGAGAACGGAGCGGCTGATGTGGTCGCGTCGGTCATCGGCCGGACGACAACCCGGCTACCACGTGTCCACGATCCGCCGGCGCCGGCGCCGCCCGGGGCGGTTGGCGGCCGCGGCGAGCGTCGAGGCGATCAGCGATCGCGTCTCCGCCGGATCGATCACGTCGTCGAGCTCGAACAGCATCGCCGCATTGATCGCCTTGGCATTCTCCTGGGCGGCGGCGGTCACCTCCTTGACCCGTTGCTCGCGCGCGGCCTCGTCGGCGATCGCCTCGAGCTCCTTCCGCAGCCCCAGCCGGACGGCACCCTCGAGGCCCATCGGGCCGAGGTGAGCCGAGGGCCAGGCCACCGTGAGCAGCGGCTCGTGCAGGCTACCGGCCGTCATCGCCTGGGCCCCGAGGCCGTAACCGCGCCGCAGGACGACGGCGACGAACGGCACCTCCAGCGCCGCGCCCGCGACCAGCAGCCGGGAGGTGTGGCGAACCAACCCCGTCGCTTCGGCTTCCGGCCCGACCATCATCCCGGGCGTGTCGACGAGCGAGATCACGGGCAGCGCGAACGTGTCGCACAGCTGGAGGAAGCGGGCGGCCTTGTCGGCGGCGTCGCTGGTGATCGCTCCGGCCATGTACATCGTGTTGTTGGCGATGAAGCCCACGGGGCGGCCCTCGATCCGGGCCAGGGCGGTGACCATCTCCGGCGCGAACCGGCTGCGCAGGAACATCGCCCAGCCGTCGTCGGCCAGCGTCTCGATGATCGGCGCCACGCTGTAGGCGCGCCGCTGGCGCTCCGGGACGAGGTCGCGCAGCGGGCGCTGGTCGGGCGCGGACCCGGGGGCCACGGGGCCCTGGAAGTAACTCAGCAGCCGCTTGGTCACCGCCACCGCCTCCTGCTCATCGGCGACGACCACGTCGACCACCCCGTTCGGGGCCTGGACGTCGATCGGGCCGACGGCGTCGGGATCGACGTCGCCCAGACCACCGCCGGCGATCATCGCCGGCCCGCCCATGCCGATCGACACGTTTTCGGTGGCCACGATCAGATCCGAGCAGCCGGCGATCACCGCGTTACCGGCGAAGCACCGCCCGGCCACGACGGCGATCCGCGGCACCAGCCCCGACAGCCGCGCCCACAGTGCGAACGCCCGGGTGTCGAGCGCGGAGACGACTGGATAGTCGGTGTCCCCGGGCCGCCCGCCGCCGCCCTCGGCGAAGAACACGGTGGGTAGCCGCATCCGCTCGATCAGCTCGAACAGGCGGTCCTTCTTGCGGTGCCCGAGCGCGCCCTGCGTGCCGGCGAGCACGGTGTAGTCGTAGGACAGCACCGCGCACGCGCTGCGCTCTCCGAACAGCTCGCCGTTGATCCGAGCCGTGCCTCCGACGAGACCGTCCGCGGGCGTGCGCTCGATCAGCTCCCGCAGGTCGCGGCGCGAGCGCTGGGCGGCGATGGCGAGTCGGCCGTACTCGACGAACGATCCCGGATCGACGAGATCGGCGATGTTCTCACGCGCCGTGCGCCCGCCGGCGGCATGGCGACGCGCCACCGCCTCCGCGCGGGCCGGGTCCTCGGTGAGCGCGCGCCGCTCGAGCATCTCGGCCAGGTCGCTGCCGTCGGGGGTGATCTCGTCCTGCTCCATCAGCAGCATTAAATCCGCACGGCGAGGCAAGAGCTCGGCGCCCCGGCGAACGGACCCTGGAACCGGCCGGCGGTGGCGGCTCAGTTCGCGCCCACGCCGGCGCGGGAGCGAATGCTGGCCAGGATCGCCTCGACGTCGGGGATGAACGCGTCCTCGAGCGTCGGGCTGTAGGGGATCGGGGTCTCGTCCGTGGCCACGATCCAGGCGTCGTCGAGGTCGTGAAGGGCCTGCTCGGCCACCGCGCCGAGCAGGCCGGTCGCCCAGCCGCCGGTCCGCGGGCCCTCCTCGACGGCCAGCAGCCGGTTCGTGCGGGCGACCGACGCCAGCACGGTGGCGAGGTCGAGCGGACGCAGGGTCCGCAGGTCGACGACCTCCGCGGAGATGCCCTCGCCGGCCAGCACCTCGGCCGCCGCGAGCGCGTCGGGGACTCCGCGACCGACCGACGAGATCGTCAGGTCCTCCCCGTGGCGGGCGATGCCGGCCTCCCCCAGCGGGAGCGTCTCCGTCTCCGGCGACGGGCCCTTGACCGAGTACAGCCGTTTGTGCTCCAGGAAGATCACCGGGTTCTCGTCCCGGATCGAGGCCTTGAGCAGGCCCTTGGCCTCCGCCGGAGAGGACGGGAAGACGATCTTCAGCCCCGGGATCCCCTGAAACCAGCTGCCGTGGCTCTGGGAGTGGACGGCGCCGAAGCGCCCGCCGCCACCGACCGCCGAGCGCACCACCAGGGGGACGCTCCCCTGCTCGCCCGAGAGGTACCAGAATTTCGCCACCTGGTTCACGAGGCTGTCCATGGCCAGGCCCATGAAGTCCCCGAACATCACCTCGAACACCGGCCGCAGCCCGGTCACCGCGGCCCCGTAGGCGGCGCCGGCCAGCGCGAGCTCGGAGATCGGGGTGTCGAACACGCGCTCGGGGCCGAAGCGCTCGAACAGTCCCGGCGTGGCCTTGAACACGCCGCCGGCGACCGCGATGTCCTCGCCGAAGAACACCACGGCCGGATCGCGCTCCAGTTCCTCGGCGAGCGCGTCCCGGATCGCGACGCGGAACTCGAGCTCGCTCATGGCCGAAACTCGGTGGCGGCCTCCGACTCGGGATCCGGATACGGAGCCGCAAGCGCGCTCGCCACCGCCCGCTCGATCAACTCTCCGGCGGCCCGCTCGGCGGCGGTGATCTGCTCCTCGCCGATCCCCTCCTCCAGCAGGCGCGCGCGGGCCAGCTTCAGTGGATCGCGGGCCATCCAGCGCTCCACCTCCTGCTGCGGCCGGTACGGGGCCGGATCGCTCTTGGAGTGTCCGTAGTGGCGGTAGGTGTGACACTCGAGCAGGGTCGGACCGCCCCCTCCCCGCGCTCGCGCCACCGCCTCGCCGGCGGCCGCATGGACCGCCCACAGGTCGTTGCCGTCGACCACGGCAGAGGGCATCCCGTACGCGCGGCCGCGGCCCGCGATGTCGGCGCCGGCCGTGACCGTCGCCATCGGCGTGAACTCGCCGTAGAGGTTGTTCTCGCACACGAACACGACCGGGAGCGAGAGCACGCTGGCCATGTTCAGGCACTCGTGGAAGTAGCCCTGGTTGGCCGCGCCGTCGCCGAAGAAACCGACCGACACCCGACCCTGCCGCTTGGCCGAGAGGCCCGCGCCCAGGGCTGCGGCGATCGACCCGCCGACGATTCCGTAGCAGCCGATCAGTCCGTGCTCGAGATCGATCACGTTCATCGATCCGGCCCGGCCCCCGCAGATCCCGGTGGCCCGGCCGAGCATCTCGGCCACCAGTGGCTCGGGCGGGGTGCCCTTGGCGAGCGCGTGGCCGTGACCGCGGTAGGTGCCGGCGGCGTAGTCGTCCGGTTCGAGCGCCAGGCAGACCCCGACCGCAACCGCTTCCTGGCCAGCGTAGAGGTGGGTCGTACCATGCACTTCCCCGGCCAGGAACAACCGATGCATGGAGGTCTCGAAGCGCCGGATCAGCAGCATCCGTGCGTAGCCCTCCAGGTATGTGGCGGCCGCTTCGGAGCGCTTCGCGGTCTGGACCCTGGCCATCTTCGTGCGATAGTATCGCAAACGTTTGCAGCCCCCGGCCGAACGCGAGGACATTTGGCCCACGAAATCGTCATGCCACGCCTGTCGGACTCGATGGTGGAGGGCACGATCTTGCGATGGCTGGTGGCGGAGGGCGACGCCGTCGAGGCCGGGCAGCCGCTCGTGGAGATCGAGACCGACAAGGCCACCGTCATCCACGAAGCGCAAGAAGGGGGCGTGGTCCTCGGCTTGACTGTGGGAGAGGGCGCAGTAGTCCCGGTGGGCGCGCCGATCGCCGTCCTTGGGGAGGCGAGCGAGGAGCTCCCCGTTCAGAGCCCATCCGGCGCGCTCACCGTCGGGGCCCAGTCCAGCGCGGCCGCGCGCACAACCGCCGGCGCCCGCGTCTCCCGGCTTCACCGCGCCCTCAGCGACCCGGGCGCGCTCCAAGGCCTCGCCGCTCGCCCGCCGGCTCGCCGCTGAGCGGGGCGTGGATCTGGCCGCGCTCGCCGGGTCAGGGCCCGGCGGCCGCGTCACCAGAACCGACGTCGAGCGAGCGGCCGGCGGCGGGGAGCGGGCAGCGGCCGGCGCGCAAGCGGCCGCCGGCGCCAACGGCGCCTCGGTCGGGGCCACGTCGACCAAGGGCGCCTCGGCGCGCCAGCAGCTCAGCCGGACGCAGGCGACCATCGCCCGTCGCATGGCCGAGTCGCGGGCGACGGTCCCGGACATCGAGTTGCGCCGCGAGGTCGACATGACGGCGACGGTGGCGGCCCGAGAGCAGCTGCGCGAGGCCGTCGATCCTCATCCCTCGATCAACGACTTCATCGTCCGCGCGGTGGCGATCGCGCTGCGCGAGTTCCCGCGCGTCAATGGGGCCTACCGGGATGGGGCGATCGAGACCTATTCGCGCGTGAACGTGGGGATCGCGGTGGCGGCGCCGGCCGCGCTCCTCGTCCCCACGATCTTCGACGCGGACACGAAATCGCTCCCTGAGATCGCCGTCCAGTCGCGAGCGCTGGCGGCGCGGGTGCGCGACGGTTCGATCTCGCCGGCCGAGCTGAGCGGTGGGACGTTCACGGTCTCGAACCTCGGGATGCACGGCGTGGACAGCTTCAGCGCCGTGATCAACCCGCCGCAGGCCGCCATCCTCGCGGTCGGTTCGCTCCGGCCCCGCCCGGTGGTCGATGAAGGCAGCGGCGCGGTGGTGGCTCGCCCGACCGTCCTGCTGACGCTGGCCTGCGACCACCGCATCCTCTATGGAGCCGACGGCGCCCGGTTCCTGGCCCGGATCAGCGACCTGCTCGAGCGTCCGCTGTTGCTCTTCGTCTAACGGCGCGGGGGCCTATTCGTCTAACGGCGCGGGGGCCCGCCCGGGACCGCCGCCGTTGGATTGCGGGTCGACCGGGCTGAGCCCGTCGTCGACCTCGACGTCCTCGGGTTCGAGCTCGAGGCCCGAGGCCTTGGCCGCGAGCTCGAGCAGGACCGCGAAGTCGACGTCGTCGCCGTACAGCGAGGCGGCGCTTTGCACGATCTGTTCGGTCGCGGCCGCCAGTGGCATCGCCACCCCCTGTTCGCGCGCCGCTTCCAGGCCGAGGTGGAAGTCCTTGAGCAGCAGCTCGGGAGTGAACGTGGGTGCGTAGTCGAGGTTGACGTAGGCGGGCGTCTTATAGCGAGTGAAGGTCGACCCCATCACGCTGTCGTTGAGGAACTCCAGGAAGTCGGCGCGCGAAATACCGCCCTTCTCGGCCAGGACCGTGATCTCGGCCATGCACTGCGCGACGACCCCGAGCAGCAGGTTGTGGCAGATCTTCACCAGCCGCGCCAGCTCGCCCTCACCGCAATAGGTGACGCTGCGCGCGAGCAGCTCGAGATACGGCCGTGTCTGCAGCCATGCCTCCCGCGGCCCCGAGGTCACGATCGTCAGACGCCCACTGGCCGCCACCTTGGGATTGCCGCTGACCGGGGCGGCCAGCATCGCCGTGCCGCGCCGCTGGGCGGCCGCGCGGATCTCGGCCGCCACCTCGGAAGAGATCGTGCTCGAATCGACGATCACGCGCGGGGCCACCCGATCGTGCGCAAGGAGGCCGTCGGGCCCGGTCACCACCGCCTCGACATCGGCGTTGCCGGCGACCATCGTGAACACGATGTCGCGGTCGGCAAGCTCCGCCGGCGCGTCCACGATCGTCGCCCCGCGCTCGGCCAGCGACTCGGCCTTCGCCCGCGTCCGGTTGTACACGGCGACATCGGCACCGGCCTCCAGCAACCGGGTGACGAGCGGCCTGCCCATGCGGCCAACGCCGATCCAGCCAAGCCGTTGGTCGCCGCTCATGCCTACGCTCCTTGCAATCGTTTGCAGAAAATGTATCCCACGCTCGGAGGGGCGTCAAGCGACGCGCCGGCGGCGGCGGATCGCCACGGCGTCTTCCCCCAGCCCGCCAGCACGTATCGGTCTCCCTTGATCCGCCCCACCCCTCGGGCTATCTTTTCTGCAAACGTTTGCAGGCGTGCGGTTAGACTAGTCGCAACCGAAGGACGGGAGGACCAGATGGGACTTCACAGCTACGGCGTGATGGGCGTCGACTGGGAGGAGCGGGTCGATTACGGCCGGCTGCGCGCCGAGCGCCTGGCCCGCATCAAGTCGCTGCTCGCGTCCTCTGAGCTGGGCGCGCTGCTGTGCTTCGACATGCCCAACATCCGATACATCACCGCCACCCACATCGGAACCTGGGCCGCCGACAAGCTCAACCGCTTCTGCCTGCTCCCGCAGGGCGAGGACCCGATCATGTGGGACTTCGGTTCGGCCGCGCGCCACCACCAGCTCTATAACCCCTGGTTGGGCGATGGCCGGTCGCGCGCCGGCATCTCCACTCTGCGCGGCGCAATGTCGCCGCAGTCCGGCCGGGCCGAGGACGTTGCCGACAAGATCCGGGTCGAGCTCGAGCAGCGGGGGCTGCTCGGGGAGCCCGTGGGCGTCGACGCGATCGAGCCGCCCGTCCTGTTCGCGCTTCAGCGCCAGGGCATCCAGATCGTCGACGGGCAGCAGCTGATGCAGCAGGCCCGGGTGATCAAGACCACGGACGAGATCACCTTGCTGAACATGGCCTGCGCGATGGTCGATGCCGCCTACGAGGAGCTCTACCGGACGATGCGGGCCGGGATCCGCGAGAACGACTGCGTCGCGCTCGTCAACAAGGTCCTCTACGAGATGGGTTCCGAGTTCGTCGAGGGCGTCAACGCGATCTCCGGCGAGCGTTGCAGCCCCCATCCGCACGTCTTCACCGATCGACCGCTGCGTCCCGGCGACCCTGCGTACTTCGACATCCTCCACAGCTACATGGGCTACCGCACGTGCTACTACCGCACGTTCGCCGTGGCCAGCGCGTCGCGAGCGCTGACCGACGCCTACAAGCGCTGCCGCTACTACCTCGATGCGGCGATCGACCTGATCCGACCTGGTGTCACCACCGGCGAGGTCGCCTCGGTGTGGCCGCCGGCACAGGACTTCGGCTTCGCCGACGAGGAGGCGGCGTTCGCGTTGCAGTTCGGCCACGGCGTCGGCCTCTCGATCTGGGAAAAGCCCGTCTTCAGCCGCCTGGTGTCGCTCGACCATCCCGAGGAGATCAAGGAGGGCATGGTGTTCGCGCTGGAGACGTTCTGGCCGGCGAGCGACGGCTGGTCGGCGGCGCGAATCGAGGAGCAGCTCGTGGTCACCGCCGACGGCTGCGAGCTGATCACACGCTTCCCGGCGGAAGACCTGATCATCGCCGGCCGGCCGTACTTCACCGCCGGCGGCAGCCTTCCTCTCGAGCGCGACCCCCAGTCAAACCGCAACACCGAACTGGACAGCGACACCCACGAGGCCACGCCCCGGGGCACGGCGGACGTCGGGCAGCCGGCGCTGGGGTGAGAGCGGCCGCCGGCGGCTGCGGCTGGTCGGCGGCGGGCTGAGAGCGGGCGGTGGCGCCGGCGGCGGCCCGGGACGGACGCCGGCGGGACCCCGGACGGACGCCAGCCACGTCGCCAACCCGTATGTCGCCGGCGAAGCCCCTCGATCCCCGGGACAGCCAAACCACGCCAACGTCACGCGGAATTCGGGCCCGCGAGACGCCGCGACGTTACGGTGCCCAGAGGGCGGCAGCGTAACGCCATCCGAATGGCGAATCGACCACGTAACGTTTCGGTGGCCATGGCGTCCCGGACCGGGCTCGAGCCGACGTCGGGCTACCAGCTCGCGTGGACCAGCGCCCGGCCCACCCGCCCCCCAACGCCCGTCGCCCACTGACGCCCGCCGCCACCCCCGCCTACGAGCCCCGGCCCTCCCCCGCCACCGCCATCACCGCGGCCACGATCCCCTCGTAGCCGGTGCATCGGCACAGATTCCCCGCCAGCTCGTGGCGGATCTGTTCCTCGGTCGGGTGGGGGCAGCGTCGCAGGAGCGCCTCCGCGGTCATCAGGAACCCGGGCGTGCAGAAGCCGCATTGCAGAGCGTGGTGGTCGGTGAACGCCCGCTGCAACGGCGTCAACTCGCCGTCCGGAGTGGCCAGCCCCTCGACGGTCCGCACCCGGTGCCCATCGGCCTGGACCGCGAGCATCAGGCAGGACCGCACCGGCTCGCCATCCAGCTGCACCGTGCACGACCCGCAGGCGCCGTGCTCGCACCCCACGTGGGTCCCGGTCAGCCGGGCGTGGTGGCGGATGAAATCCGACAGCAGCGTGCGGGGCTCGACGTCGCCGGCGGATCGCGCGCCGTTGATCTCGACCTCGATCCTCACTGGCCTATCCCCTCCAGCGCGCGACGCACGAGCTCAGCCAACAGCGCCCGGCGATAGTCGCCATCGATGCCCGCGACCGCCGCGCCGGCGGCCTCTCGAGGCTCCGCCCCGGCTATCACCGCCTGCTCGGCTGCCGCCGAGCTGACCGGCACCGGCCCCGCTCCGAGCAACGCGATCGCCGCGTATTCGCGCGGGACCACGACCGCGGCCACCCCGGCAACGGCAAAATCGCCCTGCGTGGGCGCGTGCTCGAGGAACGCGGTCCGCGCCCCCGGCGGCATCGCCGGCACCTCGATCTCGATCAGCAACTCGTCGGGCCCGATGGCCGTCCGGTGTCGGCCGCGGACGAACTCGGGAGCGGTCAGCCAACGCTCCCCCCGGGTGGACTGCACCCGAAACCGGGCGTCCAGCGCCATCAAGGCGGCGGGCAGCTCCGCACACGGGTCGGCGTGGGCGGCCGAGCCGCCGATCGTCCCCCGGCTGCGGATCGCCGCGTGTCCGACGTTGGCCACCGCCTGGCGGAGCAGCGGCCAGCGATCTTCGATCAGCTCCGAGCGCTCGACCGCGACCTGCCGGGTCATCGCCCCGATCCGCAGCCGGCCCTCGGAACAACGGATGTGGTCCAGCTCCGCGAGCCGACCCAGGTCGACCACCAGCGCCGGACGAACTCGCCGGAAGTTCAGCAGCGGAACGAGGCTCTGACCACCGGCCAGCGCCTTGGACCGATCGCCGAGGAGGCCGATCGCACTGGCGAGCGACCGTGGAGCCTCGTACGCGAACGGGGCCGGCTTCATCTGCCAGTCGCCCGCAGCGCCCGCCACAGCTTCTCGTCCGAGAACGGCGGATCGACGTGGCACCCGAGCGCGTCGGCGACCGCGTTGGCCACCGCGGGCAGCGTCCCGATCGCCCCCCCTTCACCAACGCCCTTGGCCCCGAGCGGGTTCAGCGGCGACGGGGTGCACACCTCGCCCGTGCACACCGGCGGCATCTCGGCCGCGGTCAACAGGCTGTAGTCCATCAGCGACAAGGACCGGGGCTGACCATCCGCATCGACGACGGCCTCCTCGAGGACGCACTCGCCGAGCCCTTGGGCCACGCCGCCGATCACCTGACCATGCGCGAGCAGGGGGTTGATCACGTTCCCGGCGTCGTCCACGGCCGCGATCCCGAGCACATGCAGCCGGCCGGTCGACCGCTCGATCTCGACGGCGGCGGCGTACGCGCCCGAGGAGAACACGAGCTCGGACTCAAACCGCGCGGAGGCCCGGAGGCCGCCCTGCGTTCCCGCCGGGGGCGCCGCGTCGGCCACATCGGCCAGCGACAGCGAGACCTCTCCGGCGACAAAGCGGCCGTGCGCGAACGACACCGCGTCCACATCGGCCCCCAGCACGCCCGCGGCCCGGCGCCGCCCGGTCTCGATCAGCTCCTCGAGCGCGACGGCGATCGCCGATCCCGCCATGGCCACCGACCGGCTGCCGAACGTGCCCACCCCCGGAGGCGCCTCGGCGCTGTCGCCAAATCGCAGCGCGACCGCGACGGGATCGATGCCCAGGCGCGCAGCCACGATCTGCGCGAACGTCGTCTCGTGACCCTGACCGTGGGGCGAGGAGCTGCTGCGGACCACGATCCGGCCCCCCGGCTCGACCTCCACCTCCGCGCTCTCCCACTGCCCGCCCGCGCGCTCCACGAACACGCCCACGCCGGTGCCGGCGACCCGATCCGGTGAGCCACGACCAGCCCCGTCGAGGCGCGCGAGCTCCAGGGCCAGGTCCAGGCAGCGCTCGTAATCGCCCGAGTCGTAGGTCAGCCCCAGCGGCGTACGGTGGGGAAAGCGACGGATCAGGTTGCGCCGGCGCAGCTCGAGTCGATCGATCGCAACCACCCGCGCCGCGTCGTCGACGAGCCGCTCGAGCAGGTACGCGGCGTCGGGCCGGCCCGCCCCGCGGTAGGGACCCGTCGGGACCCGGTTGGTGCGAGACCCCAGGATCGTGGCCCGGACCGCCGGGATCTCGTAGCAGCCGGTGATCAGCATCGCGGCCGTCAGCGGCGGGACCGCGGTCGAGCTCAGCAGGTAGGCGCCGAGGTCGGCGTACAACCGCGCGGTGAGGGCCAGCATCCGGCCTTCAGCATCGAGCGCCAGCTCGAGCTCGCCCTCGATCCCCCGGCCCTGATACGCGGCCAGGAAGTTCTCCAGCCGGTCTTCGGCCCACTTCACCGGCCGGCCCACGTCCACCGCCGCGCACGCGACCGCCGCGATCTCCGGCGCGATGACGCCCTTGCTCCCGAACGCGCCGCCCACGTCGGGAACGATCACGCGGATCGTGTTCCTGGGGCGATCGAGCACGCGGGAGAGCTGTGACAATGGTCGGTGCGGGTCCTGGACCGAGCACCACACGGTCAGAAGGTCACGGCGGGGATCGTGCTCGACCACGCAGCCGCGCGTCTCGATCGGGACGGCGACCACGCGCGGCAAGGCGTAGCGGCCGCGGACCACATGCGCGGCCGACTCGAAGGCCCCGTCGACATCGCCACTGGAGCGCGACCAGCCCATCAGCCTGTGATCCGAAGCCCGAGGGTCGACCACCGCGCGGCGAGGCTCGTAGTCGACGTCGACGAGCTCCGCCGCGTCCTCGGCCAGGGCACGTGACTCGGCGATCACCGCGGCCACCGGCTGGCCGACGTAGCGAACCTCATCACGCGCCAGGATCGGGTGCGGCTCGGGGGCGATCTCGACTCCTTCGAGCGCCGGCAGCGGCAGCGGCCGGACCCGGTCGCCCAGATCCGCGGCAGTGAGCACCGCGATCAGCCCAGGAGCTTCACGGGGCTTGCGGACGCCGGTGATCGCGGCGTGGGCGTGCGGACTGCGAACGAACGCCGCGTGGGCCAGCCGCGGCCGCCCGATGTCGTCGAGAAAGCGACCCTGCCCCCGGAGCGCCCGCTCGTCCTCACGCCGGGTCAGCCGCTGACCGATCACCACTCACCCGAGCCGATCCCGCATCCAGTCGGCCACCAGGGGCCGATACCTGAACGGGACGTTGTTGCACACGTGCGTCCCATCCTCGAACAGGACCCATTCGCCGCGCGGCGCCGCCTCCGCGATTCGCTTCGTCTCTGTCCAGGGAATCACCCGGTCCCGTCTTCCTGTCACCACCAGACACGGCTGCTCGATCAGCCCGGCCACCCCGCTGAGACTCAGTCGGCGGGCGATCTCCGCGGCCTGATCATCATCGCCGGCCCCGCTGTGGTGGGCGAACGTCTCCCGCGTCAGCGCCGGCAGGGTGTCCCACACGGCCGAGAGCTCAAACGGGCCGCTCACGCCCGCCACGGCCTTGATCCGAGGCTCGAACGCGGCGCTGCGCGGGGCGTAGTAGCCGCCCAGGCTCACGCCGACGGCGCCGACCCGGTCAAGATCGAGCTCGGGCCGGCCGGCGAGCGCGTCGAGTGCCGCCGCGACCGCCACCTCATAGTCCGGCTGGATGTGGATCCGAAAGCCGGTCTCGCCCTGGCCCGGTCCGTCGAGCGACAGCGTGGCCATCCCCCGGTGCAGGAACACGGATTCCCACGCGTAGAACTCCTCCTTGGTCGAATCCAATCCCGGGATCAGGATCACCAGCGGCGGAGGCCGGTCGGCGGCAGGTCGGCGGAGGTTTCCCACCACTGTGGCGCCGGCGAGCGGGGCCTCGATCCGCTCCGCCGTCGGGTCGAGCAGCGCCAGCGCCGAGTAGAGGGCGCGCACCGACGCCTCGGTGGCTCGCCGGTTGCGTTCGGAATCGAGCACCCACACGAACTTCGCGAAGTGGTAGCCGAGGGCGGCCCGGAGGAAGGCCTCGCCGGCGGTCCGCAGATGCCCCTCCGATCGAGCGCTGCTCGCCAGCACCTCGTGGGCCTCGGCGGTGGCCGTCCACGCGTCGAGCCACTGGGCCCACCGCCGGATCGCCGACGTGGTCCGCACGAACTCGTTGTGGTCCACTCCACTCGCGATCAGCCGCGGGCCCCAGTTGTCGATTGCCGCCTGCACCCGGGCGTCGGGCACGACGATCACCGGGCCCGCACCAGATCGGGGGCGAGCGCCCGCTCGGCGTTGGCGAACAGCAGCGCGTTCACCGCGGCCGACTCGAGCCCGGCCGCCCGGACCGTCGCCGCGGGGTCGGGGTCGGCCATGTCGAATGGATAGTCCGAGCCCAGCAACACCCGGTCGGCGCCGACCGCCTCGACCAGCGCCCGCAGCGCCCCGGAGTCGTGCGTGACCGTGTCGAACAGAAACCGGCCGATCGCCGCGTCGGGGGCTTCGCGGAGCTCTCGGCCCGCGGCCGCGACCGCCTCCCGGCCCCGGCGCAGCCGGCCGCGGAGGGCCACGATCGCGCCGCCTCCGTGGGCCAGCAGGACGTTCAGCGACGGATGGCGTTCCATCACGCCGGCCAGCACCATGTGCGCCGCCGTGATCGTCGTCTCGATCGGGTTGCCGACGAGATTGTGCAGGTAGTACTGATCGAGCACGGCCACGGGGAAGCCCCGCGTGGTCGGGTGGATGAACACCAACGCGCCGAGCTTCTCGGCCGCCGACCAGAACGGCTCGAAGCGGGGATCCCCGAGGTACGCGCCGCCGACGCTGGACGCAACCTCCACGCCGGCGAAACCGCCCGAGGCCATCATCGCCGCGAGCTCGGCCGCCGCCAGCTCGGGATCCTGCAGCGGCACCGCCCCCAGCACGCTCACCCGGTCGGGCTGTTCGGCGCGGAGCCGGGCGAGACCGTCGTTCTGCAGCCGGCAGCGGCGCAGCCCCTCGTCGGCTTCGACGGCGTAGAACAGCAGCGGGACCCACGGGCACATCACCACGCGGTCAATCCCCACACGCTCATGAGCGGCGAGGATCCGGTCGAGGTCGACGAGCTCACCCGGTACCGAGGCCACGGCGTGGCCGTCCAGCTCGACGATCTGACGCCCGTCCTGGCGCCGGACCGTGGGCCGCCACGGCTCCTCGGGCGCGGCCTCGCGCAGCAGCTCGGGCACGATCACGTGGGCGTGAACGTCGATCGCGCCCATCACCGGCCGGCGGGTCCGCGCCGGCGCCCGGTCTGGCGCGGCGCCGCGGTCGATCCTCTGACGATCAGGGTCGGTTCGAGCAGGATCTCGCGGGCCACGTCGGAGCCCTCCGCCAACCGCCCGAGCAGCAGGTCGGCAGCGACGGTGCCGATCTCGCGCTGCGGGACTCGCACGGTCGTCAACGGCGGGCGCAGATGATCGACGAGCGGCATGTCGTTGAAGCCGACGATCGAGATGTCCTCGGGACAGCGCAGGCCGCGCGCCTCGAGCGTGTCGTAACAGCCGATCGCGAGAAGGTCGTTGGCGGCCACGATCGCGGTCAGGTCGCGTCCGTTGTCCAGCAGCTCGGCGCACAGCCGAGCGCCCTCCTGCTCGGTGAACCAGTCGCTGAAGCTGATGCCGGTCTTCGGCACCCCCTTCCCCGCGGCCCGTATCGCCTCGACGAAGCCGAGGTGCCGGCGGTGCCCGGTCGAAGTGTTCTGAGGCCCCGCCAGGTGGCCGATCCGCTCGTGCCCGAGGCCTGCCACGTGCTCCACCGCCAGCCGGATGCCCTGCCGGTCATCGACCGCCACCGCGGGCACCGATCCATCCTCCAAGCTGCGATTGACCAGCACCAGCGGCGTCCCCCGGGCGGCGATGTCGGCCAGGAGCTCGCGGTCGAGCCGTGCCGTGGCGGAGATGAAGCCGTCGACCTGGCGGGTCCGCATCGCCTCCAGGTGACTGCGTTCGCGTTCGGCATCGTTGTCCGTGTTGACGATCAGCGCGGTGTAGCCGGCGTCGTCCAGCCGATCCTCGATCCCGCGCAGGATCGGCGGGAACAGTGGGTTGGTGATGTCCGGGATGAGGACGCCGATGGTGTAGGAGCGGTTGGTCTTCAGCCCGCGGGCGATCGGGTTGGGCCGGTAGTCGAGCTCCTCGGCGGCGCGGAGCACGCGCTCCGCGGTCTCCTGATTGACCAGCGCGCGGGTCTCGGCGTTCAGCGCCCGCGAGACCGTTCCCGGGTGAACCCTCGCCAACCGCGCCACGTCCCTGATCGTGACCGTGGGTCGCACGCGCGCCATTATCGAACCGGTTGCTCCGAGTCGGCCGGCACCACGCCCCCGAGGTACAGCGCCGCGATCTCGGGATGCTCGAGCACCTCGCGACCGGAGCCCGTCAGGCGCACGATCCCGTTCTCCAGCACCACCCCGCGGGAGCTGAGTCGCAACCCGGCCCGGGCGTTTTGTTCCACCAGCAGGATCGTCTTGCCCTGCCGGTTCATCAGCTCCACCATCTCGAACACGGTCTGCCGGGTGTGGGGATCGAGGCCCATCGAGGGCTCGTCGAGGACGATCATCGTCGGGTCGAGCATCAGGCTGCGCGCGAATTCCACCAGCCGCTGCTGGCCCCCGGAGAGACTTCCCGCTTTCTCGTCAGCCCGCTCGCGCACAATCGGATACAGCTCCTCGACCGCCTGGCGCCGCTTGCGCACGAGCGCCGGATCCTTGACCGTGAAGGCCCCCAGTTCCACGTTCTCGCGGACGGTCATCTGGGCAAACAGGCTGTGGGCCTGGGGGATCAGCGAAATCCCCTTGGCCAGGATCCGCCGCGGCGAATGCCCCGAGATCACCTCGCCGCCGAATCGGATCTCCCCCTGCCGTAATTGCAGCAGTCCGCTGATCGTCGCCAGCAGCGTCGACTTGCCCGCTCCGTTCGGTCCGACGATGCAGGTGATCGTCCCTTCGGGTACGTCGAGCGACACCTGCTTGAGGATGTCGCCGCCGCCGTAGCCGGCGGTCACGCCCCGCACGCTGAGCAGCGGCTCAGGGCCGCCGAGCTTCACCCCCGGCATGAGCGCCGGCGTTTTCACGGGCGCGCGAGCCGGGCGGGCCCCGACGGCATCTCCGACCAGCTCCAGCTGGGTCCGCTGGTCGTCCTCGCCCCCGAGGTAGGCATCGAGCACCGCGGGGTTGGCCCGGACCTCCTCCGGCCGGCCGCTCGTCAGCGTGCTGCCCTGGCTGAGCACGGTCACGTGGTGACACAGGTTCATCACGAACTCCATGTTGTGCTCGACGACCAGGAACGTCTTGCCGGCCTCGTTGAGCGCGGCGATGCGATCGCCGAGGTGCTTGATCAGCGTCGGGTTCACGCCACCGGTCGGCTCGTCGAGGAGCAGCACGGCGGGATCGGCGACCAGCAGCGAAGCGAGCTCGAGCAGCTTGCGCTGACCGAATGACAGGTTGCCCGCGGGCTCGTGCGCGAGACCGGCGATGCCGACGAACTCGAGCAGCTCGCTGGCACGCCGTCGTTCGGCCGCCGAGCCCGCCAGGCGCATCACGGCGCGCAGCCAGCCCTGCTTGCGCTGCGTGGCCACCAGCATGTTCTCGAGCACGGTCAGCCGCGCGAAGATCCTGGTCAGCTGGAACGTCCGGCCGATCCCCAGGCCGAACACCCGGTCCGGCGGCGCGTTCGTGATCTCGGCGCCGTCGAAGCGCACGTCTCCCTGCTGGATCCGCTCATACCCGGTGATCACGTTGAACAGCGTCGTCTTGCCCGACCCGTTGGGACCGATGAGGCCGTGGATCGCGCCCCGCTCGACGGCCAGGTCGCACACAGACAGGGCCCGCACGCCCCCGAATGACTTCGAGACGGCGCTGACTTCGAGCAGCGGGCTCATCGCGCCACCCTCGCCACGCCGCCTCCGAGCGCCGCGTCGGGGGCGGTCTCGGCCCGGCCCCGGGCGCGCCGGTCCTGGGCCAGCTGTGAGATCGTCGGGATCACTCCGCGCGGCAGCAACAGGACCACGGCCAGAAACAGGATCCCGTAGGCGATCAGGTAGGTGCCGGTGCCCGAGAAGCTCTGGGTGAAGTACTGCTGCAGGGCCTCGAGTACCAGCGCGCCGAGCACCGGGCCGGTCAGCGTGCCGATCCCGCCGAGGAAGCCCATCAGCGCCAGCGACACGTCGAACAGCGGATCGAACGCCGACTGCGGAAACACCTGGCCGATGAAGTAGAAGTAGAGCCCGCCGACCATCCCGACCGGGAACGCCGAGATCACAAACGCGCTCAGCTTGACCCGCTCCGTCCTCACGCCGAGACCGCGGGCGCGGTCTTCGTCGTCGCGGATGGCCAGCAGTTGCAAGCCGAACCGGGACCGTCGCACCGCCCACGACACGATCATGGTGAGGATCAAGATCGCCAGCCCGACGTAATAGAAGGGTTGGTTGTAGTTGGCCGCCGAGAACGGCGCGATCGGCATGAAGATCCCCGAGGTGCCTCCGGTGAAGGACAAGTTGAAGGCAGCCAGCTGGAAGATGAAAAAGATCGCGATGGTCACGACCACGAATGTGTGCCGGCGCGTGCGCAGTGCGATCAGCCCCACCGGGACCGCGATCGCGGCCGCCACCAGGCCCCCGAAGGGCAGCAGCGCGAACACGTCCCAGCCCCCCTTGAAATGCCAGTCACGGGCGGCGAGCGCGACCGCGTAGGCGCCGCTGCCGAAGAACACCGCGTGCCCGAGGGCGAGGTATCCGGAATAGCCGGTGAAGATGTTCCACGCCGCCGTCGCCGCCATGAAGCACAACGTGAAGACGGCGATCGAGGTCGTGGCCGGATCGGTGAATACCACCGGGAACGCCACCAGCGCGGCGAGGATGGCCGCGATCGCGAGCGGCACCAAGGCACGGCGCGCGCGTCCGCGGCTCATTGCGCGCGCGCGGCGGAGGAGCCAAACAGCCCCTGGGGCCTGATCGAGAGCACCACCACCAGCGCCGCGAAGAACACCAGCGGCGCCCACGTCGGCGACCACGCGACCGCGACCACGTCGTTGACCACGAGCAGCAGGATCGCCGCCCCCATCGCGCCGCCGATGCTGCCCATCCCGCCCAGGATCACGATCGCGAGCAACCGGGAGATCAGGTCGTAGCCGCTGTCGGGATTGAACGCGGTGGTGGCCCCGAACACCATCCCGCCGACCGCCGTGACGGCCACTCCGATTCCCACCGAGATCGTGCGGGTGCGGTTGACGTTGATCCCGATCAGATCGGCGGCCGTCCGGTTCTGGAGCGAAGCCCGAACCGCCCGCCCGAACTTCGTCCGGTACAGCATCCAGTACAGCCCGATCAGCAGCAGCACCGCGAGCGCAAAGCCGATCAGATAGATGTAGGGCAGATAGAAGCCGAGCACGTGCACCGACTTGTCCACGTAGGAGGCGTGGAGCTGCACGTAGTCGACGCCGAAGATCGCGCTGAGGATGCCCTCGATCAGGATCGCCACCGCATAGGTGACCAAGATCGACATCCCGGTGCGGTCGCTCTCGCGGAGCCGGCGCATGAAGCAGAACTCGATCGTCACCCCGAGCATGAACATTGCCGGCACGGTGATCAGCAGACCTGGCAGCAGGCCGATGCCCAGATGCACGGACAGCACGTAACTGAGGTAGGCGCCGAGCACGACCATGATCCCCTGGGCGATGTTGATGATGTCCATCACGCCGAAGATCAGCGTCAGGCCGGCGGCCATGAGCGCGTACACGCCGCCGGTCAGGACGCCGTCGACGATCGCCTGCAGGAGGGCTGTGCCCGACATTCGGGCTCAGGTCCTATCTCGGTCGGGGTGCGCCACCCATCGCATCGGCAGCTTGCTCGACCGGTCCCTTATCCCTTCCAACTCGGCTTGGGGTAGACCGGCTTGGTCGACCCGGGCGTTGTCGTGGGCAGAGTCTGAACCAGCGCGGCCTTCTGCCACTGGAATGTCAGCGTCGTTCCGGCCGTGTTCTCCCCCAGCGAGTTGAATTTCACCGGTCCCTGAACACTATTCAGGGTCACGCCGCTGTGCAGGTAGCTGATGATCTTCGCGTTGTCGAGGCTGTGGGTCGCAGCCACCGCCTGCGCGATCGCCTGCCCGACCGAATACGCCTCGGCCACGTCGGCGTTCACGTCCGACGGCGTCCCACCGTATTTGGCGATGTACTCCTTCACCATCTGCTGGCTGTCGGCCTTCTGAAAGCCTCCGTACCAACCGTTGGGCACGAAGATGCCGCTCTCGTTGCCCGCCCCGATCGCCTTCACGAACGCCGCACCCTGGTCCGGCCCCGCGGTGGCGATGAACGCCTTGGGGTCGTAGTGCTGCTGGATGAACGTGTGCACGAAGGCCGAGACCGTGGGCACGTCGACCGAGCCGAGCACCATCAGCTGCGCGTGGGTCGAGGCCACCTGGCCGGCGATCGGCGTGTAGTCCGCGACCTCGGCCGGGAACACCTTCGAGTACAGGGTCTTGATCCCGGCGGACTGGAGAATGGTCTGGGCCTCCGGGATCTGCGGCTGCGTGAACGGGTCGTTGACGGTCGCGTAGGCCGCGGTCGTCGGACGCTGGCCGGCGGGCATCGCGGCGATCCACTTCGCGAACGTGACCAGGTTGAGCCTGATCGGGACCGAGACGTCGAAGACGTTGTGCAGCCCTTCCCCGAACACCGCCGGCGCCCCTCCCGCGCCCTCGACGAACGCGTAGCCGTAACGGGCGGCGACACGCGCCGCGGGCGCCGTCAGCAGCGTCGAGAACGGACCGAACACGAGCGGGACCTTGTCAGAGCCGATCAGCTTGTCGTAGTTAGAGACGACCTGGGCCGGGCTCGAGGCGTCGGAGAGGATCTTGAGCTTCACCGGGTGGCCGAGCAGGCCGCCGTTCGCGTTCTGGTCGGCGGCCCACAGCTGATAGCCGCGCTCGAACGCCTGGCCGTCGGCGGCGAAGTCGCCCGACAGTGACAGCGAGGCGCCGATCGTGATCGGGCTCGAGCTCTTGCCGGCGCTGCTCCCAGTCCCTCCGCTGCTGGAGCTGCTCGAGCTGCTGCCGCACGCCGCGAGCAGAGTCACGACACCCGCGCACATTCCGGCCGTCACAAACTTGCGCAAGACCCTCATCTCCGTCTCCCTCCGCTTGTACGCGGTGGCTAGAACGCACGGCCACCGGAGGCTGCAATCGTTTGCAGGCACGATAGTCGCCTCGCCATGAGCTTGTCAACGGGCAACGTATGCAGTCGTGTTAGGAGTGGGTTGAGGCGATTCGGCCGGTCCGCCAGGAGGCGGCAGGGCAGGGCGCGGCTCAGGGGCGATGTGGCCGACCGGGCGTCAGGCGGCGGCCAGCGCCGGCCGCACCTCGTGCGCGATGCGGCCGACCGCGCTGTTGAGGGCGCCGGCGGCCAGCAGCGCGTCGGTGGCGCTCGCCAGCACCCGCCCCATCAGCCCGCGGCCGGAGACGTCGACCCGAGCCCGGACCTCGCTCCCGTGCTCGACCGCGCGGGCGACGTACTCGACGTCGATCTGGATCGGCCCCGTCGCGACCAGCGCCAGCCGGCCGTCCTCGGCCTCCGCCACGTCAACCTCGAAATCTAGGTGGCGGCCGGCCAGGACGCCGCACACGCGGACCCTGTCACCCGAGTGGAGCCGGTCGCGGTCGAAGTCGATCAGCTCGAAGGGAATCGGCGCCCACCGCGCGATCGCGTCGGGACGGGTGAGCATGGCCATGACGTCCTCCGGTAACCCGACCGTCTCCGTCTGCGCCGTCCAGGTCCCCATCGCTTCTCCCCGACTCGAGCTTTGGAAATGCTGCTCGTGGACCACAAGCGGATCCACGAGCAGCGCGTCGTCGCGATCAATCATGAGGATTCCGGAGTGCTGAGCATGTGATAGATGTCGCAGTCCCGATCGCGGCGCTGCCACGGCTGCCAGGCGCTCCGTGGACGTGGCCGACCGGTGGCTGCGGCCCAGGTATCGGACTGCCGGATTCCCTCAGCTGTCGGCCAGCCGTCGGAGGACCTCCACCGCCTGGCCGAGCAGCTCCCGCTCCCGGGGCAGGAGGTCGTTGGCGATCGCGCCGGCCAGCCAACCGTCGCGACGCCTGCGATCGGCCTCGAGGGCC
Source organism: uncultured Solirubrobacterales bacterium (assembly GCA_963723555.1). GTDB lineage: Bacteria > Actinomycetota > Thermoleophilia > Solirubrobacterales > Solirubrobacteraceae > Palsa-465. Next base: position 344,056 of record CAVRRC010000002.1, on the reverse strand, counting down.
GCCCGGCCCTGCTCGGTCAACTCGACCAGCGCGCGACGGCGATCGCGGGGATCAGGCCTCCGCGCCACCAGTCCGTCGGCTTCTAGGTCGCCGACCGTCTGCGCCATCGACTGCGGCCGGACCCGCTCCGCCACGGCGAGGTCGCTGACGCTCTGGGGGCCCTCGCGATCGAGCCGCCCCAGGACCGCGCCGTGCGACAGCGGGAAGCCGTGCTGCACGCGGAGCCGGCGCACCAGCTGGCCGATGACGACGCGGAGCTGACTGGCGATCAGCGCCGGGTCCGTGTTCGTGGTCTTCGTGGTCTTCGTGGTCTTCGTGGGCTTGGTGGTCATGGCCGCGGCGTAGAGGACAAAACGGGCAGGCAACCTGAACAGTTTGCCTGTCTATATTATGAGCTCGTGACCGACCGGTACAAGTGGATCGCCCTCTCGAACACGACGCTCGCGGTCCTCCTGGCCACGCTCGACGTGTCGATCACCCTGATCGCGATGCCGGCCATCTTCCGCGGCATCCACCTCGACCCGCTGGTGTCCTCGAACAGCTTCTACCTGCTGTGGATGATCCTCGGCTACATGGTCGTCGGCAGCGTGCTGATCGTCAGCCTGGGACGGCTGGGCGACATGTTCGGCCGCGTGCGGATCTACAACCTCGGGTTCGTCATCTACACCGCCGCGTCGCTGCTGTTGACGATCGACTGGATGACCGGCCGAGCCGGCGCCACCTATCTGATCGTGTTCCGCATCTTCCAGGGCGTCGGCGGCGCCTGCCTGATGGCCAACGCGGCGGCGATCATCACCGATGCCTTCCCCACCAACCAGCGGGGCATGGCGCTGGGCATCAACAACATCGTCGGGGTCAGCGGGATGTTCGTGGGGCTCGTGTTGGGCGGCCTGCTCGCGCCGATCAGCTGGCGGCTGGTGTTCCTGATCTCGGTCCCGGTGGGGCTGTTCGGAACCGTGTGGGCATACCTCAAGCTCGAGGAGCGCAGCGAACCCAAGCCCACGCGGATTGACTGGTGGGGCAACGTCACCTTCGCGCTCGGCCTGGTCCTGCTGATGGTCGCGGTCACGTACGGGATTCGGCCCTACGGCACCCACGACACGGGCTGGACCAGCCCGCGGGTGATGGCGCTGCTGGCGGCCGGCGTCTCCTTCCTGGTCGCGTTCGTGCTCGTCGAGCGGCGCGTCAAGGACCCGATGTTCCGGCTGCCCTTGTTCCGCATTCGCGCCTTCACCTTCGGGACTATGTCCACGTTCCTCTCCGCGGTGGCCCGAGGCGGGCTGATGTTCATGCTGATCATCTGGCTGCAAGGCATCTGGCTGCCCCTGCACGGCTACGACTTCACCAGGACCCCGCTGTGGGCCGGCATCTACATGCTGCCGCTGACCGTGGGGATGCTGTTCGCCGGACCGCTGTCTGGCTACCTCTCCGATCACTACGGCGCCCGGCCGTTCGCCACCGGCGGGATGATCGGCGCGGCGATCAGCTTCGGATTGCTGGCGCTGCTCCCCACCGACTTCTCCTATCCGGTGTTCGCGGTCGTGCTGTTGCTCAACGGGATCTCGATGGGCATGTTCGCCTCGCCCAATCGCGCCGCCGTGATGAACAGCCTCCCCCGCGCCCACCGCGGCGCCGGCGGGGGCATGAACCAGACGTTCCAGAACTCCGCCCAGGTGGTCTCGATCGGGATCTTCTTCACCCTGATGATCGCCGGCCTGTCGGCAACGCTCCCGCACACGCTGAGCAGCGGGCTTCAGGCCCACGGCGTGCCAGCCCTGATGGCCGCCCACGTGGCCCACATCCCGCCGGTGTCGATCCTGTTCGCGGCGTTCCTCGGCTACAACCCGATCCAGCACCTGCTGGGCGCGCACGCGCTGGCGAGCATCGCCTCACACAACCAGGCCGTGATCACCGGCCGAGCGTTCTTCCCGCACCTGATCTCGGGGCCGTTCCGCGACGGGCTGCACGAGGCCTTCGCGTTCGCGATCGTGGCCTGCCTGCTGGCCGCGGCGGCATCACTGGCGCGGGGCGGCCGCTATGAGCACATCGACGAGCCCAGCGCGGCCGGACAGAGCGCCGCCGCCGGCGCCGCAGCCCCGGTCCCCGCCGGCGCGCCCGTGGCCGGCGGCCCCGCGGACCCGGAGCCCGCCGGCGCGCCCCTGGCCGGCGACGCCGCGGACCCGGAGCCCGCGCGAGCGCCGGCAAGGACGCGAGTCGCCGATCGGCGCTGAGCAGGCGCTACCAGGCGAACTATGGCGCCTTTGTTCGACCCCACCGAACAAAAGGGCCAAAGTTCCCCCCGGGCTCACGGGACGATCACGTGGTTCGGATCAGGCCGCAGCTCCGCCGGCGCCTGGCTGTAGTCGCCGAACGGGCCGTCACGATCGGTGACCGCCGCGCGCACGCCGTCGGCCTCGGCACGCTGGATGAACTCGACCGCGTCGGGCGTGTTGCGCATCAGCCCGTCGAGGATCGGCCCGAGCGTCTGGGATGAGGCCACACCCATGACCTCATAGGCATGGTTGACGCAGAGCTTCATCGCCGCGAGCTGCGACGAGGGGATCCGGGCCAGGTCGCCGGCCAACGTCGCCACGGTGGCCTCGAGCTGATCGAAGGGCACGGCACGGTTGATCAACTCGATCTCAGCCGCCTGACGGCCGCTCAGCGGCCGGCCCGTGAGGGCGTGCTCCTTGGCCTTGGCCAAGCCGAGCCGGTAGATCCACATCCCAGAGAGATAGGCACCCCACATCCGGCTGTACGGGGTCCCGATCACGGCGTCCTCGCTGGCCACCACCAGGTCGGCACACAGGGCGAAGTCGCTGCCGCCGCCGACGCACCAGCCGTGAACCTGCGCGATCACCGGCTTCGGACAGCGCCACACGCTCATGAACTTCTGCGTCGGCGCCAGCTGTGGGGCGGTGGCAAACACGAAGTCCTTCCCGGGGTCCCAGCGCCCGTCGGTCTCGATCGCGTCCCTCCAGTGCTGAAACCCGCCGCCGAAGTCATAGCCGGCGCAGAACGCGCGCCCGGCGCCGCGGACCACGACCACCTTGACGCCGTCGTCGCCCGTGGCCGCCGCGACGGCGTGCTCGACCTCGTCGGGCATCGGGGGCACGATCGTGTTGAGCTGCTCCGGCCGGTTCAGCGTGATCGTCGCGGTCGGCCCGTCGACGGCGTACAGCAGCGTCTCGTAAGAACAGTTGTCGCTCATGGTGCGCAGCAATAGCAGCCGGCGCAGCCGAAATGAAGCAGCTTGGCGCCGCAAGTCGCCCCGCATCTGCCATCCCGGACGCGAGGGCCACAGCGAGGCATGAATTTGTAGGGCCCGGAATGGGTACTTGACAGACGCACCATGAGGAGGAGAGCCGCGGGTAGAACGCGCGGCGACCGCAAGACAAGGAGCGAGATCCGATGCTGAGGCTCCACCCCAGCGTGATCGATTACGTGATCCTGGTGATCTACTTCATCGTGGTCCTGGGCATCGGCTTCATCGCCCGGCTGTTCATCAAGACCGACCTCGACTTCTTCCTCTCGGGACGCTCGCTGCCGGCGTGGATCACCGGGCTGGCCTTCATCGCCGCCAACCTCGGCGCGCTCGAGATCCTCGGGCAGGCCGCGAACGGGGCCCAGTACGGCGTCCCCGCGGTCCACTACTACTGGATCGGGGCGGTCCCGGCGATGATCTTCCTCGGGCTGTTCATGATGCCGTTCTATTACGGCGCCAAGGTCCGGTCGGTGCCCGAATACCTGCGGCTGCGCTTCAGCGAGCCGGCGCACGCGTTCAACGCAGCCACGTTCGCGATCGCCACCGTGCTGATCTCGGGCGTGAACCTGTTCGCGCTGGCCCTGATCATCCACCTGCTGCTGGGGTGGTCGGTGACGATCGCGATCCTCGTCGCCGCGGCGCTGGTGCTGGTCTACATCACGCTCGGCGGCTTGACCTCGGCGATCTACAACGAGGTGCTCCAGTTCTTCGTCATCGTCGCCGCCCTGCTGCCGCTGACGATCGTGGCCCTCCACTCGATCGGCGGGATCGACGGGCTCAAGCACGCGATCGAGAACTTCAAGCCACTGGGTAAGCCCGGCCTGCACGCCTGGCAGGGCCTTCAGCCAGGGCACGTCACCAACCCGTTGAAGTCGAACTGGATCGGGGTGATCTTCGGCCTCGGGTTCGTGTTGAGCTTCGGCTACTGGACGACGAACTTTGCCGAGGTGCAGCGCGCGCTGTCGGCTCGCAACATGTCCGCCGCCCGACGGACGCCGCTGATCGGCGCCTACCCGAAGATCTTCCTGCCGGCGATCATCATCCTGCCGGGCCTGATCGCGGTGGTGACCGTCCACGGGCTCGGCGGCAAGAGCGTCAACCTCCAGTACAACACCGCGATCCCGCACCTGATCGGCAACTTCCTGCCCTCGGGAATGCTCGGGCTCGCGGTCACCGGATTGCTCGCGGCGTTCATGGCCGGCGTGGCCGCGAACGTCACCGCGTTCAACACCGTCGTCACCTACGACCTGATCCAGTCCTACTTCGCCAAGGACCGCGACTCGGCCTACTACCTGCGCGCCGGCCGGCTGGTGACGATCGCAGGGATCCTGATTTCGATCCTCACGGCGTTCATCGCCAAGGGCTACTCGAACATCATGAACTACATCCAGACGCTGTTCTCGATCTTCAACGCGCCCCTGTTCGCGACCTTCATCATCGCGATGTTCTGGAAGCGCGCGACGGCTTGGGCCGGCTTCTGGAGCCTCGTCGCCGGCACCACCGCCGCCTACGGCGTCAACCGCCTGAACGCCTATCACGAGATCTTCCACTTCGGCTCCGCGCTCAGCGCCAGCTTCTGGCAGGCGATCTGCGCGTTCATCGCCGGCGGCGTCGTGCTCATCCTGGTGTCCCTGGTCACCAAGCCGAAGCCCGAGGAGGAGCTGCGCGGACTGGTCTGGGGCCTGACCCGCAAGGAGGAGCGCGAGGTCAACCCCGACCCGCGCGACAAGCTGTGGTGGCGCTCACCGTGGCTGCTGGGCGGGGTGGCCATCGCCCTGCTGATCGTCCTCAACATCATCTTCATCTAGGAGCCACCCGATGACCACGCCCGAAAAGCCCTTCGGAGTTCCCGGAACCGAGGAGACAAAAGAGCCCGAGCACCTCTCCGAGGAAGAGGAGATCGAGTCGACACGGATGGCCAACCGCTTCGACATCCGCCGCCTGATCGGGGCTGTGTTCGTGGTCTACGGCCTGATTCTGACCGCCGTCGGGATCTTCGGCACCCATCACGTGAAGAACAAGGCCGCCGGGATCAACATCGACCTGTGGACGGGGCTGGCGATGCTCGTCTTCGGCGGGCTGATGATCTTCTGGGCCCTCGCGCGCCCGGTGCACCGCGAGCCGCCGGAGAGCCGCGGCCAGGGGTCGGGGCGGATCCGCCGCGCGCCGGCGACCTAGCACCTAGCCCAGCCAGCCCGAGCGCCGGCCCCCCGCGCGCGCCGGCGACCCGGCCAGCTCATCGGTGGAGATTTGGGTTCCATATGAACCCAAATCTCCACGCACACCATCTATGCGCCGTCCTGCGGCCCCGCCGCCAGCTCGTCGATCAGCGCCGCCAGGCGAACGAGCAGGTCGGGGGTGAGCCGGCGCTCGTCTTCGGGCAGGGCGGCATGGAAGGCCAGCTGGCGAGCCTGCAACCACTCGTCCTGCTCGTTCAGCAGGTCGCGGCCCAGCCTCGTCAGCGTCACCGACACTGCGCGCCGGTCGGCGTCCGTCCGGCGCCGGCGGACGATCCCGCGGCGCTCGAGGGCGTCGAGGATCCTGGTCGCCGTCGACGCCGTCACGCCCGCTTCGGCGGCCAGCTCGCGGACGCGGGCATCGGACCGGTTCGACAGCCCGCTCAGCAGCGCGTACTGGGACAGCGTGAGGGCGCGGTCGCCGCCCTGCGCCGGGGCGCCGCGGGCGCGCCTGACGGCCTGGACGAACAAGTCAAACGCGGCCAGGAATTCTTCGGCGGCGGGGTCAGCGATGACGGTCATGAATCCGCCCACGACACTACCATCCATGCTAGTATTTGGCATGCCAATAAGCGAGAGTGGAGCCCGTCATGTTCCGCAACATCCTCGTCAGCGTTGATGGCTCACCCCACGCCGAGCGAGCCCTCGCCGAAGCGATCGACATCGCCACCTCCTCCCGAGCCCGGCTCACGATCCTGACCGCCATCCCCCGCCCCTGCCCGTGGGCGTACTCCCCCGCGAGCGCGGCGGCGCTGCAGTCGCTCACCGCCGACCTCGAGCAGGAGGCCAAGGAAACCCTCGCGACTGCCGTGGCCACGGTCCCCGACTCCACTCCGGTGACGACGGTCCTCACCCGCGAGCCGATCCGCAAGGCCCTGCAGCGTGAGCTTGCCAGCGGTCACCACGATCTGCTCGTCATGGGCTCCCGCGGCCGGGGTGCGCTCACGGCGTCGCTGCTCGGCAGCGTCAGCCACTATGCCCTCAACCACAGCCCGATTCCGGTGCTGATCGTCCATGCCGAGCAAGCGACCAAATCCCCCTCCGCCCGCCGGACCCGTACGATGGGGGCATGGCCCACTCCTCAACCGTCGCTCCCGAGCTCGAGCGGAGCTTTGAACAACATCGCACCGAACTGACCGGCTACTGCTACCGGATGCTCGGCTCCCCCTTCGAGGCCGAGGATGCGGTGCAGGACACCTTCCTGCGCGCGTGGCGCGGGTTCGATCGCTTCGAGGGACGCTCGGCGCTGCGTTCCTGGCTGTACCGAATCGCCACCAACGTCTGTCTGGACATGCTGAGCGGGCGCGCCCGCCGGGCCCGGCCGGTGGACCTCGGGCCGGCCCAGGAGCCCGAGGAGCGCAACCTCCACACGCTGCCCGAGGCGACATGGCTGCAGCCGATCCCCGACGCGCTCGTCATCCCGTCGACCGACCCCGCCGAGCAGGCCATGGCTCGGGAGACGATCCGGCTCGCGTTCGTGGCCGCGCTCCAGCACCTCCCGCCCCGCCAGCGCGCCGTGCTGATCCTGTGCGAGGTGCTCCGCTGGCACGCGCGCGAGGTCGCCGAGCTGCTTGGCACCAGCGTCGCCTCGGTCAACAGCGCGCTGCAACGGGCGCGCGCGACGCTCGAGCGCAGCGACGTCAGCTCGAGTGACCCGGTGGCGCCGATCGACCCGTCTCAGCGCAAGCTCCTCGATCGCTACGTGGATGCCTTCCAGCGCTATGACATGGACGCGCTGACGTCACTGATCCGGGAGGACGCCAGTCAGTCGATGCCGCCCTACGACATTTGGCTGCACGGCCGCGAGGACGTGTTCGCGTGGTGGCTCGGCCCCGGCATCAGCTGTCGCGGCTCGCGGCTGCTGCCGACGGCGGGAGCCAACGGGACCGTCGCCTTCGGCCAGTACAAGCCCAGCCCGACGGGCAGCGGGTACGACCCGTGGGCGCTGCAGGTGCTCGAGCTCGACGGCGAGCGGATCGCCGAGCTCACGTTCTTCCTCGAGCCCGAGCGGCTGCTGCCGCTATTCGGACTGCCTCCCCGAATCGACCGGTAGGACCTCCGCCAGCCCCATGAACGCGATCAGGTCGCGGAGCTCCCGGCTGGCTCCTCGCAGCCTGACTTGACAGCCGTGGCGGCGGGCGGCGAGCTGCAGCCTGGCCAGCGCGTCGGCGGTGACCGCGTCCGGCTCCACGCCGTTGACCTCGCAGAACGCGATCGAGGCGCCGGTGTCATCGAGCAGCGCGCAGACCCGGTCGCTCAGGCCGGGGAGATCGCGCCGCTCGATCGGACCGCGGACCGTGAACACGACCGCGCCCGTCCGTATGAAAGCCATTCCGATTAAGACCGCCGGGGAGCGCAGAACTCATCGCCTGGGATGATTGAGCCATGAGGACACGGTCGCGACGGACCGGCCGGCCGCGAGGACCCCTCAGCGCACGGGAGCGTGCCCTGCGGTTCATCCGGCGGACCACGGAGTTGATTGCCGACGAGGTCAGGCAGATCGAGGCCGGGTTCGTGGTCCGCACGCCGTCGCTCCCAATGGTCTGGGGTCTGAATCACCTTCGGCTCACCGAGCCGGTCTCGGCCGAGGAGGCCCTGGCGCTCGCCGACGAGCACCTCGCCGAGCTCCCCTACCGTCAGCTCCACGTGGAGGACGAGCACACCGGCCGCCAGCTCGAGCGCGAGCTCCGCGCCGCCGGCTGGAAGACGGAGCGCGAAGTGCTGATGGTCGTCGATCATGGGCCCGACCGCGACATCGACACCGCTGTCGTGGTCGAGACGGACGAGAACCAGACGCTAGCGCTGATGCGACGGTGGATCCTCGAAGGCCCGCCCGGGATCACCCCGGAAGCGCTGCCCCAGCTCGTCGAGTACGCCCGCCGCGAGGGCCGAGCCCGAGGCGATCGGAACTTCGGGGTGATCGGCGCCGCGGGCGAGGTGGTGGCGATGACCAAGCTCCGTTCGGATGGACCGCACGGCACAGCTGGAGGACGTCTACACAGCCCCCGAGGAACGAGGCCGGGGCCACGCCAGGGCGCTGGTGACCCATGCCGTCGCGGAGGCACGGCAGAAGGACCCCGACCTGATCTTCATCGTCGCCGACGACAACGACTGGCCCAAGCATCTCTACGGCCGGATCGGCTTTGAGCCGATCGGCTGGACGTGGTCCTTTCACGACAGCCGGTCGGGGCCGAGTTAGTACATAACGGATAAGCTTCAATCCACTCCAAAATGGGTAACCGCTAGCACTTTCACGGCGGGCCAGTTGCCCGTCAGGGGTCAAAACACCAGATCTGAGGGCGAAATGGCGAAGACGGCGGTCCGGCAGGTCAAGCGGCGCAGCGGGACGCACGCCGGGGGCGGCAGCGACGAGGGCCAAGCTGCGGCCGGCAACGGATCCAAGCGACAGGTGCGGTCCGGCGATCCGGCACTGGGCCGAATCGCGGAGGCGCTGAAGGCCGCGGCGGAGGGCGACTTCGACGTCCGGCTTCCGGCCCGGCGCAAGGACGACATCGGCCGGCTCGAGGCGGCCTTCAACGACCTCGCGGCCAGGAACGCGGCCCTCGAGGCGGAGGTCGTCCGGATCGGGCAGATCATCGGTCGCGAGGGCCGGATGACCGAGCGGGCACGACTCGACGGCGCCGACGGCGGCTGGAAGACGGCGATCGACTCAATCAACGGGCTGATCGACGATCTGGTTCGCCCGACCACCGAGGTCGCGCGCGTGATCGTGGCCGTCGCGGAAGGCGACCTGAGCCAGAAGATGGCGCTCGAGATCGAAGGCCTGCCGGTCAAGGGCGAGTTCGCCAGGATCGGCACCACCGTCAACTCGATGGTCGATCAGCTCTCGAGCTTCGCCGCCGAGGTCACACGCGTCGCGCGGGAGGTCGGCACCGAAGGCAAGCTCGGCGGCCAGGCCAAGGTGCGCGGCGTGGCGGGGACATGGAAGGACCTGACCGACTCGGTCAACTTCATGGCCTCCAACCTCACCGACCAGGTCCGCAACATCGCCCAGGTGACGACCGCGGTGGCCAACGGCGACCTGAGCCAGGAGATCACCGTCGACGTCAAGGGCGAGATCCTCGAGCTCAAGGACACCATCAACACGATGGTCGACCAGCTGCGCTCGTTCGCGGCCGAGGTCACCCGCGTCGCGCGTGAGGTCGGGACCGAGGGAATCCTGGGCGGGCAGGCCGAGGTCCCGGGCGTCGCCGGCACCTGGAAGGACCTCACCGACAACGTCAACTTCATGGCCTCCAACCTCACCGACCAGGTCCGCAACATCGCCGACGTGACGACCGCGGTGGCCACCGGCGACCTCAGCCGGAAGATCACCGTCGACGCCCGCGGCGAGATCCTCGAGCTCAAGAACACGGTCAACACGATGGTCGACCAGCTGTCCGCGTTCGCCGCCCAGGTGACCCGCGTGGCGCAGAGAGGTCGGAACCGAGGGAATCCTCGGCGGCCAGGCCGACGTCCCGGGCGTCGCCGGCACCTGGAAGGACCTCACCGACAGCGTCAACTTCATGGCCCGCAACCTCACCGACCAGGTCCGCAACATCGCCCAGGTGACGACCGCCGTCGCCAACGGCGACCTGAGCCAGAAGATCACCGTCGACGTCAAGGGCGAGGTGCTCGAGCTCAAGCGGACCGTCAACACGATGGTCGACCAGCTCTCGGCGTTCGCCGACGAGGTCACCCGCGTGGCCCGCGAGGTCGGCACCGACGGGAAGCTGGGCGGCCAGGCCGAGGTCGAGGGCGTGTCCGGCACCTGGAAGGGCCTGACCGAGAACGTCAACTTCATGGCCTCCAACCTCACCGACCAGGTCCGCAACATCGCCCAGGTGACGACCGCGGTGGCGCAGGGCGACCTGTCGAAGAAGATCACGGTCGACGCCCGCGGCGAGATCCTCGAGCTCAAGGACACCATCAACACGATGGTCGACCAGCTGCGCTCGTTCGCGGCCGAGGTCACCCGCGTGGCCCGCGAGGTCGGAACCGAGGGCATGCTCGGCGGCCAGGCCGAGGTCGAGGGGGTGTCCGGCACCTGGAAGGGCCTGACCGAGAACGTCAACCAGATGGCCTCGAACCTGACCTCTCAGGTGCGCAGCATCGCCGGCGTAACGACCGCGGTGGCGCACGGCGATCTCTCGCAAAAGATCACCGTCGACGCCAAGGGCGAGGTCGCGGCGCTCGCCGAGACGATCAACCGGATGGTCGACCAGCTGCGCTCGTTCGCGGCCGAGGTCACGCGCGTGGCCCGCGAAGTCGGAACCGAGGGGATCCTCGGCGGCCAGGCACAGGTACCGGGCGTCGCCGGCACGTGGAAGGACCTCACCGACAACGTCAACTTCATGGCCCGCAACCTCACCGACCAGGTCCGCAACATCGCCCAGGTGGCGACTGCGGTCGCCAATGGCGACCTCACGCAGACGATCACCGTCGACGCGCGAGGGGAGATCCTCGAGCTGAAGCAGACGCTCAACCGGATGGTCGCGCAGCTCTCGAGCTTCGCCGCCGAGGTGACCCGCGTGGCCCGGGAGGTCGGGACCGAGGGCAAGCTCGGCGGCCAGGCCGAGGTCGAGGGCGTGTCGGGCACTTGGCGCCGGCTGACCGAGAACGTCAACCAGCTCGCCGGCAACCTGACCACGCAGGTGCGGGCGATCGCCGAGGTGTCGACCGCGGTCACGCAGGGCGACCTGACCCGGTCGATCTCGGTCGAGGCTCAGGGCGAGGTCGCCGAGCTGAAGGACAACATCAACCAGATGATCGCCAACCTGCGTGAGACCACGCAGCTCAACGCGGAGCAGGACTGGCTGAAGACGAACCTCGCCAGCATCTCCGGGATGCTCCAGGGTCAGCGCGACCTGGCGGCGGTGACACAGCTGATCATGAGCGAGGTCACGCCGACGGTGAACGCGCAGCACGGCGCCCTGTTCGTGGCCGAGCCGACCGCCGACGGCCAGACCGAGCTGTTGCTGGCCGCCTCCTACGGGTTCACCCCGCGAAGCAGCGACCTGCCCAGCCGCTTCGACTTCGGGGAGGGGCTGGTCGGCCAGGCCGCGTTCGAGAAGAAGACGATCGCGCTCACCGAAGTCCCTCCGGGCTACGTCACCGTGGGCTCGGGGCTGGGCGCGACCACCGCCGCCGATCTCCTGGTGATGCCCGTGTTGTTCGAGGACCAGGTCCTCGGCGTGATCGAGCTGGCTTCGGTCCGGCCGTTCTCGGACGTCAACCGCGACTTCCTCGATCGCATCACCGAGACGATCGGCATCGTGCTCAACACGATCCGCGCCAACATGCGCACCGAGGAGCTGCTCGAGCAGTCGCAGAGCCTCACCCAGGAGCTCCAGAAGCAGTCCGAGGAGCTGCGCAAGACCAACGACGAGCTCCAGGAGAAGGCGCGGCTGCTGTCGGAGCAGAACCGCGACATCGAGATCAAGAACGAGGAGATCGAACTAGCTCGCCGCGGGCTCGAGGAGAAGGCCGCGCAGCTCGCGCTGTCCTCCAAGTACAAGTCAGAATTCCTGGCCAACATGTCGCACGAGCTGCGCACCCCGCTGAACTCGATGCTGATCCTCAGCCGGATGCTGGCCGAGAACGAGGATCGGTCGCTGACCGACCGCCAGGTCGAGTTCGCACAGACGATTCATTCCGCCGGCAATGACCTCCTTTCGCTGATCAACGACATCCTCGACCTGTCGAAGGTCGAAGCCGGGCGGATGGAGCTCGACATGGCGCCGGTCGCCCTCGACGACATCTACGAGGACGCGGAGCGGGCCTTCCGCCAGGTCGCCGAGGAGAAGGGGCTCGAGTTCCTGGTCGAGATCGACCCGACGCTGCCGCCGTCGATCCTGACCGACGAGCAACGGCTCAACCAGATCCTCAAGAACCTGCTTTCGAACGCGTTCAAGTTCACCCACCAGGGGGGCGTGACGCTGACGATCGGCTACCCGTCGGACGGGACCGATTTCCACAGCGAAGCGCTGCAGGGCGCGGAGCGCGTGATCTCGTTGGCGGTCACGGACACGGGCGTCGGCATCGCCGACGACAAGCTCGGCGCGATCTTCGAGGCCTTCCAGCAAGCCGACGGCACCACTTCGCGCAAGTACGGCGGGACCGGTCTCGGGCTCTCGATCTCCAGGGAGATCGCGCGTCTGCTGGGCGGCGAGATCCAGGTCGAATCCGAACTCGGAAGCGGAAGCCGGTTCTCGCTGCTGTTGCCGCTGAACGAACGCGTGCTCGAGCCAGCGGCGGCGGGGCCGGCGGATGTGGCGCTCGATGCGCTGGCGCCGGCCGGCGAGGGCAACCGCGCCGGCATGGTTCCGGCGCTGACCCCCGCGGATGACACCGGCCGGCTCGAGCCCGATGATCGAGTGATCCTGGTGATCGATCCAGATGCCGAGCGGGCCCGGACCGTCGTGGAGACGATGCGTGCGCACAACGTCAAGGCGATCATCGCGCGCCGCCCCACCGCCGCGCTCGGCCTGGCGCGCGAGCACCGCCCCGAGGCCGTGCTGTTGGCCGGCGGCCCCGGTCCGGTGGAGGCCGCGCTCGGGCAGCTCAAGAAGCATCCCGACACGCGCCACCTCCCGGTGATGGTGATCGCCGACCCCGCGGCGCGGATCGCCGCGCTGCGAGCCGGTGCCGCCGCCTTCGTCGACGTTCCGTTCGACACGGCAGACCTCGACGCGGCGCTGGGGCGTCTCGAGCGGCGTCAGCCCGTGCAGTGGCGGATCGCGCTGGTCGCCGAGCCGGGCGACGGCGACGGGGCGATCGAGGAGTTGCTGACCGGGGGCGAGGACACGGAGTTCGAGCACATCCCGCCCGACTGGGCCCTGGCCACCCTGCACGAGCAGCGATTCGATCTGGGCGTCGTCCTCATCGGAGCCAACGCGAGCAATCAGTTCCGCTTCCTGCAGCAGGTCGCGACCGACGAGGTCGTGCGTGAGCTTCCGTTGATCGCGTTCGTCGAGCACGGGCTGAGCAAGGCCGATCGGGCCCGCCTGGAGGCGCTGTCGAAGTCGGCGGTGATCACGACCGTGGATTCGCCGGAGCGACTCGTCGACCGCGCGGCGCTGTTCCTGCACCGCGTCGAGGCGACGCTCCCGAGTTCGACGCGGAAGATGCTCGGCCGCCTGCGCACCGGCGATGGGCCGTTCCACGGCAAGAAGGTGCTGGTGATCGACGACGACATCCGCAACGTGTTCGCGCTCACCTCGTGCCTCGAGCAGCGGGGAATGAAGGTGGTGTTCGCCGAGAACGGCCGCGAGGGAATCGAGCGCCTCCACCAGCATCCCAACACCGACCTCGTGCTACTCGACATCATGATGCCGGAGATGGACGGATATGAGACCGCCCGTGCCATCCGGGGCACGCCACGGTTCGAGCACCTGCCGATCATCTCGCTCACCGCCAAGGCGATGAAGGGCGACCGCGAGAAGGCTCTTGCCGCCGGGGCCTCGGACTACATCACCAAGCCGGTGGACCTCGACCAGCTGGTGTCGATGATGAGGGTGTGGCTCGATAGCTAGTGACCCTTGAGCCCGAGCTCGAGCGGTCGGCCGAGGCCGCCCCCGAAGCGCCGCCCGAGGCCGAGCGGCTGGTCGAGCTGACCGCAGGAAACGCGCTGCCGATCCTGCTGGTCGACGATCGCCCCGAGAACCTGCACACGCTGGAGGCGGTTCTGGCCCCCCTCGGCTATCCGCTGCACACCGCGAACTCCGGCCGCGAGGCGCTGCGGCTGCTGCTGGCGAACGACTACGCGCTGATCCTGCTGGATGTCCGCATGCCCGGACTCGATGGCCTCGAGACCGCCGAGCTGATCAAGGGCAGGGCCCGCTCGCAGGATGTACCGATCGTGTTCCTGACCGCGGCCCGGGACGAGCTCGGGGACATCATCCGCGGCTACGGCCTCGGCGCGGTCGACTACGTGCTGAAGCCCTTCGACGCCGAGCTGCTGCGCTCCAAGGTGGCTGTGTTCGCCGAGCTCGAGGCCAGCCGGCGGGCGCTGAAGCGCTCGGAGTCGTTCCTGAGGGGCGCCTTCGAGGCCGCGCCGATCGGCAAGACCGTGCTCGACTCAAGCCGCCGGATCGTCCGCTCGAATCCGGCCTTCGCACGGTTCGTGGGCCGCGACGTCGAGGCGCTGGCGGGGGTCCCGATCGAGGAGCTCTGCCATCGCGAGGACCGAGCGATGCTGTCGGCGACGCTTGACGCCACCAGCGGACCTGCCCGCCAGCGGTCGGCTGCGGAAAGCGCCAGCGTCGACCTGCGGCTCCTCCACGCCTACGGCTCGGAGGTGTGGGTCGGCGTGGTCGCGTCCTCGATCGAGCCCACCGACCTCGGCCAGCCGTTGCTGCTGGCGCAGTGGGTGGACCTGAGCGCGAGGCGACGCGCCGAGCGGGCGCGTGCCGAGCTGTTGGTCGAGCAGGCCGCGCGCAGCCAGGCCGAAGCGATCGCCGAGCGCCTCAGAAAGCTGCAGGAGCTGACCACCGGGATCGAGCCGCTCGGATTGGACGACCTGCTGGACGTGCTCGCCGACAGGCTGCTCGGGCTGTTCGACGCCGAGCTGGCGGAGATCGAGGTCCGGGGCGAGCTCGACGAAGCGGTGAGGGTCCGCGCCTCCGGCGCCCGGCGACCACGGACCGATGCCACCGCCGGGCCCTCCGGGAGCTCCCACGAACAGCCACTCATGATCGAGGGCCACCGAGTCGGCGTCGTCCGGCTCGAGTTCTCCGCCGACCGTTCCCTCAGCACCGCCGAGCGCTCGTTCCTCCAGGACGCCGCCGAACGGGTCGCACTGGCGATCAGGCGCGCGCAGCTGCACGAGGAGGAGCACCGGATCGCCGTTGTGCTGCAGCGGGGCCTCCTCCCGAAGAGCCTTCCCGCCGTCGAAGGCGTCGAGCTGGCGGCCCACTACGAGGCCGCCGGGGTCGGCGCCGAGGTCGGCGGCGACTGGTACGACGCCTTCGCCCTGCCCGGTGGGCGGCTGGGAATCGTGGTCGGGGACGTCGCCGGCCGGAGCATCCCGGCGGCGTCGGCGATGGGACAGCTGCGGACGGCGACGCGGACTTTGGCGCTCGGGGACGAGGGCTACCGCACGCCCGGCGAGGCCCTGACCCGCCTGAACCGCTATCAGCTCGCGGCCGGCGACGACGAACTGTTCACCGTCGTCTACGCGATCCTCGATCCCGGGCACGGGACGATCGTGTGGGCCGCCGCCGGCCACCCTCCCCCGCTGATCCGAACCCGAGCCGGAGAGACCAGATATCTGGAGGCGGGCGGCGGCCTCACCGGGATCAGCGATGCCGAGTACGCGACGTTTACCGGGAGGATCATCCCCGGCGACATGCTCGTCCTCTACACCGACGGGCTCGTGGAGCGTCGCGGCGAGCCGCTGGACGCCGGGCTCGAGCGCCTGGCGTCAGCGGTCGCGTCGGGACCCGACGATCCGGGCGCGCTGGCCGCCCACGTGCTGAGCCGTCTTCTCCCCGAGGGCGAACCGCTCCAGGACGACGTCACCGCGCTGGTGGCGCGGATCCTGTAGCCGGCCGCTGCCCCGGGGCCGCTCGCCGCCGGACCCGGTCCCCGCCGGCGGTCTTCAGTCCCTCCCGGGCGGTCCGCAGCCCCTCCCGGGCGGTCCTCAGCCCCTCCCGGATGGGTGCGAGGCGACGATCCCACTGGGCCGGCGCCGGCGGCCCCGGGCCTGCCGCGGGAACGGCTGCTGCTCCACCGGCACCGGCTCGAACTTGGTGCAGTTCGCCGCCGGGCCGCCATCGGGCTGGGCAAGTCTGGGCCGCCCATACTGCGGCCGGGCGGCGAAATTGAACGCGCCCGTGAGGTCACCGGTGGTGCGCCGGCGCCAGGCGCTGAGGTTCGGAACCTCAACCCCGAAGCGGGTCTCAAGAAACCTGAGCGTCGAGGTGTGGTCGAACACTTCGGAGGAGACGAGGCCGCCGCGCGAGAACGGCGAGATCACGATCATCGGCACCCGAAAGCCGAGGCCGATCGGGCCGCGGATCCCCTCCGCATCGCTGGGGAGGCTGGCGACGGTCAGGTACTCGCCGGGGGTGCCCTTCGGCGGCGTCGGCGGATTGACGTGATCGAAGAAGCCGCCGTTCTCGTCCCAGGTGATGAACAGCGCCGTGCGGCGCCACACCTTCGGGTGCGAGACCAGCGCCTCGATGATCTGCCTGGCCACGCTCTCGCCGGCCAGCGGCTTGGAGAAGCCGGGATGCTCGGTGTCGACCAACCCGGAGAGCAGCCACGAGACCTGCGGCAGGCGGTCGTGGGCGACGTCGTCCATGAAGTCCCGCGGGAACGTGGGCTCGAGTCCCCGCTTGGCCAGCTTGGAGCCGGGCTTGTACTGCTTGAAGTAGGTGAGGACGTTGTCGAACACGCCACCCCCGGTGGGGTCGGTGTAGACCTTCCAGCTCACCCCGTGGGCCTGGAGGCGCTCCGGCATCGTGGTCCAGCTGAACCGGTTCGACCGCAGGCTGGGCGAGGTGTTGGTATGCAGGAGCGGACCCCCGTGCTTGCCGCCCGGATCGATCGTCCCGGTCATCGACATCAGCCGGTTGGGGTCGGTCGGCCCGATCACCGAGCAGTGATAGGCGTCGCAGACCGTGAACGCGTTCACCAGCGAGTAGTAGAAGTGCAGGTCCTTGCCCGTGTAGTAGCCCATCGTCTCGGACCCGACCCCGGCTGGATCCACCGCCTCGTGAGCACGGACGAAGCCGTCCATGCGCCCGCCGTTCCAAGAGCGGTGCTGCGGACCCCAGTCGTGGGTCAGGTCGGGCAGGCAGCCGGAGGGAAGGTGGAAGGGGTGGATCGTGTGGCCGGCGGCGTCGCGCTGGAAGAAGGCCTTGCGACCGTGCTTGTCGCCGAAGCCGCGCACGCCCGAGAGCACGCCGAAGTAGTGGTCGAACGAGCGGTTCTCCTGCATGAAGATGACCACATGGTCGATGTCCTTCAACGACCCTGACTTCGGGCTGGCCGCGATCGCGCGGCCGAGCAGCTCGTCGATCCCGCTGCCCACCGCCGCCGCCCCGGCGGACGCGATTCCGAACCTCTTCAGCGCCTGGCGGCGTGTGAACGCCGCACTCAGCTGGTCTTGCATCCTCTCCCCTTTCGCCACGGGCCCTCCGAAGGGGCGACCCTATCAAGCTGCCGGGTCGATCAGCGCCGGCAGCCGCCGGGCGTGGCGGCGGGACGGTCGGCGGCGCCGCCCCGTGCGGGCCTCATCGACCCGGGAGGTAGTAGATGTTGACGATCCCGCTGGTGGCGTCATCGGGGGTGCTGCCGCCGACGGGCAAGACGATCCGGCCCCCGATCACGATCGGGCTGCTCCAGTGTCCGCTGCCCGCGGGCAGCGACGCCAGCAGCCGCCCCGAGACCGGGTTGCGGATGTTCAGCCTGCCAAGCGCGATGTCGTAGACGTAGAGCAGACCGCCGGCGAGGATCGGGCTCGAGCCGGCGGCGGCTCGTTGCCAGGCCACGCTCAGCCGGGGAGGGCCACTGCGGCTGAGCACGTAGGCGGCGGTGCCCCCGCCGGTGGCGACGAACACGTAGGTCCTGCCCCCGTGGCTCCAGACGGCGGGCGCCGTCAGCACCTGACCTCCGCCAGGCGCGGAGATCTGCTGTAGCTGACCGCCGAGCCGCGAGCCGGCGCCGCCCGAGGTGCCGTCGAGCCGGGCGAGGTCGAGCAGGTACAGGAGCCCCTGTTTGCCGCCCTGCAGGGCCAGCCGGAGCCCGTGCACAGGCGGCAGCAGCGCCGGGGCGGTGCTGCCGAGGTCGAGGTCGTTGTCGTTGAGCTGCGCCTGGTTGGCCGGCGTCCAGTTGTGCAGCAGCCGGCTGGCGTCCGGGGCCAGCTCCAGCACGCTGTCTCCCCAGTCGGTCGAGCCGTTGAAGGGAGCGTTTCCGGTCGCCACCAGGATCCTGCCGCTGGAAGGCTCGATCACCGCCCCGGCACGCGCCCAGATCGCCGAATCGCTGGCGCCGCAGGACCGCGGCGGGTCGAACAGGTAGTGGCGGTTCGAGCACAGCGAGTTCCAGACGTGGGCGATGCGGCCGCTGTGGCGGTCGATCAGAACCACGTGCCCTTGGTAGACGGGGGGATCGCCGAAGTAGCCGCCCGTGACCGCGATCACATCGCGGCCCTCGAGGTTCAGCGAGCCGCCGATCTTCTCCCGGGTCGGATCGAACGTGATCCGCGCCGGCCAGTGTCCGGAGCGGACCTCGCGGCCGTTGGCGATCGCGATCTTGCGGATCAGGCCGTCCGGGCTCGCGGCATACACGTAGCGGCGGTCCGGGTCGGCGACCGGGCTCGCGGTGGTGATCTGGGGGCTGCCCTGGTATGCGCCGATATCCGGTGGCACGAACTCCCACAGCTTCGCGCCGGTGCCGGGGTCGATCGCGATCGTCCGTCCGTAGGTGGTGGTGAGGATGGCCACGTCCCGCCTCCGGCCCCGGATCTTGACGCCGTGCAGTTGGATCGCGGACGAGTCGGCGACTCCGTCGATGTGAACCACGCGCCGGCGCAACCGGCCGAGGTCGCCGACCGTGATCCCGGTCGCGGACGGCCCGACCCCGCTCCGCTGGGCGTTGTAGTCAAACCGGGTCCAGTCGCCGTCGCTCCGAGCGCCGCTCCCCGGCCGGGGCGCCGCCGTGCCGGCGGAGCTCGTCGCCACGGAATCGCCCGCAGTGGATCCGATCCCGGTGGAGGCCGCGTTCGTGCCCCGCGCGCCGTGGCCGCCGCACGCCACAAGCGTGATCGCGCACGCCGCGATCACGGTCATTCCCCTGATTGCGCTGCCGATGCCGACGACGTTAGCGCTCGCCGATGGGCGCGGCGCCGGGCGAGGCGGGCGTACGCCACGGGCTGGACGCTAAGTGCTCCCCGCTAAGCGATCTTGATAAGGATGATCGTGTTGACCACGAACGCGATCGCAAACCCGATCGTCCACCGGTTGAGGTTGCGCTCGACGAGCGAGCCACCCCCGAACGGCCCCGCGCCGGTGCCCACGCCGAACGCACCCGACAGCCCCGCGTCCTTGCCCGAGTGCATGAGGATCAGGAACACGAGCACGACGCAGATGAAGATCTGGACGATGTCGAGGATCGTGGTCATCGCTCCCCGATGGTAGCCGCTAGCCGGTCCTTGGCCCGGTCAAGCGCCCGCAGGATCTCGATCGCGTCCGCGCGCAGGGTGCGATCGATGGCCTCGAAGTCCGCCTCGGAGAGCTTTCCCGTCCGGTGGTCCAGCTCGGCGTCCCGGATCTCGCGGTATTTGGCCTCGCGCGCGGCTTCGAGTTCGGCTACCTCACGCCCGGCGTCGAGGTCCTCGGACGCGCCCCGCTGCTCCCGGTGCGTGTCCCATTCGCGCCGCAGCGGCGCCGAGACCACCGCCACCACGATCACGAGGATCGCCAGGACGATCAGGAACTCCACGGTCAGCTCGTCGGCACGGGCACCGCTCAGGCCGGTTCGCGTGCGGGCAACCGGGGAGCGGATCTCGGCGCGCTGTATGGCGCCGCGGCCCGCCGCCGTGCCAGCACCGGCACCGGCCACAGCGCAATCAGCCCGCCGATGGCGATGATTCCCGCCCCGAGCCAGATCCAGGTCACCAGCGGCGAGACGATCAGCAGGAACTCGACCGGCCACGGGTGGGACACGTACCGGTTCGCCAGCTCGGCAACCGCCTGGTCACGCGCCTGCCACAGCGGCGCCAGCTCCCGCTCGGCCTGGGCCACCGGCAGCCCCGCGATCCGGGACATGGCCTGGTTGACGGCAGCCGCGAACACCCGATTGCCGTCGTTGATCAGGGGTTGCAACGGGGTGAGGTTGGGATTGACCACGGTCCAGATGTCCCGGGTCAGACCCGCCCTCAGCCCGACGTCGCTGTCGGCCTCGCCGCCGAAGAACCGTCCGATCTGGCCCAGCGACGAGTCCTGCGAAGGGTAGAAGCCGCGGCTGGTCTTCAGCGTGGTCACGTGATGCCCGCCCTTGGAGACGTCGAGCACGGCCCCGAACGAGAGCTTTTGGGCGCTCGTCGCCGCGGTCGGCCGGACGTAGCGAATCGTGTAGCCGTCGACGACGGCGTGCTGACCGGGCGAGAGGACCACGTCGTGCGAGTGCTGGAAGGACGAGGAGGCGGCCACGCCGATCAGCAGTACGGCCAGCCCGGCGTGGACGATGTAGCCGCCGTAGCGACGGCGGTTGCGGCGGATCAGCTGGGCCAGCGCCACCGGCGGCGAATCGTGAGTCATGGCCCGCCGCGCGCCCACCCCGCGCCAGAACTCCTGCGCCACCGCGGCGAGCACGAACGCGCCCAGCGAGAACATGATCAGCGCGAACGGCCGCGCGCTCACACCACCGGCAAGCAGCAGCGCGGCCAGCGTGGCCAGCGCAACCGCGACCGGCACGGTGAAGTTGCGCCGCAGGTTCGCCGCCGTGACCCGGCGCCAGGCGATCAGCGGGCCGATCCCCGCGAGCAGGACCAGCACGAGCGCCAGCGGGACGATGAAGGGGCGGAACGCCGGCGGTCCGACGGACACCTTGGTGCCGGTCAGGGCCTGGGAGATCAGCGGGAAGAACGTGATCCAGAAGATCACGAACACCATCGCCACCAGCACCAGGTTCTGGAACAGGAACACGGCCTCGCGCGAGAGCAGCGAGTCGACCCGGGCCTCGGATCGCAGCGACTCGCGCCGCCAGATGACCAGCCCAATCGACGCGGCCACCATCGCCGCGATCAGCAGCACGAACGGAACCCCGAGCGTGGAGGCGCCGAAGGCATGGATCGAGCTCAGGATCCCCGAGCGGACCAGGAACGTGCCCAGGATCGCCAGCGTGGAGCTGCCCAGCACCAGCGACACGTTCCACACCTTCAGCATCCCCCGCTTCTCCTGGATCATGGTCGAGTGGATGAACGCGGTGATGCACAGCCACGGCATCAGCGCTGCGTTCTCGACCGGATCCCACGCCCAGTAGCCGCCCCACCCGAGCTCGGTGTAGGACCAGCGCGCGCCCAGCAGGATCCCGATGCCGAGGAACAGCCATGCCGCGAGCGCGAACCTGCGAACGACGTTGAGCCACTCGGAGCCCAGCTTGCCGGTGATCAGCGCGCCAACCGCGAACGCGAACGGGATCGCCAGCAGCGTGTATCCCGAGTACAGCATCGGCGGGTGAATCATCATGCTCGGATGCAGCAGCAGCGGGTCGAGCCCCGCGCCCTCGCTCGGCGGCGTGGCCGTGGTCGCGAACGGATTCGCGTAGAAGATCGCCAGCGAGATGAAGAACGTGCCGAACCCGAGCAGCACCGCGGTCGCGTACGGCGCGATCTCGCGTACGCGCCGGCGGGTCAGGAACAGGACCAGGCTCGACCACACCGACAGGAGCATCACCCACAGCAGCAACGACCCCTCCTGCGAGGACCAGGGGGCGGCCAGCTTGTAGAAGATCGGCGTCGTCGTCGAGGAGTGCGAGGCGACGACGTTGAAGGAGAAGTTATTGCGCAGGAACTCGATCTCGAGGATCGCGAAGGCGGCGATCATCAGGCCGGCGAGCGCGTACACCGAGCGGCGGCCGGAGTCGACCCACGCGCTTCGGCCGCTGATGGCCCCATACACCGAGGCGCCGATCCCGTAGACGGCGACGAGCAGCCCCAGGATCAGAAGCGCGCGGCCCAGCAGCGCCATCAGCGGTTCGCTCCCCGACCCGCCATCAGCGATTCCATCCTCGCCGGGCTATCAGCGATCGCTCCTCGACGCGCCGTCATCAGGAGGCGGCCGCGGCCTGGTACTTCGAAGGACACTTGGTGGTGAGGGAGTTCCCCTGGCCGATGAAGTTCGATCCCTGCTCGCGGACGGTGACCAGTACGCCGCGGCCGGCCGCGAACGGGTCGGGCACGATCCCCGTGTAGCGGACGGGCACGGACACGTTGAGCTTGGGGTCGCGCACGCTGAACAGCAGCGCCGTGCCCTCGTGCCGGATCGAACCGGCCAGGACCGAGCCGGCCAGGATGTAGGACTGGCCGGGCTGGGCGCGCTTCAGCAGCTGCGACGCGGTCAGTTCGTCTTGGCCGGCGCTGAAGCTCGTCCAGATGAGAGCCGACGCCAGCAGCAGCGCGGCGGTGAGAGCGACCGTGAGCCGGATCGCGCGCTTGCGGCTAGGGTCCATGCGACATCGGATTTTCCCACACCCGGCTCTTTCCCACACCCGGCCCTTGTCCCACACCGGGCCCCTGCACCCGCGCCGCGTCCGGGCTTCCATGGTCGCGCCATCGGTCCAGTGTTCGAGGCTGGGCTTTGGCGGAATGTTCTGAGGCCGATTAGCGTCCTGTTAGCTACGAGGATTTCTGATCGTGGTCGCGAAACCAATTTCATCCAAGGGCGTTTACTGGCTATGACTGTGCGGGTTCGATCCAAGCGAACGGAGAACATCAAGCGGCGCCCCCGGGCCTCCAGCCGGCATTTCGGCCGGCACGCTGTGCCCGCCGCGCCGTCCGCGGTGCACGCCATGCCCGCTGCCCCGTCCGCGGTCGCCGCGCACCCCAATGGACGCGCTGCGAGCCAGCCGCGGCTCGCCAACGATCACGCGTTCTACAACTGCCAGTGCGGCTACGTGTTCCAGGCGCCGGTCTCGACCTCGGTGGGCTGTCCCCACTGCGGCGGGACCCAAGCCTGGTAGTCGCCGCGTCGCGGCGTCCTCAGCGCTCCCCGAGGCGCTCCTCGCGGTCGTTTCTCGCGGTTGGCGCGAGCGTTTCTGGCGGTTGGCGCGAGCGTTTCTGGCGGTTGGCGCGAGCGTTTCTGGCCGAAATGGTACGTTGATGTCTCATCGGACGCCAAAGCCTGCTTCAATACAGCCTGGGAGGCGCCCGGAACCCGGGAGGACTCGTGAAGCGCGCGATATGTGGTGCGGTAGTAGCGGTGGCGGCTGCGCTGTCGGTGTGCGCAAACGCGGCGGCGGCGTCAGGCGGCGTCGAGCATCTGAAGTACGCCGCGGGTCCGTTCGTGGTCACGCCGGGCGCGAACCTGATCCTGCTCGACAGCAACCGTGTACCCAAGCCCTCCGTCGACGGCTACATGCTCCGGATGGCGCCCAACCTCCACTACGCCCTCCCGAACGGCAAGTGCTGCGGCGCCGTTCCGCTCACCAACGTGATCCATCTCCACCACGGCGTGTGGCTCAGCAATGGCGTCGCCGGCGAGGGTGAGGGCAACTCCTACTTCGGCGGCTTCTACCCGTTCATGGCCTCGGGCGAGGAGAAGACCATTTACAGCCTGCCGAAGGGCTACGGCTACCCGATCGGCGCCAAGGACTTCTGGGTCCTCAACTACATGATCCACAACCTGACGGCCCGTCAGGCCAAGGTGTACATCACCTACAACATGGACTTCATCCCGGCCGACGCGCCGGGGGCCGCCAACATCAAGCCCGCGCACCCGATCTGGATGGATGTCCAGGATCACCACCTTTACCCGGTCTTCAACGTCAAGAAGGGCAGCGGGAAGGACGGCAAGTTCACCTACCCGGACATGGCCCACGACCCGTACGGCAAGGGTGCGCCGCTGAATCTCTACACGGTCCAGCACTCGGGCACCCTGCTCGGAACAGCCGGCCACGTGCACCCCGGCGGCCTCTATGACGAGCTCGACTTGATCCGCGCCGGCGCAACCCCCAGCCACGGGGCGATCCGCGGTCCCGTGGCCCACTCGGTGCGGCTGTTCCGCTCCTACGCCGACTACTTCGGCCACCGCCCGCCGGTCTCGTGGAACATGGCGATGACGGCCAGCGCGCCGAACTGGCGGGTTGCGGTGAGAACCGGAGACAAGTTGCGGATCAGCACCACCTACGACACGCGGCTCGCGTCCTGGTACGAGGTCATGGGGATCATGATCGTCTGGGAGGCGTGGAATGACGACACCGGCATCAACCCCTTCAACCACAAGCTCAACCAGGCCGGACACGTCACCCACGGCCAGCTTCCGGAAAACCGGGTCTGGGGCGGGACGAAGTCGCTGGGCGTCAACCTCAAGCAATTCCCCACTTGCCACACCAAGAAGGTCGTGATCGCCGGGTTCAACTATGTGCCCGGGGACTTCACCTCCACCGGCAAGAACCGCTGCATCCCGACTGTCCGCAAGGGCCAGTCGCTGAAGTTCGTCAATGACGACGCCTCGCCGTCGGCGACGCTCGACATCTTCTCCCCCAGCTCGCTGTACAGGACCTCGATCTTCCACAGCATCACCACGTGCAAGTACCCGTGTGGGTTGAACTATGGGATCTCGTACCCGCTCGCCAACGGCGCGGGGAACCTCGACTCCGGTCAGCTGGGCGCCGCCCTGCCCGCGGTCGGCACGGTGACGTGGAGCACGTCGACCAGCCTCAAGCCCGGCACCTACACGTTCTTCTGCCGGATCCACCCGTGGATGCGGGGCGTGTTCCGGGTGATCGGCTAGCTGTTCTCGGCCGGCGTGGCGGCGGAGGCGCCTTCGCCGCCCGCTGCCGTGCCGGCGGGTGCGCTCTTGCCGGGCGCCAGCGCGCTGGCGGCCGCGCCGGTCGATGGCACTCGGGCGGCCACCCCTCCATCACGATGCGCGGGCTCGCGCGCGTCGGCTGGGAGGAGCTCGTCCAGCGACTCCCTCAGCCACGAGATCAGCTTCCACACGTCGCGCATCTGCTCGCGGTCGGCGACGATCCCGAAGTCCAGATGTCCGCAGTAGCTCATCACGGTCATGTTCAGGCCCATGCCGTCGGTGATCACCGACACCGGGTAGTGGGCCACCATCCGCGCGCCCACGCAGTACAGCGGGAACTGCGGCCCGGGAACGTTCGAGATCACCATGTTCCACACCGGCGCCCGAGTGGCCGCGAGCGAGAACGTGACCCGCGAGGCGCGAGCGAACACCGCCGGGGGGATGAACTGCGTGGTGTCCTGAAGCAGCTGGGCCGGCAGCGCTCGGTGCCGCTCCTTCGCCGCCCGCAGCGCCTCGTGCGTCAACCGCAGCCGCTCCAGCGGATCCGCCTCGTTCGTGAACAGCGGCACGCTCATCATCCCGATCCGGTTGCCGAAGGTGCCGCGCTGCTCCTCGGTCCGGACCGACACCGGCACCTGCGCCACCAGCGGTTCCTCGGGTAGCTCCTCGTGCTCAATCAGCCACCGGCGCACGGCGCTGGTGCAGATCGCCACGACCACGTCGTTGACCGTGCATCCGCATGCGTTCTTCACCGCCTTGACCTGGTCCAGCGAGAGTTGACCGAACGCGAACCGCCGGTGCGGGGAGACCCGGCCGTTGAACGAGGTCCGCGGGCGGCTGAGCGACGTCCGCTCGAGCAGTCGGGAGTCGCGACGCCGCAGCGCGCCGGTCACCCGCGCCGTTGTCCGCCCCAACGTCTTGGCCCCGGGAACCTCGTTGATCAGCGGCGCGTCCTCGAGGTTCGGCAGCGTCGAAGGCACCGCGCGGACGACCCGCTGCAGGTACCGCGGCATGCCCAGCAGCCCACGGCCAAGCATCTCCAGATCGCTCGGCTCGCGGTCCGGCTGCGAGTGGTCCGGCGGCGGCGGCTCGCGACCCTCGGGCGTCAGGTCGAGCAGCACGCTGAGGATCTCTTGACCCGACATCCCGTCGACGGCCGAGTGATGGATCTTCGTCAGCAGCGCCACAAGCCCGTCCTGTAACCCGTGGATCAGATACACCTCCCACAACGGCCGTGCCCGGTCGAGCGGACGGCCGAAGATCCGGGCCACCTGCTCGGCCAGCTTCTCGTCGGTCGGCGGCGGCGCCAGCGCAATCTCGCGGACGTGATACTCGAGATCGAAGTCTGGGTCATCGATCCAGTACGGATAATCGAGCCCCAGCGGCACCTCCTTCAGCCGCCACCGGAACGGCGGTAGCAGCGGGAGTCGCTCCGCCAGCATGTTGTGCACGTCCGCGAGCTCGAGTCTTCCGTTCGCCCGCGTGGCGGGATCCAGCACGGCCAGGCCACCCACATGCCCGCTCTGCCGCGGAGTCTCCAGCGCCAAGAACTGTGCATCGAGGCCGGTCAGCTGCCGCATCTCTCCTCCTTCTCGCTGGGATCGCGAGTCTACCCGCGTTCCCCGGCCCCGGCTTAGAATTGTCGCCGGCGCGGACGTAGCTCAGTTGGTAGAGCGTCGGCTTCCCAAGCCGAAGGTCGCGGGTTCGAGACCCGTCGTCCGCTTAGAGGAAAGGCCTGGAAATACAGGCTTTTCTGGTTCTTGGGCCGGCGTTCGGCGGTCGCGGGCAACTGTTGCGGGCAACGGTCGGACCAAGTTGTTCTTGCTCGCTGAACGCGGGTTGGCCATCGAAGTCGTTTGTTGGCGGGGCCCTTCTCCTGAAGGACTTTCCTTTTCGTGCGATCCCCTCGAACTGGGAGCATCCACGCCCGATCCGGTGACGGCCTGGATGGGCGTTGCCGGATCGGGCGTAACCCAGCCGGAGGCGGCGTTTGCAGCGCCGGCGCTCCCCGCGTACCGCGGCTGCCGTCGCTTCCCTCCCGGCTGGATGAGGGCACGCCGGCCGGAAAGAGTCCGTAGCTACTGCTTCCGCTCTAAGACGATCGGCGAGCTGAGATGCTGTCCCTCGCCCCCATCTCGCTCACCTGCCGGCCTCGACCGCCAACGATCGCATCCATAGCCGAACAGTCATCCGCCGGTCGCGGCACGCACCACTCCCTGGTCGCGAAGGAGTGGCGAGACATCGCCTGGTCAACGGACGAAAGCGGTCACGCTGAAGCGCGTTTCGGAAACCCAGTTGCCGCGCCGTCAGGTAGCCTCGCTCCATGCGCGAGGTGCAGCGACGCGTCTGGCACTGGGAGGCGCCGCACCCGGACTGGGCAGGGACTGAGAACGAGGCGCTTCGCGAGCGCCTTGCGGCGATGGCCGAGACGCCGAATGAGGCGGCACGCGGCCTGGTCTCCTCCTACGCGATCGACGACGGCGACCGCCTGCTCCTCGTCGACCCGTTGTCGGTGCCGCGCGAGATCGAGGAGCTCGCTGCCGGCCACGAACGGGTGGTCATGCTGACCTCGCCGTGGCACGAGCGAGACACGCGGAGCCTCGTGGAGCGACTCGAGGCAGCAGTGTTCACGCCCCCGCCCGACGAAGGCTCCCCCGACCTCGCCTGGCTCATGGGCGAAGCTAGGAGCGAAGCGCACCTCTACTCGGCCGGCGATCGGCTGCCCATCGGGGTCGAGGCGTTTCCCGGAAGGTTGCCCAACGACCTCGTGCTATGGATCGAGAGCCGGCGTGCGGTCATCGCCGGCGATACGCTCGTCGACTTCGGCCAGGGACTCGAGATCCCGGTCGAATGGCTGCCCTCAGACCTGACGCGCGAGCAGGTCGCAGAGCGCCTAGAGAGACTGCTCGACCTGCCGGTCGAGGTCGTCCTCGCGACCCACGGCGGGCCTACCAACAGGGCCGCCCTCGCTCGCGCGCTCGCCTGAGGACTGCGCCGGCTCGCGCCACGGAGGTGAGCAAGCCGACGCCCGTCTGAATCATGGTGGCATTCACCTTGTGCGCGGATCAGCCGCGGCGCTCTCGCGGAATGGGCTTTGGCGCGGTCGCGGCCGAGCGCTGCTCGCGGCTCTGGGAAAGGCGTGCAATCGTCCGCCGCTGGTTCGATGCTTGCTGCGCCTTCTTTACGTTCCTGCGCGCCGTCTCGCGCTGTTTAGAGGCGGCCATGACTCCGGCTTATCCGCGCGAGATGCGTTCAATCCCTCACCCCACCGAACCTGTTCGCGCCGAAGCGGGACACGAGTCAGGCGGCTGCCGACCTGACGTCGCCTTCACGCGATTGCTTTCATCCTCGCGCAGCCTCCCGGCGCGCGATCGAGTTTGGCGACCGACCAGTCGTCAGGACCTCGACCGGCCGACTAGGTGTCCACGAACCCGATCCATCAGCACACGGGCGGAGCCGGCGCCTCATTCGTCGCCAAGGGAGTCGTGCGCCCGGCGAGCGCTGAGATCCCCAAAGCAATCGCACCCGCGGGCCTCAACCGGCGGCGCCGACCACCAGTAAACCCAAAGCGAAAGCAGGCCGATCTATCGGATGTTTCCTCTGGCTCAGCTACTCGGTTCGCAGTCCGGATCGTTGTTTGGATTGCAATCCAGGCCAGTGACGGGATCCTTTCCCCACGGCTGAGAGACCGCAGCGGTGCCGGCGTCGACGTCGACGATCCTGCCATCACTGCAGGTGACCCAATGCTCCGCGAAGCCGGCGAACTTGAGGCTGGTAGCGGACGTTCCGGTGGCGAATCGACATTGAGCGTCGTAGGTAATCGGGCTCGGGTCGGCATGTACACCCGCGATCGCGTAGTAGAACACGAGGACGGCGAAGACCAAGACCGCGATCCCGATCACCGTCCGGGCGAAGGGGGTCTTGGACAACGGCGTGACACCGCGCTGCGCATCGACGCGCCGACGCCATTGTTCATGCTTGAAGTCGCGTCGGACGTCGTCTTCGGTTGTCCAGTGGAAGTAGCCGCCACGACGGCTCACGACCTCGACTCCTTCAGCACGTACTGTCGCCCATCTTCGGTGATCCGCCAGATGCCGTGCGGAGCGTCTCCATCGAGGTACCCCATGGGGACCAGATGCGGCCGCGTGAACTCGGCGCGGGTCCTCCAGCGAATTCCACCAGATGGCAGCTGCTGCTTATCGACTTCGGAGAGCCGTCCCTGCGCGTCGAGTTCCTTGCCGACGGCATCGACGACCTCACGGGTAGGAGCCTCACCGCCGACTTCGATTAGATAGCGGAGCGCTGGGAGCCAGTATGCGTCTTCGGGCAAAATCGATCCGCGAGCAGCCCGCCCGCCAGGACTCGGAATTGGTGCCGCTTTGATGCGCGGCGGATTGCTCGCATCCAGTTGAGGGCTCGGGGAGCCCTCCAGCGCGACATCTGGGTCGAAAGTGCTGTCGAAGCCAAGCAGGCGGCGCAGAACGGAGTTGGGTGTATCGACAAAGGGCTTCGCCTTCCCCTGGAGGAAACCGAACACGTCATCGTCAATCTCGATAGTAGGAATTAGTAGCTCCTTATAAAGTTTTCAGTCTCTATTAGCGTAGCAGTTTCATACTAATACGTAAAGGGCCTACTAAAAGTTTACTAAGAGCGCCCTGAGTTGGCGGAGCGTGGGCCCATGTGCAGGCAGGAGCACCAAGCAGCCCCTGGCCGCACGATCGCATTCGTCCTCTGGGGCCGTTGCGTCGCGCTACCGCTTAGGCGACCGCGCGGTCGTCGGAGCGGGGTACAGTCCGCCGTGCGGTTGTCGCGAGCGAATCGGCGGTCGGTTCGTGGCGAAGCAGAGGCTGTTCGAAGATAGAGAGGAGTGCGAGATATGGCCCGGGTAGATGAGCTCGTCGACGGGATTTACAGGATCTGCACCACTGTCCAGCTTCCGGACACCGAGTTTCAGTTCAATCAGTTCGTAATCGATGACGAGCGCCCCGCGCTGATCCACACCGGGATGTACGGGCTGTACGAGGGCGTCCGTGACGGGGTCGCGGAAGTGCTCGATCCCGGCAAGCTTGAGTACGTGATCCTGCTCCACTTCGAGGCCGATGAGAACGGCGGCATGGATCGCTTCCTGGATGGAGCGCCGGACTCGACGCTCGCTTGTAGCTCGTTGAGCTCCATCTTGAACTTGAACGGTTGGAACTACTCCGGCCGCGTCGAGGGCCACACCGAGGGCGAGGTTGTCGATCTCGGCAAGCACAAGCTGCGCTGGCTGGAGACGCCGCACGTGCATCACTGGGACTCGATGATGCTGTTCGACGAGACCACTAAGAGCGTGTTTCCCTCGGACCTCTTCATACAGCCGGGCGACCAGCCGCCAGTGGTGACCGAGAATCTCGGCAGCGCGATGTGCGAGTACTACCGCCAGATAGGGATCTTCGCCCACGATCAGCCGGTGAGGGACGTCGTCGACCGTATCGAGGCCCTCGAACCCGATTGGATCCACGGCATGCATGGCGGGAGCCTTGCGCGGGAGACGATCCCCTACTTCATAGACGCGCTACGCGAGGAGTCGGTCGGCTATCAGGGCAAGCTATTCGGTCGAGACGTCGTGCCCGGATAGAGCCGTCACCTCGAAAGTGCAGCGCGGAATGCGGGCCACGCTGCGGACAATTGCATTTGCCGTCCCGGCGGCGCCAGGCGCGGCGACCGCTTCGGCGACGGACCACGCGTGAGCTGGTGCTGGCAGCTGACGAGCGCTTCGCCACGAAAGCGACCGCGGGTTCGACGACGATCGGCGCGAGCGGAAGGTCGCCAAGGCGCTCGTCAGCATGGGCTCGACGGGACGATCGCTCTCGAGGGAATGCGGTCGTGCCGCGACCCTGCTCGTCTCCCGAACAGGGCTATCGGCGCTGCTGGGTTGTCGGGCGGATCCAGCGGTCTCAGCATTGCGGCGACGTCGATGCTGCTAGCCCGATGGAGCAGCCTGGGCGAACGACGCGCAGAGTGCTCGTTTTGCGACGGAGCGGGAGCGATTGGCATCAGTACGCATCGTCGGGCGAGCAGGAGAAGCGCCATGTCCGGCGCGCGTCCGGACCCGATGTGCGCCTACCCGCGCAGCGCCGAACCGACGATGGCCTTCAAGGTCGCGATGACGTGTGGTAGCGCCGGTCCGGATTGTCGGGCTCGGACGAGCCGGTCCACGCCACGACCTGTGACGCGGAGCATCGACGCCCACGCGTGCAGGCTGATGTCATAGTGCCGGCGGCCGAGGGTGAAGTAGAAGATGAGGTGCCCTGCCTCCTCGCCGCCGCCCTCAGGCCCGCTCGGCGCGAGTACGAGCTGCCCGTATTGCCCGTACCACAGCACCCATCCGAACGACGCCGCTCGCGAACGGCTGGAGTTCAGCAGCGCGTCGCTGAGCCGGTGCACGCTCTCAGCTCCGGCGAAGCTCGGCCCGGCGATCGAGGGCGGTGGCGAGCCCGCCGCTGCCTGGATGTCGACGTGAACGAGGTACGGCGGCGGGTCCATTGGAGCGTACGACGGTGAGAACCATCCGGTCCCGTTCCAGGCGCTGACCCGCGTTCCCGGCCTCTGGCCGGGCAGCGGCGCGAAGGTCTCATAACTCCACCCCGGCAGGGTGCAACGACCGTTCGCGATCGTTATACCTGGAGCGTTGGCGCAGCCATCCGCTAAGTCGTAGTTCGTTGATTGCAGCGACCGGGGCACCTCCCGTGGGCAGATCGGGCGCAGCAGCATCGACTGACGGCAGCGTGCAAGCGCCGCGCCGGGAGTGGGGGCCATGGCGACTGCGCTGACCGGCGGGATCGCAACCGACGGCCCATGGCTCTGCACTTGTCCAGCCGCTGGACGTCCCGCAGCGGTCTGCTGGTGCTGTGGGTTCTGTTTCTTGCTCGTGCCGCCACACGAGGCCAACGCAAACGCGAGGAGCAGTGCCAGGGCAAGCAAGCAAGCGCCTGCCGTCCATCGCATCCAGGCAGTCAAGGTGCCGCGCATCTCATCCGACAAGCCATACGTCCCAGCGCAACGGCAAGGTCCCGATCCTAGGCGGACTACGCCACCGTTGCCGCAGCGAGCGGATGACTCCAAGGCTCCGGTTGCGCTCCTTCAACGCTGTCCCTCTGAATCGAAACCAGAAGCCCGCCGAGAAACCAACCAGAACGATGCTCCGATCGACGTCAGCACTCGTGACATACGCGAGAAACCGCTCGCCGAGCAGTTCCGCCACATAGCGCAGGTCCGGGGTCGTCGACCATCCCTCCGGACGATACGAGGCGAGCCCTCCCTGCCGGTCCTGGATCGTCGGCAGTGGGGCCTGGATCCACCTGGCACAACGAGAAGCCCGTGCAACCCGATCGCCCGTTCCGCGGACCGACCGAGGCCGCGGCACGATCGCATTCCTCAAAGGCGGTCGCCCTGCCAACGCCACCGCGGGCGAGCGCCTTCGCGACCAGGGAGTGGTGCGTGCCGCGACCGGCGGATGACTGTTCGGCTATGGATGCGATCGTTGGCGGTCGAGGCCGGCAGGTGAGCGAGATGGGGGCGAGGGACAGCATCTCAGCTCGCCGATCGTCTTAGAGCGGAAGCAGTAGCTACGGACTCTTTCCGGCCGGCGTGCCCTCATCCAGCCGGGAGGGAAGCGACGGCAGCCGCGGTACGCGGGGAGCGCCGGCGCTGCAAACGCCGCCTCCGGCTGGGTTACGCCCGATCCGGCAACGCCCATCCAGGCCGTCACCGGATCGGGCGTGGATGCTCCCCAGTTCGAGGGGTGCACGAAAAGGAAAGTCCTTCAGGAGAAGGGCCCCGCCAACAAACGACCTCGATGGCCAACCCGCGTTCAGCGAGCAGAACGACGCTTCCGACGCGTGCGACCTTGAGCGGCCTGGCGGGCTGCCCACCGCTCGATTTGTGGGCGGAGCCAGAGCTTGACTCGGCCTTGGCCGAGGTCGACCACCGGTTGCGGCATGTCCTCGTATGTGCGTTGGTACTGAAAAACGGTGTTGCGGTGGGAGAGACCCAGAACGTCGGCAACTCCCTGGGCATCCATGAGGTCTTCCGTTGCGACTCTCGGCGACACGAAGTCGATCCTACATTTGTAAGCGGCGGATCCGTCCGAGCCGCCCTATACCCTACAGCCATAAGTTAATGAAGAGTGGCCCCGGCGGTGTTGGAGCACCCCGGGGCCTGGCCGGACCTAATAGGAGGTACCGACAATGGCAGCGTACGCCACCCACGGTCACCGGAATCGGCTGAGCCGATGGCGCCGAGGAATGGGTTCCCTTACCCGCGATGAAGTGATGACCGCGCGGGAGGTTGCGGTCCTCCTCCGGATGCCGACATCGACGGTCTACGAGCTGGCACGTAAGGGCGTGCTTCCGGCGAGCCGGCTCGGACGCACCTGGCGGTTCCTCCGTCCGCGGCTGGAGGCGATGCTCGCTCGCTGAATCGTGGCGGTCAGGCAGCCGCGGGAAGCACAGCGGACGGCGCGTCCCGGCTGATGTGGCCGTCTGGCCAGGTGATCCGCAGCTCGCCGTCGCGGTCCATCAGCCAGCGCACACTGACAAGGACCATCCCGATTACGTTTCCACCGGCGTCGAAGTCGACGGCATGGCCCTCTGGGGTTGCGTCAGTCTCTGCAGGTACCGGGGTTCCCCGACGCTGAGGTAGAGCACGTCGCCGCGATCGTCATACTCGTGGCTGTCGAACTGGATGCTGTCGACGGTGACAGCCATGCCTACGCGGCCTGCAGCGGCTGCTCCGACTCGAGTGAGAGGTCGAACCCAGCTAGCGCGATCGCGACCGGCGGCGCGTCGCCCTCTGGGGGAGCGAGGTAAAGCGCGACGGCCTCTTCAACGGATTCGATGAGCTCTGCCGCGGTGTCACCGGATGCGAAGCAACCTGGCAATTCCCGGACTTCGGCCCAGTAAGAGCCTTCCTCGTGATGCACATCGACGTGTAGGACTCGTTGATCCATGGCGATTCCTTGGCGATCGATCATAGACCTGCCTGTCTCCGTATCGCCGCGTCGAGTCCCTTGCTGTAGGTCCGGCCCTTGTGCCGCGGCAGCGTGATCGGGCGCTTCCCGGGCTTGACCATCTTCACCTGATGCTTCCCACCACGTTCTCGGACCCAGCCCTCGTCGACGAGCGCCTTGATCCACTCTCGCTGATTACGCGGCACGGCTCAGGTCCGGCGCCACGGAGACGCCGCCGAGCGCCCGCGTGAAGCGCTCCGCTAGCTCGCCCGCCGGCCGGGCATGCAGGTATCGCTCCGTGGTGGAGAGGTGCGAGTGGCCCATGGCGGCCTTCACGCTGGGCAGGTCGATCCCACCGGCGACCAGGAGGGAGCCGTAGGTGTGCCGCAGGTCGTGGAAGCGGAGCGGCTCGAGCCCAGCCGCGTCACGCGCACGCTCGAAGCGGCGGCGTAGTGCCGATGGATCGAGTCGCCGGCCGAATCGATTGGCGAACACGTAATCGTCCGCGCCGGTGAACTCGCCACGGCGGCTGAGGCGGTCGAGCGCTCCAGCCGCTTGGTCGGGAAGCGGAACTTCGCGAACTCGGCGGCTCTTGGTCGAACGAAGCTCGGTCTCAGCCGAGAGGGCTCCGGCGGACCACGATCCTGTGACCGATGAAGTCGACATCGCGCCAGCGAAGCGCGACAAGCTCGCCGCGGCGGAGGCCAGCGTAGGAGGCCACCCTGACCAGCTCCGCGTCTTGAACGTCTTCGCGGGCCCGAGCTTCGATCTCGGCGTCGCTCAGCGCCGGCCGCCTCGGATCGCGGTGTGCGCCGTTCGCCAGTGCCCGAGCGAGCGCCTCGACCTGTTCGGGCGAGTAGAAGGCGAGGGAAGCGGTGTCCGGTTCGCGGCGACGGTCGGCGTGTGTTGCGGGATTACTCGGCAGGTCAAAGGTGCTCGGGCGAATCCCGTAGTTGAAGATCGCGCAGATGAGTTGACGCGCCTTGTTCACCGTTCGAGGCGTGACTCCCGTGCGCGCGATCGCACGCAGCAGGTCTTCGACTTCACGGGTCGTCACCTCACGCGCCGGGCGGTCACCGAGAGCGGCCATGATCAGGCCCTGAGAGGTGCCGCTGCCGCGGCGGTAAGCCTGACCGGGTTCGGCGAGTTGGGAGCCGTAATCCCGCATCGTTGATGGCTTCGCTCCCTTGATGTCCTCGAGCCACGCCAGGTAGTCGCCGGCGAGCTCGCGAAAAGTCACGCCGCGTCGCCGCCGCTCCTCGGCATCCTGCTCGAGCAGTGTCTGCTCGGCGTCGTGCTCTCGAGCGAGCGCCAGCATTCGCGACGCCGCCTCGGCCTCGGTCAGCGCGCCGTCGGTCGGGCGTCCGCGCTTCCGCCGCCACCCGCCGTTCCCATCCGACTCGACCCATGCGCGGCCGAGTGCCCGGATCACAGGCTGACCATTGCGAGACCACTTCCCGTAGAAGAACG
This sequence comes from uncultured Solirubrobacterales bacterium, assembly GCA_963723555.1. Lineage (GTDB taxonomy): Bacteria > Actinomycetota > Thermoleophilia > Solirubrobacterales > Solirubrobacteraceae > Palsa-465. The sequence continues at coordinate 308,617 of CAVRRC010000002.1, read as the reverse complement.
GACCAGTCGAACGCTGCCGAATGAAGGGACGCGACGCGGTCATCGAGAGCGACCGTACAACCCGCTTCGGACGGAACGCCTTTCCGGGCAACTGTCCGAATAGTTGCCCGTCCGGGCAACGGTCGCGGGCAACCTTCCTGGCCAGAAATGCCTAGTTCAAGGGCTTTTCAGCGCACCGAATCGCCCGTAACGACGGGAACCGGACACTCCGCTTCCGCTTCCCAAGCCGAAGGTCGCGGGTTCGAGACCCGTCGTCCGCTTACCTGAAATGCCCGGTAATCCGGGCTCTTCTGCAACCGTTCAGTCCCCGGGGCTTTGCCGCTGACGGTGGCGTTGACATCGGTCGCTACGGTTTGGCGCCGGGACAGCTGGGCGCCCGGGCGCTCTAAGACCGGCGGCCCCGGCGCCGGCAGCAGCGGTCGCCCACCGACCGGCATCACACAAAGCCCAGATCGCACCGAACTCGCCCCCCACTCGACCCGCGCCCAGCTAACTGAACGGTTTCGCTTTTCTGTTTTTGGAGTCGGCGTGAGTTGGTCGCGCGCAACTGTTGCGGGCAAACGGCCCGGAGGGCTCGATAGTTGTTCACTTCACCGGCGCGGGTCATGATTCGCGTTTGAGCAACAGTGCCAGGCCCGGCACGGCGAACGAGATCAGATAGATCGGCCAGATCCTGCCTCCGTAGCAGCGGAAGTTGACGGCGTCGCCGTCGGTCACGTCGAACGATTGGGCTCGACTCGTATAGCGGCCGGCGCGAACTTGGAGCGTGTGGTGTCCTGGCTCGATTGGTGTCTCGAACGTCCCATGGCGGTTGATCGAGCCGACGGTCGTGTCGTCGAGTGTGATCCCGAACGGCGCGCCCCGTAGCTCCGCGATGGCACCTTCCCGCTTGATCGTGAGCGTTGCTGACACCGTTGCTCTCCTCTCTTAACGAGTTTCTCGTGCTCTGCTGGCTGGTGCGCCGAGCGGGGCCATGGTTCGGGGTCACGTTCGCGCTCCGGTGATCAGTCGTTCGCGATCGAACATCGCGGCTACGGCTCGCCAGCCGAGCGCGTCGACGGCCACCAGGGCAGCGGCGAGGCCGAGCGCGAGGCCGGTGGAGGGCGTGATCACGTTGAACCCCATCAGCGCGACGATCGCGATCGGGGGCAGGTTGGCGAACACGCTGAGCTGTTGGGCGATGCGGACGTCGGAAGAGCGGGCGGAGATCGCGATCCCGACCCAGATCGACCAGCCGGCGAGCAGCGGCGTGAACGCCACCTGAATCGGGATGTGCGACCCGGCGAAGATCGCCGATCTCATGCCCGGTTGGGCGACCAGGACCGCTATGCCGAGGAAGAGCCCGAAGATCGCGTAGGCGATCACGAGTGTCGGGATGAGGACCGCGAGCGCCTTGCCGATCAGGAACTCCTCGCGGCGGATCGGGGTGATCAGGACCGGCTCGAGCGTTCCCTGCTCGCGCTCGCCGATCACCGAGTACGCAGACACTGTTGATGGGACGAGCGCGGGGATCAACAGCAGGTACAGGAGCGAGAGGCCGACCCTGCTATCCAGCTTGGAGCTGGCCTCCGCGGCGGGGGCGGCGACTAGCTGGATCGTCGGCGCCGCGATGAAGATCAGCGGCAGAAGGATCATCGCGAACACGACCACGAAGCGGTTGCGACGGTAGTCGCTCAGCTCCTTGACGAAGATCGCCCGCACGCGTGCCCAGCTGAAGCTCACCGCCGCTTAGCCTCCACGTCCTCGTCGATCAGCTGCAGGTAGACGTCCTCCAGCGAATGGTGGGACTCGGCGATGGAGAGGATGTCCGCGCCGGCGCCGACCAACGCCCGCGCGACCGCGGGAGCGGCGAGCTGCGGGTCAGACACGGCCAGCTCGTAGCCGCCGGATGTGCTGGCCTCCCATCCGTCGACCGCCGGGAGCCCGCCGAACACCGAACCGGGATTCTCGAGGGGGCCGCGGACGCGGACCTCCAAGGCCTGGTTGAACAGCCGTTCGCGCAACTCGTCGGGCCGGCCCACCAGCCGCAACGTCGTGTTCAGGATCGCCACCCGATGGCACAGCCGCTCGGCCTCCTCCAAGCGATGGGTAGTCAGGAAGATCGTCACGCCCCGCTCGCGAAGCGAGACGATCAGCTCATGGACATCGTGCGCGGCGACGGGATCAAGCCCTGAAGTTGGCTCGTCCAAGAACAGCACCGCTGGGTCGTTCAACAGCGCCCGGGCGAGCGCGACGCGCTGGCGCAGGCCCTTGGACAGCGACCGGCACGGATCGTTTGCGCGATCGAGCACGTTGACCGCTCGCAGCGCCCGCTCGATCCGCCCGGCAATGTCATCCAGATCGTAGAGCCTGGCGAAGCACGCAAGGTTCTCGGCGACGGTCAGCCGGAGGTAGAGGCCCGGCGACTCGGGCATGATCGAGATCCGGGTCCGGATCTCCTGAGCGGTCGCTGGGCCGAGGGGTAGGCCGGCGACGCTCGCGGAGCCCGAACTCGGCGCGATCAGCGTGCCCAACGTCCTCACGGTCGTCGTCTTCCCCGCGCCGTTGGGCCCCAGAAACCCGAACACCTCGCCGTAGCCGACCTCGAACGACACGTCATCGAACGCCACACGGTCCCCGAAGCGCTTGCCCAGTTGCTCAACCACGACCGCCGGTCGCCCGCGCAAACGATCGGGCTGGAAGGGCGCCCCGACGGGCTCGCTCGATCGAATTGCTTCGGAGTGTGTTCCTGCCCAGTTGATCGGTCCACCCTAGCACATCTTTGGCTGCTCTGCCAGTTTTTTGGTCGGATCGCCAGGGCGCATGCGCTAGTTTTTTGGTCATGGAGCCAGGACCGCGGTCCGCGGACTCTGAACGCACCTTCATTGAGACCGCTCGGCGGGCACAGATCGTGGCCGCGGCGATCGACACGATTGCCGAAGTCGGGTACGCGCGCGCGTCACTCGGCCATATCGCCGCGCGGATCGGAATCAGCAGAGGCCTGATCAGCTACCACTTCGCCGGCAAAGACGAGCTCATGAAGGAGGCCATCAGCGAGGTTCTCGCGCAGGCCAGGGCCTACATGGAACCGCGGATCCTCGCGGAGTCGTCCGGACCCGGCGTGGTTCGGGCGTACATCGAGTCGAACCTCGCGTTCATGCGAGAGCACCGCAACTACCTCATCGCCGTCGTCGAGATTCTCCGCCACCGCGTCGCCGCCGAGGGACGACGTCGAGCCAGGGGCACCAACCCCGAGGTGGCCGCACGCCCGCTCGTGGACTTGCTCGCTAGCTCCCAAGCCGCCGGCGTGCTCCGACCTGACTTCGACCCGAGAGTCATGGCAATAGCGATCCGCGCCGCCATCGACGCCGTCCCACCCCTCCTGAGCCTCGACCCAGAGTTCGACATCGACAACTACGCAAAAGAGATCGCCAACGTATTCGAGCTGGCGACGCGCATCGACCGATGACATCGCGCACCCCGCTAGAGGTCCGCGAACCGCCGCGGCCCGGATCCTGGTCCCCTCGTTCCAGACGAGCACTCCGGACTGGCGTGGCCAGCGCTGGCGCAAATCTGGAAAGCAAGCGTTTCGTGGAAGGATCCTAGGCCTGGCGGTGGGGCGTACGGGTACGGTTACCGGCGTGTACGCGGTCGCTGAGGTCTGCATTGCGAGAGATACGGATCGTCCGGCACGGCACACCGGGAGCTTCCAGCGTCGCGAGCTTCGCTGAGTTCGAGTGGTTATCGCACCCTGCTCGGACTCCCTGCGGTCCGCTGGCAGACGGCAACTGGTCTGCTGGCCCAGGTGACCCAGGGCGCTGGAGCGGTCGGGATCATCCTCGTCGTCCGCCAGCACACCGGGTCGCTCGCGCTCGCCGGCGGAGTCGTGGCAGCACTGTCGATCGCGGCGGGCGTCGCTCGCCCGCTCCAAGGCAGGCTGATCGATCGCCGAGGATCGCGAGAAGTGATGGCATTCTGCGGCGTGATCCACGCGCTGGCGCTCGCCGGGATCGTTGTGCTCTCGGACACGCACGCTAATGGAGGATTGCTGGTCGTGCTCGGGTGCGGTGCCGGGCTGGCGCTGCCGCCGGTATCCACCAGCATGCGCGTCGAGTGGGCGAAGGTGGTTGCCGGCGATGAGCACACGGCCACCTACAGCCTGGTGTATCTCACCCAGGAGCTGGCGATCCTGGCCGGACCCCTGATCCTTGCCGGCATGATTGCCGCAGCCTCAGCCTCGTTGGCGCTGATCGCAGTCGCAGCAATCGCGGCGGCTGGGACGGTGGGGTTCGCCGCCTCGATCCGCTCACCAAGCGACCTCGGGTCTCCGCACGCCGCGTCAAGCGGACTGGTGCTGCGAATCCGCGGGCTGCAGCTGGTGCTGGCGGTCGCGGTCCTCGTCGGGGCTGTGATTGGCGCGCTTGGGATCGCGGCTCCTACCCTCGCTACCGCACACCACGCGCCAGCGGCCACCGGCCTGCTGATCGCGAGCCTATCCGTGGGCGGCATCCTCGGCGCCGTGATTTACGGGAGCCGGCGGTGGCGGGCAAGACCACCGGCTCGTCTTCTCCGACTACTCGCGCTTCTTACTGCGGCGCTCGCACTGATGATCGCCGCCCACGGTCTACTGGCAGTCGCCGCGCTCCTGTTCCTCGGCGGCATCGCGCTCAACCCGGCGCTGACAACCTTCTCGCTGCTGATCGACCAGCAGGTCGCCGCGCAAACCACCGGCGAAGCGTTCGGCTGGCTCTCGACAGCGATCGCGGGTGGCACCGGCGCCGCGAGCGTAATTGCGGCCGCCGTCGCTCAGCACCAGCACGACGCACGAGCGGCGTTCGTCGTCGCGGCGGTCGCCGGAGCAGCCGCCACCGCAGTCAGTCTCCTGGCGCGCCGCACGCTTGACCACACCACGTCAGCGCTCCCATGACGAAATGGGCAGTTCTGTGCCCCTCGCGGCGGACCGCCGCGGCGTGACGGTGGAGTGCCGACGGCATCAGGCCTCGGCGCGTCCGCGCGCCTCCCAAGCGCTCGCTCCGTCATCAGTTCGCAGAAGACGGCAGCGACGCTGACGGCGCTGATGCTTCTGAACAGGACCACCATGCCGCGATGCCGGCGGGCGCCGCTCGTTGGCGATTCACAGGCAGCAGCCATCGACCGGCTTCCCTGCCTGCCGCGCAACTCAGGGGTGCCGGGACGCTCGCTTCGCAACCAGCGGCGTACTCTTGCGAACCGATGGCGAAGACGGGCGACACGTTCACGCTCTCACCGAAGGAGCGCCTCACGATCACCAGCAGTGCCGCGGACTCAGGCGGCGAACTGCTGGCAATGGAGGCACAGTACGCACCCGGAGGCAGCCCACCGCCCGAGCACTATCACCCGACACAAGAGGAGACGTTCACCGGTGTCAGCGGGACTGTGACCGCCCGAATCGGCGGTGTTGAGCGGAGGATTGGCCCAGGCGAGATGGTCACGATCCCTGCTCGGACGAAGCACGCCTTCTGGAATCCCGGCACCGAACCCGCGACGATCAAATGGGAGGTACGACCGGCGCTGAGCACCGAGCGGATGTTCGAGGAGCTCTCGAACGCCGGTTCGCGGTTCAAACAGGCGTTGGTGATCTCGCGCTACAAGCGTGAGTTCCGGCTCAGTAACGCGCCGCAGCGGGTGCTGCTGGACGCGATCGCCCCGATCGCCCGGCTCGCCGCCCACTAGCACGATCGTCTCAGACCGCGAATCACCAGTTACCTTGGTCGCCCGCTATCGCTGGAGCCGCACTGCCGCTTCCGGTCCGCTGGCTCCTGAAGCAAGCGCCGGCCAGCTCGGGCAGGCGATGGCACATACCGCGCTGCGGACCGGGCGTTCGGTTGTGATCACAAAAGCGGCGGCCCTGGCTCGATTGCGGGGACTCAGCACGATTGCCTTCGTAAAGTTGCGGCGGATGAGTCGAACGTGAAACGCAGCCCGCCGCAATCTGCATGCCTCTGGCCGAACCAATCGAGACGGTGCAGCTGCCCGCGGCGGTTGGCGGCAAGCCGTCTTGACCAGCGCGAGCGCGAAGGCAGTTCAGGCGCGTCTGTGCACGATGAGCACGGTCCGCCCGGAGTGCGCCGCGACGGCGCTCGCCACGCTGCCGAGGAAAATGCCTGTCAGACCGCTCTTGCCGTGGGAGCCGAGCACGATCAGGCTTGCGTCGCGCTCGTCGGCGACGCGGGCGATCCCCTTCCACGTTGTCGCTTCCTTGACAGCGAGACTCTGGGCCCGGAAGCCGGCGGCTTGCGCCATCGAGGCGCCCTGCGCGGCGGTTTCCTCGGCAGCTTGTCTGACCTCGTCGCTTGCCGCCGCGTCGAAGCTGGTCTCAGGCGGCGGGATGAACCCCACCCCGTACGGACGCCATACGGTCAGCACGAGGGCTTCCCGTTGCGGCTCGAGCTGGCGGCCCGCCTCCTCGATCGCGTGCCTGGCCAGATCCGAGCCGTCGAAGGCGAACAGCACAGGGCCAAGGTCGCCGGCACTCATGGCACTGCGCCAGCGGGACGGTCCGCGACGGCCGCAGCCGAGTCCCGGTCGCGCGGGCCGCCGTACTGTCCGCCCGCGTCACAGGCGAGCGGCTCGGTGAGAACCGTCGCCGCGGAGGAGTCACGGATTCCGTCCAGCAGGGGCGGCGAGTACCAAGCCGGGGCCTCACCGCTCATCCATACCTCCAGCGCCGGCGCCGGCGGGCGCACCCGACCCAGCGCATACAGCGAGACCGCGAACAGCGTGCCGCCTGTCGCGATCCCGAAGCAGATCCACAGTGCGGTGTGGGTGCCGGCTGCCGGGCTGCCTCCGACGGTCGCGGCCACGTGCACCAAGATCGGCGCCACCATGAACGCGGCGACGGCTCGCAGTAGCTCGATGATCGCGAACACGCGCTGGAGGGCGTTGTTGCGCAGCGAGAAGCCAGCGATGAACAGCGCCGGCGCCACCGAGCCGCCCACTCCGAGTCCGACTAGTCCAGAGCCGAGCGCCATGAGCAAAGACGTGGGTGGGAGCTGGGACTGAAGCACCAGGATCCCCGCGATCAGCGAGAGCATGCCACCGAGCACGAGGTAGTGGAGACCCCGGGTCCGGAAGACCAGTCCGAGCAGGACCGCGGTGATCAGCGCCGCGATGAACTCGGGGAACTGAAGCAGCCCCAGGTGCACGGGGGTGAACTGGTTTCTCAGCAGAACGGCGGCCAGCGCAACCGCGGATATAGAACTCGCCGCCGCGCACATTGCGACCACTATCCCGCTCACCGGAAGCGTGCTGCCAAGCGGGCGTATGCACAGCAGTGGTCGCTTGGCGCGGTACTGGTAAACGAACAGAAGCGCGATCAACGCTAGCCCACCTGCCAGCGGCACGAGCGTCACAGCGTCAAGGAACGAATGGGTGAGCAGCTCCGAGGCGCCGTAGAACAGGGCCACACAGCCCGCGGCGGCCAGTCCGACCGGGAGAGGGTTGCGAGTGGCGCTGCGGTCAGCCGGCGGGGCGTCCTGAAAGGTCAGCAGCGCCAGCACCAGCGCCGCCATGGCGATGCCTGCGATGATCCAAAACAATGGACGCCACTCGTTGGCTTGCGCCTGGATGCCGCCCACCAGCGGTCCCAATGCGACCGCTCCGAAGATGCAAACGTTGAGGATCATCGCCGTCCAGCGCAGCTTCGAGATCGAAAACGCGACGACGAGTGGGGGGACGGCCGCAATCAGCAGCAGGCTGGTGCAGAGGCCCTGCAACACGTGCCCAGCAATGAAGACGCCCGCGTCGGGAGCGGCCGCCGCGAGCACCGAGCCAAGCACCAGTAGCGCGGCATAGAGGACCAGCATCCGACGCTGGGGAAGATGCTGGGCCAAAAGCACAGCCAGGACCGTTCCGACGGCATAGCCGGCGTTGGCCATGCCCGAGGCGAGACTCATCGCCTGGAGACTCATATGCAGGTCCCTGGCAATGATCGGGGTGATCGGCTGCAGTGCCGCCGAGAGCGCCAAGTACGGGACCAGGGCGAAGATCACCATGGCCGCGGCCGCCGGATAACGGCCTGTCCAAGGGCCCTGTCGCATCAGTCGATGTCCCAGTTCACGGCGGCAATCCCATCATAGGCTCACGGCGCGCCGCCGAGCGATTGGCTGCTCAGCTGCGGCTCGAGCAGCGAGAGCTCCGCGATCGACAGTCGATCAGCGGCGGTCTTGCGCTGATCCAGAGGAGGTAGAGCCGCGGCGGTCTGGAGACCTCCTGCAGGCGGACGCAGATGGAACTCGAGATCCGCGGTCCTGCCGAGGCAAGCACGAAGCCGACAGGGACCGGTTGCCGGGAGTCCGAAGTGGAGGGTTTTGAGCTCATCGGTCTGTGGTCGCCACGACCAGCGAATACCCGTTGTGAGGCTCCGCCGCAACCCGGTCCGTTCCTCATCGTTGCTCTCCGTCGCAAGACGCGTGAGATGACGGTGTTCGATCGTGACTCAGGTGTTCCCGCTGGGTGTGAGGACGATCAGCGGGATGACACGGGGGGTCTTGCCGGCGAGTTCGTGCAGCTGCGGGTAGCGTTCGGCTGCTTTCGCGAACAGCCGCTCGCGCTCCGCGCCGGTCGCCTCCTCGGCCACGACATCGATCGTGTCGCTCCCCACCTCGATGCTCGTGTTCGGGTGCGCCTTGAGGTTATGGAACCAGTCGGGGTGCTTCGGCGCTCCGCCGTTCGCGGCCCAGATCAGATAGCACCGATCGTCGGGCAGGTATGCGACGGGGTTGACGCGGCTCGCGCCGGACTTCGCGCCGGTGTGGTGGAGCAGCAGCAGCGGCGTTTCCTGCCACATGCCGCCAACGCGTCCTTGGTTGGCGCGGAACTCCGCGATGATCGTGGCGTTGTACTCAGAAGGGGACGTGGACATCTGGCTTCTCTCGCTCTCCGTTACTCGCTGGTGTACTCGTCGTGGCGGCGCCACCAGTACCCGGTCTCGTTGCGCCCGAGCGGCGCCAGGTCCAGGTAGCGGTAGGTTCCCATCAGCTGCTCGACCCCACGGGCGTAGGTGGAGTAGGTGTGGTACAGGACCCCGTCGGCGAGCGCGAACGCGCTCATCCCCGGCGCCTGCTCCCCGGGAGCGTCGGTGTGGCGGAAGTTGTATTCGGCGCCGCCCAGCTGCTGCTCGTCGGTGAAGGCGGCGCCGAAGTCGTACCTGAACTCGCTGCCGAGCGACGAGACCCAGGGGAATCGCCAGCCCATCCGCTCCTTGTAGCGGCGCAGCTCCTCGAGCGGGGCGATCGACTCGGCCACGAGCGTCACGTCGTGGCCGCTGAGGTGCGGAGCGACGCCGTCGAAGTGGTCGGCGACGAACGAGCAGGCGGTGCAGCCCGGGTTGTGCTCGTCGACGTCGTCCCCGTAGCCGAACATGAAGTGGTAGACGAGCAGCTGCGAGCGTCCCCCGAACAGATCGGCGAGCGACGCGGCCCCCTCGTCGGTGTCGAACCGATACTCCTCCTCGATCCGAATCCACGGCAGCTCCTGCCGCCGCCGCGCCAGCTCGTCGGCCTGTCTTGTGTGTTCCTTTTCCGCTTGGAGCAGCTCCATCCGCGCTGCCAGCCACTCGTCACGTGTTCCCGTCCTGTGGTCAGTCACTATCTTGTCTCCCTCTCGTCATCAAACAACTTGGTTGGCCCGTGCCACCGACGGCGTCTCACGTCGAGATCGGGTCGTATTCGTCGTGGCGGCGCAGCCAGCTCATCGGCTGATCGCCTTCGTTGCGGCCCTTGGACGCGCGGTCGAGGATCGCGTAGTTGCCCATCAGGAACTCCGTGCCGCGGGCGTAGCTGGAGTAGCAGTGGTAGACGGAGTCGCTCTCGCGCGCGAACGTGCTGAAGCCGTGTCCCTCGGAGAAATAGCCCTCGAGGGTCGTCCCGGTCGCGCTCGCGTTCTGGCCGGTGACGAGCGGCAGAGTCTCGCGGACGGCCGGGTGCTCGCCCAGCCGCTTCAGAAGCACCAGTTCGTTGGCCTCGAGCAGCGGTGCGGCTGGGTCGTGCGTCATGTCCTCGCGAGCGGATACCCCGAAGTCGAGGTTGAAGTCGCTTTCGTGGCTGGATGCCCAGTTGAAGCTCCAGCCCATGCGCTGCCGGTAGGCAAGCAGCTTCTCGATCGGCGCGCGCGAGACGCAGATCATCGTCACGTCGCAGGCTTTGAGGTGGGCGAGTACGCCGTTGAAGCTGTCGGCGGTCAACGAGCAGGCGGGGCATCCGGCCTCGTAGTGGGGGCCGAACATGAAGTGGTAAACCACGAGCTGCGAGCTGCCGTCAAACAGCTCCACGAGCGTCCTGGCCCCGTCGGCGGTCTGGAGCGTGTACTCCTTCTCGACCGGCACCCAAGGAAGCTCCCGGCGCTGTCTGGCGAGCTCATCGCCCATCCGCGTAAGCTCTTTCTCGCGCTCTAGCAGCTCGGCGCGCGCGACGTCCCATTCCTCGCGCGTGGCGGTCCTGTGCTCGGGCATCTGCTGGCTCCTCGGGTAGCTGATGGGTCGACTATATAGTTAGCAGAGTGGCTAACGATTCGTTCGGTGCTCTCGCCCATCCACTCCGGCGCGCGATCGTCGAGCGCCTCAGCCGAGGACCAGCAACCGTCGGTGAGGCGACGCGCGACTTGGGGGTCTCAAAGCCGACGATCTCCCGGCATCTGCGACTGCTCGAGGAGGCAGGCATCGTGAGCCGCGTGATCGATGGCAGAACCCACCGGCTCGCGCTGCGGCCGGAGGCGCTCGCCGAGGCCTCGGACTGGATCGAAGCACAGCGGAGCCGGTGGGAGCGACTGTTCGACGTCGTCGGCGAGTACCTTGAGGAGCGAAAGGAACGGCAGTGACCGACGAGCCCGGGCGCGAGGTGCGGATCGAGCGGAGCTTCGCAGCTTCGGCCGAGGAGGTGTTCGACGCGTGGACCAGCCCCGAGGTGATGCGGCGCTGGTTCCACTGCGACCCCGACTGGGACACGCCGGTGGCCGAGGTCGATCTCCGGGTGGGCGGGAAGATCCGAGTGGTGATGCGCAGACCCGACGGCACCGAGGTCGAAGCGCGGGGCAACTTTATGCTGATCGACCGGCCGCACCGGCTGGTCATGAGCTGGACCTTCGACGACGATCCGTCCAACCAGCAGCTGCTCGAGCTCTCCTTCTCGGAAGCCGAGGGCACGACCATTGTGCTGCTGGTCAACAGCCGCATCTCGACCGACGAGCGCCGAGACGAGCAGGCGGAGGGCTGGCAAGGATGCCTAGACGAGCTCGACCGGCTGTTGGCTAGTTGACTCGATACCCGCAGGGCCGGGTTCGCGGTTCGAAGCGAAACCGTGCGCGGCCCAGCGCGGACGTAAGAACGATCACAGGCATGACGCGGTCGGCCTCAAGCGACCATTGCCACCTCCGCGAAGCGTCGCCCCGATCGCGACGAGGCGCCCGCCGTCGGGCACTGCCGTTTGAGGCAGCAGCCTGATCGCTTCGCTCGGTGCGACGTCGCCGGTCTCACGATCGAGATGGCGACGGAGCACGACGACGGGTCGGGCGAAGAGGAGCATCGTCGGGGGCGCGAACCAGACGAGCGGCTTGGCCGCGCGTTGGGGGTGGGAAACTTGGGGCGTGGTTGCGCGCCGCATGGTCCGGTTCCCGACCCCGACCCTTGCTGGAGTCGAGTGGCCGGTGTTCGAGGCGGCGGGCGCACGGGACGGGCCGCGGGTTTGCCTCCTCGCGGGCGTTCATGGGTGTGAGTACTCAGCGATCGCCGCGGCCGTGCGGTTCATGCGTGAGCTCGATGTGTCAGCGGTGGCCGGGTCGATCGTCGCGGTGCCGATCGTCTCGCCGACTTCGTTCGCCGCGCGGTCGCCGTTTGTGGTGCCCGAGGATGGGCGCAATCTCAATCGCTGTTTCCCGGGAGATCCGCGGGGGTCCTTTACCGAGGTGCTGGCGTATCACGTCTTCTCGGAGTTCGTGGCTGGCAGCGAGGTGCTGATCGATCTACATGGCGGCGACATGGTCGAGGCGCTCGAACCGTTTGCGCTCTATGACGACTCTCCGGTGCGCGAGAGCGCAGAGCGGCTGGCTCGGGCGTTCGGCTTTCGCTACGTCGTGTGCGACACCGCGGACACGCTTGGTGGGACGACCAGCGCGGCGGCAGCGGCGGCGGGGATTCCCGGGTTCATCGCAGAGGCGGGGGGCCGTGGGCTGCTCGAGCCGACCGAGGTCTCGCGTCATCTGCAGGGGTTACGGAGCGCGCTTCGGGCTGCGGGCGTGCTCGACGGCGCTCCCGATCCGCCGCCCGCCGGCCAGCAGCTGGTCGAGCGGTTTCTGTGGTTGCGCACGCCGACTACTGGCTGGTGGCAGCCTGCGGTCGACGTCGGCAAGACAGTTGAGGCCGGCGATCGGCTTGGAACCGTGCTCGATGGGTTCGGCGATCTGCTTGAGACAATCACCGCCCCCGAGGCGGGCGTTCTGCTCTTTCTCACCTCGAGCCCGGCCGTGCAGGCAGACGGCTTGCTTCTCGGGCTCGGAGCGCGCCTGCGCGAATTCTAAGCGCGCGCCGCAGCGCCCCACAGCGAGCCGGCGCCAACCGGCCGCGTCCCCGCCGTACCCCCGTGCGCAAGTCGCCCGGCTGCACGCGTGCGGTCTTTCGCGCGGGTTCCGCGAGGGTCGGGTCGGATGGTTCAGCCCAGATGTGGGAGGTCTGTTGGCCGGGGGCGATGGCCGTCGGGCTGCGAGGATTGGGCGATGAGCCGCGTTGAGATGCGACAGCCGCCGTCGTTTGGCGATGTCGAGGCGGCCGCGCGGCGGCTTTCGGGCGTGGCGCGCCGGACCCCGTTGGTCACGTCTCGGATGCTCGATGAGTTGATCGGCGCTCGTGTGGTGCTCAAGGCTGAGGGGTTTCAGCGGATGGGGGCGTTTAAGTTTCGCGGCGCGTACAACGCGATTTATCAGCTGACGGCTGAGGAGCGGAAGCGTGGGGTGGTGAGTGCTTCATCGGGCAATCACGCCCAAGCGGTGGCGCTGGCCGCGTCGCTGCTCGGGGTCGGCGCGACGATTCTGATGCCGAGGGACGCGCCGGCGTCCAAGCGCGCCGCGACCGAGGGGTACGGCGCGACGGTGATCGAGTTCGATCGCTATGGGGATGACCGCGACATGCTGCTGGCTGATCTCGCGGGCGAGTTCGGGGCGTCGATCGTGCACCCCTACGATGATCCACGAGTAATCGCCGGCGCGGCCACGTGCGCGCTGGAGCTCGCCCAGGATGCGGAGCCGCTGGCCACCGTGATCGTCCCGGTTGGCGGGGGAGGGCTACTGTCCGGATCGGCGATCTCACTGCGGTCGGTCTCGCCGGCGACGCGGATCGTCGGGGTCGAGCCGGAGGCATCGCCGGACCTGCACCGCTCGCTTCGGGCCGGCAAGCGGATCAGGGTGCCGATTTCCCCCTCGATTGCCGATGGTCAGCTGCTCGAGATGCCGGGCGAGATCACCTTCGGGGTGATCGCCTCGCTGGTCGACGAGATCGTGACGGTGACCGACGCCGAGATCATCGACGCGATGCGGCTGCTGTTCGAGCGCGCCAAGCTCGTGGTGGAGCCGAGCGGCGCCAGCGCGTTCGCGGCCGTACTCGCTGGCCGCGTGCGGGACGAGTCGATCGGGGTCGTGCTCTCCGGCGCCAACGTGTCAGCGGAGCGCTTCGCCGAACTAATGGCAACCGCGTAAGCCGAAACGTTCCCTCGTGATCGTCTCCTACGGTCGACCACCTGACAAGAGCCACGGCACGACTACTCGGCTGTCCCACATCCGCTGAATCCCCAGATCCACGGCTGGTCGCCGCGCCAAGCCATGTCCCCGAAGATCATCCTGCAGGACGACCGTGTCGTCGCCGAAGCCCAAGCGCGGTGCGCGGCGGACCGAGGATGAAAGGGATCGTCATGCCCCGCGATGTCCGGCGCGTGCTGCTGGGCGAGAGCGGCAGGCTCCTCCTCAGCGCTCACTCGCCCGAATGCTCGCGCGCCTATCGGGCACTGTTCTTCGCCATGAACGCGAGGGGCTCCTCACGCGTCGCCGGGCGCCCGGCGCCGACAAACGTCCCACGGTTCGGCTCGTCGTCGGGCGCGGGTCGCTCGTTCACCCAGCGATCCCACTGCGGCAACGAGCCCGCCCGGGAGTGGCGCCGATCGCGGGACGGCGTGTAGCACGATCAGCGTGCCCGTCGTGGGAATGGATCCAGGCCAGATCGGAGTAGAGGTCCGCGAACGAGGCGTCGCGGCGAGCGATCTCGGGGCCGTCGGGGAGATGCATCAGATCGGCGGTGCGGCGCGAGAGCCACTGCACGGCCACGGTCCGCCTTCGGCGCCGTTCGGCGTAGTGGCGCAGCGCAGACGCGAGATCATCCGTGCCCTGCACCTCGGCGAGCTCGTCGGCGAGGACGATCGCGTCCTCGATCGTCTGGTTGGCCCCCTGCCCTTGATGGGGCACCATGGCATGGGCTGCGTCGCCCATCAGCACCACGCGCTTGGTGTGCCAGCGCGTCAGCGGCTCCAGATCGTGCAGCGCCCAGCGGGCGCCGACGTCCGTTGCACCGACCATCTGGGTCACGGCTGGATGCCACCCGGCGAATACGTCGAGGGCTTCGCCGACCGCGCAGTCCTCCATCCACGTAGGTTTGGTCCATGCGGGGACGCGGACGACGGCAAGGAAGTTGACCGTCCGTCCACCGTCGATCGCGTAGTGCAGCAGATGACGCCCCGGCCCGGCCCAGAACTGAAGCGGGGTCGGGTCGGGCAGCGAGGGCATCTGCTCGACGGCCACGAGCCCGCGGTAGCCGACGGTTCCGGAGAACCGGCCACGAAGCTCGCCGACGACGTGTGGGCGGATCACCGAGTGCACGCCGTCGGCGCCGATGACCAGGTCGGCGGCAGCACTTGCGCCGCCGTCGAAATGCAGCTCGACGCCCGAATGCCGCTCCTCGATGCCCACGCACCGCCGAGCGAGGTTCAGCCCCTCGCCGGCGAGGCGGTCGGCGAGCGCCTGTAGGAACGCAACTCGATGCACTCCGTAGAACGGCGCTCCGAATGTCGCCTCGTATGCGCCGTCCCGTCCGATCGGATGGTCCACGATGACCTCGCCGGTATCCCATCGCCGGATCACCAGCGCCGAAGGAATGACCGAGACAGCCTCGACATGGTCGCGAAGCCCGAGGCGCCGCAACTCGCGTGTGCCGTTGGCCGACAAGGCGACCGCGGCACCGACCTCGCGCAGCTCCTGCGCCTGCTCGTAGACCTCGAAGCTGATCCCGCGCTCGCGCATCGCGAGCGCAAGCACCAGCCCACCAATCCCGCCGCCAACGACCGCGACCTTCAGCCCGGGCATGGCCTAGGCCATCGCCGGCGCGCGCGCGGGAGCCAGCGCGAAGTCGTAGCTGATCGCGTAGCCGCCGTCGCCGGCCGGCTCGGGGTGCACGATCAGCTCGGGCTTGACCGCGCTGGCGACGTCGCTGTCCAGATAATCGCTGGTGTCGATGAACAGCTGGGTGACCAGCGGCTCATAGCCCGCGGCTGAAACGATCAGGTGAATGTGCGCTGGGCGCCATGGACTCCAGCCGGCCGCGGCCGTCATCTTGCCCGTCGGCCCATCCAGCGGGATCGTGTACGGCCCCGGGATCACGGTCGTGAACTCGTAGCCGCCGTCGCCGCCCGCCCGTACCTGGCCGCGGAGGTTGCCCTCCGGCGGGCCGGGCATGAAGCCCGAGTAGCGCCCCTCGGCGTCCGCCTGCCAGATGTCGAGGTTGGCGCCCGCGAGCGGGCTGCCCTGGGCGTCGGTCACGCGGCCCGATACGCGGGTTCGATCGCCGAACTCATCGGCGCGATGGGGAAGCTCGAACGGCGCGTCGAGCAGTGGTGCGTCGGGCAGGTGGAACGGGCCCAGGATCGTGCCCTGAGAGCCGTCGCGGTTGCCGAACGCCTGCTCCTCGACGACGTGCTCGATGTAGACGTCGCCAAACAGTGGCCACTCGCCCGCCTCGCCGACATCGATGAACCACTGCTTGGCGGCCTGGTACTCCTCGTAGGTGATGTCGTTCTCGACGATCGCCTCGTGAATCCGCCGCAGGATGTCGGTGATGAGTTGGTTGGCGCGATCAGACATCGCTCTCTCCTGGTTCGATTGCATTGGGGTGGCGCGCCAGTGGTGTGACGCGAATGTCCAGATAGGGGAACAGCGGAAGGCCGGACAGGAGCTCGTGCAGCTCGTCGACCGAGCCGACGTCGAGCACGCTGACGTTCGCGTAGCGGCCGGCCACCCGCCACAGATGCGGCCAGCGTCCGTCGCGTTGGAGCGCCTGCGAGTACTCCCGCTCACGTGCCCTGAGCTCGTCGGCCTGCTCGGCCGGCATGCCGGGCGGGAGGCGAACGTTCATCTCGGCCATGAACAGCATCAGCGGTCCAGTCGGTAGCGCTGGAGACGCTCTTCGTCGATCTCGACGCCGAGACCAGGCGCCGTCGGCGCCGCGGCGCGGCCATCGCGGATCTCCGGGGCGGCCACGACGACGTCGTCGGCGAGGTCGAGGAAATTAGTGATCTCGGCCGGCTGGCCCGCGGTGACGGCGAACGCCGCGGCAAAGGCAACCGTCGCCATGGCGCCGAGCCCTCCCTCGTACTGGCTGCCGACGATCACCGGGACGTTGCGAGCCAAACACAGATCGAGGATCCGGCGCGACTCCGTGAATCCGGTCCGGGCGGTCTTCACGCTCACCATCCGGACCGCGCCCTCCTCGAGCCCACGCGCGACGTGGGCGAGGCTGACGCAGCTCTCGTCGCCCACCAGCGGCACGACCCACCGGTCGGCAAGGCGCAGTCGGCCGGCACGATCCTCGATCGAGATCGGCTCTTCGATCGCTTGCACGCCGAGCTCGACAAGTTCATCGCCCGCTCGCACGGCATCCTCGTAGCTCCAGCCTCGATTCGCGTCGACGTACAGATCCGCATCCGGCACGGCTTCCCGGATCGCGCGAACCGCGGCGACGTCCAGCTCCGGAGCGCGCCCCACCTTGACCTTGAACGTCTTCACGCCGAGCCGCTCGTTCACCGCCACGGCCTCGTCCGCCATCGCGGCCGGCTCGGCGAAGGAGACCATGTGGGCCGCCGCGACGCCATCCGCGAACCCGCCCAGCAACGTGTGGCACGGACATCCCAGTACCTGCCCGACCAGATCCCAGACAGCGAGGTCGACCGCCCCGCGCGCGACGCGGTTATCCGCGACGCCGGCGCAGCGCTCAGCGACGACCTCGACGCGCAAGGGGTCGACCCCTGCCAGCGCGTCAGCAAGCTGTCCACCGACGGCGGCGACGATCGACATCTGGGTTTCGCCGTAGGTGTACGGGCGTGGCTGCGCCTCGGCCTGACCGACCAGACCAGCGTCGGAGTGCACCCGCACGAGCACGTTGTCGGCAGTGCCCACGCTTCCCGACGCGAACGCCGGCACGCGACGGTAGGGCAATGCAAACGGGATCGCCTCCACCGCCGTCACTCGGACCGCGCCGGTCGAGCCGTCGAGCGCCGCGAGCGTCGCTGGATCACTGCCCATCCGCATCGCCTGAGGTTCTCCTCTCCGGCCGCGCCATTGAGCACGGCCGTCCATCACAACGTACGCAAGATCGATCTGTCCGGCAACACGAATGACGTGTTGATCGAATATGTCTCTACCCCTCTCACTTCCGATCGGTGCTGCACGATGCCGTCGAGGACGCCTGCGCAGCTCACGGCTTCTAACCCGTGCAGCGTCATGCTCGGCCTGTGCTCGCAGCGTGATACGAGCGGCCGGACCGGCGCGGACGTGCTCCAGCAAGGGCGGTCGTGGTCCGGCGAGGCTGTAGAAAAGTCGCTACGCTGCGACCTCATGACCCAGATCGCGCAACGTGAACTGCGAAATCAGATCAGCGCAATCCTGCAGCGGGCCGAGAAAGGCGAGCGTTTCACGATCACCGTGGCCGGCCGACCGGTCGCCGAGCTTGGACCCCTGCCTGGTACCCGCAAGCCGGGCGCGCCCCCAGAGCGCCTGGCCGCCGTGCTCGGCGAGACGCCAACCGAGCCAACGTGGGCAGGCGAGCTGCGAGAGCTCAGAGATGGCGACGCGGCAGCAGCTCGCGAGCCGTGGGCTGGTTGACCGCGCTGATCGACACCAGCGTGCTCGTGGGCGCACTTGCCCCGACGCTCGACGAGCGATGGGTCGTCAGCGTGGTGAGCGTGGGCGAGCTCGAGGCAGGCGTGCTGCTCGCCGGTGACGCCACCGTTCGCGCGCTGCGGCTCGAGCGCCTGACCGCGGTGCTAGGCGAGACGCTGATCATTCCGATTGAGCCCGCGACCGCGGCCCGGTACGGCGAGTTGCGCGCCACGAGCGGCAGACAGCCGACCAACGACCTCTGGATCGCGGCGACCGCGCTGGCTCACGACTTCACGCTGATAACCGCGGACGAACGGCTCGCCTCGCTCCCACTGATCCGCGTCACGCTCGTCAACTGAATCGTCTTGACGTAGCGTGCCTCGTGTGCTCCCGTTTCACCGCGTGGCCGCCGCCGCAGGCGGCGAGGAGCAGGGGGAGAATCGTGGCGACGACGATCGCGCGCTTGCCGGTCATCCCGGTGCGCCGTGGGAGGTGCAGCACCAGCCGTCGAGTTGGACGCCTGTCCCGGTGGAGAACTGCTGCGCGATTCGCGACACGGCCTCGATTCGCGGCGCTCCGACGACCCGGACGAGCACCCACTGGTTCGCGGCCGGCCAGGTGACCAGCAACCAGCGCCCGTCTGGCGACCAGTCCACTTGCCGCAGGCCACGGCCGGCGAGCACACGACGAGCGGTCAGACCGCGAGCACCGAGGTCTTCGGTCACGACGTCGCCGGCAGTCCCGCCGAGGACGAGCGCGAGCGTTCGCGCGTCGGGCGACAGAGCACCGTCGATCGCGGGAGCGTTCCGAGGCAACCTGACGGTGGAGGTGAGGACGCCCGTCGCGGCGTAGACCCGGACCGTCGTCGGCCCCAGGGCGAGCAGGCGTTGACCGTCGGTCGACCAGGCCAGCTTGGCGACGGCAGCGCGCGGGTTGGCGGACCAGAGCGTGCGGCCTGTGTCGGCGTCACGCACCACGAGTCGGCGCCCGCTGGTGAGGTATGCGAGCTGATAGGGATGGCCGGGACGCCAGGCGGGCGCGAGGCGCGCGACGCCAGTGGTCAGCAGACGATCGCCCGTGCCGTCGCCGGCGACGACCCGCAGATCGTCGCCCGAGAGGTAGGCGACGCGGTAGCCCGTGGGTGGATACCAGCGTGGGTCGCTGACGGCAGGACGAGCGAGCGTCCAGCGGGGCGTGCCGCGGGGATCGACCGCCGCCAGCCGATCGCCGCCGGCGACGGCCAGGTACAGGCCGTGCGGCGACCAGCTCGCCTGTGTCCAGGAGCCGAGCCGCCGGGCCGACCCGTCGCCCGCCACCGTCCACGTCCCGCCGGGGCCTGAGACCAGCAGTTGTCCTGGTGCGGGCAGCGAGAACAGTGCCGGCGCCGCGTGCTGGACGCCGAGCGCCCGCCTGATCGCTCGCTCCACGGTGGCACCCGCCGGCGAGAGCGCAACCGCCGCGACGAGGACGGCGACGACGAACGCCAGCACCGGCAATCGGTGGGACCTGCGGCCCGGCGCCGGCACGCGCTCCTGGTATGCGGAGCGGACTACATCCCAGGCGCGTTGTTCGGCGCCGAGTTCATCGGGGGCGCGGAGCCTGGTCAACGCTCGGCGGGCCTTCACCGGAGCTCGGCCTCCCGCAGTCGGGTCTCGAGTGCGTCCAGTCCGCGGCGCAGCCGCGAATTGACCGTGCCGCGCGGCAGCTCCAGCGCGTGTGCGATCTCTCCTGGCGTGTAGTCGAGCACGTAGCGCATCACCACCACGGCTCGATGCTCGGGCGAGAGGGTCGCGAGCGCGGCCAGCACTTCCTCCGAGTAGCGCCCGGGCGGAGGTTCGGTGCCAGTCGTGGACTCGGGCGGCTCGTGTCCGCTCTCGCGGCGCGCGCTGCGCGCCCGGGCCCAGTCGATCGCGCGGTTGGCGACGATTGCTCCCAGCCAGGGGGCGAACCGGCGGCGGCGGTCGAACCGCTCGAGGTGGCGGACCGCGGCCAGGAACGCCTCTTGGGCGATGTCCTCGGCCGCGGCGTGGTCGTGGACGATCATGAACGCCGCCCGGTACGCCCGCGGCCAGTGCCGGCGAAACAGCAGCTCGAGATCGGCCTCGGAGCCAGCCAGCGCACCCATGATCAGCGCCCGCTCGCTTCTGGTTCTGCGCGTGTTCGCGCCCGCGCGCGGGCCGCTCGCGGCGACGGTCTGCGCGACGGAGGACATGCGCTTAGATGGACTTGGCACCGTCGTGATGCATCGTCCCTCTTACGAGGCATGGCCGGCAAGAAGTCCCTGGGAGGGACCCGTCGACGCGGCGATGGCCGTACAACGGGAAATGAACCTCGGCTTCCTCGCGGCGCTCGCCGCTCTTGCCGTGATCCTCGGCGGGTGTGGCGCCGACAGCGCGCGCCCAACCGCGGCAGGACACGCCCCAGCCGCGCGCCTGGTTGTCATTGGCAGGCCGGTTGCGTCGCGTCCCGTGAACGTGATGGGCGTCCCAGGCACCCTCGAGCTACGAGTCGCGGATCCCGCTCGGCCAGAGTTGCCGTCTCTGTTCGTGAGTCTCGGGCGCGCGGTGGTCCGCGAGCCGCGGGATGTCTGCTTCGGCACCTACGCCGCCGGCGAGAGCCCGCAGGACGGCGACATCGGCTGTCAGGTCCGCGGTAGCCAGCCGCTCGTGCTGATGCTCGCAGACGCCTACATCCCCAGCTCCGATCCGCTCGCGAGGTTCACAACCGTGTGGGGGCAGGTGAACGCCGACGTCGCTCACCTCGAGCTGATCGGCCCTGGCGCGACGCGTTTGTCGCTGCCACTGTCGATCCACCGCATGTTCTCGGTCGCGTTCTCGCCATCCACTCGCGGCGCGGTCAGTCTGGTTGCGCAGCTGGCGGACGGAGCCTCCTTCGCCCACCCGTTCACCTTGCCGCTGACGGATCGCGAGGTCGGAGCCTGGCCGCGGCTGCGCCGGCGAGGAGCCGTGTTCGACGATGAGATCGGGGAAAACATCGTCACCAAACCCTTCCGCGAGATCATCCGGGACTACGGGCCGCCGCTGGGGAGCTTCACCGGGCGCCACGACACACGCTGCATCTACTACGACGTCGTCGGCCAACCAACCGGCTGGACGTTCTGCTTCAAAGGCCAGACGATGATCGACGCCTCCGGCAACCAGCAGCCACCCCCGAGATCTCACTGAGTGCTCCCGCTCGGCACCGTCCGCGCCACCGCCGCCGCGGGCATCACGGCGGCCGTCTGCGGCTGTGCGGGAGCCCCGCCGATACCCCGGGCCACGTTCGTGCGCAGCTGCGATAACGGCGTTGGCTTCGGCGGCGTACGCCCTACCGGGGACGCGGCGCAGCAACCTGCAGGCTGTCGAGCAGCCCATCCATCTTCTCGCGGACCGTGCGGCCCGCCGCCGGTCCGAGGTAGACCTCGGCCTGGAAGACCCGGCCCCGGTCGCGGAAGACTGTCATCCAGCTTGGGCCCGCGCACTCGTACCAGTGTGGATTCCCCTGGGTGACCAGGAACCGCGCCGGAAGTGGCGGCACTCGCCGCATCCCCGCGGGAGTCGAGGGTGCGGGAGATTCCCACACGAACAGAAAGGCTCCAGCGCGGGGAAAATCGCGGATGTTCGGCGTGCCGCACTCGCATGCGTGGGATGCGAGCCGCACCGGGAACGACGCCACGGCCAGGCGCTGAGCAGGCTCGAGGACGTCGGTCAGGCGCCGGCGGATCAAATGCCAACCTCGCGGCAGACGGACGCTGATCCCAGCTCCGGCGGCGACGCGCGTCGCCGTCGTCTCGCTGCCGACCGACGGATCGGCACCGAGCGCCGCGACCACGAGAAGCGCTAGGACCGCGAGCTTGCGCACCCCCCGGTTACGAATCTGGGCCGATCAGAGGTCCGGTCTCTCGTGACGGGCATTCCCGCTCGTGGACGACACCGACGGTGCGTGGGCGTTTGATGCCGCCGCGAGGCTCTCGAACGAGTCGGCCGCCGCGTGCGGTCCGCCGCTGGCCCTGTATCCCTCAGCGACGCGGCGCGCGACCTCTAGTTGGTCGCGTCCGAACGGGACCACGCAGACGGGCACACCGGCGGCGAGTGCCTTCTGTGTCGCGCCTGCCCGCCGTGCGTGATCGCGCAGGCGGCCTTTTCGAGCAGGGGGCCGTGTGGGATGAACGTGTCCACCCGCGCGTTGTCGATCACGCCCAGGTCGCGGGCCGCGACCACCGCCCATAGGTAGACGCCGATGTTGGCCGCCGAGGTGTATGGGCCGCGAACCGCGCCCGGTCCCAGGTTGTCGAGCGGCAGATGGGTCACCGGATCGACGTCGGCGGCGTAGAACCGCCAGGTGTCCTGAGCGATCCCGTACAGGACCGCCCGCTGCTGGGTGGTCAGCCCGCCGGCGCGTGCGGTTGCCCTCGCCGGGGCCGGCAGCAGGGCCGCGATCGCGACCGCAATGATCGCGATCGCGGCTCCGCGGGCAGCCCCGCGCGCCCTCATCGTCCTAACCCAGGGTGAACGTCGTCTGCAGCCCGGGTGAGTTCAGGCCAACCCCAGCCGAGCTGTCACCCACCCACAGGTTGAACCGACCCGGCTCGACCACGAACCGCCCCTGCTCGTCGTAGAAGCCGAAATTCTGCCGCCTGAGCGTGAACCTCACCGTCTTGGTCTGGCCCGGCGCCAGCGTCACGCGCTGGAACCCCTCGAGCTTCTTCACGGGCTGGAGGATGGTCGTGTCGCTCTCGTGCAGGTAGAGCTGCACCACGTCCGTGCCCGCCACCGATCCGCTGTTCGTGATGTCGGCGGTGACGTGGAACGTCCCGTTCCCAGAGACGCTGCTCGGCGCATGCAGGTTCGAGAACGAGAACCTGGTGTAGGTGAGGCCGTACCCGAACGGATACTGCGGCGTGTTGGGCGCGTCCAGGTACTTGGACGTGTACTTGTTGGTCGCCGAGTACGGCCGGCCGGTGGGGAGCTCGTTGTAGGAGGTCGGGATCTGGCCCACGTGGACCGGGAAGGACATCGGCAGCTTCCCGCTCGGGTCGACCCTGCCGAACAGGACGTCGGCGACCACATCGCCGCCCTCGGTGCCCGGGTACCAGGCCTCGAGCAGCGCCGGCGCGTTGCTCGCCAGCCACGGGATGGTCAGCGGGCGGCCGTTCATCAGCACCACTTACGGCTTGCCGGTCGCGGCGATCTGCTTCACCAGCGCGAGCTGCTGTCCCGGGAGCCCGAGCATCGTCCGCGAGGAGGCCTCGCCGCTGTCGCCAGCGGGCAAGCCACCTCCTCACCGGTCCCGGCGGCCAGCGCCCGAGAATCGGTCAAGCGACCGGCGCACCGCCCGCCGATGCGCCGGCGCCAGCCGCGTGCTTTGCTCATCCTGAGAATGGCTTCCGTCCCGCTGCGTCGCAACCGCGAGTTCATGCTGCTCTGGAGCGGACAGACGCTCTCCGAGCTCGGCTCACAGATATCGCTCGTCGCCTATCCCCTGCTGGTGCTGGCGGTTACGGGCTCGCCGGCCAAGGCCGGAGTGGTGGGCTTCGCCAAGACGGTTCCGATCGCGGTTCTCGCGCTCCCGGCCGGCGCGATCGCGGATCGCGTGAACCGCAAGCGCCTGATGGTGATCTGCGACGGCGTTCGCGCGCTGGCGCTGGCCCTGATCCCGATCGCGTTGCTGGCGGGCAGCGTGCCGTATGCGTTGATCGTGGCGGTGGCGTTCATCGACGGGTCGGGATTCGTGTTCACCTACATCGCCGAGCGTGGCGCGCTGCGTCAGCTCGTGGCGCGCGAGCAATTGCCCGAGGCGGTGGCCCGGAACGAGTCGCGGTTTTTCGGCGCCATGCTGGCGGGACCCCCGCTGGGGGGACTGCTGTTCGGAATCGGGCGTGCGGTCCCGTTCCTGGTCGACGCGGTCTCCTACGCCGGGTCGACCGTGAGCATGCTGCTGATCCGATCCGACTTTCAGGAGACACGCGACGACGCGGACCCTCGCCACGTCAGAGAAGGTCTGCGCTGGATCTGGAGACGGCCCTTCTTTCGCGGCTGTGCGCTGCTGTTCGCCGGCAGCAACCCGATCTTCACCGGGCTCTACCTGCTCATCGTCCTCTTGGCCAAGCACATCGGGGCCTCGTCGGCGCTTGTCGGGGTGATGCTCGGGATCGCCGCCGGCGGCGGGTTGGTGGGAGCGCTGCTCGCCCCCGCGCTGCAGCGACGCCTACCCCCGCGGCTGGTGCTGATCGGCGAGACGTGGGTGCTGGCGCTCTGCTTGCCATTGCTGCTCATCGCCGACAACGCGATTCTGTTCGGCGTGATCGTCGCCGCCGGGGAACTCCTCACGCCGGTGACGAACTCGATCGTCGCGGGTTACCGCGTCGCGCTCGCTCCCGACCGGCTACAGGGACGCGTCCAGGCCGCCTCGACGTTGATCTCCTTCTCCGCAGGATGGCTCGGCCCACTCGTCATCGGCTTCATGTTCGAGAACTCCGGCTCGACCGCAACCATCCTGGCCCTTACTGGGTGGGCGCTGTTCTTGGCCGCAGTCGCAACCTCATCGCGATCCTTCCGACGTCCGCCCACTCTGAACGCGCCATCCCCGACAGCCTCGGCGAGCGGCGATCGCCGGCGCGTGTCCGCGGACCTGAGGTAGGCCTTTGAGCGTCGGCGCCCGCCGCAGGCGCCGGCACTCAAGTCTCGGTTGCCGTCCGGTCGATCCCCGCCGGCGCGGGAGGCGTCGGCCCTCCTGGCCGTGCCTGTACTAGGCCGCCAGCTCTTCCGCTGCGGCCGTCTCGATCAGCGGCCGCGACGGCAGCTTCGATTCGTCACCAGCGCCATGCGCATCGTCACCGAAGGTCGTGGAGAGGATCAGGTCCTCTCCGCATCGAGGACAGGCGCCCGCGTCACCAACAAACGAATAGCTACAACCGCAAAAACACACCACGTCGATCATCGTCGAACCCCCTGTGCATCGTAGGCTTTCGTCTACGGTAGGGGTCGAGCCGTGGCCCGCGAGGTGAGGTTTGTCACAACAGAAAGCACACCAAGCCATGCCTGACGAAGCCCCGCCCGCCCACCTCATCCGATCGCGACGCCGGCGATGATTTCGGCACGACACGCGGGTCGTAACGTACGGAACACAAAAGGCGCCCGCGGGCGATCAACGACGGCCGCTCGCCCGGCCGTGACGAACCCCAAAGGAGGTAGCAATGCCCGACTACAGGACTGGAACCCGCGAGGAATGGCAGGCCGCACGGGCCGAGCTCGCGAAGCTCGAGGCCGAACACGCCGAGCTCGGACAGAAGGTCACCGAGCAGCGGCGTCAGCTTCCCTGGGTTGCGGTGGAGAAGGACTACCAGTTCGACACCGAGGACGGAAAGAAGACCCTCGTCGAGCTCTTCGACGGGCGCTCGCAGCTGCTCGCCTACAACATCATGTTCGGGCCCGATTACGAGATCGGCGCCTGCCCCGGGTGTTCGAACCTGGGGGATGAGCTCGACGCCACGCGCGTGCATCTGAACCATCACGACGTGACCATGATCTGCTTCTCGCGCGCGCCGATCGATCGGCTCGTCGCCTACAAGCAGCGGATGGGCTGGCGCTTCCCCTATGTCTCGACCTACGGGTCGGACTTTGCCTTCGACTTCGGACTCGCCCTCACACCGGAGCAGGCCCAGGAGATCCCACCGGTCAAGGAGATGATCGACAATCCGCCCGAGTGGCTCCAGGAGTGGGGGCGCCAGGTCGGCGCCAAGCTCGAGGACGGCCTGCGCGAGGGCCCCAGCTTCATCGCCTTTGCGCGCGACGACGGCACCGTCTATCACACCTATACGGTGACCGCGCCTGACCCGTTCGTCGCCCCGTACCACTCCTTCCTGCTCGAGCGAACGCCGAAGTCCGGCTCCGAGGAGCCCCGCGCCTTCCGCAAGGACGAGTACCCGGACTGATCCCGGTACGCCTCCGAGGGGCGCGCCGCTACCCTCGACTCGGTGGTGGGCCTGACTGGTGGTTCGTTCCCGTGGTTGTGGCGGGATCGCCCGTGCGTGGCCCGACCGATCCTGACCGCGGCCGCGCTGATGTCCGCCGCGCTGGCAGCGCTGGCCCCTCCCGCGCCAGCGCGCGTCGACATCTCCCCCAGGTCCGTGCTGGTGCGGGCCCGGGGCGCGGGTGCCCTGATCAGCCGGGCGCCGTTTCGGATCACGTTCCTGACCTCGGCCGGACGGGCCGCGCTGAGCGAGGTTCGCAACTCGAGCCCCGCTCCGAAGCCCGAGCCGAGGACGGCCGACCCGATCGCTCCTGGGTTCGACGGCTCGGCCCACCCGCCGCTGTATGCGCCGCTCAGCTTCACCGTCGGCAGGCAGGTGCTGTCTCAGTACCAAGGGGGATTGTGGGGCGGAGACCTGATGTCCGGGACGCGTTCTGGGGTGCGGTACTCGGCCCGGAAGGTGCTGATGGCGACACGGCTCGGAGCCGGCGTGCGCCTGCTCGTCGCCACCGACGACCCCAGCGGGCGGCGGTTGATCGTGGTGGTGCGTCCGCTTGGGCCGGCGGCGATCCGCGTGACGGCGAAGTTGGACCGGCCGACGGGAGTGGCCATGCTCGGTGACTCGTTCGCGTCCTCGCGAGGCGAGGGGTTCTTCGGCTTCGGCGGCCGCCACAACGCACTCGATCAGCGCGGCAACCTGCTCTCGAGCTTCGTCGAAGAGGAGAACGTCAACGGCGCGCTGGGATTCGAGCAGGGCGGCAATGGCCGCTCGCTCTATCCGGGCGGCCCGAGCGCGGCCTACTATCCCCAGGCCGAGTTCTTCTCCTCGCGCGGGTACGGTTTCCTGCTCAGCAGTCCAGAGCTGGCCCGGTTTCGCCTGGACTCGGATCGCGCGACGGCATGGAACGTCGAGGTCTCGGCGCCGTCGCTCGACTACGTGGTCGCGCCGGGACCGCCCGCCACCGCGATCCGAACCCTGACCCGCCTCAGCGGGCGAGAGCCGGTATCGCCCCGCTGGGCGCTCGGGCCGATGCTCGACCGCTTGGTCAAGAACTTCGGCGAGACCGCAGCCGACTACCAGGCGAACGTGGCCTCGGACCTCGTCAACCTCAGCCGCTACCGGGTGCCGTTGACCGCGTACCGGATCGAGGGCTGGGGGTTCCCGGACAACGGCAATGACGGTCTCGCGCTGCACTCCTACACGAGCCCGTCCGAGCAGGCGCGCGTGATCGCCACCCTGCGCCGCCGCCACATCCACCCGCTGGTCTATTTCCGGCCCTGGATCACGCCTGGATCAAAGCCGGTGTCCGAGGGCCTCGTGGTCCGCCGGGCCGACGGCTCGCCTTACTACACGACCAGCACCACGGGGCAGAAGATCGCCCTGTTGGACTTCACCGACCCCGCCGCCGTCCGCTTCTGGCAGCGGGAACTGGCCAAGGCATTCGACCTCGGTGCCGACGGCTTCATGCAGGACTTCGGTGAGGAGGTCCTGTTCGACATGCACTTCCACGGCGGCGAGACCGGCGTCACCATGCACAACCGCTACCTCGTGCTGTACGCGAAGGCCACCCGCGAAGAGATAACCCGCTACGAGCGCGCTCATCCGGGCCGCCGGCTGTGGTTCTTCGATCGCGCCGGCTACTCCGGGCTCCCTGGGAGCCCCGCGTACGACGGGGGGACCTTCCCCGGGGATGAGACCACGGACTGGACGAGCTCCTCGGGCATCGCCTCGCTCACCCCGGACATGCTCAGCCGCGCGGTCACCGGGGCCTACGGCTACGGGACGGATATCGGGGGCTACTTCGATCTGGCCAGCCCGCCGACCACCAAGGAGCTGTTTCTCCGCTGGGCGGAGTGGGCCGCCCTGACCCCGATCTTCCGGCTTCATGGCTCGGG
The DNA here is from genome assembly GCA_963723555.1 of uncultured Solirubrobacterales bacterium. Classification (GTDB taxonomy): domain Bacteria; phylum Actinomycetota; class Thermoleophilia; order Solirubrobacterales; family Solirubrobacteraceae; genus Palsa-465. The sequence goes on along the minus strand of CAVRRC010000002.1, from coordinate 280,612 downwards.
CAAGTCGGGCACGCACACGCCGTGGTCATACGACGCCCAGACGGTGCGCGTCTACAACCAGCTTTCGCGTCTCCACGTCCGAGCGGTCCCGCTGATCCTCAACCTCTGGCGCCAGGCGGACCGAACCGGCATGCCGATCACGCGCCCGCTGTGGCTGGCCTACCCCCACGATCGCGCGGCCTGGCGCCAGGACCAGGAATGGATGCTGGGGCCAGACCTCCTGGTCGCTCCGGTGGTGAGGCGAGGGGCGACCCGGCGCCGCGTGTACTTCCCCCCCGGCTGCTGGCGATCCTCGAGCGGCAGGCAGACGTACCGAGGACCCCGGTCTGCCACCGTGAACGCCCCACTCACGTATCTCCCCTATTTCGTTCGCTGCCACAGCTCGCCGCTGCGCAACTCGCCAGCCCCCTGACCTGGGCGCGGTGGCGCTACGCTCCGCCCGGGATGAGCGGCGCCGCGACGACGTGCGCGCAGGTGCCGGGCGTGTTCTCGGGTCCTGCCGGCACCTGGGGAGCTCGTCGCCTGCCGGTGCGGCTGCTGGCGGCGGCGACCTGACGCCCCGGCCCAGCTCTCACCGCTTCCGCGAGCTTCCCTCTCGATCGTCGGCGCTGGACTCGCCGCCTGCGCGCTGTACCTGCGCCGGTTCCGCGCCCAGCTCCGAGCGCAGACGCCGGCTCAGGGCGAGGCCAATCGGGCCACGACCCCGATCCGCTCGCCCGGGCACGTCCGCTCGTAGGCGCAATGGAACGCGGCCCAGGGAGTCCCGTCGGGCCCGAAGGCGTCGCCGATGAAAAACAGGCGATCGCCGAACGTCTCTGTGTGAGAGCCGGGATAGAGCGGGGCGCCGGGGCGGTTGACCGCGGCGCTCAGGAACACCGGCCGGCGGCCGAGCACGTCGGCGGACTCGGTGATGTAGCCGCTGAAGCTGGCGCTCGGGGCGGCGCTTCTGGCGCCCAGATAGGAGACCGCGATGTGACCGACGCCGGTGGCGGCGATCGCGGTGTGCATCACCTGGCGCACCCCGGGAGCGGCGATCATCATCGGCCGGCTCCAGGTGCGCCCGTGATCGCGCGAGAAGACGAGGTAGGGAAGGCCGCGGCCCTCCACCCCTTGTCCGGCCCCGCGCCTGGCCACCCATGAGACATAGACGTCCCCGGCGGTGTCGGTGGCGACGGAGGTCGTGTACACGTCCCCGATGCTGGTGTGGGCGATCAGCTTGTGGGTCCACGTCGCCCCCTCGTTGCGGCTGATCGCGATCCCCAGGTTGCCGCACTCATCGAGCGTGAAGTACAGGCCGCCGTCCGGCCCGGCCGCGCCGGGGCGGGCGACGTGGTTCACGCCGCACTGGCCGGGCTGTGGCCGGGCGGGATCGGGGACGTGGCCGATCGGGGTGAACGAGCGCCCGCCGTCGAGCGAGCGGTAGCAGGCCAGCGTGGTGGGCCCGAGGTCGAGGCCGCCATTGCCGCAGTAGTAGACGACGTGGGGATACCCGTGAGGCTTCGCGCCGCCTCGCGGTGGCGGCCCCTCGAGGATCTTCTCGCTCCCCTGGCCCGGGCATCCCACCTTCGGGTTGGTGCGCCAGCGACGTCCCCCGTCGTCGCTCCAGGAGATCCTGGCGCCACACAGGTCGGGCAGCGTGGTCAAGAACCAGATCCGCGATGTCCGCGGGTCCACGCTCATCCACGGCGGCACCAGGCCGCCGGTGGTCGGGCCGCCCGAGCCAAGCGCGGTCCAGCTTGCGCCCAGGTTGCGGGAGCGAGCGACGAACTCGGGACCCTGGAGCGTGTTCCGGGGCGGCTTGGCCTCGTTGTCATCGCGCGCGGCGAACAGCACCGCCCCCGAGCGGGTGACTCCGACCGTGGCCGACTCGACCGCCCGGCCGACGAACGTCAGGCACGGGATCGGCCGGCCTGCCGGCTGGTGGCGCAGGCGAACGCCGCCGGCGTGGTGGGCGACGGCGGGGCGGGAGGGATCGCATCCGGGGCCAATTCGCCGGCCCGAGGGCGTGCTGCCCGCTGACGACGCGCCCGCTCCGAGCGCGAGGACGGCGATCGCCGCGGCGCCGGCGATCGCCCCGGCGCCGGCGATCGCCCCGGCGCCCGCGCGCCCCATCGCCCCGGCGCCGGCGGTCGCCCGGGCGCCGGCGCGCTTCAGCGCCGCGGCCACCGTCTAGCGTCCGAGCCGCTGAGCTGCGACCTTCTTCAAGAACTTCACCAGATGAGTGAAGAACACGTTGTGCGGATATGCGCCGGCCGGGTCGTTGTGGGCGTAGACCCCCTGCTTGTTGACCAGCGTCAGGTTGCGCTTCGGGATGCCCGATTGCGCGGCCAGCGCGGTGGTGGCGCTGGTGATCGCGGCGCCGCCGTAGGCGCCGAACGCGTACATCAGCAGGCTCCGCCGGAGGTGGTGGCCCATCGTGTCCTTGACCCCGAAGACCGCCTGCGCGGAGTTCGCGTTGCCGTTGTCGACCGCCGCGCTGTCGTCGGTGAGGCGCTGCGGGAAGTACCACTCGGTGCCGTCGACGCCCTTCAGCGGGTAGCCCGAGAGCATGCTGGCGTAGCGCTTGATCGGCGTCAGCGACCCAGCGCTGTTCCAGCCGTAGAGGCCGTCGGCCATCGGCGTGGTGTCGATTCCGGCCCCATCGTGGGCCATGATCGCGAACACCAGCTGCGAGGTGGCGACGCTCGTGCCGTACCCGAACTCCGCCAGGTTGGTCACCGGGACCTTCGTCTTGAGCGACGGCGGCAGCAGCGTGGATTCACCGATGGCCAGGGGCTTGTTCGGCGCGACGATGGCGGCCAGGCCGCCGGTGGCGCCGAAGATCCCCGAGTCGTACGGAGGGATGCCGGCGACGAACGGGAGCCACGGGCTCGTGCCGGGGCTCAGGAAGGTCTGGAGGGTCTGCCTCGCCGTCTGCGCCGGCGGCGCCCCGCGGAAGCTGGCGCCGTCGTCGTAGACGAGGCCGGCGAGCTCGTCAGCGCCGGGCCGCCCGTGGAAGTCCCACGTGGCGTATCCGGTCACGACCGAGCCGCCGAGTGAGTGACCGCCGAGCACGACCTTGCCGCCGAGCTTGTGAGCTGCCGCGATCACCCGGCGCAGGTCCCCGACGGCCACGGCCAGGCCCCACTGCTTGGCGAACCCCACCTTCGAGTCCGGGACGGGATTGAAGTGGCGCGTGATGTTGTGGTTGATCAGCCAGCCCAGGTAGTAGTTGAACACCTGCTGTGGGGTCGCCTTGCCCTCCTTGCCGCGGTCCACCATCGACTGATCCTCGAGCAGGTTCTCCCGGCGCTCGACCGACCACACCTGCCAGCCCTTGACGGTGTGCACGAGCCACTGCGCCAGAGGGACGAAGTAGGCGCTGCCCGCGGAGGTTCCGGGCTCGAGCACGAGCACGTTCTTGGCCCGCTTGGGGCCGATCTTGATCACCCCGACCTTGTTGTACTTGGTGGGCGTGCCGGGGGCGTCATAGCCCTTCATCCAGGTCACGCCGAGCGCTTCGGCGCTCGCCGGAGCGACCACGAAGGCCGCGCACGCAACCACACCTGCCAACAGCAAAAACCGTTTCACCGGATCACTCCTCAGTCGTTCGGACTCGGCGCGCAGGGCGCCACTGGATCCCGGCCGCGGGTTTCCTTGCCCGTAAAGTATTCAAACGGCACAATCGTGTCAATCGCCAATGGCACGTCCTCAGGTGCACAGCGACGCGACGATCCTAGCGGCGGCGAGCGCCGAGTTCGCCGCCAACGGCTATCGGGCGGCGAGCATGGAGCAGATCGCCGCCGGCGCCGGCACCACCAAGCCCACGCTCTACAGCCGCTTCGGCGACAAGGCCCAGCTGTATGAGCGCACGATCCGGGAGCGGGCCGAGGCGCTCCTCGCCCACCTCTTCGCCTGTTACGAGCAGGCCGCAGACCTGCCCGTCCCCGAGATGATCAACGCGGCCACGCGGGCCTACCTCGACTTCTTCGCCGACAAGCCCCAGGACTTCGACCTGCTCTTCAATCCCGACCGATCCCGGCCCGCGACCGAACTTGCCGGCGAGGTCCTGGACGGGATCATCGACGGCATCACCACGCTGGTTGAGGCTGTTCTCGCCCGCAGCGGCCGCCGCGCCCCCCACGTTGCGCGCCTGATCGCGGCGATGATGGTCGGAGTCGCCCATCAGGCCCTGCGCCAGCTCTCCAACGACCCCGAACTGAAGCGCGAGCACGCCATCGAACTCGCCACCTCGTTCTGCTACGCCGCGGTCAAGGGACTGGACCCGGACCTCGTCACCGACCCCACGCCCACGGGCGCGGAGGCTGACCCCGAGATGCCGGCCGCCTGAACAAGGTCACCGGACACACCGGCGCCCCACCGGTCACACCGGCGCCGGCTCGCGGGTCTAGTGATATGACCCGACGCGACGAAGGAACGTGATCCATGATTGATCAGGATTGGCTGGCGGAGCGCTTTGAGGAGCACCGGGCCCACCTGCGAGCGGTCGCCTATCGGATGCTCGGCTCGCTGAGCGAGGCCGACGACGCGATCCAGGACACCTGGCTGCGGCTCAGCCGCTCAGACACGAGCGAGGTCGAAAACCTCCGAGCGTGGCTGACCACGGTCGTCGCCCGCGTGGCGCTGAACATGCTGCGCTCACGCCGGTCGCGTCACGAGGAGCCGCTGGGCGTCCGTGTGCCCGAGCCGATCGTCGACCGCGCCGACGGCACCGATCCCGAGCACGAAGCAATCCTGGCCGATTCGGTGGGCCTGGCGCTGCTCGTCGTCCTCGAGACCCTCGCTCCCGCCGAACGGCTGGCGTTCGTCCTGCACGACATGTTCGCCGTGCCCTTCGACGAGATCGCGCCGATCGTCGACCGCACCCCGCAGGCGGCTCGTCAGCTCGCCAGCCGCGCCCGACGGCGCATCCAGGGCGAGCGGACCGTCCCCGACGCCGATCTGGCGGCGCAGCGAGAGGTCGTCGACGCCTTTCTGGCCGCCGCCCGGAACGGTGACTTCGAAGCCCTCCTCGCCGTCCTCGACCCCGACGTGGTGATCCGCGCTGACCAGGGCGTGGCCATCGCCTCGCGCGAGATCCGCGGTGCCGAGGCGGTCGCCCGCCGGGCCCTCGCCTACGCCCGTCTGGACCTTCAGACCCGCCCGGCGGTGATCAACGGCGTCGCCGGGGCCATCACGACCAAGGACGGGCGACCGTTCTCCGTCGGCGCGTTCACGGTCAGGAACGGGAAGATCGTCGAGATCGACATCCTGGCCGACCCCGCCCGCTTGCGCGAGCTCGACCTGACGGCGCTCGAGAACTAAGTGCTTCCCGCCTAGCGACCCGACCGGCGACTTCGCCGGTGCGACCGGTCGCTCCCGCCGGGGGACCGATGGTCGCGGCTTCCGTCCGCCCGGTCGCGGTCGTCGAAAGGCCGCAGGTACACGGGCGGCTGGAAGCGCACGAACGCCGGCGCGGTCGCGACCGTCTGTCCGCCGGAGCTGAACACGTTGAAGGCCGAGCCCAACGCGGTGGCCGACGCGTTCAACGCCCGAGGACTGGTGGCCTCATGTCCCCACCGGCCGGTGTTCAGGCGGTGCAGCAGGTCCTTCGCCGCGGTGATCGTCTCCGCCGGCGTGAAGGCGCAGTGACCTGCGCGGGCGACAAAGATCTGTCGCAGCAGGCCCGAGTTTCCGGCTTCTCGCACGACCTGGCGGTAAGCCTGCTCGTTCTCGGGGACGACCAGCCCGTCACCGGTCGTGTGCATGGTCAGCACCGGCATCGACAGGCGCCCGTTGAAGACGATGTAGCGCTTCAGGTAGCGGACGGCGGCCGGGTCGGCGCTGATCCGGGTCGTCTGGTTCAACGTCCTCAGGTCATCGCGGAGGCTGAGCCCGGCGGTCTTGTACAGGGCCCGCGCCTCCCGCGCGTCGGCGGAGCGGGCGAAATCCTGGAAGTAGTTGACACCGGTGTTCCACGACGGGTTGCCGCCGGCGCGAGCCTCGAGTTCCGCCCGCAGCGCGAACGCGAACGGGAAGTCCACCTGGGTGCCCCACTGGAATTGATTGGCCTGCTGTGCCACGTAGTCATTCGGGGCCGGCTGGGGGGACAGCGGCGTGAACCATCCCGGGGTGTCCCCGAGCGCGGCGACGAGCGCCAGCCGGGCCCGGCCCTGGGCGGTCTGCTGCGCCGTCGACGCCGCCGATTCGGCCGCAGTCAGGTTCGCGGTCGGGTTGGTGATGTTGACGATCGCCACCGAGGGCGCGACCAGGGTCTTGAACGCGAAGGCAGCGTCGAGCGCGGTGTTCCAGGTCGCCACCCCGCCGGAGAGCACGCCGCACATCGGCAGCGCGGCGTTGAAACGGGTCGGGTAGCGCTGGATCAGGCCGGCGGTGATGATGCCGCCGAGGGAGTGGCCCCAGGCGATCGTTCGTTTCGGATGGCCGACCTTGTCGTTGAACACGCCGAGCGTGCTGATCTGGTCCGGGAGGGCCTGCTGGATGGCCCACCCGGTGGTCGCGTAGGACGAGCCCGCGAGGGCGTAGCCATGGCTCAGCAGCCACCCGCCGGTGACCGGATCGCCGACGTCCTGGGCCGGATTGGGCGAGCCGGGGACCACGTACCCGTGGCTGTAGAGGAACAGCGTGCCGTTCCAATCCGCCGGCACCTGGATCTCGTAGGTCGCGCCGTCCGCCAGCGTCCCCGTGAGCGTGCGCACCGTCGATTGTGTCGGCGCGGCACTGGCCAGCACCGAGGAGAGTCCGACCAGCCCAAGGGTCACGGCCAGCAGTACGGCGATGATCAGCAGTCGCGGGGATCTACGGCTCCAGGACATGGTCACGCTCCAGCGGACGGGATTTGTGCATGCCGGCGGGCTGTGGCCCGCCGCGCCCGCGGCAGTCTATGCGCTCGGTGGCGGCGATGGCCCCAGTGACCGGGGCGGCCGCGGCGAAGCGCCTGTTAGCCTCGTCCACAGGATCGTCGCCCTGGCTCAGATGAAGATGCGCCGCGCCGCCCCCATGATCGTCGCGCTCGCTCTCGCCGGGTGTGGATCGAGTGGCGCGCTCAGCAGCACGTCCGCTGGCACCGGCACCACGGCGAGGGGCAACGCGACCCCCCAGGCCCGCCCGCAGCCAGTCGAACCGACCGCGGGCGTGCAGGCGCAAGCGCCGGGCCCGGCCCCGAGCGATCCGGTCGGGGACGTGAACGCGCACGCGCCACCGCTCTCGGAGGTCAGGCGCCTGCTCCGGCTGGAGCTGGTTGCCGCTCCGGTGACCAACGCGACGTACATCGACCCGCTGCAGTACGTGACCGTGTGGGAGCGCACCGACCAGGGCGTCGACGCGGTCCTGCCCGTCGGAGCGCCGATCCTGGCCCCCGGCGCGGTCAAGATCCTCGCCATCATCCCGGACTGGTATGCCGGACAGCCGCTGGTGTACTTCGAGCTGCTCGACGGCCCGGACGCGGGCCGGGTGCAGTACGTGGCCGAGCAGATCACCGACATCGCGCGGGCCGGGACCATCCTCCAGCAGGGACAGGCGATCGCCCGCTACGCCCGGTCCGGAACCGGCATCGAGTACGGCTGGTCGACCCCGAACGGGATCACGCTGGCGGTGGCCACGACCGGCTACGAGGAGGGCGAGATCACGCCGGCGGGTCGGTCGATGCGTGCATGGCTGAACGGCCTCGGCGCGAACGCCGGGCCGAACAGCTGACCGCCGTCTAACCGATGCGCTCGACGGCCCAGTCGGCCGTGCGCCCGGCGACCGCCCGCAGGGGGAACGCCACCAGGCCGTGCCGGGCCCGGGCCCTGACCCGGCGACCGTCGGCGAACGCGGCCACCGCCTGCCCGTGCGCGCCCACGGGGAGGGCGACGGTCATGGTCAGCGTTCCCGATCGCTGGACGCGCACATAGCCTCGGGTCAGCCCCGGGGCCGATGCCACGCCGACGTCGGGGAGCCGCAGGCTGAAGCGCCGCAGCGGCAGGCGGGGGGTGATCAAGAAGCCCGAGCCCGTGGGCGTGACGCCGGCCAGACGGATCGCGTCCATCACCATCCACGTGGGCTGTTCGGTGTTCTGGCCGTCGAAGTCGGCGGACAGGGCGTTGCCGCACAGCTGCGGCTGGCTCGAGTAGTAGCCGTTGCATACATCGTCGGAGGAGATCGTGCCGTCCCAGCTGTCCGGGAACGCGGTGGCGTGAGCCGCCAGCGTGTTGCGCAGGTACTCGTTCCAGGCGTAGCGGCGCGCGTGTGGGAGCGTTCCCTCGAGCGACCCCAGTGCCCAGGTCAGCCAGCCGTTGATGTCGAACCAGCTGCCGCCGGGCCATTCGGCCGCGTTCCCGACGGGCGAGTCGGGCAGGGACGCGCCCAGCTGGACGAGCGTGCTGCCCCCGCGCTCGGTGATATCCGCGGCGTTGTAGGCGGGGATCATGGCCGAGCCGATCCGCGAGGGGCCTCCGGGCTCGCCGATGCCGCCGAGGAAGTGGCGGATGTTGTGCACCAGGGTGGCCGCCTGGGCCGCGTTCGGGATCCCGGCCAGGATCGCCCACGGTTGCGGCTCGCCGAAGATCACACCCCTGCCGACCTGCTGCGTCCCGGCGTATCCGCGCGAGTACCAGCCGCGGCCGGTCCACTGGGCCCGCAACGCGACGCCGAGCGCCCGCGCGCGCCGCCGCAGCCGCCGCGCGAACCGCGCGTCGCCCAGCCGCTGGGCCAGCTCGGCCAGCCGGGGATAGACGTAAGCCAATTGGGCGGCCACGAGCGTGGATTCGGTCAGGTGCTCGAACTGCGTGCTGGCATCGTTCCAGTCGCCGAAGTAGCCCGGCGGGAGCGCGTACAGGCCGCGCGGGCCGAGCAGTGACTCCTGGTGCGCGAAGGCGATCTTTATGTGCCTCCACACGCTCGCCTCCCCGTGGCTGCCCTGAAACGGCAGGCGCTCGTGGAAGAACGCCGTATCGCGCGTGGCCAGGCCGTATTCGACCGCGCCCAGCATCAGCCAGAAGTCCAAATCGTTGGACTTGGTCGAATAGATCGGCTTGCAGAATGCGGTCGTGCCGTACGGCAGCTGCGCGTCACGCGCCGGGCCGGAGGGCTGGAGCTTGATCGCGTAGCGGAGGATCTGCCGGGCCAGCCCGGGATCGGAGTAGGTGATCGGCAGCAGATAATGCAGCCAGCTGCGGAACCCCAGGTCCTCCCCCCAGGCGTACTGATAGTCGCCGCCCTGGGTGATCGTGTGCTCCCCGCAGCCCTCCTCGTACACGGTCGCCGAGCGCAGCAGATACGAGTCCCACACGAGCTCGCGCGCCACCCAGCGGTAGGCGGGGCCGAAGTCGACCTTGGGCAGCCCACGCGCCCACTCCAGCTCGCTGGTGCGGAACGGATCGGCCGCGTGGGCGTAGCGGGACACGAGCCGCGGGATCTGCCCGGCGTGGGCCATCCCGTACGCGTAGCGGAGCGTCGCCGACTGGCCCGCCCGCAGCCTCAGCGGCGATCGCAGCACGAACACGGTCTTGCCGACCTGGTCTGGCCCGGCCGACGGCGCGATCGAATCGGAGACGCGATCGGCCACGACCTCGGCCGGCGCGGCGCGGGTCCCGTCGCCGAAGAACGCCGGCAGCGAGGTCTGAAAACCCGACACCGGACCGGCGAGGGCCGCGGCGAAGATGCTGAGCGGACGCTGGTCCCCGGCGTCATGCTGGGCCACGGTCAGCGTGCGCGTCTTGGGCGTCCACCGTGGGCGCCCAATCGCGACATTGAACTGCGCGCCCAGGGTCTGGCTGTACGGGTTGACGTCCCAGTACTCGTACCAGGTCATCCGCCGCGTGGCCGAGCTCCGATTGGTGATCGTCACGTCGTGCAACAGCAGCGGATCGTCGCCGAACGGGGCGTAGACGTTCTCGGCGATGGCGATCCGATCGGCGCGCAGCAGGCGGTGGTAATAACCGACGCCGAATTCGCGCTCGGTCCTCCCCCCCGCCGGACGGTCCAGGTACAGCGTGCTGATCGTCTTCCCGCCCACGTTCAGATACCCGTAGCCGCCGGCGTAGTGGCGGCTCTGCGGCTGATAGCGATTGGCCCACTGAGCGAGGCGGTCCTGGCTCCAGAACTGGGTGTAGCCGTCGTTGTAGGCCATCCCCTTGATGTGGTCGTTGCCGACCTGGTGCTGGGCCCGCGTGGCGCCGTCCAGCTCGCGCTGCCGGGCGGCGGGATCGCGCTGCTCGTCGGCGGTATAGCGATACAGCGGCAAGCCGAACCGATCGAGCTCCCACCGCCCGAACGAGCCGCTCCCGTAGGCGGACGCCAGCGACGGCGCCGAGTGATCGCGCGACAGCGGCGGCGGCGAGCCGCTCGCGACCCCGGTGAGCGCGGTGGCGAGCGCGGCGCTCAGGACCAGCACCGCGGCGGTCAGTCGGCGAACTCGGCCGGCCGCTGATCCGGGAACATCGTCGACGAACGCAGGCACGGCGTCGCATCCTAAGGGCGTCTCCGCCGGTGGGGAGCAGTAAAGCGAGTCCAGGCCGCCCGGCGCGGGTCAGCTCGGCCGCGGGCCCGCGGCGATGACCTCTTCGAGGGTCCGGTCGGTGAGCACCGACCGCGGGCGCTCGGCGACGATGTCGGAGCCGGGACGGGCCTCCTCGTCGCGGCGCTTGATCAGCAGCCACTGCGGCTTTTCGCCCGACCCGGTGCGCTGCAGGGCGAAGCCACCGCGCAGCTTGTCGCCGTGCAGGACGAACACGGCATGGCCGCGCTCAAGCGCCTGGGGCCAGGGGACGCGGCCTCCCTGCTCATAGGCCCCGCGGTCCCAGACGATCACGCCGCCGGTTCCGAGCGCGCCCTCGAAGCTGTTGTGCGCCTTGTCGTGATCGGGCACCTCGACGGCCAGGCGCTTGACCGCGGGATCAAGCGACGGGCCCCGCGGAACCGCCCACGAGCGCATCACCCCGCCGACTTCGAGCCGCAGGTCGAAATGATGAGCGGTGGCCGCGTGCTCCTGGACCACGAACACGCCGGCGCTGACGCCGCGGATCGCGAACTGCTCGTGACCCTCGACGGCGGCGTGGTCGAGCTCGAGCCCCGCGACGCCTGCGCCACGTAGGAACTCGGTCAGCTTGTCGACCGCGCTCGGCTCGCCCTCGGCATGAACCAGGAGGCTGGCGTCCTCAGCGCTGCGAACCCAGCCCATCACCCCGAGCTCCCCGGCCTTGCTGACGATCGCGCCGCGTAGCCGGGCCGTACGCGTGTTCCCGTGCACGACGGCACGGATCGCCCGCGGGGCGCGCCGGGAGTCATTCACGCCCTAACCGTAGTCGAGCGGTCCGGGGCGCACCGAATCGATTGCCCACGGCCCCGCGCGGGTCCGTAGGATGTGCGCCCAGCGGTGGCCGGCGAGTATCTCCGCCGGCGGATCAAGCGGCCGCGATCAGTCCGCGACGCTGGATTCGATCCCGCCCATCCCTACGACTCGATAGCTGGAGGAATGCCGTGGCCCTAACACAAACGCAGCTCGTGGCCGCCATCGCCGACCGCGCGGAGCTGAGCAAGAGTGACGCGAAGCGGGCGCTCGCGGCGCTCGACGAGATCGTGCTCGAGGAGCTCGGGAACGCGCAGAAGGTGCGGATCGGCGGGCTCGTACAGCTGACCGTGCGAGTCAGGCCGGCGCAGAAGTCGCGCAAGGGCCGCAACCCGGCTACCGGCGAGGAGATCACGATTGCCGCCAAGCCGGCAAGCGTCGACCTGCGCGCCCGCCCACTGGCCAAGTCCAAGGGTGCGCTCCCATCCGTGCAGAAGGCGCGCCGCCGCCTCGCTGCCTGACCCGCGCCGCCGTGCCCGGTGCTTCCGGGGGCGGACGAAATCCCCAGTTTGGGCGGCGGCCTTCGCGGGTACGGAATTGTTCATTCGATGTTGAGCGCGTCGGCGCGAGGCTGTCCAAGGAGGATCGAGGGAATGCGCAAGTGGCTGGTCGGCCTGGTGGCCGGCGTTCTCGTCGGCGTCGCGACCCCAGCCGCGGCGGCTGGTCAGCTGCCGGTGATCTACAACGGCGCGTTGGGCTACGCCCACGCGAGCCCGACGGCGAGTCCGCCCGGGGCCAATGACTGGTCGTGCAAGCCCACCCCCGCGCACCCGCGACCGGTGGTTCTGGTGCACGGGACCTTCGGGGACATGTCCGACAGCTGGCAGGCCCTCGCCCCGCTGCTGTATGACAACGGCTACTGCGTGTTCGCGCTCAACTACGGCTCCTACAACGGCAGCGGCGCCCTCGGGATCTACGCCACCGGGCCGATCGAGCAGTCCGCGGCCCAGCTCCGGAGCTTCATCAATCGCGTCCTCGCCGCCACCGGGGCCCGTCAGGTCGACATCGTCGGCCACTCCCAGGGTGGGATGATGCCGCGCTACTACATCAGGTTCCTGGGCGGCGCCGCCAGCGTACACACGCTGGTGGGACTGGCGCCCTCGAATCACGGTACGACGCTCGACGGGCTGTTCACCCTCGCGAGCTACTTCCCGGGCGCGAACGCCAGCCTCACCGATTGCCCCGCCTGCGGCGAGCAAGAGGCCGGCTCACCGTTCATGAGCAAGCTGAATTCCGGCGGCGACACCGTACCCGGCGTCAGGTACACGGTGATCGAGTCGGGGAACGACGAGGTGGTCACGCCCTACCAATCGGCGTTCCTGACCGGCCCCGGCGTCACCAACATCACCCTCCAGAACCAGTGTGCGCTCGACCAGGGCGAACACCTGTCGATGCCCTACGATCACATCGCCGACGCCGATGTCCTGACCGCGCTCGACCCGCAGCACCCGGTCACCCCCGCCTGCACGCCGGTGGCCCCGGTCATCGGCGGGTGAGGCGAGCCGCCGGGCGCCACCTAGTGCCCCTTCAAGAATCGTTTGCCCTGGATGGCGAGCGAAAACCAAGTCCAGCCAGGACGCAGGCGCGAAGCTGTAGCAGCGCTACAGCGAGCGCCGAGGACGCCGCTGGGCGAAGGTTTGCAGCCGCCAGACAGGGCAAAGGTTCGCAGAAGGGGCACTAGCTCGTCAGCTCCAGCAACTCCTGATAGAAGGCCAGTGACGCGGCGGCGATTCGTTCCACGGTCGCCTCTAATCCCGGCCCGACCGGGACCACGGGCAGCGACACCACGCCCTGCCGGCTGACGTTGACGTCCATTTCACGGCCGAGCCGCTCGGCAACGGCCCGCCAGCCCGCGCCCCGGCCGGCCTTGGCGATCGCGGCGCCGTCGTCGCTGACCGATACGCGATGATCGCGCCGGATCACGTGAACGAGGATGGGCTCGCCCGGCCGGTACTCGAGCCGGGTTCCGACGTGTTCGTCTTTTCTGCCCTGTTCGACAGCCATGGGGTCCTCGCGCTCCCCCTCGCGATCAGCCAAATCGTACGTGCTCAGACGCGGCTAAGTCACCTTGCCAGGACGACGGTCACGACCGGGCCGCCCGACTCGGACATCCGGCCAAGGATTCGTCAGCTTTCATCAGGTAGGTATAAAGGCGGCCCAAGCGGCGGCCGATAGACCCCGCGTCGCCAAGGGCAAACCCGTCGCGAGGCGGGGACGCAAAGCCAGGGGTCTCCCCGAGACAGCCCAGCCGCCGACCTCCATCGACCACGCGGGACAGGAGGTCCACATATGCCATACGTGATGGATTGGCCGCCAAAGCGAATCGTCGCCCTCGCTGTGGCCGGCCTCGCGAGCGTCGCGCTGGTGGCCGGGCCCCCGCGCTCGCCGCGCACGGAGTCGATCCGGGGCTGACCGTGCCGCCGTTCGTGGCCGCCGCGCTGGTGCTGTCGCTGGGCGCCCTCCTGTTGCTGCTCGATCGCGATCGCAGCACACGCATCGCCCAGGCACAGCATCGCCTGGAGCTGGTCGGGCGCGAGCGTACTCGACTGCAGGCGGCGGTCCGTCGGCTGGGCGATGCGTTCGCGGCCAAGCTCGACCTTCCCGCCCTCACCAACATCGTGTTGCACGGCTCGATCGAAGCCCTGGACGCCGATGCCGGCCAACTGACGCTGGACATCCCCAGCCGCACCTCGGTGATCGAGACCGCGGGCCCGGCAAGCTTCGTGCCGCTTCTGGAAGAGGCCAACCGCTTGGCCAAGCGCTCGCAGCAGCCGGAGCAGCTGGAACGCGACGGCGTCCGGGTGCTGGCGTTGCCGTTCGGCGCCGCCGGGAACGCCGAACGCCGGGGCGGCGCCCTGGCGGTGGCGCGGCTCGCCCGCGAGTTTCGCCCCGACGAGCAGGAGCTGATGCTGGGTCTCGTGGACCGCGCCCACGGCGCCGTCTTCGAGATCCTCGCCCACGAGGCCCTGCGCGAGGCGGCGATGACCGATCCCCTCACCAACCTGGGCAATCGCCGCAAGCTAACGAGCGACCTGACCGAGCGCCTCAGCCGGGCCTCGGCCGCCACCGCCGAGGCCGTCGTCCTGATGCTGCTCGACCTCGACGGCTTCAAGAGCTACAACGACACCTTCGGGCACTTTGCCGGCGACGCGCTGCTGGCGCGGCTCGGCGGCAAACTCGCCGCCGCTGTCTTCCCCCATGGGACGGCTTACCGGCTCGGCGGGGACGAGTTCTGCGTGCTGCTGCCGGCGCGCCCGGGCGAGCTCAACGATGCGATGGCGCGCGCCGCCGGGGCCCTGCGCGATCGCGGCGAGCGGTTCTCGATCCAGGCCTCGTGTGGCGCGGTGCTGCTGCCGCACGAGGCGACCACGCCCGACTACGCGCTGCAGCTCGCCGACCAGCGCATGTACACCCGTAAACAGGGTCGCCCATCCGCGGCGCGGGAGCAGACCCGCGACGTGCTCGTCCGCATCATGCACGCCAAGCAGCCCAGCCTGCCCGACCACTCCAGCGGCGTGGCCCGACTGGCGGTGCTGGTCGGTCGCCGCCTAGGCATGGACGCCGAGCAGATCGACGAGCTGGCCCGGGCGGCGGAGCTGCACGACATCGGCAAGGTCGGCATCCCCGACGCCATCCTCGACAAGCCCGGAGAGCTGGATTCCGAGGAGTGGGAGTTCGTCCGCCAGCACACAATCCTGGGCGAGCGGATCCTGAGCGCCGCGCCCGCGCTGCGACCGGTGGCGAGGGTCGTGCGCGCGACCCACGAACGGTGGGATGGCCGCGGCTACCCGGATCACCTCCGCGGTGAGGAGATCCCGCTGGCGGCGCGGATCGTCGCCGTGTGCGACGCCTACGAAGCGATCACCGGCGAGCGCTGTTACCGGAAGGCCCGATCCACCGACGCGGCCCGAGCGGAGCTGATGCGCGAGTCCGGTCGTCAGTTCGATCCGGCCGTGGTCGCGGCCTTCCTCGACGAGCTCGACCGGCCAGGCGCCCCCGTCGACTGCGCTCCCGCCACCGACCCGGAGACGGCGGGAGAGTTCGCCGGGGCCCTCGCCGAGCGCTTCCGTCAGCTGCTCGAGCACCGGCTGGGGGACCGCCTGGGCTGAGCGGGCGGGAGCTCCGGTTGCGGCCTCTTACGAGAACGGCGGGTGCAGCGGCAGGATCAGCGGCGGCCGGGGCCGCTGGCCGAAGTCGAAGTCGTTCTGCAGGTTGCCGAGGATCGGCGCGTCCTCGCGCACGTCGGGACGGCGGTCGGGCCGTCCGTCGGTCCGCGGGTCCAGGCGCTGGCCGCCGAGGAAGTCGTCCTCGATGAACCTCAGGTAGGCGTCGCTGCTCAGCACCTGATGATCGATGTAGCCCTTGCGCGCATACGGGCTGATCACCAGCCCCGGCACCCGCAGCCCGTAGCCGTCCGGATCGACACGTGGCGGCGTCACGTGGTCATAGAACCCGCCCCAGTCGTCCCAGGAGAGGAAGATCGCGGTGCCGTCCCAGTCGGGGCTGCGCATGATCGCGTTGATCAGCCGGGTCACATAGGTCTGGCCGGCGGTGATCAGCGCCGGCGGATGCTCGGACACGCGGTCGTTGGGGACGATCCAGCTGACCGCGGGGAGGCTCCCATGCCGCACCGCCTCATAGAACGAGCGCAGCGGCCGGATGTCCCCGAGCTGGTCGTCTTCCTGGACGGTGGCGAAGTGGGGAAGCGGGTTCCAGATCCCCGGGGTGCGGGCCGCCTGGGATACGTACGGGCAGGTGACCGCGCTGGGATTGGCGCAATCGGGCTCCCCGCCCTCGAACACGTAGTAGCGCCAGCTGACGTGGTGGCGATGCAGCAGGTAGGTCAGGTCGGTCCAGTTGTAGAACGGGCCGGGCCGGCGCGCGCGGGCCCGCCGCGCGGACGGGGTGCCGAAGTCCTTGGGCAGCCCCGAGCTGACCGGATCGTTGACGCACGCCATCGCGTCCCGCGGCACCAGGCAGTAGGCCGACCAGGCCGAGACCTCGTACAGGTGCGCGGGCAGGCTCCAGGAGCTGACCGGCTCGAACATGTGGTCCTGGAGCACGTAGTCGCGCGCGTAGGTCCAGTAGTTGGGGATCTCGTCGGCGTCGTGGTAGCCCATCACGTCGGTGCACGACACCTGCCCGGGCCGGCAGCGCCGCCCGCATGTCGGCGCGTTCGGCGCGCACACGCCGCCCAGCTCCGCCTGGGCGATGAAGCCGTCCATCCGGCCCCCGTCGATATCGCCGGCCGCGTTGACGAACCCATGCGGCCCGCCCCGATCCCTGTCGGAGCGGTCGTGGTAGGGGCGCACGCAGCTGCCCGCGGCCGGGTCGGGCACGCACGCCGCCGGGACCCCGTGGCGCATCGGGATCCCGGCCGCCCCCGGGAAGGTGCCGAAATAGGAGTCAAACGAGCGGTTCTCCTGCATGATGATCACGACGTGCTTGATCTTGTGGATCCCGGCGCGAGCGCAGGCGCTGGCGCACGCCGGGGGACGCTGCGCGCTCGTCTGCGTCGCCGGCGGACGCGGTGTGGACGTGGCCCGGCTCGCCCTGGCGGGACCGTGGGAACCGCCCCCGAGCAGCGCGATCGCCGCCCCGACTGCCACCGCGAGCGCGGCCACGGCGATCGCCGGCAAACGCCACCGCGGATGGCCGCTCGGAGGCGGGCTAGCCAACGGTGGCTCGGGGGCGTGGGGGGTCATGCGGCTAACGCCCCGCCAACCTACCGGTACTACTCTTGGACTCGATGCGCCGTCTCGTGATCCCGGGGCTCGTTATCGCCGCCGCCGTCGCCTTGATCGCCCTGCTCGCCTTCGGGGTCGCCGGGCAGAAGAGCAACACCTCGATCGACTCCTCGCTGGCCCGGGGAGTCGACCCGCCGGTGCCCGACGCCACGCTGGCGTTGCCGCGGCTCGGCCTGCCCGGACGCGAGAGCGTCGCCGATCTGCGCGGCAAGGTGGTGGTGCTCAACGTGTTCGCGTCGTGGTGCGGTCCGTGCCAGGCGGAGGCGCCGATCCTCGAGCGCGCCCAGCGCCTCCTGGCCCGCCATGGCGGAACCGTGCTCGGGGTCGCCTACCTCGACAACTCCGACGACTCCGAGCAGTTCGTGCGTCAGAACCACATCACCTATCCGGTCGTGCGCGATGTCAGCGACTCGTTCGTACGGGCGTTCGGAACCACCGGCGTGCCGGAGACGTTCGTGATCGACCGGCAGGGCCGGATCGCCGCCGTCCGGCGCTACCAGCTCACCGGCGACTGGCTGCAGCAGACCGTCAGGCGCCTGTTGAACGAGCCCGCATGAAGCGCGCCGCGGTGATCCTCGGGGCCGCGCTGTCGCTGGCGCTGATGCCGGCGCTGGCGCCGGTGCCGGCCGCCGCCGCCGTCCATCCCCGGGCCTCGCTGACCGACATCGAGAACGACGTGATGTGCACGTCCTGCCGCGAGCCGCTGGCGGTCGCGCAGTCGCCGCAGGCGTATTCGGAGCGGGCGTACATCCGCGGGCTGATCGCCCAGGGCGAGACCAAGCCGCAGATCCTGCGGGCGCTGGTCGCCCAGTACGGGTCGGACGTCCTCGGCCGCCCCCCGGCGCACGGCTTCAACCTCACCATCTACATCCTCCCGCCCGCGCTCGTGCTCGCCGGCCTCGCCGTGCTCGCGTTCACGCTGCCGAAGTGGCGACGGCGCGCGCGGGCGGCGGCCGCGTCCGCGGCGGCCCGCGCCCGACCGGCGCCCCCACTCCCCCCGGAGGACGCCCGCCGGCTGGAAGAGGACCTGGCCCGGCACCCGTAGGGCTACATCGACTCCGGCGCGCTCACCCCCAGCAGACTCAGCGCCAGCGCGATCGTCCGCTGCGCACACGCCGACAGGGCGATCCGGAACGACTCGACCGGGGCCGGGGTGGCGCCCACCACCCGGCAGTCCCGGTAGAACGCGGTGAAGTCCTGGGCCAGCTCGAGCGCATAGGCCGCGATCCGGTGGGGGGCGCGCCGATCCGCCGCCTCGGCGATCTCCTCCGGCAGCACCGTGAGCTTCTTGACCAGCCGCCGCTCGGAGCCGTGCAGCTCCCCATCTCCCCACTCCGCCCCCGCCGCGAGCGCCTCGGCGATGCGCCCGGGCGGGAACCGCGCCAGCATCGAGGCGATCCGCGCGTGCGCGTACTGAACGTAGTAAACGGGGTTCTCGGCCGATTGCCGGCGGGCCAGCTCGACGTCGAGCTCGAGCGTCCGGTCGTGGGAGCGCTGGAGCATGAAGAACCGGGTGGCGTCGACGCCGATCTCGTCGATCAGATCGTCGAGGGCGACGAAGTCCCCGCGCCGTTTGGACATCGCGAACACCTCGCCTCCGGCGACCAGGTGGACGAACTGGAGGATCGGCACCTCGACCGCGTCCGGATCTCCGCCCAGCGCCGTCATCGCCGCCTTCAGCTCCCGCGCGTAGGCGTGGTGGTCGGCGCCCACCGGCAGCAGCTGCCGCTCGAATCCGCGCTCGCGCTTGTTCTGCAAGTAGGCGATGTCGGCCGCGAGGTACGTCGGCTCGCCGTTGGAGCGGATCACCACCCGGTCCTTGTCGTCGCCGAAGCTGGTCGTCCGCAGCCAGGTCGCGCCGTCCGATCGGTACAGGTGCCCGCCCTCCTCGACGATGGCCAGCGCGCGCTCGACCGCGCTCGGCGAGCCCTCCTCCAGCGTCCGCTGGCTGAAGAAGCGCTCGTAATGCACCCGATAGCGCTCAAGCGTGTCCGTGATCTGCGCCAGCAGCAGCGCCACCGCCCGGCGGGCCAGCTCGTCCGAGTCGGTCTCGGCCGCCCCCTCGATCTGCGCCGCGAGCCCGGCCACGTAGTCGCCCTGGTACCCGCCCTCCGGGACCTCCTCCCCACGCGCCCGGGCGCGGACCGACTCCCCCAGCAGCCGAATCTGGTTGCCGGCGTCGTTGAAGTAGTACTCGCGCGAGACCTCGTGGCCGTGAAACGAGAGGATCCGGGCCAGCGCGTCCCCGTAGGCGGCGTGGCGGCCGCTGGCCGCGACCAGCGGCCCGGTGGGATTCGCCGACACGAACTCGATCAACGTCCGCTCGGGGCGAGCGGCGCCTCCGGCGCCGAACCGCTCGCCGGCGCCCAGCACCGCCCGCAGCGCGCCGCGGTGCCAGGCATCCGACAGCCACAGGTTCAAAAAGCCGGGGCCGGCGACTTCCGCCCGCTCCAGATCCTCCCCGAGCAACCCCGTGACCTCGGCCCCGAGGCGCTCGGCGATCACCCTCGGCGGCGCGTCGAGCACCGGCGCGAGCAGCATCGCGGCGTTGGTCGAGTAGTCGCCCTGCTCCGCGCGCTTGGGACGTTCCAGCCTTGGCTCGACCGGGAGCTCACCGTCGCCTCCGCGCACGGCCGCCGCCGCCGCCCGCACCACCGCCCGGAGGCCCTCGATCGGCTGCTCGGTCATGAGCTCGCGGGCTGAAAGGTCGCCGCTGCGCACGTATCGAGCGTACCTCGGCGCGGCCCTCGGGGTCCCTCAGTAGTGATAGGGCTCGCCGGCGAGGATCTTGTGGGCGCGGTAGAGCTGCTCGAGCAGAACCACCCGCGCCAGCTGGTGCGGCAGCGTCATCTCGCCCAGCGAGAGACGGTGCTGGACCCCGTCGAGCTCGAGGCCGTAGGGGCCGCCGATCAGGAAGACAAGGTCCATGCCGCTCCGCCGCCGTTCCTCCAGGAAGCGGCTGAAGGCGATCGAGTCCATGGCCTCGCCGGCGCTGTGCAGCAACGACACGAAGGCGCGCTCCGGCACCCGTCGCTCCATGTGCTCCTCCTCGCGAACCTCGACCAGCTCCAGCCGGGCGTGACGCGCGAGCAGTTGCCGGTAATGCTGCACGTCATCGACGAACGGCGGCCGCAGCCTCCCCACAGCGACGACGAGGATCCGCACGATGCTGGGATACTACGGCGATGGACGATCCCAACCCGCCCGAGCGCCACATCAACATCCACTTCTCGCCCGAGATCATGGCCGGCGTCTACGCGAACTTCGCCAACGTCAGCCACTCGGACTACGAGTTCACGATCACGTTCGCCCGCGTCGACCACGAAGTCGAGGATGAGGAGGTGCCGGGTGTCGTCGTCTCCCGCATCAATCTCTCGGCCAAGTTCATGCGCGAGCTGATCGACGCCATGCAGGACAACTACTCGAAATGGCAGACCCGAGAGGGGATCAAGAACCTGCCGGAGTTCGGGGACCCGAATCCGGAGCCTGAGTAGGGGCGGGCGGTGACTCGCCCGCCTGGTCGTTCAGGTAGCTGACGGCGAAGCCGATCCGTTCCGTGGTCGCGGGGTGGGTCGCCAGCAGCGCCTGTACCCAGCGGGGCGGATCGAGGTCGGCCACGTTCTGGAGGGCGATCGCTCGCTCGAACGAGATGAACGCCTCGGGCGCCTGCGCCAGCTCGAGCGAGTAGGCATCGGCGCGGCGCTCGACGGCACGTGACAGGCGGTTGCCGATCAGCCCGAGCGGGCCCGACACGAGCGCGGCGGCCAGCGCAAGCGGCGGGAGCATCGCCGCGCTGCCACTCTCCGGCGAGAGCATCCAGCTCAGCCGCTGGATCGCCAGCAACGCCGTCGGGGCCACGAGCGCCGCGTACAGCACGCTGCGGGGCACGTCCCGATGGCGGACGTGGGCGAGCTCGTGGGCCACCACGATGCGGACCTCGTTGCGGCTGTAGCGATCGAGCAGGGTGTCGAACAGGACCACTCGCTTGGTCGGGCCGAGGCCGTTGACGTAGGCGTTGGCGGCGGTGGTCCGGCGGCTGGCGTCGACCGAGTACACCTCGCCCACCTTGACGCCGGCGGCCCCGGCCAGCGCCAGCACGTCGTCACGGGTCTGACCCTCGGGCAGCGGCGTGAAGTCGTTGAAGACGGGATCGAGCACGACCGGGGCCAGCGCCGCCAGCAGGGCGCCCACTCCCACCGACCCGGCGGCCGCGGGAAGCCACCAGCCGCGCGGATAGCGGCGGGTCACGAACACCACCGCTCCCCCCGCCGCCCCCGCCAGCACGGCCTGGATCGCTGTGGCCTTGACCAGGTCGGCCGCCCACCCCCGCCAGGACTGGGTGACCAGGCCGACCGCGATCGCCCGCCGGCGGGCCACCGCCGCCACCGGCAGCGGCGGCACCGACAGGGCCACGGTCAGTCCCGCGCCGGCCGCTGCCCCCGCTAGCGCCGGCCGCCCGACCTGCCGGCGCAGGACCCGGGGAGGGCGGCCCACGATCAGCCCCAGGGCCGCCAGATCGATCAACGCGCGAGCCCCCGCAAGCGCCCGCTGGGGCCGCGCGAATCGCGTTCCGCGTTCGATTTCGGTGGCGCTGAAGTAGGCTCCGGGCTCGACCGGCGCCGGCTCGATCATCCCCGTCCGCGGCGCCAGCAGCCGTCTCGAGCCCTCGGCCACGACCAGCGCGAGCGCCACCGGTCCGATCACGTTTGAAGCCCGAGGCCGGGTCACCGGCGAGACTGTAGTAGGTGGCACACCGCTGATGAGGATCGCAATCGTCTCCGACATCCACGGCAACCGGCAGGCCTTCGAGGCCGTCCTCGACGCGGTCGAGGAATCCGACTGCGAGCAGATCTGGTGCCTCGGCGACCTGGTCGGATATGGGGCCGAGCCGGACGCCTGCGTGGAGCTGGCGCGCCGGCACACCGCGATCTGCCTGGCCGGAAACCACGATCTCGGGGTGCTGGGCGTGCTCCCGCTCGAGCAGTTCTCCCGGGGGGCCGCGCTCGCCGCCCAGTGGACCCGGGAGACGATCACCGCCGGGACACGGGAGTTCCTCGAGGCCCTGGAGCCCTCGAACCTCGACCTGGAAGTCGGGCTCTACCACGCCAGCCCGCGCGATCCGGTGTGGGAGTACGTCCTCTCCCCCCTCCAGGCCGAGCTGTGCCTCGACGTCCAGCGCCACCGCGTGTGCCTGATCGGGCATTCCCACGTGGCCCTGTCGTTCTCGCGCCGCGAGGGGATGGCCTCGACCGGCGAGACGCGGGGGGTGGACGAGGAGCTCGACCTCGAGTCCGGGGAATGGCTGATCAACCCGGGCAGCGTCGGCCAGCCGCGGGACGGGGATCCGCGGGCCGCCTGGCTTGAGCTCGATTTCGACCGGCGCAGCGCCGTCTACCGGCGCGTCGACTACGACATCGCGGGGGCCGCGGCGGCAATCCGCGCGGCGCACCTGCCCGGTTCGCTGGCCGAGCGCCTCGCCTACGGCCAATGAGAGCGTTTTCATGCCACCAGCCTCTAAGAGACTGTCTCAAATCCGAACCCGACGGCCCCAGTCTCTAAAGTGGGGCCGCGGATGCGCCATGCGCCCCGCGCCCTACTGGCCGGCGGACTCGGGTTCGCCGTGTCCTGCCTCGTCGCCTGCGGCGGCGGTGCCGGCCTGCTCTCGGGCGGCCAGTCCTCGAGCCTGAACGGCCAGCTCGACTCCGTCTCCTCGGCCATCGAGTCCGGCGACTGCGGGGGCGCCGCCCACGCCGTCGCCGCGTTCGCCCAGACGGTCACGAACCTGCCGGCCACGGTCAGCCCCACCTTGCGGACGAACCTGCTCCAGGGCGCGAGCACGGTCGCCGTGCTCGCCCAGCGCGATTGCCGGACGACCTCGACCAACCCGACCACGAGCTCGAGCACCGCCAAGAGCACGACCACGACGACGACCACCACGACCTCGTCGAGCACCACCCAGCCGTCGACGTCGACCTCGACCACCACCTCCCCTTCGAGCACGACCACCACCTCGCCTGCAACCAGCACCACCACCTCGGGTACTACCTCTACGACCGGAGGCACCGGCGGAGCCGGAATCGGCGGCGGTGGAGGTAACGGCGGGGGCGGCGGCAATAACGGCAACGGCGGAAGCGGAGCATGAACGCGACCACGATCGCAGGGCGCTATCGGGTGGAAGGCCGGCTCGGCGTGGGCGGGATGGCGACCGTCCATCTCGCCTTCGATCAGCGCCTGGAACGCTACGTGGCGCTGAAGCTGCTGGCCGAGCACCTCGCTGACGATCCGACCTTCGTTTCGCGCTTCCGGCGCGAGGCGCTGGCGGCCGCCCGCCTGGTCCACCCGAACATCGTCCAGGTGTTCGACTTCGGCTTCGACGAGAGCCACCATCAGCACTTCATCGTCATGGAGCACGTCACCGGCCATTCCTGCGCCGAGCTGCTCCGCGACCACGGCCATCTCGACGTCGAGGGGGCGGTGGAGACCGTCGGCCAGGCCTGCCGCGGGCTCGACTACGCCCACCGCAACGGCGTCGTCCACCGGGACGTCAAGCCCGGCAACCTGCTCGTCGCGGACTCCGGCGCCGTCAAGCTCGCCGATTTCGGCATCGCCCGCGCCATCGACCAGTCGAGCATCACCCAGGTGGGCTCCGTGCTCGGTACCGCCGCCTATCTCGCCCCCGAGCAGGCACGCGGCCAGGAGGCCGGCCCGCGGGCGGACATCTACTCACTCGGGGTCGTCACCTACCAGCTGCTGTCGGGGAGGCTGCCCTACGAGGCGACGTCGCTGTCGGAGCTGGCGCTCAAGCAGCAACGTGAGTCCCCCACGCCGCTCGACGAGCTCAATCCGCGCGTCTCCCCGGAGCTGGCCCAAGCGGTTGCGATGGCGCTGGCGCTCGAGCCCGAGGCTCGCCCGGCGGACGCGGC
This sequence comes from uncultured Solirubrobacterales bacterium, assembly GCA_963723555.1. GTDB lineage: Bacteria > Actinomycetota > Thermoleophilia > Solirubrobacterales > Solirubrobacteraceae > Palsa-465. The sequence goes on along the minus strand of CAVRRC010000002.1, from coordinate 256,613 downwards.
CGGCTTCGCCGAGGCGCTCGGCAACGGCCTGCGGGGCCTCGCGCCCCTGGGCGCCGGCGCGCCCACCGCGCATCTCGGCAACAGCGCGGCGACCCGCGTCCTGCGCGGCGATCCGACGGAGGCGACCCGGGTGACGCCCGGGAACACCCCGGCCCCTCGGACTTCCCGGCAGCTCGAGCCGATCCCGGCGCCGGAGCGCCGCCCCGCGGCGGCGCTCCCGAGCGCGGCGTACCCGAGCGCGCCGTCCCCGAGCGCGCCCTACCCGAGCGCGCCGTACGCCCGTCCGCGGCCCCGGCGCGGACGTGGCTTTCGCCGCTTCATGGCCTTCCTCGGGCTCGTGCTGGTGTTCACGGCGGCTGTGGTGATCGCAGTCGTGATCGCGACCAGCACGTCGAACACCGTCGTGCACTACCGCACGGTGGTGGGCCACGACGCCCAGAGCGCCATCAACAGCCTCCGGGGCGTGGTCAACAAGTACACGAAATGACGGTCGCGGGTCGCGTCCCGGCTCGTCCTCGACCCTAGAGCGACCCCGGCCCTAGAGCGACCCCGGCGCGGCGCCGCCGCGGACGGCCGCGGCGACCTCCCCAAACCGGCCCTGATCGATCGCCCGTCGCAGGTCCTCCATCAGGTTGGCGATGAACGTGAGGTTGTGCAGGGTGACCAGGCGCAGGCCGGTCAGCTCGCGGGCGCGGAGGAGGTAGTGAAGGTAGGCGCGGGTGTAGCCACGAGAGCAGGCCGGGCAGGGGCAGCCGTCGAGGATCGGCTCGGGACAGTCGCGCCAGCGGGACTTGGCCAGGTCCGTCCGCCAGCGGGCCGGGGGATCCGGGACCAGCGCCACGCCGTGGCGCCCCAGGCGGGTGGGCAGCGCGCAGTCGAAGGTGTCGATTCCCTGCTCCACGCCGGCCACCAGGTCGTCGATGTCGCCGATGCCCAGCAGATGCCGGGGTCGCGCGGGGGCGCTGCGCTCCAGAGCCGCCGTCGTCCACCCGACGACCTCGCGCATCTGCTCCTTGTCGCGGCCGAGCGACCCCCCGATCGCGATCCCGTCGCAGCCGCTGGCCGCGACCGTGGCTGCCGACTCGAGCCTCAGGTCCTGCTCGACGCCTCCCTGCACGATCCCGTAGACGACCTGGGACGCGGGGCCGTGCTCGGCGTGCCAGCGCAGGCAACGCTCGAGCCAGCGATGGGTGCGGGCGGTCGAGCGCGCGGTGTACTCGCGCGAGGCGTGAAACGGGGTGCACTCGTCGAAGCTGAGCGCGATGTCCGAGCCCAGCGCCGCCTGGACCGCCATCGACTCCTCCGGGCCGAGGAACCGCTCGCCTCCGTCGAGATAGGACCGGAACCAGACCCCCTCCTCCTGGATCGAGAGGATCGAGCCGTCGCTGCGCTCCCCGCCCCGACCACGGCCCTTGATCTCGTCGGCCACGCCGCCATGGCCCATCGAGAAGACCTGAAACCCACCGGAGTCGGTCACGATCGCCCGCTCCCAGCGCATGAACCGATGGAGCCCTCCGAGCCGTTCGATCAGCTCCGCCCCGGGCGCCAGAAACAGGTGGAAGGTGTTGCCGAGGATCAGCTCGTAGCCGAGCGCCGCGACCTCGTGCGCGTCCACCGTCTTGACCGTCCCGCGCGTCGCCAAGGGCACGAACGCCGGCGTGCCCACCGTGCCGTGCGCGACTTGCAGCGTGCCCGTGCGGGCCAGCGACTCGGGCGATCGGGTCCGGACCGCGAACACCGGCCCGAATCTACATGCCGGGAGACGCGCGGAAGGGCCGGGAGCTCCCGGCCCTTCCCAGCATTGTTTGCCTTGGCTGTCGACTACGCGGCCGTGGCCACGGCGTGCCTAATAGGCGCTCTCCGGCGTGCCTATGAGGCGCTCTCCTCGGACGTCGCGGTCTCGGAGCCCTCGATCGTCTTCGGCTGCTCGCCACCGATCGAGATCGACACCTTCCGGGGCTTGCGCTCCTCGGGCCTCGGGATCCGGACCTCGAGCACGCCGTTCTCGAAGTTGGCGCGCACCGCTTCGGTGTCGATGCCCTCGGGAAGGGTCAGCGAGCGGGAGAACGACCCCGAGGCCCGCTCCACTCGGTAATAGCCCTCCCTGCGCTCCTCGTGCTCGGCCTTGCGCTCGCCCGAGATCGTGAGCACGTTGTCCTCGACCTCGATGTTGACATCGTTCTCGGTCAGGCCCGGGAGATCGGCGCGCAGAACGAAGTCGTCCTCGGTCTCGACCAGGTCCATCGCCGGAATCCACCGGCGCAGGTTCGACCCGCCGTTTCCGGGCGTCGGCGCCTCGAAGAACGTGTTGAAAAGCCGGTTCATCTCGCTCTGGATCGTGTTCAGCTCGCGCACCGGCTCCCAGCGAATAAGTGCCATGTGATTCCTCCTACGGAAACCGTTTGTCCTGGATGAGATTATATAAAATCTCAGTCGCCTCGTGTCAAGTCTGTACCTGGATGGCGGCGCGCCTCGACCCGCACCGGGCTGCCGGGGGCTCCCTACTCCTCGATCAGGCTCCGCCCCGTCATCTCCGCCGGCCGCTCCACCCCCAGCATCGCCAGCACCGTCGGCGCCACATCCGCCAGCGCCCCGCCGGCCCGCAACCGAAGCCCGGGCACGGTGACGATCAGCGGCACCGGGTTCAGCGAATGGGCCGTGTTGGGGCTGCCGTCGGGCTCGAGCATATTGTCGGCGTTGCCGTGGTCAGCCGTGATCAGGCAGGCGCCACCGGACGCGTGCACCGCCCGGACGACCAACCCGAGGCCGGCGTCGACCGCCTCGATCGCCGCCACCGCGGCCTCGATCACCCCCGTGTGCCCGACCATGTCGGCGTTGGCGAAGTTGATGATCCCGAACGTCGGCGAGTCGCTTTCCCACGCCTCCACGAACGCGGCGGCGGCTTCGGCCGCGCTCATCTCGGGCTTGTGGTCGTAGGTGGGCACGTCGCGCGGAGAGGGGACCAGCTCGCGCCGCTCGCCCTCGCACGCCTCCTCCTCGCCGCCGTTGAAGAAGTAGGTGACGTGGGCGTACTTCTCGGTCTCGGCCACGTGGAGCTGGCGCACGCCGCGCGCGGCCAGGGCTCGCGGCAGGGTCGTGGCCGGGTGCTCGGGCGGGAACGCCACCGGGTAGGGCCAGTCCTCCTCGTACCGCGCCATCGTCGCGTAGCGCTCGACCGGCGGCGCACCACCGCGGTCGACCTCCTCGAAGCCCGGCTCGGCCAGCGCGCGGGTGATCTGGCGCATCCGGTCGGGGCGGAAGTTGAAGGCGAACACGGAGTCCCCGGGGCGGATCGCGGCCTCCTCCCCCACGCGCACCGGCTTGATGAACTCGTCCGTCTCGTCGCGGTCGTACGCGCCGCGGGCGGCTTCGGGGCCGCTGGCGGCGTGGTGCTCGGCCCGGCCGTGGACCAGCAGGTCGTAGGCCAGCTGCGTCCGCTCCCAGCGGCGGTCGCGATCCATGGCGTAGTAGCGACCGACGACGGAGCCGATCCGTCCCACGCCGGCGTCGGCCATCCAGCCCTCGACGATCTCCAGGTAGCCCGCCCCGGACTCCGGGAGGGTGTCGCGGCCGTCGGTGAACGCATGCACGACGAGATCCGGGACCTCCAGCGAAGCGCCGAGCCGGATCAGCGCCTCCAGGTGCGACCAGCCCGAGTGGACGCCCCCGTCGGACACCAGCCCGATCACGTGGACGCGATCCGCCCCGGTCAACGCCTGACAGAGGACCTCGTTGCTCGAGAACTCGCCGCTCTGCGCGGCTTCGTCGATCCGGGTCAGGTCCTGGACCACGACCGCGCCCGCGCCCAGGTTGAGGTGGCCGACCTCCGAGTTGCCCATCTGGCCCTCGGGCAGCCCCACCGCCCGCCCGGACGCGTTCAGCTGGCCGTGCGGATACCTGGCCCACAGCTCGTCGAACACCGGCGTGCGCGCGAGCGAGACCGCGTTGCCCGGCCCGTCGGGCGCCAGCCCCCAGCCGTCGAGCACGATCAGCGCCACGGGCCCCCCGGGCAGTTCACGCGCGCCCTCGGGGAGCGCCATCAGGTCGCAGCGGCGACGATCGCCGCGAACGACTCGGGGTCCAGGCTCGCCCCCCCGACCAGCGCGCCGTCGATGTCGGCCAGCTCGAGCAGCTCGCGGGCGTTGTCGGGCTTGACGCTGCCGCCGTACAGGACGCGGGTGCGCTCGGCCTGCTCGGCGGAGCGGTCCGCCACCAGCGCGCGCACGAACGCGATCGCCTCCTGGGCCTGGTCCAGGGTCGCCACCAGCCCGGTGCCGATGGCCCAGATCGGCTCGTAGGCGATCACCACCTCCCCGAGATGCTCGGTCTCGACCTTGGCCAGGTCCTCCTGGACCTGATGGCGCAGCTTGCGCTCGGTGTCGCCCCGCTCCCGTTCCTCCTCGGTCTCCCCCACGCACAGGATCGGCATCAGCCCGGCCTCGAGCGCGGCCGGCACCTTCAGCTGCAGCGCGCGATCGGTCTCGCCGAACAGCTCGCGTCGCTCGGAGTGGCCGAGGATCACCCCCCGGACCCCGATCTCGATCAGCATCTGCGGCGAGACCTCACCCGTGTAGGCCCCCTCGGCGGCGTGGTGCATGTTCTGCGCACACACCTGGACGCGCGAGCCGCGGGCGGAGTCGACCATCGCCCCGAGCGCGGTGAACGCCGGGCAGATGGCCACGTCGACGCCGTCGGCCCTGGACACGCGCGGCAGCAGCGCCGCGATCAGCCGCTCGGCCTCGGCGATCGTCTTGTGCATCTTCCAGTTGCCGGCGACCAGCGGGGTCCGCGCGCCGTTCACGCCAGCGCCTCCACCCCGGGCAGCGTCTTGCCCTCGATGAGCTCGAGCGACGCCCCGCCGCCGGTCGAGAGATGGGTGACCCGGTCCGCGAGCCCGAACCGCTGCAGCGCCGCCGCCGAGTCCCCGCCCCCGACCACCGTGGTGCCGGCGGCGTCGGCGACCGCCTCGGCCACCGCCCGGGTGCCGGCGGCGAACGGCTCGAGCTCGAATGCCCCCATCGGCCCGTTCCAGAACACGGTCCCGGCGCCGGCAATCGTCTCCGCGTACGCCGAAGCCGTGCGCGGCCCGATGTCGAGGCCCATCGCCCCCTTGGGAACTTCGATCCCGTCGACGGTCCGCACCGCGGCCTCCGCAGCCAGCCGGTCGGCGACCACGAGATCACGCGGAAGCTCAACCGAGGCGCGCGCCGCGCCGGCGCCCTCGAGGATCCCCCGCGCCAGCTCGACGTCCTCGGAATCGCACAGCGAGTCTCCGATCTCGTGGCCCTGGGCGGCGAAGAACGGAAAGCACATGGCGCCGCCGATCAGGATCGTGTCGGCGAGCTCGCGGAAGCGCTTGATGACGGCGATCTTGTCGCTCACCTTGGCCCCGCCGAGCACGGCCACCAGCGGCCGCGCGGGCTTGTCGAGCAGCCCGCTCAGCGCCTCCACCTCGCGCTCGAGCAGCAGGCCGGCGGCATGCTCGGGGACCAGCCGCGCCACCCCCTCGGTGGACGCGTGGGCCCGGTGGGCGGCGCCAAAGGCGTCGTTGACGTAGGCGTCGGCGAGCGACGCGAGCCCGGCGGCGAGGTCGGGGTCGTTCTTCGTCTCCCCCGGCTCGTAGCGTACGTTTTCGAGCATCAGCACGTCGCCCGGCGCCACGTTGTCGGCGAACGCCCGCACGTCCTCCCCGACCACGCCCGGCGCCAGCGTCACGTCCGCGCCCGTGAGCTCGGCGAGCCGGTCAGCGGCCGGGCGCAGCGACAGCTCCGGCTCGCGGTCCTCGGGCCGGCCGAGGTGCGAGACCAGGATCACCCGCGCGCCGTGGTCGCGCAGATACGAGATCGTCGGCAGCGCCGCCCGGATGCGGGTGTCGTCGGCGACCTGGCCGTGGTCCAGGGGGACGTTGAAATCGACCCTCACCAGCACTCGCTTGCCGTCGAGCTGGCCCAGGTCCGGGAGCGTCCTCACAACCTCTGAACCAGATCCGCGACGCGGCAGGAGTAGCCCCACTCGTTGTCATACCAGGACACCACCTTGACCATCGTCCCGTCCATCACCGCCGTGAGCTGGGAGTCGAAGATCGACGAGGCGGGGTTCTTGACGATGTCGGAGGACACGATTGGGTCCTCGGTGTACTCGAGCAGGCCCTTCATCGGCCCCTCGGAAGCCGCCGCCTTCATCGCCTGGTTGACCTCCTCGACCGACGTCTCGCGGCTGGCCTCGACGGTCAGGTCGACGACGCTGCCGGTGGGGACCGGTGCCCGCACGGCGAAGCCGTGGAGCTTGCCGTTCAGCGCCGGGATCACGAGGCCGATCGCCTTGGCCGCGCCGGTGGAGGCGGGAATCAAATTGATCGCCGCTGCCCGGGCTCGCCGGAGGTCGCGGTGGGGCATGTCCTGGAGGCGCTGATCGGCGGTGTAGGCGTGGATCGTCGTCATCAGCCCGTGCTTGATGCCGAGCGTGTCGTTCAGCACCCTCGCCACCGGGGCCAGGCAGTTCGTGGTGCACGAGGCGTTCGAGATCACGTGATGGCGGTCGCGGTCGTAGACCTCGTCGAAGTTCACGCCCAGCGCCACGGTCACGTCGGGGTCGGTCGCGGGCGCCGAGATCACCACCTTCTTGGCCCCGGCCTCGAGGTGCTTGGAGGCGTTCTCGCGGTCCGTGAACAGTCCCGTCGACTCGATCACCACGTCGGCTCCGAGCTCTTCCCAGGGCAGCGCCGCCGGATCGCGCTCGCCCAGCACCCGGATCTCCTGGCCCCGCACTCGCAGCCCGGTGTCCGTCGCCTCGACCTCGCCGGGGAACGGGCCGTAGTTCGAGTCGTACTTCAACAGGTGGGCGATCGTCTTGGGGTCGACCACGTCGTTGACCGCCAGCCACTCGATGTCGGCCCCGCGCTCGTAGGCGGCGCGGAAGACGTTGCGGCCGATCCGCCCGAAGCCGTTGATCCCGACCCGTACCGTCATGCGCGTGAGACTCCCCTTTCAGGCTCGGCGGCAAGAAAGCCGACTGGTGGGCCGACAGTCCGAAATCTAACTCATCTACGGGAGACGACCTCGACCCGCAGCCCGTCCGGGTCGCGCAGATAGGCGGCGTAGTACCGGCGCCCGTAGCGCGGGCGCAGCCCCGGCGGGCCGTCATCCACGCCTCCGTTGGCGACGCCGGCGGCGAAGGCGCCGTCGACTGCCGCCTTGCCGGTGGCGGCCAGCGCGAGGTGGCCGTAGCCGGGCGCGGGCGCGCGGCCACGGACCACGATCCACACGTCGGGGGCGTTCATCCCGTAGGCGATGGCCTGGGGAGACTCAAACATCCGCCGCGCCCCCAGGGCGTAGAACAGCGCGTCGTAGAACCGGGCCGAGCGCTCGAGATCGGAAACCTCGAACCCGATGTGGTCGATCACGGCGGGCTGTCGACATCGCGGTGCACGACTTCCACGAGGTACTCCTTCGCCGGGCGGTAGCGTTCGGCCAGGTGCTCGGCGATGGCGACGGAGCGGTGGCGGCCGCCGGTGCAGCCGATCGCCAGTACCAGATGGGCCTTGCCCTCGGCCAGGTATTGCGGCAGCAGGTAATCGAGCAGCGGGTGCAGCCGCTCGTAGAACGTGTCCAGCTCCCCGTCGCGGTTGATGAACTCGACCACCCGGGCATCGGTGCCGGTGAGCGGGCGCAGGTCCCGCTCGTAGTGCGGGTTGGGCAGAAAGCGGACGTCGAACATCACGTCGGGATCGCGCACCGGGCCGTACTTGAACCCGAAGCTTTCGAACGTCACCGCAAGCCGGCCCGGCGTGCGCGTCGGCAGCAGCTCGTCGGCGAGCTTGCGCCGGAGCATCGCCGCGGTCAGCCCGGTGGTGTCGATCACGACGTCGGCGCGTTCGCGCAGGGGCACCAGCAGCGCCCGCTCGCGTGCGATGCCCTCGGCCACGCTGCCCGACGGCGTCAGCGGATGCCGCCGCCGGGTCTCCTTGTAGCGGGTGAGCAGCGCCTGCTCGTCCGCTTCCAGGAACAGCACGCGATGGCGCACCCCGCCGGCGCGAAGATCGTCGAGCATCGCCGCCAGCCCGGCGAAGTAGCTGCCCCCGCGCACGTCCGAGACCACCGCCGCCCGGGCCACCTTCGACCCCTGGTGACGGAACAGGTCGACCAGCGAGCGGATCATCTCCGAGGGCAGGTTGTCCACGCAGAAGTAGCCCTCGTCCTCGAACGCGGCCATCGCGGTCGACTTCCCCGCGCCCGAGAAACCGGTGATCACCACCAGGTCGGTGAGCGCCGAGACGGCCTCCTCGTCCTCCGCGCCGGGCTCGTCGAGCGCCGCCGCCTGCCCTTCCGGAGGCGTGGTTCGCGAGGCTTCCATGCCCCAAAGCTTGACGACATCCGCGGACGGGCGCGGCGGCGCCGGGCTGCGTGTGCCACCATCCCTGCGTGCAGCGCCGCGGAGCTCTGATCCAGGCCCTGGCGGTGGCGGCCGTCCTGCTGGTGGCTGGGCTGGGGACGCTCGTGGCGGCCCGCGCTGACACCTCCGAGCCCACCCTCACGGCGGCGGTGGGCAACATCCCCGGCGGCCAAGCCATGCCACGCGGCTTCCTCGGGCTGTCGCTCGAGTACAAGGCCCTGCACCAATACACCGGTCGCGATCCGCTGGCGGTCAACCCGGTGCTGATCCAGCTGATCCGGGCCCTGGCGCCGGGCCAGGCGCCGGTCCTGCGCATCGGCGGCGACAGCACCGACTGGACGTGGTGGCCGACGCGCGGCGTGATCCCGCGCGGCGGCATCAGCTACGCCCTGACGAAGGGATGGATGCGGACCACCCAGGCCCTCGCCGCCGACCTCGGGGCGAAGCTGATCCTCGGCGTCAACCTGGCCAGCGACCGGCCCGCACTCGCCGCCACCGAGGCCCAGGCCCTGGTCCAGGGGATCGGCCGCCGCTACATCAGCGCGCTCGAGATCGGCAACGAGCCGGACCTCTACGGCGTCTTCGCCTGGTACCGCGACCGCCGCGGCCACGTGGTCCACGCCCGGGGTCGCGGCTACAGCCTCAAGGCGTTCACGAACGAGTTCTCCCGCTGGCGGGCGGTGCTGCCGCGGCTGCCACTGGTCGGCCCGTCGTACTCGTCGCTGACCTGGATGTCCGGCCTCGGTCACTTCCTCTCGACCGAGAAGAGCGTGCGCACGGTCACGGTCCATCGCTACGCCCTGCACAACTCGACCACCGACCCGACCAACCCGACCTACCCCTCGATCGCCGACCTGCTCGCCGACACCGCCTCCAGCGGCCTCGCCCAACAGCTTGCCCCTTACATCCGCCTCGCGCGCGGCCGCGGCCTCCCGTTCCGGGTCGATGAGATGAACTCGGTCTCCGGCGGCGGCCGGGCTGGCGTCAGCGACACCTTCGCCTCGGCGCTGTGGGTGCTCGACACGTTGTTCAACCTGGCCGCGGAGGGCGTCAACGGGGTCAACATCCACACCCTCCCGAACGCCGGCTATCAGCTGTTCAACTTCACCCAGACGCCGAGCGGCTGGCAGGCCGTCGTCCACCCCGAGTACTACGGGATGCTGATGTTCGCCCAGGCGTTTCCGCCCGGCGCCCACCTGCTGCCGGTGTCGGTCGCCTCGGGTCCGGTGAAGGTATGGGCCACCGCCGCCCCCGACGGCAAGACCCGCGTGGTGCTGATCAACAAGGACACCACGACGCCGGCCATCGTGCAGGTGAGCCTCACCAATGACGACGGCCCGGCCAGCGTCGAGCGGCTGACCGCGCCCAGCGTCGACGCCACCAGCGGCGAGACGCTCGGCGGCCAGAGCTTTGCCGACCCGACCCAGACGGGCACGCTGGCCGGCCCCTCCCAGACCGCCACGGTCAGCCCGTTCATGGGCTTCTATCCGGTCGAGGTCCCCGCCGGCAGCGCGGCGCTGCTCACGCACTAATCGTTGTCCCGGGTGGCGCATGCGCCCCCGGCCGGCCGTGCATGCACGGCCGGGGCCGCGGCGCATGCGCCGCGGTCACACACCCGTTTTGTGGAGCTCGCGATGCAGCTCGCGCGCCACCTTGCCCGGGACCCCGGGCACGGCCTCGAGCTCCTCGCGGCTCGCGGCCAGGATCGCGTCGGGCGAGCCGAAGTGGGTGAGCAGCGCGCGCTTGCGGGCCGGCCCGACCCCCGGCAGCTCATCCAGGATCGACGCCGTCATCGCCCGATCGCGCCGGATCCGGTGATGGGTGATGGCGAACCGGTGGGCCTCGTCGCGCACGCGCTGGAGCAGCTGCAGCTCCGGGGTGTCGTGGGCCAGCCGCAGCGGCGCGGCGCGGCCGGGGATGAACACCTCCTCGATCCGCTTGGCCAGCGCCACCACCACGACGCCGCGCTCGCGGAACTCCGGCAGCGCCCGCAATCCCGCCGACAGCTGGCCCTTGCCGCCATCGATCACGATCACGTTGGGCAGCGCCGCGAAGCTCGGGTCGTAGTCCTTGTCGTGGGGCGAGACGTCGCGCTGGCGCTGCCAGCGGCCCAGGCGCCGGCTGAGCACCTCCTCCATGGCCGCGAAGTCGTCGTGGCGGGGCGGTCCGCCGTCGCCGTTACGGTCGCCCCAGATCCGGAAGCGGCGGTAGTCGGACTTCTTCGGCGCCCCGCCCTCGAACACCACCATCGACGCCACCGTGTTGGTGCCCATCAGCGTGCTGATGTCGAAGCACTCGATCCGCAACGGGATCGTGTCCATGCCCAGCGCGGACTGCAGCCCGTCGAGGGCCTCGACTCGCTGCTGGCGCCGGCGCTCGGAGCGGAGCTTCTCCTGGTCGAGCGCGAGGCGGGCGTTGCGCTCCGCGAGCTCGAGGATCCGCCGCTTGTCGCCGCGCTCGGCGGCCCGGATCTCCACCGGCGCGCCGCGACGCGCGCTCAGGGCCTGGGCCAGCGCCGGCGCCGGGCCGAGCTCGCGCTGGACCACCAGCATTGGCGGCACCATCATCGCGCTGGCGTAGTACTGGAGGATGAACGCCTCGGCCACCTCCGCGACGCCGCCGCCGGCCTCGTTGTCCAGATAGAAGCTCTGACGGTCGGAGAGCACCCCGTCGCGGACCTGGAACACCTGCGCGTTGGCCTCGTTGTCGGCCACCGCCACGGCGATCGCGTCGAGCGTGCCCACGGCCTCGTTGGCCACCCGCTGTCGCTCCAGCAGCGAGCGGACGGCGCGCAGCCGGTTGCGCTCCCGGGCCGCGTCCTCGAACCGCTGCTCGGCCGAGGCCTCGCGCATCGACTGCTCGAGCGCCTTCTCGATCTCCCGGTAGCGGCCGGACAGGAACGCGATCACGCCGTCGATCCCGCGCCGGTAGTCCTCCTTGCTGACGTAGCCCACGCACGGCGCCTCGCACCGCTTGATGTAGTAGTCCAGGCACGGCGAGCCGCTCCGGCGCCCCGGCTCTGGCCCTTCGCAGGAGCGGAACATGAACACCTTGCCCAGCACCTCGAGCGTCGAGCGGACCCGCTTGGCGTTGCTGAACGGGCCGAAGTAGGCCCGGTCGCGGCGGTGGCGCTCGCGGGTGAAGTAGACCCGCGGGAAATCCTCGTCCAGGCTGATCGCGATGTACGGATACGACTTGTCGTCGCGCAACCGGATGTTCATCCGCGGCTGGTACTGCTTGATGAAGTTCTGCTCCGCCAGCAGCGCCTCGGCCTCGGTGTGGACCACCAGCGCCTCGATGTGGTCGATCATGGCGATCAGATCCCGGCCGGCGCGGGTGCTCGGATTGGAGAAGTGCGAGGCCACCCGCTTGCGGATCGACTTCGCCTTGCCCACGTACAGCACCTTGCCCTTGGCGTCGCGGAACAGGTACACGCCCGGCTCGTCCGGAAGCTCTCGGCGCCTGTCTGCTGGGGTCACCGACATCGTGTCTTCGAGGATAGGCCCGCGGAGGGTCTGGGCTCGCGTCCCGCGTCGAGGGTCTGGTCGCGTCCCGCGCCGAGGGTCTGGTCGCGTCCCGCGCCGAGGTCGCGCTGTGCAGCTTGCTTCGGTCGCGCTGTGCAGGTTGCGCTGGTCGCCAAGAGCCGGCCCCTCAAAGCCGCCGGCCAGACCCGCTAGTCCGCCGTGAACGACACCACCAGCCCCGCCAGCGCCACCCCCAGCGCCGCCAGCGCCACCACCTCCCCCGCCCCCGCCGCCGGCGAGTTCGGGACGTAGCCGTGCCTCGCCGGGTTGAAGATGTTGGCGCCGTTGGTCGGCGGGACGCTCAGGGCGTGGATCGTGAACGCGAGGCCGAGCGCGGCCGCGAACGCGGCCACGATCCGCGCCGGCCGGGTGCCGATCAGCGCCACCACCGCGAGCAGCAGCGCCAGCAGGGCGAGCACGACGTCGGCGGCCGAGTACACCTGCCACGCGGTCGGGTCGTGCGGGACCCCTTGCAGCTGGGCCGAGCTGCCCCATTCAGCCAGGAAGGCGCGCGAAAACTGGTGGCTCCAGGCCAGGAACAGCGACACGAACAGCCCCACCGCTCCGAAGACGATCAGCCAGTCCGCGAGTACCTCTCGCTGTTCCTTGTTCACGGCCTCGCTTTGTATCGCCTTGCCGGGCGGACCCGGTCAGTACTTCCGCGCCGACCAGATGACTGCGAACGCCGCGTACACGGATCCGCCGAGCAGCACGAACCAGGCGATCTCGCCGCCGGCGGTGCTGAACAGGCGTGTCGTCGCCGACAGGGTCAGCGCCGCCACGCCGGCGGCGATGTACAGCGTGGCCCGCTTGACGTCCCCGAGCGCGTATAGCTCGAGACGATGCTGGCGGTACATCAGCGACGCGACCCACCCGATCGAGGCCAGGAACGCGATCGACACCGCCTGGATGGCCACGTTGGCGCCCTTGCCGCCGCCGGGGATCAGCACCAGCAGCGCGGCCAGCGCCAGCACGATCACGGCATTGCGGACGTTCTTGTTCACGAGGTCGATGACGTAAGGGTACCGCCGAGATCCGCCCGCTCGGCGCCGACGACGACACCCCGACTCAGCGGGTCGCCGCCTCCCACTTGCTGTAGAGCTCCTCCACCGTCCGCCTGGCCCGCTCGTGGCGGGCGGCCGAGTCGGCGCTCCGCTGGGGAGTGGACCACGCGCCTGGATCGGCCAGCTCGTCCTCGAGCGCGCTGAGCTCGGCTTCGGCGGCCTCGATCCGTCGCTCCAGCTGCGATGCGTCGCCTCCGCCCGAGGCTGCCTTCGCCGGCCGCTTGGGCTTGGCTGCCCGCTTCGGGCGCGCCGGCGCCTTGGCCGCGGCCGCCTCGCTGGCGGCCCGCTCTTCGCGCACGCGCACGTACTCGGGCCAGCCGCCCACGTAGCTGTGCAGCCGCCGGTCCTCCAGCGCCACCGTGCGCGTGCCCACCGCATCCAGCAGCGCCCGGTCGTGGGAGACCAGCAGCAGCGACCCGCCGAACGCCTGGAGCGCCTCCTCGAGCGCCTCCCGGCTCTCGAGGTCCAGATGATTGGTCGGCTCGTCGAGGATCAGGACGTTGGCCCCGGAGTGCACCAGGATCGCCAGCGACAGCAGCCTCCGCTCCCCGCCCGACAGGGCCTCCAGCGGCTTTTCGGCCTCCTCGCCGGAGAACAGGAATCGGCCCAGCAGCGCCCGCGCCTTCGCCGGCGTCAGCCCGGTGGCATGCTGCGCGGCCTCGAGCACGGTGCGAGCCGACGGATGACTCCGGGGCAGCCCGGACTTTCGCGCGGCTGGACTCCCAGCGGGCTGCCCCGGGGCGGCGCCGAGCTCGTCGGCGTGCTGGGACAGGTAGCCGATCTTGACGTTGTGGCCCGTGCGCAGCTTTCCCACCGTCAGCTCGCGGCGGCCGGCCAGGGTCTCGATCAGCGTGGTCTTGCCGGCGCCGTTCGGCCCCACCACCGAGACGTGCTCGCCCCGCTCGAGCCACAGCTCGGCGTCGTCGAGCAGCAGCTTGTCGCCGGCCTCGATCCGGGCCTCCTCGAGCTCGAACACCACCCGCCCACTGCGCTCGGGCGGCTTGAACGCGAACTCGAGCGCGGCGCGGTCGCTGTCCGGGCGCCCGATCCGCTCCATCTTCGCCAGCTTCTTCGCTCGCGACTGGGCCTGGCGAGCCCGGGTTCCGGCCCGGAACCGGGTCACGAACCGCTCGAGCCGCTCAATTTCGGCCTGTTGGCGCGCGACCGCCCGCCCCAGCGCGAGCTCGCGCGCCGCCTGCTCGCGGCGCCAGGCATGCCACGGCCCGGCGAAGAACCGGCCCCGGCCGCCTTCGAGCTCGAGCACCGAGGTCCCGACCGCCTCCAGGAACCAGCGGTCGTGGGCCACCAGCACCACCGCGGCGTCGAGGCTCGCCAGGTGCTGCTCGAGCCACTCCAGCGACTCGATGTCGAGATGGTTGGTGGGCTCGTCGAGGAGCAGCAGGTCGGGAGCTCCCGCCAGGGCCCGCGCCAGCGAGGCGCGCGTCAGCTCCCCTCCGGAGAACGTGTCCAGCGATCGATCGAGCTGCGCGTCATCGCGAAATCCGAGCCCGTGGAGCGCCGCCAGCGCCTCCTCACGCCACCGATACCCGCCGGCGTGCTCGAGCCGGGCCTGGGCCTCGGCGTAGCGTCCCAGCGTCCGCTCGTCGTAGGCGCCGTCGGCCATCTCGCCCTCCAGCGTGGACAGCTCCTGCTCGATCGCGATCAGCTCCCGGGCCCCAGACAGCACGTACTCGCGCAACGACAGCGCGCGCCGGCGGGGCGGGCGCTGGTCGTGGAGGGCGAGCCTGGTCCCCTTGGCCAGCACCAGCTCACCGAAGTCGACCGACAGCTCGCCCGCCACCATCCGCAGCAAGGTCGTCTTCCCCGCCCCGTTGCGGCCGGACAGGGTCATCCGGTCGCGCCGCTCGAGCTTGAACGAGATCCCGCGTAGCAGCGGCTCACCGGCGATGTCCTTGCCGAGGTCGGATCCGATCACCACAGCCATCGAGCGAGATGGTAGGAACCGCGGGTACGATCGAACACATATGCGCGCCCACAACTGGCCCCCGGTCCCGCCGATCGAGATGCCCCCGGCGCGCACGGTGAGGGTCCCCGACCGGGGCGAGTTCTTCCTTCGCGACACCGGCGGCGAGGGCGCGACGGTGATGCTCCTGCACGGCTGGATCGCCAGCGCCGACCTCAACTGGTGGGCCGCCTACGCGGACCTGGCCCGGGCCGGCCACCGGGTGCTGGCGATCGACCATCGCGGCCACGGGCGCGGGCTGCGGCCGCTGGCCCCGTTCCGGCTCGCGGACTGCGCCGCGGACGCGGCCGCGGTCCTGCGCGCCCTCGATGCCGCCCCCGCGATCGTGGTCGGATATTCGATGGGTGGGGCGGTCGCGCAACTAGTGGCGCGCGACCATCCGGACGTGGTCGAAGGGCTGGTGCTCAGCGGGACGGCCCAGCACTGGCAGGATCCCCCGAGCCGCCGCACCTTCCGGACCATGGGCGTAGTCGGGCTGATGCTGTCGCTGGCGCCGCGGGGCACGCTGCGCGCCGGGCTGCGCCGCGCGCGGATCCGCGAGAGCGAGCAGACGATCTGGCTCGAGTCCGAGCTGATGCGCAACTCCGCCCGCGACATCGCCGAGGCCGGGCGGGAGCTCGGACGCTTCGACTCGCGGCCCTGGCTCGGCACCGTCCGCCCTCCGGTGGCGGTGGTGGTGACCACTCGCGACGAGCTGGTGCCGGTCAGCAAGCAGCGGGAGCTCGCGGCGGCCGCCGCCGCGCGCGTGTTCGAGGCGCCGGTCAGCCACCTCGAGGTCGGCTGGCGCGCCGACGAATACAACCCCGTCCTGCTGCGGGCGATCGCCGCCGTGACCGCCGCCGACCGCGCCGAGGTGGCGTAGAACGCCCGGTTGGCATCAGGTACGCTTGGCGGTGCATGCGCCGCGTCCGCCGGATCTTCACCGCGCTGTTCGTCGTCGGGGTCACGCTGCTGACGCTCGCCCCCGCGGCGCTCGCGCAGGCCACCGGCGGCCAGGGCTGGTACGGGGAGACCAACGACAAGGTGATCACGAACGCGATGTTCATCACGATCGCCTTCTTCCCGCTGCTGATACTGGTCCTATCCCTGATCCAATGGCGGCTGGACAAGCGCAAGCACAACAAGATGGATGCCGCCAAGCGGAGGGCAGCGAACGTCGACTGGCGCGGCGGCTGGTAGCTCGGTGCTCCCCGCCATGAATACGGTCGCGTTCGAGCGGCCCCATGCGGCCGCTAGGTGCTCCCCGCCATTTAGGCGATGACGTACTTCGTCACGGGCGCGACCGGATTCATCGGGCGCCACCTGGTCGAGCGGCTGCTCCGGCGCGAGGGCTACTGCTACGTGCTGGTGCGCGAGGAGTCCGTGCCCAAGCTCCAGACGCTTATGGCCGAGAAGTGGACCCCGGCCGTCCCCGCCGCGGCGGAGCGGATCAAGCCGGTGATCGGCGACCTGTCCCGACCCCGGCTCGGCCTCTCCGAGCAGACGGTCGCCGAGCTGGGCGAGAAGATCGACCACTTCTTCCACCTCGCCGCGGTCTACGACATGACCGCCGACGACGAGCGCAACCGGATCGCGAACGTCGAGGGCACCCGGCACGCGGTCGAGCTGGCGAACGTGCTCGAGGTCGGGTGCTTCCACCACGCCTCGTCGATCGCCGTGGCCGGCATGTACAAGGGGCTGTTCCGCGAGGACATGTTCGACGAGGGCCAGAAGCTCGAACACCCCTACTACCTGACCAAGTTCGAGGCCGAGAAGATCGCTCGCACCCAGACCGCGGTGCCGTGGCGCGTCTACCGCCCCTCGATCGTCGTCGGCGACTCGCGCACAGGCGAGATGGACAAGATCGACGGGCCCTACTACTTCTTCACCGCGATCAAGCTGGCGCGCCACTACCTGCCCGGCTGGTTCCCGCTCGTCGGCCCCGAGTTCGGCTCCACGAACATCGTCCCCGTCGACTTCGTGGCCGCGGCGATGGATCACATCGCCCATCAGCCCGGCCTCGACGGCCTCGCCTTCCAGCTCTGCAACCCCAGGCCGCAGCGCTCGGGAGACGTGATCAACTCGTTCGCCGAAGCGGCCCACGCCCCGAAGCTGTCGATGCGCATCGACTCGAAGCTGCTCCAGGCGCTGCCGAAGGGCACGTTCTCGATGCTCATGCAGCTGCCGGCGGCGAAGGGCGTCCGGCGGGCCATCCTGAGCGACGTCGGCATCCCCGAGGAGGTCCTGTCCCACGTCGGGTTGACGGCCGAGTTCGACACCCGCGACGCCGAGCGGGCGCTCGAGGGCAGCGGCATCGTGGTGCCCCCGCTGGAGAGCTACGCGGCCAAGCTGTGGGATTACTGGGAGCGCAACCTCGACCCGGACCTGTTCCGGGACCGCAGTTTCGAAGGCGCCGTCAACGGCAAGACGGTGCTGATCACCGGCGCCTCGAGCGGGATCGGCAAGGCGGCGGCGATGAAGATCGCCCGCGCCGGCGGGATCCCGATCCTGGTGGCCCGCAACACCGACAAGCTGGAGGAGGCCAGGCAGCAGATCGAGGACCTAGGCGGCGCCGCCTACACCTACTCCGCCGACGTCTCCGAGCCCGATTCCGTGGACGAGCTGGTCGAGCGCGTGCTCGGCGACCATCCCGCCATCGACATCCTGGTCAACAACGCCGGCCGCTCGATCCGCCGCTCGGTCGCCCTCTCCTACGACCGCTTCCACGACTTCGAGCGGACAATCAAGCTCAACTATCTCGGCACGATCAAGCTGATCATGGGCCTGCTGCCGCACATGCGCGAGCGGGGGTCGGGGCTGGTCGTCAACGTCTCCTCGATCGGCGTCCAGACCAACCCGCCCCGGTTCTCCGCCTACGTGGCCTCGAAGGCCGCGCTCGACGCCTGGACGCGCGTGGTGGCGTCGGAGACGATCGGCGACAACGTCCACTTCACCACGATCCACATGCCGCTCGTGCGCACGCCGATGATCGCCCCCACGAAGATCTACGACAGCTTCCCGACGATCTCCCCGGACGAGGCCGCCGACCTGATCTGCGAGGCCATCCGGGCCAAGCCGAAGCAGATCAACACGCGCCTGGGGACGTTCGGCGAGGTCGCTTACGCGCTGTTCCCGAAAGCCGTCGACCAGATCCTCTCCACCGCCTACAAGGTGTTCCCGGACTCCGCCGCCGCCAGGGGCGAGAAGGGCGTGGAGGAGCACGCCTCGACGGAGCAGGTCGCGCTCGCGCACCTGATGCGCGGCGTGCACTGGTAAGGGGCTCTGCGTCGCTGGGCGCCGGCCGGCGCGCTCTGTATCGCCGGGAGGCGCGCCGCCACTCAGATCCGGAACACCGGGATCAGCCGCTGCTCGTGCTCGGCCTCGATCCGCGCGATCACCTCGATGTGCTGCTCGAGTCCCGAGCCGCGCAGCTTCGTGGCCAGCAGCTCGTCGACCTGGAAGATCCCGGCGCTGTTCGACATCGCGATCTCCACCCTGACGGCGCGGTCGCCGCCGGGCGAGATCTTGACGTCGTCGATCGCGTAGGCGGACAGTGAGTGGATGTTCTGATGGCCGGCCTCGAACGGGACCCGGGAGCGGCCGCGGGCCATGTCGAGCGCGTCGGCGACCCGCACGATCCCGGCCTCGACCGTGAACGGGGCCCCCTGGCGCCGGTGGCCGATGATCGCGTGCAGGGCCTCGGCGACGATGATCGAGCGCTCCGGTTCGGGGTAGATCGTGAACAGCAGCGAGCCGAGCTTGTCGGCGGTCAGGAACAGGCTGTAGCGCTCGTGGTCGTCGCGGTGGATCGACATGCCCACGCAGTGGAACAGGCAGCCGGCGGCGACGACCACCTCGGCGTCCCGCTCCCCCAGGCCGTAGTCGGCGACGACGCTCGGCACCACGCCGCGGCGGAACAGCAGCCGGGCCAGGCGCAGGGCGATGTTGAGCACGATCTGGACGTGGACCCAGCTGTGGTCGCTCATGCCGAGCCGCCGCGTGGCGTTGACCGCGGACACGTGCCACCAGGCCTTGACCTGATCGTCGCCGTTGGCGGCGTCGAGCAGCTGCTCGAGGCGCCGGTTGCCGCGCGTCGGGGCGCGGACGCGGACGTCGGCCAGCGCCTCGCGCGGCGGCAGCGGGGGTTCGGCGGCGCGGTTCACCGACCGGCCTCCAGCAGCACGCCCTCGCGGACACCGCCGTGCCCGACCTGGAGCGGCGCGCCGAACAGCTCCGAGGCGGCCTGCAGGATCAGCAGCCCGGCGGGCAGCAGCCGGACCCGCTCGACGTCGAGCGCGAACCGCCGCGCGATCTCACTCGCCCGCTCGGACCCGAGCAGCCCGAGGGTGCGGGCGAAGGAGTCGCCGTCCAGCACCGGCCCGGCCAGCCGGCGCAGCGACGCGGCGCTGCCGCCGACCGCCACGGCCTCCGCCGGCTGTGGCGCCTCGATGCCTTCGAGGGCCTCGGCCACGTGCACGCGCGCGGCGGCCAGCTCAGTCGCCGCGGGAGGATCGGAGCGCAGGTGGCTCTCGGCGAGATCGCCGGAGCCCACTCCGAACGACGCGAACCAGCCGACGAGATCCGGCGCCGTGCCCACGACGAGCTCCGAGGAGCCGCCCCCCACGTCGACCACGCCCAAGCTCCCGTGGGGATGATGACCGAGCGTCGCCGCCGCCCCCAGGAACGCGAGCCGAGCCTCCGCCTCGCCGGAGAGGACCTCGAGCTCGAGACCGCAATGGTCTCGGATCGCATCCAGCAGCGCCCGCCCGTTGCTGGCCCGCCGGATCGCCGCCGTGGCCACGCCATGAACCTCGACGGCCCCGAGCTCGCGCGCCGTGCGCAGCTGGCCGGCGACGACCTCGACGACCTCGGGGATCTTCGGCTCGGGGATCAACCCATCGTGGAACACGCCGCGCCCCAGCCGGGTGAAGGCGCGCTCCTGGTGGATCTCCAGCAGCCGCCGGCCATCACACTCCGCGACCAGCAGCCGAGTCGTGTTCGAACCGATGTCGATGCAGGCGCGGCGCACTGCGTGGCGAACGCTACCGCCTCGTCGCCGACGTCGGGCGCGCGCCCGCGGGCACCGCGTCGCGCTTCTCGGGACGGTCGGCCGAGGGCGCCGGCGCGTGCTCCTCGGGGACCACGAACCACGCGCCGACGGCGACCAGCAGGGCTCCACCGCCGGCGACGGCGAGGGCCGCCCGCGGCCCCGCCAGGGCCGCGATCGCGCCGCCGATCAAGATCCCGCCGCCCGGGACGGCTTGGAAGATCGATTCGTTGAGGCTCATCATCAGCGCCATCCACCGCTGCTCCACCTGCTCCTGCAGCGCCGTGCGCACCGCCACGGCCTCGATGCCGTTGGCGATCCCGGCCAGCGCCGATCCGACCACGGCGATCGCCAGCGAGGGCGCGACGGCCATCACCAGCATGCCGATGCCGAGCGACGTCGCGCCCACCACGATCAACACTCGGTTGGGAAGTCGCCGCCAGCGCGCGTAGACGATGCTGCCGAGGACCGCACCGGCGCCCCAGGCGGACAGCAGGGCGCCGTATCCGCCCGTGCCGGCGTGCAGGGAGTGCTGTGCGAACACGACCTCGACCGGAATCGCGATCGTGAACACCAGCACCGCCGTGATCTGAAAGCCGACGATCGTTCTGATCCCGGGGCGGGCGCGGACGTGCGCCAGCGCGGCGCGGAGCCGGCCGGTCGTGGCGGTCGGGTGCGCGGGATGCTCGGCCAGGCCGTGGGTGGTGGCGATCGTGATCGCGATGGCCGCGAACAGCGCGCTGTTGACGAACAGCGCCGCGCTCGTCCCGCCGGTGACCACGACCAGCGCTCCGATCGCCGGCCCGGCCATGTAGCAGATCGAGAACGAGGCATTGGTCAGGGCGTTGCCCTCGCGCAGCAGGCCCCGGGGCGCGGTCACGCCGACGGTCGCGGCGCGAGCGATCGGTCGCGCGCTCAGCGCCAGCACGCCATCGGCGATCGTCAGCACCAGCATCGGCGCCAGCGAGAAGTGCGACACCAGCATCGCCAGCAGCAGGAAGGCGACGGCCTCGAGGAGATAGAGCACCGGCAGCGCCCGCCGCGCCGGACGCTGGTCGATCCTGGCCACGAGGGCGGGCGCGATCAGCGCGGGGATGAACTGCGCGCACAGGAAGTACGCCATCGCCCCCACGGCGCTTCCGGTGCGGCGGTAGACCAGCAGCGCCAGGGCCAGCGAGCCGATCGACCAGGCCAGCTCATTGAGCGTGTACGCGCCGAGCAACCGCCGATACGCCGGAAGTGTCAGAACCTGCCTCACCGCATCCGAAGTATCGACTACGCAGACACTGGCATCATCCTCGGCATGGACGATTCGGCCATCCACGTCCGTGGACTGCGCAAGTCCTACGGCGATTTCGAGGCCGTCCGCGGGATCGACTTCGACGTCGGCCGGGGCGAGGTGTTCGGGCTGCTCGGTCCCAACGGAGCCGGCAAGACGACCACGGTGGAGGTCCTCGAGGGCTATCGCGCGCGCACCGCCGGCGCGGTCACCGTGCTGGGGATGGACCCCGGCGATCACTCCCGGGAGCTGCGGGCGCGGGTCGGGATCGTGCTCCAGACCAGCGGCCTGTATCGCCACATCAAGGTCCGCGAGGCGCTGGCGCACTTCGGCTCCATGTATCCCCATCCGCGGTCGGTCGAGGAGGTGATCTCGCTGGCCGGACTGGAGGGCAAGGAGGACGCGCTGGCCAGAACCCTCTCCGGCGGCCAGCTGCGCCGGCTCGACCTCGCCCTGGCCCTGGTCGGAGATCCCGAGCTGATCTTCCTCGACGAGCCCACCACCGGATTCGATCCCGCGGCCAGACGGACCGCGTGGGAGACGATCCGCTCGCTCAAGCAGCTGGGCAAGACCGTGCTCCTGACCACGCATTACCTCGAAGAGGCCCAGGCCCTGGCCGATCGCGTGGCCATCATCAAGGACGGCCGGATCGCCGTG
This sequence comes from uncultured Solirubrobacterales bacterium, assembly GCA_963723555.1. Classification (GTDB taxonomy): domain Bacteria; phylum Actinomycetota; class Thermoleophilia; order Solirubrobacterales; family Solirubrobacteraceae; genus Palsa-465. Next base: position 234,688 of record CAVRRC010000002.1, on the reverse strand, counting down.
GAGGGAGCCCCGCACGAGCTTGGGGCGGGCGCCGGCGCTCAGCCCTACCGGATCGCCTACCGCAATGGCAACGGCTCGATCGTGGAGCGTGAGACCGACGACCCGACCACGGTCCTGCACGAGCTGACCGGCGAGGCGCTGGCGCGCGGCCAGCGGCTCGAGGGGCTGACGGTCACGCGGCCCACGCTCGAGGACGTGTACCTCGAGCTGACCGCGGGAGACGACGATGCCTGACGTCGCGTCGCTGGCCTGGCGCCAGTACCGGCTCGAGCGCAAGCTGTTCTGGCGCAACCCGAGCGCGGCCTTCTTCAACTTCCTGCTGCCACTGCTGTTCCTGGCCGCCGGGGGCGTGATCCTCAGCGGCAACCAGAACCAGCTCGACAAGCTGGTGCCCTCGATCGCCGGGATGAGCGTCATGTCGACCACGTTCACCGCGCTCGCCTACAACATCGTGTTCCTGCGCGAGCGCGGCGTGCTCAAGCGCATTCGCGGCACGCCGCTGCCGACGATCTCCTACTTCGGCGGGGTCGCCGCCAACGCGGTCACCAACACCGCGCTGCAGATCGTGATCGTCATCGTCGCCGGCCGCGTGTTCTTCGGCATCGGCTGGCCCAAGGACTGGCTCGAGCTGATCGTGTTCGTCGTCGCCGGCGTGGTCTGCTTCGCCGCTCTGGGGGTCGCGTTCGCGCATGCCATCCCGAACTTCGAATCCACCGCCGCGTACGTCAACGCGGTGTTTCTGCCCGTCGTGTTCGTGTCGTTCTACGTGTTCGACTCCAGCAGCGCGCCGGCGTTCCTGCGCACGATCGCCGAGGCCCTGCCGCTGTACCCGCTGATCCACGGCCTCTCGGGGGCGCTGGTCAAGGGCACGTCCCTGGCCACGAACATCAGCGATCTGGGCGTGATCGCCGTGTGGGCGGCGCTGGGGATCTGGCTGGCGGTGCGCGGCTTCAGCTGGGAGCAGCGGCGGAGCTGAGGCTGCCGTCGGTCGGGCCCGGGCGGCAAACGAACGCCGGCGGGGGCTCGCCCCGGACCTCGACGGGCGTGGCCGCCAGCGGCGAGCGCTCCCACTCCTGCTTCAGCCACGAGTAGACGATCACGTCGTGGACCTGCTCACCGTGACGGTGCCAGCGCCGCAGCACCCCCTCGCGCTGGAAGCCGAGCCTGCTCAGCGCCGTCTGCGAACGCGGATTGTCAAGATCCGAGTATGCCCCCAGCCGCTCGAGCCCCAGCACGTCGAAGGCCAGGCGGGCGATCAACGCCTTCGACGCCGCGTTGGCGCCGCTACCCCAGTGAGCGCGCCCGAGCCAGGTGCCGACCACGGCGCGGCGGTCTCGCCGATTGAGCTCCGAGACGCCGGTGACCCCGAGCGGTTGCCCGCGGCGATCGACGATCAGGAAGTCGAGCCGCTCGCCGCGCTGACGCTCGCCGGCCAGCCCGTCGATGTAGGCCCGCGGCGCGTCGATCCCCGTGTACGGGCCCCAGGAGAAGAACCTGGTCACCTCGGGGTCGGTCCCGAGCTCGAACAGCGCGGGGGCGTCCGCGCCACTCGCGTAGCGCAGGGTCAGCGTCGGGCCTACCACCTCCACGGCGTCGATGGTATTACTGAGGCTGTGCCGCCGCTGGCGCTGCTCTACGACGTCCACGGGAACGCGTCCGCGCTCAAGGCGGTGCTCGAAGATGCCCGCCAGGCGGGCGCCGACCGGCATCTGCTCGGCGGCGACTACGCGCTGTTCGGGCCCCGGCCGGCGGAGACGGTCGAGGTTCTGCGCCAGCTCCCGGCGGCCACCTGGATCCGCGGCAACGTCGACCGGTGGTGCGCGTTCCCGGACCAGGCCGATCCCGACGAGCTGTTGCAGCGGGCGATCGCCGACTGCCGGGCGGTGCTCGGCGAGGCCGTCGTGGACGAGCTTGGCGCGCTCCCGGAGCAGGTCGTGATCGATGGCGCGCGCTACTGCCATGCCTCGCCGCTGTCGGATCTGGAGTCGTTTTCGCCCGCTGCTGGCGACGAGGACGATCGGCTGCTCGATGGCGCCGGCGAGCGGCGGGTGGTGTTCGGGCACACCCACCTGCAGTTCCGGCGCGTGCGCGACGACGGCGTCGAGCTGATCAATCCCGGCAGCGTCGGCATGCCGCTGGACGGCGACACCCGCGCCGCCTACGCGCTCGTCCACGAGGATGGCGCGGTGGAGCTGCGCCGCGTCCCCTACGACCACGAGCGCAGCGCCGCCGCCGTGATCAAGCGGTTCGGCGACGTGGCCTGGGCGACGCGCAGCGAGCGGCGGCTGCTGACCGCCCAGCTGTAATCCTCTGTGTCGATGTCGATCCCAGCCCGATCGTGGTACCGCGGCCACACCTACTCCCACGCCGAGTTCTCGCTGCGCCGGCTGGCGGCCGAGCGCGAGGAGACCGTCTCGGTGTGCCTTCCGGCGCGCGACGAGGCGGCGACGATCGGCCCGATCCTCGAGCGCCTCGTCCCCCTCCGCGACCGCGGCTTCGTCGAACAGGTAGTCGTCGTCGACAGCTCCGGCGACGCCACCGCGGCGATCGCCCGGGGGCTCGGGGCCGACGTCTTCGGCCAGGCGGAGCTGATGCCCGAGCTCGGCCCGGTGCTCGGCAAAGGCGACGCGATGTGGCGGGCGCTGCCGATCCTGACCGGCGACATCGTCTGCTTCCTGGACGCCGACACCGAGGATTTCGGGACCCACTTCGTCAGCGGCCTGATCGGCCCGCTGCTGCGCGATCCGCGGATCGCGTTCGTGAAGGGGTTCTATCGCCGTCCGTTCCGGGTCGGCGAGCTGACCCTGCCCCAGGGCGGGGGCCGCGTGACCGAGCTCACCGCGCGACCGCTGCTGAACCTCTTCTATCCGGCGCTGTCCGCGGTCGAGCAGCCGCTCGCCGGCGAGCTCGCGGTCCGCCGGGAGCTGCTCGCGCGGCTGCCGTTCGTGACCGGGTACGGCGTCGACATCGCGCTGCTGATCGACGCCTACCACGCCGTCGGCCTCGGGGGGCTCGCGCAGGTCGATCTCGACGTGCGCCAGAACGCCCATCAGCCCTTGCGCGACCTCGGCCCGATGGCCTACGCGGTCCTACAGGCCGTCGCCTCCCGGCTGGAGCGCGAAGGCCGGCTCCGCGGTCCGCTGCCGGCGACGTTCCTGGCCCTGGCCGGTGACGGCCCCCATGCCGTCGGGAGCGAGCCGGTGGAGCGGCCGCCGTTGCGCAGCCTGCGGGCGGCGGCGTAGGGTCTCGGCGCTTGACCACGACCTGCCCGCCTGACCGTTTCTCGACCCAAAGGAGCACGCAAATTGAGTTACGAGACCGTTATCTGGGAGCAGAAGGGCGGCGTTGGACGACTCACGCTCAACCGGCCCGAGACCCTCAACGCCTGGATCCCTGACTTCGGCCGGGAACTGACCCGGGCGCTCGAACACGAGGCGACGCAGGAATCGGTGCGAGCCGTGCTCGTCACCGGCGCCGGCCGCGGCTTCTCGTCCGGGGCCGACCTGAAGGCCGGGTTCGATCCCGCCGACGACGGCATGCCCGACATCAAGCGCGAGCTGCATGAGTGCTACCACCCGGCGATCACCGCCATCCGGCGCCTGCCCAAGCCGGTGGTGGCGGCCGTCAACGGGCCGGCGGTCGGGATCGGCTGTTCGCTGGCACTGGCCTGCGATCTGGTGATGGCGGCGGAGTCGGCCTTCTTCGGCCTGGCGTTCGTGAACGTCGGGTTGATGCCCGATGGCGGCTCGACCGCCTTCGTGCCGCCCGCGGTCGGCAAGGCGAGGGCGTTCCAGATGGCCCTCCTCGGCGAGCGGGTGCCGGCGCACCGAGCCCTCGAATGGGGCCTCGTCAACTGGGTCTACCCCGACGATCAGCTGACGGCCGAGGCCGAGGCCCTGGCCGCGCGACTGGCGGCGGGCCCGACCCGCTCCTACGCCGGCTCCAAGCAGGCCCTCAACCGGTTCATCTACGGCGACCTCGACGGTCAGCTCGAGCTCGAGGCCGAGATCCAGCACGCCCTCGGGCGCAGCCGGGACTTCCTCGAGGGCGCCGCGGCGTTCGTGGAGAAGCGCGAGCCGGCGTTCACTGGCAGCTAGCGGGACTTTCGGGGCTAGGCCTTGAACGCCGCGCGCGCGGCGCGCACTCCCTGCGCGGCGCCTTCGGTGAAGCCGTAGGTGCCCTGTTCGGCGAGCTCCCGGGCCGCGTCGACGAGCGCGCTGACGGAGTTGAACGCGAATGCGCCACCGACCGAGATCCGCTTGACCCCTAGGGCCGCGAGCTCCGCGACGGGCGGCAGCCCTGGCCGCGCCAGCACGTTCACCGGGAGGCCCACGGCTCCGACGACGGCGCGAATCTCCTCGGCGCTGGCCAGACCGGGCGCGTAGAGGACGTCGGCACCGGCCTGCTCGTACGCCTGCAGGCGGGAGATCGTGTCCTCGAGGTCGGGGTGGCCGCGGATGTGGTTCTCCGCCCGCGCGGTCAGAACCAGGTGAACGGGACCCCGGTGGGCGACCGCGGCCGCCGCGGCGACGCGGTGCGCCGCGAGCTCGAACGGGTAGATCCCACCGCCCTCCTCGCCGCTGAAGTCCTCGACCGAGCACCCGGCCAGACCCGTCTCGAGCGCCAGCCCGACCGTCTCCGCCACCCCGGCGGGATCATCGGCGAACGCGTTCTCGAGATCGGCGGACACCGGCAGCTCCGTCGCCGCGACGAGCGCGGCGGCGTGGTCGAGCGCCTCCTCGCGCGTGACCGATCCATCGAGCCGCCCCAACGTCGCGGCGTAGCCGCTGCTGGTGGTGGCCAGGGCCTCGAAGCCGAGCGAGGCCAGCAGCTTCGCCGATCCCGCGTCCCAGGGGTTCGGAATCAGCAGCGGCCGGTCCCGATGGTGAAGGGCGAGGAAGTGCGCCGCCCGCTCGGCCTGCTCGCTCATCGGCCGCGGCGGCGCAGCAGCACGAACGCGAGCAGCAGACCGGCCACGAACGCCAGCGGGGCCGGATTGCGCCGGATCCGGTCCCACAGCACGGAGCCGAGCAGGGAGCCGGCGTCGAGCGGCTCGACCGCGGGCGCCGGCAACGTGGCGCCCGGGGGCGGTGGGGGTGGCGCCTCGGCCCCGGGCGGTGGCGGTGGCGCCTCGGCCCCGGGCGCTGGCGGTGGCGCTTGGGCTCCGGGCGGTGGCGATGGCGCCTCGCCCGCCGCCGCCTCGCCACCGGCCGCCGCCGCCGACTCGCCCTCGCCAGCCGCCGCCTCGCCCTCGCCAGCCGCCGCCGCCTCGCCCTCGCCAGCCGCCGCCCCACCGTCACCCGCCAGCGACGCCTGCAGCCGGCCCGCGAACTCCCGCAGCAGCCGTTCGGAGATGTCCTCGATCATGCCGCCGCGGCCGAATCGGGCCAGCCGGCCGGTGATGTGGTAGTCGGTGTCGACCTCCACGCGTGTGCCGCCGCCCTCGGCCGCCGACAGCGACGAGCGAATCGTGGCCTTGGCGCCGCCCTGGCCGCGCTTGTCGGTGCCGTTGGCCTGCATGGTGGCGCTGTGCGAGGACTCGTCGACGTCCTCCATGTCGAGCTTGCCGGCATACGACGCCGTGGTGGGTCCGATCTTGACCGTGAAGGTGCCGTTGTAGCTGCCGTCGTCGTTACGGCCGGTGACCGCCGCTCCCGGCAGGCAGGGCGCCACCCGCTGGACGTCGATCAGGGCCTCCCACACCCGTTCGAGCGGGGCGGCCACGTCAAAGGACTGCTCTAGCTTCATCGCGGATCGCCTCCAGATCTTGAGGTGTGTCGACGTCTTCCCCCGAGCACAGCCCGGAACACTCGATTTCGGGGCCGGTGAGGAGCTCGCGGGCGCCGCGGTCTCCCCTCAGCCGGGCCAGCGCCTGCAGCTGCTCGCGGCCGAGCACGGCGGGATGGCCGGGCCGGCCGTGATAGACGGCGTGCGCTCCGCCGGGCTGATCGACGAACAGGGCCACGACCGCCGGGGTGATCAGCGGCTCGTCGCCGAGCGTCACCACCACCTTCTCGGCCTCGTCCAGCGCCGCCACGCCGCATCGCAGCGATGCCGCCTGCCCCGACTCCCAGTCTGGGCAGACCACGGGCTCGGCGCGGCCGAATTCGACCCGCGCCAGCACCTCCGACGCCCCGGCCCCGAGGACCACGACCACGCGCTCCAGCTCCGCCACCTCGCACTGGGCGCGGATTGCGTGCTCTACCAGCGGCCGTCCAGCGAGCTCGGCCAGCAGCTTGCGCTCGGACCCGAAGCGGGTCCCGGAACCGGCGGCCAGGATCAGGCCGCCAATCAGGCCGGCACCTCGTGGATCCGCCCCCGGGCGCTGGCCAGCCGGCCACCGTCGCGGCCGTGGCGCGCCGCCACGACCTCGGCCAGGATCGACAGCGCCGTCTCCTCGGCGCTGACCGCCCCCAAGTCGAGCCCGAGCGGGGCCGCCAGTCGCTCCAGCTCCTCGTCGCCGAAGCCCTCGGCCAGCAGCCGCTCGCGGCGCGCCGCCTGGGCCCGCCGGGAGCCCATCGCCCCCACGAACCGGGCCGAGGAGCGCAGCGCGATCATCAGGGCGGCGTCGTCGAGCTTGGGGTCGTGGGTCAACACGGCAATCGAGGTCGCGGGATCGATCCCGCCGATCCGGGCGAACGCCTCCTCCGGCCAGGCGGCGATTACCTCCTCGGCGTCGGGGAACCGCTCGGGCGTGGCAAACCGGGCCCGCGGATCGACCACGTAAGGGCGCCACCCGGCGGCGCGCGCCATCGTGCACAGCGAGGCGGCGATGTCGACGGCCCCGAACATGATCAGCCGGGGGGCCGGAGCGACGACGTCGATGAACAGCGGGCCCCGCCGCTCCGAGCGCTCGGCCCACAGCAGCTCGCTCGCCGACCGCACCGCCTCGTCGTCGAGCTCGGGAGCCCCCAGCGTCCCCGACCGCGCGCCGTCGGCCTCGATCAGCAGCTTGGCCCCGGGAGCCGCCCCCTCGAGCAGCGTCACCTCCGCGGCCCGGCCGCCCGACTGGGCGATCTCCATGAACCGCCCGGGCTGATAGGCCTGGATCCACACGTCGATCTCGCCGCCGCACGGCAGGCCGACGTCCCAGGCGTCGGAGTCCGCGATCCCGTAGTGGACCAGCCGGGGCGGCTCGCCGGCGAGCACGCGCTCGGCGAGCTCGATCACCGCGCCCTCGACGCAGCCGCCGGAGACCGCGCCGGCGATCTGACCTCGGTCGGTGATGGCCATCTTCGCCCCCGGCGGCCGTGGCGCCGACCGCTGCACATCGATCACGGTCGCCAGCGCGATCCGCTCGCCCCGCTCCGACCAGGCGCTGATCTCATCAACGACGTCGTTCACATCTCCTCCAGCGTCTCAGCAAGGTGTTCCAATGACTCAAGGGTATTGCCTGCGAGCAGCTCGTCGGTATGGGGAACCGCCGCGCGCATCCCGCGGGTCAGCGGCTCGTAGCCCGGATGCGCCGCGAGTGGGTTCAACCACACCAGGCGATGGGCGCTCCGGCGGAGCCTCGCCAGCTCCAGGCCGAGCTGCTCGGGATCTCCGCGGTCCCACCCGTCGGACAGGATCACCACCACCGCCCCCCGCCCCAGGCGCCGGCCGTGGGCGCGGTTGAGCTCGGCCATGGCGCTGCCGATCCTCGTCCCTCCGGCGAAGTCGACGACCGCCGCCGAGGCCCGCTCGAGGGCGCGGTCGTGGTCGCGGCCGGAGAGCTCGTTGGTGATCCGCGTCAACCGGGTGCCGAACGCGAACGCCTCGACCCGGCGGCGGGCGGCGACCGACGCATGCACGTACTGGAGCAGCATCCTCGCGTACGGCGACATCGACCCGGACACGTCGCACACCAGCACCAGCGGCCGCGGGCGCGTGGTCGGGGCCCGCCAGTGGCGATCGATCGGTTCGCCCCCGGTCCGCAGGGACGCGCGCACCATCCGCCGCACGTCGGGCGCGTGCCCGCGCCGGCGGTCGGGCCGGGTCCGTCGCGAGCGCCGCGTGGGGCCCCGCCGGGCGAGCCGCGCGATCAGCTCCCGCGCCAGCACCATCTCGGCCTCGCTGTACTCGGCGAAGTCCTTGGTGCGCAGCAACTCGACGTCGCTGTAGGCGGCGGGCACGGTCACCGGCTCCCCCAGCTCACCCTGCGCCGGCGGGCTGGCGGCGCCGGGAATCGCGGCCCGTGGGAGCGCTTCCCGGACGATCTCGCCGAGCGAGTCCAGCGTCTGGTCGCGGCCCGGCGGCCGCTCGTCGCCGAACACGACGATGAACGCTTGCTCGAAGCGCTCCACGTCGGCGTGCGTCGAGCACATCACCGCGCGCAGCGCGAGCCGGGCGTCCGTGCGCGAGGTGCAGTCCACGGCGGCCAGGGCCCGATGGCCCGCGATCACCTCGCCGATGCCGACGACCGAGCCCTGGGCGCGCATCTCCGCGGCGAGCGCGGCCAGCTGCGTCGTTATCGACTCAGACACCCCCGAGCACCTGGCGCTCGCGGACGCGAACCACGTCCTCGTGCACCTTCAGCGCCACCCCGAGCGTCTCCTCGAGGTCGGCGTCGGCACCGATCGCCAGCAGCGCCTGGGCCCACACCAGGGTCTCGCCTACGCCCGGCAGCTTGTACAGGTCGCCCTGGTCGCGCAGACGGCCCACGGCGGCCACCACGCGCGCGGCGATCTCCTCGGGCACTCCGGGGACGCGGGCGCGCACGATCGCGCGCTCGCGCTCGGGATCGGGGTAGTCGATCCAGTGGTACAGGCAGCGGCGCTTGAGGGCGTCGTGCAGCTCGCGGGTTCGGTTCGAGGTCAGGACCACGACCGGGCGCCGCCCGGCCCGGACCGTGCCCAGCTCCGGAATCGTGACCGCGAAGTCCGACAGGAACTCGAGCAGGAAGGCCTCGAACTCGTCGTCGGCACGGTCAATCTCGTCGATCAGCAGCACCACGTCCTGCTCGCCGCCGGGGTCGAGGGCCTCGAGCAGCGGCCGCCGCAGCAGGAAGCGCTCGGAGAACAGCTGTCCCTCGTCGACCCCGCCCTCGGCCGCCCGCAAGGCCAGCAGCTGGCGGGGATAGTCCCAGTCGTAGACCGCGTGGTGCAGGTCGATGCCCTCGTGACACTGCAGGCGGATCAGGCGCGACCCCGTTGCCGCCGCCAGTGACCGCGCCACCTCGGTCTTGCCGACGCCGGCCTCGCCCTCGAGCAGTAGCGGCTGCTCGAGGGTCACCGACAGGTAGACCGCGAGCGCGAGCGCGCGGTCGGCTAGGTAGTCCTGGGCGGCGAGCGCGGCGCTCGCCGCCTCCACGGACTCGATTCCCTTCAGCGCCGCACCCTCACGTCAGTCCCGCCGCCTCCAGCAGCGCGCGGCGGCACAGGACCCTGGCCAGGTGCTGCTTGTACTCGCTGCTGGCGTTCAGGTCGGCGGGCGGATCGGTGCCCTCGGCGGCGTGCTCGGCGGCGGCGGCGATGCTGTCCGCGCTCAGCGACTGCCCGCGCAGCGCCTCTTCCACCGCGCGCGCCCGCAGGGCCGTCGATCCCATGTTGGTCAGTCCCACGCGGACATCCTCGCAGACGTCGCCCGTCTGCTTGACGACCGCACTGACCGCGACCATGGCCCAGTCCTCGCTGCGGCGGTTGAACTTCTGATAGCCGTGGCCCCAGCCCTCGAGCGTCGGGGAGCGGACCTCGGTCAACACCTCGCCGGGCTCGATCGCGGTCTCCAGGTAGTCCTTGAACAGGTCACCCGCCGCGATCGTCCGCTGGCCGCCTGGGCCCTTGACCGTCACCGTGCCCTCGGTGATCAGCAGGATCGCGGGGAGATCGGAGGCCGGGTCGCCGTGGGCCAACGAACCCCCGATCGTGCCCCGGTTTCGGACCTGGGGATCGGCGATCGTGCTCGCCGCCACCGACAGGATCCCGAGCTCGGACGAGTGTTCGAGCTCGGCGTGCGGAGTCATCGCGCCGATGCGCCACTCGCCGTCCTCGCGCTGGACCCCGTGCAGGCCGGGCACCTTGCGCAGATCGACGAGCAGCGACGGCGCGGCCAGCCGCAGCTTCATCAGCGGGATCAGGGAGTGGCCGCCGGCCAGGAGCTTGGCGTCCTCGCCGCCGTCGGCCAGCAGCTTGATCGCGTCCTCCAGCGAGTCGGCCACGGCGTAGTCGAATTCCGCGGGGATCATGCCGGGACACCTCCCTTGGTCTGGGCCTCAGAGATCGCCTCCCACACCCGCATGGGGCTGAGCGGCATGTTGATGTACTCGACTCCCAGCGGACGCAGGGCGTCGATGACGGCGTTCGTGACCGCGGGGCTGGCCGCGATCGTTCCCGCCTCGCCCACGCCCTTGACCCCCATCGAGTTGACCGGCGACGGCGTCTCCGTGCGATCGGTCTCGAAGCTCGGCAGCTCCGCCGCGGTCGGCAGCGCGTAGTCGACGAACGTGCCCGTGACCAGCTGCCCGTCCTCGTCGTAGGCGACGTGCTCGTACAGCGCCTGTCCGATCGCGTGGGTGATGCCGCCGTGAACCTGCCCGTCGATCAGCAGCGGGTTGATGGCGTTGCCGCAGTCGTCGACGGCGACGTAGCGCACCACCTTGACCTTGCCGGTCTCGGGGTCGACGTCGACGACGCAGGCGTGGGCGCCGAACGGGAACACGAAGTTCTCGGGCTCCCAGAACGTCGTGGCCTCGAGTCCCGGCTCCATGCCGTCGGGGACGTTGTTGAGGTACGCGGCGCCCGCGACATCGGCCAGCGTCATCCCCTTGTCGGGCGAGCCCCGGACCGAGAACTTGTCGCCGCTGACCTCGATGTCCTCCGGAGCCGCCTCCAGCTGGTGGGCGACGATCGCCTTCGCCTTGTCGGCGATCTTGATCGCGCACTTGGCCAGCGCCTCCCCGCCCACGGCGAGCGAGCGCGAGCCGTACGTGTTGCGTCCCTCGGGGCCGGTTCCGGTGTCGCCGTGGACGATCTCCACCACCGCCGGATCGACGCCCAGCCGGTCGGCGACGATCTGGGCGAACGCGGTCTCGTGCCCCTGGCCGTGAGGAGACGACCCGGTGTAGGCGGTGACCGCGCCGGTGTTGTGGACGCGGACCATCGCCGACTCCCAGAAGCCGGCCTGGTTGCCGAACCCCTCGGGGCCGACGACCCGCGTCGGGGCCAGACCGCAGATCTCGGTGTAGGTCGAGAATCCGATCCCGCGGAGGATCCCCTGGGTGCGCAGCTCCTCCTGCTCTCGGCGGAAGGCCGCCATGTCGACGTGCTCGAGCAACTTGTCGAGCGTCTTGTCGTAGTCGCCCGAGTCGTAGACGACGCCGATCGGCAGCTCCGCCGGGAAGTCCTCCTTGGGGATGAAGTTCTTACGGCGAATCTCGAGCGGGTCCATCCCCAGCTCGTGGGCGAGCTGATCGATCGTGACCTCGATCATGTGCGTCGCCTCCGGCCGGCCCGCGCCTCTGATCGCGTCCGTCGGGCACTTGTTCGTGAACACGCCGACGATGTCCGTCTGGAGCGCCGGGATCTTGTAGACGCCGCTCATCACGAACGCCCCCAGCGACGGGATCGCCGGGGTCAGCAGCATGTTGTAGCCGCCGAGGTCGGCGATGATCCTGACGTGGAAGGCCGTGATCGTCCCGTCGCGCTTGGCCCCCATCTTCGTGTAGGCGATCTGGTCACGTCCCTGGTGCGCGGCGGCCATGTTCTCGGTGCGCGTCTCGATCCACTTGACCGGCCGTCCGAGCTTGCGCGACGCCCACGCGGCGACGACCTCCTCGCCGTAGACCTGCAGCTTGGAGCCGAAGCCGCCGCCGACCTCGGGCGCGATCACCCGCACGCGCTCCTCGCTCATCCCCAGCAGGATCGCCAGGAACAGCCTCAGGAAGTGGGGCACCTGCGTCGCGCTCCAGACGGTCAGCGAGCCGGCCCGATAATCGGCCAGCACACCACGCGTCTCGATCGGCGCTCCCGCCGTGCGGTGGTTGACCACGCGCCGCTCGACGATCACGTCGGCGGCGGCGAAGCCGGCCTCCAGGTCGCCCCCTCCGAGCGACCACTGGTGCGTCTCGTTGGTGCCGAACTGCTCGTGGACGAACGGCGCCCCCCTCAGCGCCGCCTCGGGGTCGGTCACCACCGGCAGCGGCTCGTACTCGACGGCGACGTCCTCGCTCGCGTCGACGACGCCGTAGCGGTCGGTGCCGAGCACCACCGCCACCGGATCCCCGACGTGCTTGACCGTGCCCCGGGCGAGGGGCCAGTGGTCCGGGTTGTTGACGGTGATCCCCGGCGGCACCCAGGCCAGCGGCAGCGGAGCGGTGAGGTCGGACATGTCCTCGATCGTGAACACCGCGTGGACGCCCGGGCGCTGTCTGGCGGCGTCGGCGTCGATCGAGACGATCTTGGCGTGCGCCTCGGGCGAGCGCACGAACGCCGCCCACAGCGTGCCCGGGAGCGAGATGTCGTCGGTGTAGCGTGCCCGGCCGGTGATCAGCCGCGGGTCCTCCTTGCGGCGCAGCGACCGGCCGACATGCGGTGCTCCGTTTGTCTCGGTGACGCTCATGCGGTCACCTCGGGCTGATCGGAAATCGTTGCCGACTTCGACTTGGCCGCGTCCAGCACCGCCTTGACGATGTTGTGGTAGCCGGTACAGCGACACAGGTTGCCCTCGAGCGCGTGGCGGACCTCCTGCTCGGTCGGGTCGGGGTTCTGCTCGAGGAACGCCGCCGCGGCCATGATCATCCCCGGCGTGCAGAACCCGCACTGAAGGCCGTGGTCGTTCCAGAACGCCTCTTGCAGCGGATGGAGCTGCTCCTCGGAGCCGAGGCCCTCGATCGTGGTCACGGTCGCGCCATCGGCCTGCACGGCGAGGACCGTGCACGACTTCACCGCGCGGCCGTCCAGGTGAACCGTGCAGGCGCCGCAGTTGGTCGTGTCGCAGCCGATGTGCGTGCCCGTCAGGCCGAGACGATCGCGGAGCGCGTGGACGAGCAACAGCCGCGGTTCCACCTCGAGCTGATGCTCGACCCCGTTGACGCTGAGCTGCACCGGGATGGGTCTGCTCATTCCTGTCTCTCCCTCCTGTTTCTTTGGAGCAGACCTCGACCTTACTCCACGGCTGAGGCCGTGTGAAGGGCGTCGCTCGCCGTCCCCTCGCGGTGCAACGCGACGCCGAGGATCACGCAGCCGACGCCGGCGAGGTCGATCAGATTCGGCACCTGCGCCAGCACGATGAGGCCGATCGCCGTCGCGATCGCCGGCAGCAGCGAGACCAGCAGCGAGTACGTCGCCCGCGGCAGCCGAGCCATCGCCAGCTGGTCGGTCACGTAGGGAATCACCGACGAGGACACGCCCACGCCGATCCCGGCCAACAGCGCCACCGGGTCCGTGATCGCCGGCGCCGCCGACAGGCCGGCGATCGGCGTGACCACCACGGCGGCGATCAGCATCGCGCTCCCCAGCCCGTCGATCCCGGCCACCGCCGGATCCCGGGCCACGCGATGGGCGAGCACGATGTAGCTCGCGAACAGGATCGCGTTGGCGAACGCGAACGCGATCCCCGCCGGCCGCACCACGATCTCCGGCCGGGTGAGCAGATAGACGCCGGCGACGGCGGCGATCAGGGCGGCGCCGTTGCGGGTCGAGCGCGCGCCCATCGCCGCCAGGCCGATCACGGGCAGGAACTCGATCGCCGCCACCGTGGCCAGCGGCAGCCGATCGATGGCCTCGTAGAAGCAGCAGTTCATCACCGCCAGAACCGCGCCCCAGCCGATCAGCAGATGCCGGACCGCGGCTGGCAGCGCCGCCCACGCCCGCCATGGCCGGCGCCAGGCGGCGAAGATCAGCGCCGCAGAGGCGATCCGCAGCCAGGCCACGCCGAGCACCTGCACCCGCGCAAACAGCAGCACCGCGAACGACGGCCCCAGGTAGTGGAAGGCGCCGCTGATCAGAAAGTACAGGTGCGGGGGTGGCTTGCGAGTGCGAATGAAGACATGATCACCTGCTTGACCGGCGATGACCAGGCCGATGATGAGGCGTGATAGCCTTTTGACCTATGAATCAAAGGCCAAATAAGCTTTATGCCGAGCCCGGTCTGCTCGATGACGTAAACCGGCGACTGCTGGTCGAGCTCCAGGCCGATGCCCGCCTGAGCCTGGCCGAACTGGGCCGCCGCGTCGGGCTCTCCTCGCCGGCCGTGGCCGAGCGACTGCAGCGCCTCGAGCGCCAGGGGGCGATCCTGGGCTACCACGCCGCCGTCGACCCGGCCGCCCTCGGCTATCCGCTGAGCGCGATCATCCGCGTCCGCCCGGCGCCCCGCCAGATCCACAAGGTGGCCGAGCTGGTCCGCGGGCTGCCCGAGGTCGTGGAGTGTCACCGCATCACCGGCGAGGACTGCTTCCTGATCAAGGCCCACGTGCGCTCGGTGGCCCACCTCGAGGAGCTGATCGATCAGCTGGTCACGTTCGGGCAGACGACGACGTCGATCATCCAGTCCTCGCCGGTGCCGCCGCGGGGGATCGAGCCCGCCGGCCGGCACCAAGGGCCCCTGGGCCAGCGCCTAGGGCCGGTGGGCCAGGACCTGGTAGACCGAGGCCCAGCCGGTCACGAAGCCGAGCCGCCCCGCATGCAGGTATAGCCGCCACACCCTCGCTCGCTCGATCCCGCCGATCCGGACCGCATCGGCGTAGCGAGCTTCGAAGCGGTCGATCCAGTGCCGCAGCGTCTCCGCGTAGTCGGCGGCGAGCCCTTCGACGTGAGTGGTCACGAGGCCGCCCAGCTCGAGCGCGCGCTCGACTCGCGACAGCGGCAGTGGGACTCCGTCGGGGAACACGAACCGCTCCGAGAACGGGCCCTCGTCCGGATCGTCGAAGTCCTTGAGCTTCGCGATCCCGTGGTTGAGGAGCCGGCCGCCGGGCCGCAGCAGCGCCGCCAGCCGGCTGGCGTAGAGGTCGATCCGCTCGGCCCCGACGTGCTCGACCATCCCGATGCTGACGATCGCGTCGAACGGCTCCGCCACCACCTCGCGGTAGTCGGCGACCCGGATCTCGACCAGCTCCTCCACACCGGCGGCCCGCGCACGCTCGCGGCCCAGCCGGGCCTGCGGTTCCGACAGCGTCACCCCGAGGACGCGGGCCCCGTGCTGCCGCGCGGCGTGGATGGCGAAGCTGCCCCAGCCGCAGCCGACGTCGAGGACGCGCTCGCCGGGCTGCAGCCCGAGTTTCGTGCAGACCAGCTCCAGCTTCGCCTCCTGGGCCTCCTCCAGCGTCGTGGCGCCGCGCGAGAACAGCGCGCAGCTGTAGGTCATCGAGCGGTCGAGGAACAGGGCGAAGAAGTCGTTGCCGACGTTGTAGTGGTGGCGGACGGCGCGGCGATCGCGCGCGATCGTGTGACGCTCGCCGCGCAGACGCAGCTCCGTCGCCGGCCGGGGCGGGGGCGCCACCAGCCCGCAGCCGCGCACCAGCGCAAGCCCGAGCCGCCCCTTCGCGCGCAGGGAGAGTGGAGGCGGGTCGAAGTCGTCGACGACCTGGAGCGCGGCCTCGAGCTCGTCGACCTCGATCAGACCGGCGACGTACGCCCGGCCCAGGCCGAGCTCGCCGGGCGCGCGCAGCACGTGCGCGAGCGCCTGCGGAGACCGGAGCGTGAACGTCGGCGCGCCGGGCTCGGTGGCGCGGACGCTGCTGCCGTCCCAGAAGCGCACCGCGAACGGTCGGGACGGGAGCGCGGTTTCGAGCTCCCGGCGGAGCGGCTCGGTGCGGGCGAGCACCTCCCGCTACGCCTGCTGCGCGAGGGCTTTGCGCTCCCGCCGCACCGGGTCCACTCGCACGACGTCCCAGACCAGGCCGGTCATCTCCATCAGCTGGATCATCGCAGCCGCCGGGTCGAGCTGCCAGCGCTTGAGCCCATGCCGGTAGGAGGTCGGGAACGCGTGGTGGTTGTTGTGCCACGCCTCGCCCCAGGTGGGGAGGGCAAGCCAGGCCAGGTTGCGTGATTCGTCGTGCGTGTCGTAGTCGCGCTTGCCGAAGAAGTGACACAACGAGTTGATGCTGAACGTGGCATGGTGCACGAAGAAGATCCGGGCCGCTCCGCCCCACAGCAGCGCGGTGAGGCCGCCGATGACCGAGCCGGTCAGCGCGACGCCGAGCCCGAACGCCGCCGCCAGTCCGACGATCACCCAGAGGACGAACGTGCGGTCGACGAACCGGATCACCGGATCGGCGAGCAGGTCCTTGGCGTAGCGCCGCTCGTCGGCCACCTCCATGTCGCTGAACACCCAGCCCACGTGGGCGTGCACCAGGCCGCGAACGGCTCCGGACCATCCCGTGCCGTGGCCGACGTGGGGGCTGTGCGGATCCCCTTCGACGTCGGAGTACTGGTGGTGCTTGCGGTGGGTGGCCACCCAGTCGATCACCGGGCCCTCGGCCGCGGCGGAGCCCAGCACCGCCAGGGCGGCCCGGAGCGGGCGGCCGCACTGGAAGCTGCGGTGCGTGAACAGGCGGTGAAAGCCGACGGTCACGCCGGTCCCGACCCCGACGTAGAAGACCACGAGGATCAGGATGTCCTGCCAGCCCAGCAGGTTTCCCATCCAGCCGAAGTACATGCCGACCGCGACCATCAGCGGCGGCACCGCGGTGACCACGCCGCTGGCGATCCGGTCGACCAGAGGCATCGAAACCGGCCGCACCTGGGTTGCGGGATGGGCAGTGAGATTTTGTCCCAAGTTCGCTCCTAGTGGTGGTTCCCTCGAAGGGCGGCGGCCCCACACACTGCTGTTCGCCTCAACCGGCAGGCCCTGCGCCGCCGTTGCGCTGCACGAGCCAGTTGCGCGAGACCATGATCCTAGCTGGAAATGCGGACCGCGTGTGGTTAGGGCTCGTTTGCGCTCGGCGGCGCCGGGTATGGGGTGACCGATGCCACAGAAGCTCAACGTCGCGCAGCTCAAGCTCCGCAGCCCCGCCTTCCATCATCACGAGCAGATTCCGCCGCGCCATGCCAGCGACGGCGAGGACACCGCGCCCGCCCTCGAGTGGTCAGGAGTACCCGACGGCACGGCGGCCTTCGCGATCGTTGTCCACGACCCCGACGCGCCCCTGGTCGACGGGTTCACGCACTGGGTGGCGTATGGGATCGCCGGCGATGCCACCGGCCTGCCGGAAGGCGGTGGCGAGGTGAGCCACGGAACGAACTCGCTCGGGAACCGGGGCTACAACGGCCCCGCCCCGCCACCCGGCCACGGGACCCATCACTACTACTTCTGGATCTACGCGCTCGACGAGGACCTGGAGCTGCCGCCCGGACTCGATCGCGACGCGCTCCTCGAGCAGATCGAGGACCACGTGATCGAGCAGGCGAGGCTCGTCGGCACGTACGCCAACGAGGGCTGAGCCTACGTATCGATCGGCACCCGCGGTGCCGGTGGGGCCGGCGCCGGCGCCTCGCCGGGCTCACCCGCCTCACTGGGCGCAGCCGCCTGACCGTGCGCAGCCGCGATGTCCTCGGCGAACCGGGGGAAGCGCTTGGACTCGGCCTCGCCGAGGGCCACGAGCTGTTCCCCCACCCCGCGCATGTCCTCGATCAGCCGCCGGCGCTCGCGCCAGATCGTCTCAGCGCTGTGGCTGAGCTCCCGGGCCCGGGTCTCGGCGTCCTCGATCATCTCCTCGGCGTCGCGCCGCGACGTCGTTCGCAGCTCGTCGGCCTCACGCTGCGCCGTCGTGCGCATCCGCTGGGCCTCCTGAGTGGCGGTCTGGCGAAGCTGATCTGACTCCCGAGCCGCCGTCTCGCGCAGCTCGTGGGCCTCGGCCGCGGCCGTCTCGCGGAGCTCGCGCGCCTCAGCCGCCGCGGCTTCGCGGAGCTCGGCCGTCTCGGCGGCGGCGCGCTCCCGGGTCTCGGTCGCCTCGGCGGCGGCGCGCTCGCGGGTCTCCTCAGCCTCGCGCAGGCTGGATTCGCGCAGCTCCTGAGCCTCGCGCTCGGCCTCCTGGAGCCGGTCGTCGGCCTTCGCCCGGGAGCGGGCGGTCAGCTCCTCGGCGGACTGATGCGCCCGCTGGAGGATCTCGCGCGTCTCCTCGCTGACCTCGTCGAGCGCGTGTCTGATGGCGGATTCGGGCGAGGAGGAGATCTCGAGCTCGGCGATCAGGCGATTGACCTCGCGCACGTAACGGTCGACCGCGACCCGATCGTAACCGCGCAGCGCGACCGGGAACTTGATCTCCCGCGCGCCCTTGACGAGCTGCTCGCGTTCGGCCGGGCTCACCCGGTTGCTCTGGAACCGGCTCCCCGGGCGCCGGGGCTCCTCTCCGGCATCGCTGTCGCTGACCTCGGATCGGGCCCCGCGCTCCCTCATCTGGTAGGACTCGGGATGCCCGGTCACGGTTCGGGTCTCCCGCTCACGCTTGGGCTGCCCGCTGTCGGCGTCCTGAGGGGAGTCGCCGCCGCTTTCGGCACCCGAGTTGCTGCCCCGGATCTCCGACTGCGCCATCTCGAATCAGCTCCCTTCTGTCGCTCGGCTCGGGCAGCCACTGCGCAAACGCGCGCGGCGCCCTTGCATCAACCTACCCCCCTGGTCAAGCGGACCCTGGGGCCGGCGGTGTGGTGGCCGCGCCCGCCGGCGCCGAGCCGCACGGTCACCAGCGCGGCGCTCGCCCGTGGCACCAGCACCTCGTATCCGTGGACGCCGGCGGTGATCCTCTGGACGACCGCCCGACCGTGCCAGCGGCCATCGCGGCCGAGCTGCTGGCCGGCGAGCGTCACGCCGGCGATCGACCGGGGCGAGGGTGCGAGCAGCCGCTGCACCCGCGCCCGGCCGTTCGCGGGCAATCGCAAGGCGACTCTCGCCGCCCGGTTGCCCTTGTCGATCAGCAGCACGTGCAGGACGTCACCGGACACTCGAGTCGCCCAGGCTTTCAGGTTCAAGGAGTGGCTCGCGCGCACGTGCACGCGAACCAGCTGGGCGCCGGGACCCAGCGTCCGCGCGAACAGGATCAGTCCGTACAGCAGCGGCCGCGCCCCCAGCCCCTGTCCGCTCAGCGTGAACGCTCCGTTGATGGCGCTCGTGCGCACGTGCACGTTGACCCCGTCGAGGCCGGCGCGCAGCAACTCGAACAGCATGTCCGGCGCCCACAACGCGGTCGCGAACGCGTCGCTGATACCCGGCACGCCCCGGCATGACACCGAGTTCAGCTCGGTGAGGCGGAACTTCAGCCCCACCCGGTGGGCGGCGATGACCGCGGGCTCGAGCCTGTGCGCCACGCCTGCGGTGGCATGCTCGCTGAGCAGGCGCTTGATCGTCGGGTAACCCGGCGAGTGATGGGCGGCGCAGGCCGAGTACAGGTAGCGGTGCGCGGTCACCATTCGGAGCCCGGGGTGCGGGGCGGCGAGGAGCCGGGCGATCCAATCCAGGTTGCGGACCGGGTTCGCCAGCGCCGGACCGGCCAAGGCCACGCCTGGCGCAACCCCCGCCAGCGCCCGGCTGTAGGAGTCGAAGTCGTGGATGTAGGTGGCGGTTGACAGCTCCTTGCGCAGGAAGCCGGCCCGCAACGGCGTCTGCGAGAGTGCTGCCAGCCAGTCCCGGCGACTGTAGATGTCCGGCTCGTTGCCGACCTCGAAGTCGATGATGCTTCCGCGTGGCAGCACCCTTTCCGCGGCGGCCGCGAATCCGGAGGCCGCCGTCGGCGAGCCGGTGATCAGGTTCAGATCGAGGATCACCCGGAGGTGCGCTTGGCGCACCAGCGTCCGGATCTGCCGCAGCCGGGCGGGGGTCAAGGCGTAGACCCACGGCGGCGTCGTGCGCGCGCTCGGCTCCCAGAACGTCTGATCCGCCGAGTCGCCACCGATCCTGAGCACGAACCGCCCGTCGCCGCGGACGTGCAGCAGCGACAGCACCCGCTCCAACAGGGGCAGCCGGCGCTCGTATACCGGCAGCGCCCAATACTCGGTCGAGAGTCCGAGGAACGATCGCGGGACCGCCGTGGTTCGCAGCGGCGAGCTGAGCGTGACCTCGGCCGCCGCCGGCCTGCTCGGCCCGGCCGTCCTGGCGATCCGCGCCCGCCTCGAGCTCGCGGCGGGCATCGATTTCACCCCGTGCCTGGGTTTCGCGGCGGCGCGATCGTGGTCCGGCAGGGCGTAGAGCAGGACGGTGCAGACGGCGAGCAGGACCAGGAGCGAGAGACCTACCGCGACCGCGGGATGCTGGAAGCGACGCCGGCTAGCTGCTGCCGGTGCATCCGGGATGCCGCCGTCATGGGGCTTGCGATTAGGGGCACTCATTCGCTGCCGCGTGCGCCGATAACCAGCCGGGTGCGCGCCGGGTCCTGGCGCTCAGCATAGGAAACCGCGCGCCCAGCAGACGCTTCTGTACCCGAGGCCTCACCAGCTCTTAACAGACACGATGCGCGATCGCCCCCCGGGGCTCCGCAAATCGCGCTGAATCGGTTTGCGCAGTCCTAACATCGCCGGCATGGCGCTCGCGATCGACGGCATCGACCTGCCGCCCGGACCGCGCGCCCCCGCCGCGTGGCAGACGGTCGCGTGGATGACGCGGCCGGCGGCGTTCCTGCGCGGAGTCCACGATCGGTTCGGCGATCCGGCCACGATCCGCACCTACTGGACCGAGGAGCCGATGGTGCTGTTCTCGCATCCGGATGCCGTGCGCGAGGTCTTCCGCCTCGATCCCGCGATCGCCCCCGCCGGTCAGAGCTGGGAGTTCCTGCGGCCGTTTGCCGGCCCGCACTCGATCCTGTTGCTTGACGGACCCGAGCATCTGCGCGAGCGCCGCTTGCTCCAGACGCCGTTTCACGGCGAGCGAATGACCGCGTTCGCGCCGATGATCGCCGAGCTCGCCCGGGCGGAGCTGAGCACCTGGCGCGGTCGGGTGATCGCACTCGAGCGGATGCGGGCGCTGACGCTCGAGGTCATCCTGCGCGTCGTCCTCGGGGCCCGCGAGGAGCACGAGGCCGCGGCGCTGCGTGAGGCCATCGAGGGCACCCTCGGGAGCGTCCGCTCGCTGCCCCGGATGCTGTCGATGGCGCTCGTGCGGCGCGACCTCGGGCCGCGCAGCCCCTGGGGCCGGTTCCGCGCGGCGGTCGAGCGCTTCGACGCGCTGCTGTTCGAACTGCTGGCCCGCCGGCGGGCGCAACCGGGCGGCAACTCGGTGCTGGCGCTGCTTCTCGAGCAGCGCGACGAGAACGGCGACCCGCCAGCCGACCGCCACCTGCGCGACGAGCTCGTGGCGCTGCTCGTCGGCGGTCATGACAGCTCGGCGGCCTCGCTCGCCTGGGCCTTCGAGCGGCTCGCCCGTCACCCGGAGGTACAGGCGCGTCTGCGCGATGACGACCCGGCCTACCTGGACGCCACGGTCAAGGAGGTGCTGCGCGTCCGGCCGGCGCTGACGATCGCCCCGCGCCTGTTGCTGGAGCCGGCGAGGATCGGCGGCCGGACCGTCCCCGCCGGCGTTCAGGTCGCCGCGTGCCTGTGGCTTGCGCTCCGCCGCGAAGATCTCTGGCCCCGGGCGGCCGCGTTCCGGCCCGAGCGGTGGTTCGAGTCTCCGGCGCCCAATCCGATGTCCTGGATCCCGTTCGGCGGCGGGGTGCGTCGCTGCGCCGGAGCCCCGTTCGCGGAGATGGAAATGCGGGAGGTCCTGCGTGCCGCGGCCGAGCTGAGGATCCGCCCGGTCCGCCCCGAACCCGAGCGCGCCCGGCGCAGCATGCTCGTTGTCGTCCCCGACCGCGGCGCCGAGGTGCTCGTCGCCCAGCCCCCTCCACGCCGATCACCCTAGAGTTCACCCACCGCCACCGTCACAGCGAGGAGACCAATGGGTTTCGATCAATACCACGAGCCGCCCGACGAGCTGCCGCCGCCCACGCGGACATTCGCGCGCCTGTGCGCGTCGCTGACCGAGGAAGCCGAAGCGATCGGCTGGTACGAGCAGCGGCTCGCGATCGAGACCGATCCCGAGGCCGTCGCCGTGATGCGCGACGCCCAGGGCGAGGAGTTCAAGCACTTCGCCATGGATCTCGAGTTCCTGCTCCGGCGCACCCCCGCGTGGCGCGAGATCGCCGAGGGAATCCTGTTCACCAGCGGCGACATCGTCGAGCACGGCGAAGAGGCCGAGGCGGAGACGCTCGAAGGCTCGGGGCCGGGAGCCGAAGGAGCGTTCGCGGCCGGTTCGCTGGGGATCGGAAGCCTGAGAGGAGCCACGCGATGAACCACCTGCTCCGTGCGCACGCGCCAATCAGCGACGGAGGCTGGGCGCTCCTGGACGAGGAGGCGCGCGAACGCCTGCGAGCCGCGCTCGCGGCCCGGAAGCTGGTCGACTTCTCCGGCCCTCTCGGCTGGGAATACTCGGCCACCAACCTCGGACGCGTCAACCCGCTGTCCGACCCGCCCTCGGAGGGAGTGTCCGGGTTGCAGCGCCGGGTGCTGCCCCTGGTCGAGCTGCGGGCCGACTTCGAGCTCTCGCGGGACGAGTTGCGGGACGCTGACCGTGGCGCCGCCGACGCCGATCTCGAGCCGCTCGACAATGCCGCCCATCAGATCGCGCTGGCCGAGAACGTCGCCGTCTTCCACGGCTGGAAGGGAGCGATCGTCGGGATCGCCGAGGCCTCACCGCATCAGCAGGTGTCCCTGGGCGAGGCCGCCGAGGGCTATCCGCGGCAGGTCGCCGGCGCCGTGGAGCGGCTGCTCTGCAACGGTGTCACCGGGCCGTACGGGCTGGCCCTCGGGCGCGAGCAGTACCGCCGCGTGGCCGAGACCGCCGAGCATGGCGGCTACCCGCTGCTCGACCACCTGGGCAAGATCCTCCAAGGCGGCCCGATCGTCTGGGCGCCGGGGGTGAAGGGCGCGGTCGTGCTCAGCCTCCGGGGCGGCGACTTCCGGTTCGAATCCGGCCAGGATCTGTCGATCGGCTACCAGTCACACGACGGCGAGATGGTGAGGCTCTACCTCGAGGAGAGCTTCAGCTTCCACGTGGCCACGCCCGAGGCCGCCGTCGCGCTGAAGGCGTAGTCAGGCTTCAGGGAGGCCGGCCGGCAACGGCTCGTCGGGACCCAGCGAGGGCTCCTGATCGGGCCGGGAGCCAATCCAGAACATCAGGCTCGGCTCGTGATACCAGCGGTGCGTGACCCCGAGCAGGCGCATCCCGATCCGGCGACAGACGCGGACCGAACGATGGTTGTCGGGCAGCGTCACCGCCCACACTTCCTCCAGGCCGTCCGCGAACCCACGCCCCAGGACGGCGGCGGCGGCCTCGCTGGCCAGGCCCCGGCCCCACCAATCGGGATGAAGGCGCCAGCCGATCTCGATCTCGCCCGCGCCATTCGGCAGCGGTTTCAGCAACACGGTCCCGACGGGAACTCCGGATGCGCGCGCCACCACCGCCCAGAAGCCAAAGCGCGGATCGGACGCGAGCTCGTTCGAGTACCGCTCGATCATTTGAGTCGCCTCGCGACGCTCGCCCATCGGTGTCCCGCCCCATCCGCGAACAACCTCGATGCGCCGGTGTATGTCGAACAGGCTGTCGGCCTCATCTGGGCGCCACGGCCGCACGATCACGCGCTCGGTCGTGACCACGGTCGCGGGGTCGGGGGCATTGCTCACGCCCCCATCCTGCCACCGCTCCGAGATCCGCGGCGCCACCGCCGGCGACTCCCGTGCCGTGGCCCGTGCATCCCCAACCCATCCGTGGCATCGGTTTGACTTGACATGACGTCATTGTGATGTCATCATGACTTCATGCAGCTCGACAGTTACGTCCAGGCGGTCTCCGAGGATCTCGCCCGCGTCGCCGCGGTCGGTGACGAAGGGACGAGGCGCGCCGCAGAGCTGCTCGCGGTGGCGCTCGAGTCGTCGCTGGCTCGGCGCCTCCAGGAGGCGCTGACCGAGGCGGCACTCGAACTCTCGGCGCAGCTGGACCAGGGCAGGGTCGAGGTTCGCGTCGCCGGCGGCGAGCCGGAGCTCGTCTACGTCGGCGAGGCTGAACCGGCGCGGTCCGAAGCCGCCGAGGAGTTCGCCGCCCGGATCACCCTGCGCCTGCCCGAGAGTCTGAAGTCCCGCGTCGAGGCCGCCGCCGCGGCCAACGGCGCATCTGTCAACACCTGGCTCGTGCAGGCGCTCACCCGCGCCCTCGGGCCCGGTCCGTCCACCGGCGGCAGCCGCCGCCTGACCGGCTATGGCCGGAGCTGAAAGTGAGGAGCAATGACTGAACAGCATTTCGCCACCCCGGGCCCGATCCGGCTCGAGGTCAAGGTCCCGTCGGCCGCCGTCGAGATCGCGACGGTCGACGGCGGGGAGTCGACGGTGATGCTCGAGGGCTCGCAAAAGCGGATCGACGGGACGAAGGTCGAGCTCGTCGGCGACCGGCTCGCCGTCGGACCGCTGCGCAAGACCTTCGGCAGCCCGTTCGGCCGCTTCGACGGATCGCTGCGGGTGCGGGCCCAGGTGCCGCACCACTCCCGCGTCGAGATCGTGACTGCCGCGGGCGACGCGACGCTCTCCGGCACCTTTGCCGGGCTGGAGACGAAGCTCGCCTCCGCGGACATCCTGGTCACCGGCGAGCTCGACGGCGACGCGACGGTGAAGAGCGTGAGCGGCGACGTGCGCCTGCCCCGGCGTGGCCGGCGACCTGACCGTGCAGACGGTCTCCGGCCACGTCGCCGCCGAGGCGGTCGACGGGTCGGTGTCGGCGCAGTCGGTGTCCGGTGGCGTGCGCGTCGGCTCGCTGCGCCAGGGCAAGGTGAGAGTGCAGAGCGTCTCCGGCGACGTCGAGCTCGGGATCGCACCCGGGACCAGCATCGAGGTCGACGCCGGATCGGCCTCCGGAGAGCTCAGCTCCGAGATCCCCCTGTCCCCCAGGTCGGGCGACGATGCCGGCCCGGCGGTGGTCATCCGCGGCAACACCGTGAGCGGCGACTTCCGCGTCTTCCGCGCCGCGTGAAGCGGAGCGTCAGTACACCTGGGGCACGAACGTCTGCTCCTCGAGCGGCGGCCGGACATACGCGTCTTCGGCGCGTGGCGGCAGCTCGATCGGGGGCGGGGTGAGGTCCTGGTAGTCGATCAGCGAGAGCAGGTGGGCGATGCAGTTCAGCCGCGCGCGGCGCTTGTCGTCCGCCTGGACCACGTACCACGGCGCGACCTTGATGTCGGTGTAGCGGAACATCTCGTCCTTGGCCCGCGAGTAGGCAACCCAGCGGGCTCGCGACTCGAGGTCCATCGGACTCAGCTTCCAGCGCCGCATCGGGTCGCTCGCGCGGGCCTGGAAACGCCGCTCCTGCTCCTCGTCGGAGATCGAGAACCAGTACTTGATCAACTTGATCCCGGAGCGCACGAGCATGTGCTCGAACTCCGGGCAGGAGCGCATGAACTCCTCGTACTCGCTCTCGGTGCAGAAACCCATCACCCGCTCCACGCCGGCGCGGTTGTACCAGGACCGGTCGAAGAGGACGATCTCCCCCGCGGCCGGCAGGTTGCGTCACGTAGCGCTGGAAGTACCACTGAGTCTTCTCGCGCTCGGTCGGCGCCGGCAGCGCCACGACCCGGCACGCCCGGGGATTGGTCCGCTCGGCGATTCGCTTGATCACGCCACCCTTGCCGGCGGCGTCGCGCCCCTCGAAGATGACCACGACCTTGAGGCCTTTCGCCTTCACGTACTCCTGCATGATCACCAGCTCGCGCTGGAGCCCCAGCAACTCGGCCTCGAACCGTTTGCGCTTGAGCTTCTTCTTCGGCTTTCCGGGGGGCGCATCCTCCGGCGACCATGGCGATGCCTGGTCCGCCGCCGTAGTGCGAGTGTCAGGCGTCGCGTCGTGATCCGTGCGCTTGGCCTTGGCCATGGGCTCTCCTCCAATCTTGCGCTCGGCCAAGTCTAGAGAGGGTGAAGCTGGGCGAGCCGTGTTTCGCGACGGCAAGCTGAAATCGACCTCAATCGATCAGGGTGCTTATCATTCCGCCGATGGGAGGGCCCGACTCGCGGCAAACCTTGGCGTCGCTCTCGCCTGAGCGCTTGTGCCGGGTGGCTCGTCCCTGGATCGCTCCGCATCGGGTGCTCGTCGCCAGTGACGGCGATGAGCACCGGCTCGAGGACGAGGGGCGCCCGATCGCGCCCGGGTGAACGCGATCGGTCGTCTGCGAGCGGGGTTCGGTGCCGAGAGGTCCCACTCCCGATCCCCCGCATCGCTTCGTAACAAATCAACGCACCGGATTACCGACCGCTTCGTAGGAGCAGCGTGCTCGTCATGCTGCTCTTTGGGGCGCTGGGTGTCACCGGATGCGACGGAATGACCACGGCCGCGACCAACGTGACCCGCGTGACCGCCACCCTCAACGCGAGGGGAGCATGCGACCACGGCCCCTGCTGGTGGTATCTCCGCTACGGGACCGACCATCTCTACCAGTTCCAGACGCCGGTCCAACAATTCACGTCGAGCACCCAGGGTCAGCAGGTCCAGCTCCCCGGCGAGCAGGTATCGAACCTCGTGCCTGGAACCACCTACGAATACCAGCTGTGTGGCAAGGGCGACAGCGTCAGCCAGTACCAATGCGTGGGACCGGATGGCTCGACGGACACCAGCGAACAGTTCGAGACTCAGGACTCGAAGGCCGACTGCCTGTATGCGGCCAACAACGTGTCCACGCTCGCCGCCTTCGGCAATCGCATCGGCTACCGCTTCCGCTGTGCGCTGACGTTCTCCAACACCAACCAGCAGTGGACGAGCTGGGAGACCCCGTGGTTCACCACCGCCGGTCACCCCAGCGCCGAGTACTTCAATTGGCAGGACTGGAAGAACTGCGCAAATCCCGACGACCCGTGCGCCCCGGGTGAGCGACGCCAGCTGATCATCACCACCCAGCTCTGGCCCAGCTCGGAGGACGGCAGCGGTCCGCTGGCCAAGTGCGCGCAAGGGGATTACAACTGGTACGCACTGGCGCTGGGCAAGAACCTCGTCAACGATGGCCTCGGCGACTCGATCATCCGGCTCCAGCAGGAAGGCAACGACACCGCCGACCCCGGCGACCTACCGAGCGACGGCGTCGACGGCTGGCCAACCACACAGGAGGAGCTGGAATGGGCTGCTTGCTGGAGCAACGAGGCCCTGGCGATGAAGGCCGTGCCGGGAGCCCACTTCCTCATGGACTGGACGGTCAACGCCTACTGGCGGCCGATTCCGCTGGCGGACTGGTACCCCGGGGATCGGGCCGTCGACATCATCGGCATCGATGCCTACGACAGCGGCCTGCCGGCAGGCATCACCTCCGAGCCCGCCGCCTGGATCAGGCTCACCACGCAAGCGGACGGGATTGACACGGTGCAGCAGTTCGCCGCCCAGCACGGCAAGCCGTTGAGCTTCCCAGAATGGGGGCTGGCCTATCCAGGGTCACCCGACTACGGCCTCGGCGACGATCCGTTGTACATCGACAACATCGCCGCCGTCGTCCGCCTGTTTCCCTTCGCCTACCAGTCCTACTTCCTGAACGGCGACTCCGGAGCCCTGCTCGACGGGCTGGCCCCAGCCAGCGCGCTGCGCTACATCGCCCACTTCGGCGGCGCCGGCGACACCACCGGCGCGCCGACGATCGTGCCCTAGATCACGGAGCTGCCTACGGCCGGCACGGCTCGTTGCGCAGACTCGGGCACGCCGGCAGCCCGGTGGGGACGTTCACGCCCGGGACGACGGGAAGGATCAGGCTCGAGGGCATGCTCGGCGAGAAGGCGATCGATTCGCCGGCGGTGCCCGCCGGCGGCTGCGTCTGGCTGAACGACCAGACGGGCTGCGTGCCATTGGGCGCCGCAATCGTGACCCGGATGCGCGAGCCCGCACGGTAGACATGGCCTTCGAAGTAGAGCGGGATCACAACCTCGGCAAACTGCCCCGCGGGCATCGGCTGCTCGTCGGAGGCCACGAACGTGGGGATGGGCTCGAGCAGCGTGCTGGGCTGCTTGAAGATGTTGTTCGCGGTGGTGGCGAGCTTGCGCTCGCTGGCCCGGATCCACCCATCCTGAACGAACGTCTCGTTGCCGTCCGGACGAACCTCGCTGACCGTGGCCTGGAGATCGACGTCCGGCGTGGAGGACTGCAGCCAGACGTGGACGGCGCCCCCGCCGATCACGGTGCTGTTCGCGGTCAGCGGCGACGAGGTGTAGGAGACGGCGGAACCGGACGGGTTGTGCTGCCAATTCCACTGCCACTGAGACGCGTTGCCCCACAGACCGCCCGCGCCGGTGTTGCTCGAGAAGTCGGTCAGCGGCAGCGCTCCCGCCTGTGAGGTGTAACTGTCGGTGCCCCCGGCGGCAGGCGCCGTGTCATTGAGGGTCCCGCCGGATCCGAAGTACCAGGTGCGCGCGGTCGTGCCGGGAACCGGGAACGTGGAGAATGACTGCTCGAACGCCGGGTAAGGGTCACCGGGCGTCGTGGCGCCGGTCGGGGAAGTACCGGCGCCGTTGTCGAACAGCACCCGCACCTCCGGGAGCGCCTCGAACGCGGCCAGCGCGGTTTGGTAAGTCGGCTCCAGCTGGATCGGGTCCGGCGGCAGCGTGACCAGGTCGCTCTGGGGGAGCCCCATCGCCTCCTGGTAGATCAGCGGGGCGGCGGCCCGGGTCACTGCCTGGTTCACGATGGGGGCCTGGTGGGCGACGAACAGCTCCAGAAAGTCGTACCAGCGGTCATAGGTGTACGGATCGAGCGAGTCGATGTGTGCACCGTTGGTGAACGTGAACCACTTCAACCGCGTGCCCGTGAAGTGCTGGACCAGATCGGGGCAGTGGCCACCGGTCTGCTCGTCCTCCCATTGGCAGACCAGAAACGTCGGGACCTTGATCTTGTTGACGAACGTGATCGGGTCAAGCGGATCGGCCACCGAGGGGTTGTAGGTCGCGTTGGCCTGGATCTTGGCCATCAGGTCCGCGGCCTCGCCGTGCAGGGCCTGGTTGGCGGCACACGTCTGATCGCCCTGCTGGATTTGCTGGTATGCCCACGGCTGGCCGCTGTTTGGCCCGGCCGGCTCGGCCTCCTCCTGTCGCTGCTCCGCCCACGGGACCGCGAAGCCGGTGTTGAGGATGCCGCCGGGGTACAGAGTCGACGCCGTTGCGTCGATCACCGATAGCGGCGCGATCGCCTCCAGATCCGGCGGATCGAGCTGCGCGGTGAACAGCTGGCTGATGCCGCCGTAGGAGATGCCGAGCATGCCCACCTTGTGGCCGAGCACCCACGGCTGGTGGGCGATCGTCTCGATCACGTCATAGCCGTCGAGGCTCTGCAGCGACTCGAAGTAGTCAAACGCGCCGCCCGAGCAGCCCGTCCCCCGCATGTTTACGTCGACGACCGCGAACCCCATCAGGTTCGCGAGCACGGCGATTCCGTTCACCGGCCCGGCGGGGTCGGCATAGCCGTAGCCCGAGTACTCGATCAGCGTCGGATACGGCGGGACGTAGCTCGGGGTCGGCACGCCCGGATGGGGGAAGGTCGGAAGGGTGATGCTCGACGGAACGCCTGGCTCTCCGGCCGGGCTGGTCGGCGGGTGCACGTCGATCGCCAGCTGGGTGCCGTCGCGAGTGGTCAGATACGTATAGCCGTTGTCCGGGATCGACTGGTTGTAGATGCTGGGATCCCACGGCGCCGCCGCATCGGAGTGGACCGTGATCGGCCCCGACTCGGCGCCGTTTGCGTTCAGCCGCACCCGATAACCACTTCCCGGGGCCACATTCCGGAACAGCAGGCCGCCCAGCGAATCCGCGCTCTGCGTGTACAGCGTCGTTCCCGCCGAGGTCAGCAGCGACATCTGCGCACCCGGCGCCAGGCCGGTGACGTAAACCTGCTCGGCGCTGCCGTGGGCGCTGAAGGTGGGCGCCGGCGTGGCCGCCGAGGCACGGACGGACGTCATCAGGCCGAGCAGCGCGAGCGCCATCAACAAGGCGCTCCAACGCCCAAGGCGCCGCACACCATGGCCTCTCCGCACGGCGGAAAACCTTCCCACATCCTGCGCGCGCACGCGTCAGTTGCCTTTGTAGTCGAAGACGCGTTCCGGCGAGCTCGCGACTTCGAAGATCTGCTCGATGCGCATGTCGGCTAGGCGCGGCCGGGCTTGCCTTTGACGCGGAGGGTGGCGGCGGGCGTTCCGTCAGCAGGCGATCCTCGCCACCGGGTGCGGCCTCAGGCTCGAGGTGCAGGCGACGGGCCGTGGCGGCACCTGGATCGTCGCCGCGGCGCGGCTGGGGGCAAAGTTCGCGCCCGTGAGCCGGGCGTCTATCGCCAACACAGCTCCACGGCGAGATACCGACCCAACTCGCGCCGAGAGGCGGAAGCTCTGCGGCTTGCCTCTGACCAGGTCGGTCAGCTCCCAGCAGACGCGCGATCGGTTCGCGATCGCCCCGGGCGCAGCGGTCAGGCGCAGCCGTTTGGGGAGCGTCACGCATACGGTCGGCATCACTCCCGGGATGTGCCTCCTCACGCCGATCGATGATCACGAAATCGACGATCTGATGGGCAGCTGTGACCGGCTGGATCGGAACGATGCGCACTCTTGCCGCGGTCGCGCGTCGCCTGACGGTCGCGGCCACCTTCGCCGTGTTGTTGGCGTAGTTGGATTCGAGTTGCTCTGCGCTGACGCTGGCCGCGTCGATCAGCTGACCCGGTCCCAGCGGTCGCAGCGACAGCTCGATCGTCTGACTCGCACCCGGCGCGAGCGCGGCCAGGGCGCACTGCAGGGGCGCGTCCGAGGCGCACGTGAACGCTCCCGGGTTGACGTCGATCAGCTCCGTGGCTGCGCCGAGCACGTCGGTGAGCTCAACGCCGGTGGCGGTTTCCACGCCGTCGTTGACGACCTTGATCGTCTCGGTCAGGGTGCCGCCGAGCGGCACACTCTGCGAGCTCTCGTGAGCCTGGAGCGCGAGGTCGGTCACCGGCGCGCTCGGGCCGGTGGATGGCGGCGTTGGCGCCGTGACCGCGTCGCTGTCGTTGGCGGGCTTGGGGTCAAGCTGAGCCGCGGTGACGGTGGCCTCGGCCAGCGAGCCGGACGCCGCATCGCCCGCCGGCTCGACGATGACGACGTTGACCTCGACGGACCCGCCGCTGTCCAGGTGCGGGACGATGCAGGTGACCTCGGTCGTGCCCAGAGAGCACGATCCCTGGTCGGCGGTGGCGGACTCGATCGTCGCGCCGGGCGGCACCATCTCGTGCAACACGACGTCGGTTGCGTCCCCGGGCCCGTGGTTCTCGATCGTGATGTGGTCATCGACAGCGTCGTCGCCAAGCGCGGCCGGCGCCACGGTCTCGCTCTGCGCGACCGCGAGGTCGGCCGGCTCAGAGCCCATCGCCCCCGGGATCGCGCGGACGTTCGCCTCCGAGGACACCGCGCTGAGCTCCTTGCCGAGCGTCGGCGCGATGAACGTCGCCAGCGCGACATTGCGGATCTCGTGCTCGGCGGTGATGTTGTCGTCAACGCGCACCTCGAAGCTGATCTCGGCTCGGTCGCCGGAGGCCCCAGCGACCGCCAGGTCGCCGCCTCGGCCGGCGGCGGCGCCGCTGCCGAGGAAGAAGCGAACAGCATGCTGCGCGGGGTCGTACTCGCCCAGGTCGTCGCCCGGGAGATCGCTCGGGGAGGCCACGTTCGCGGGCGCACCCACAATTCGCAGCGAGCCCGACAGGTAGGAGGTGTCCGCCGGCAGCGGGTCCACGGCAACGAAGTTCCTTGCTGCCTCGAGCCCCTCATTGGTGTAGGTGACCGTGTAGCGCAGCTTGTCTCCCGCCTGCGCCGGACCGTCCGGGTGGGTCAGGTTCGCGACTGCCTTGGTCGCGTGAATCACCGGCGCGTAGAGATCGGTCGCAAACGTGATCACATGGGGCAGGTACTGATCGCTGCTGGTCTTGAGCGCGATTTTCGCGCTGGTCGCGCCATTGGCGAGGATCCCGTCGACCCGGAGCACCTTCGCGTCGAACCCGAGCTGGTTGACGTAGTCGGGCGTCTTGTCGGTGGAGTCCTGGCCATCGACCGAGATCGTGCTGTTGAAGAAGTTGTCGGCCGGGGTGACTTTGTCGCTGAGCGCCTTTCCGTCCAGCGTCGCCTTGTCCCCCGTCAGTCCGCGGTCGCCCTCGTAGGCGACGAACCCGAGTTTCGTGCGGACCGGCCCGGTGAGCGGCGTCTGGAAGCCGCTCACCGGAATCTCCAGCGCCGGCTTGGTCTGCGTGACCGACTGCAGCCCATCGAACACCGTGAGATTGCGCGGCGGGTCGCCGGCGGCCTCATAGGCGACCACCAAAGCCCAACCGGCATAGCGGTCCTCCCCGGTGGCCGACTGCACGTCGGCGACCGTGTACACCCCGGATCCAGCACGCCGCACCTGGCCCGTGACATCAACGAACACGCCGTAGGCGCCCTTCACCTCCGAACTCTCGTCCAGTTCGCCGCTCGAGCCGCTCAAATCCGGAGCCGCCCGGAGGCCTCAGATCGACCGTCCGCAACGACGACGACGAGGCATCGGGCGCGGCCTTCCCGCGGGTCCCCGCGGTCGTGCGCGCCCCGTAATACAGACCCGCGAAAAGCACCCGAGCGCCATCGGGCAAGCGCAGCCGAGCCGACGAGGAATCAAGCATCGTGCGATCGACATCCACCCGCTCCATCACGAACCCGTTGTTGTTGAGCGCGCTCCCCTTCCCTGCGCGGGCATTCGTGCAATCGACCGCCGCGCTCTGGCAGGTCTCGAGCGTGTTGCCGACGAGCGCAATGTCGCCGTTCGCGTTGGCGCTGAACCGCGCAGTGAACGCGCTGTCGGCAAACGCCGGGGAGGCACCACCCAGCACAATCGCTCCAGCCAGCGTCAGCGTGGCCCACGTGATTGCCGGTCCTCGTCTCACGCCACCTCTCCTTCCAACAAGCCTGCGCGTCGATTTGGAAGCTAGCTGCATTATCCGTGTGATCCGCCACGGCGTTCGCCGCTGTAAGCATTTGCGGCGCCCGACCGGCTTCGTGCGTGCACGAAGACCCAGATCATCGCATCGTGACCGCGGCGCAGCGTCGTGGAACGTATTTCCGCCAGCAGTGGACACCTCCCGCGGTGAACGGCGTAAGGCTCTGCTCGCTCGGCTTTGCCGGGGCATCGACTAGCGTCACCCCATAACCTAAGGTTTCGTTGTGACTGGATGCACGAACTGCGGGGCCGAGAATCGCGAGGGCGCGAAGTTTTGCGGAGCGTGTGGGGCGCCGCTGGCGCTCGTGTGCCCCGCGTGCGGAGGGGCGAATGAGCAAGGGCAGCGGTTCTGCGACGAGTGCGGTACGGCGCTCGCACCCGACAACTCGCCGGCCGTGGCCGCTCCCGGAACCGAGGTCACGCCGCTGGTCGCCGAGCGCCGGTTTGTGTCCGTGCTGTTCGCCGACCTGGTCGGGTTCACCACAGCGTCTGAGCGTCGTGACGACGAAGACACGCGCGAGCTGCTATCGCGCTACTTCGACCTCTGCCGTCGGCTGATCGAGCTGTACGGCGGCTCGGTCGAGAAGTTCATCGGCGACGCGGTCGTCGCGGTATGGGGCGCCCCGGTCGCGACCGAGGATGACGCTGAGCGCGCGGTGAGGGCGGCGCTCGAGCTCGTGGCGTCAGTACAGGCGCTGGGCGAGGAGGTCGGCGACCCCGAGCTGCAGGCACGCGCCGGCGTCTTGAGCGGTGATGCGGCCGTCACGCTCGGCGCGACCGTCGAGGCGATGATCGCCGGCGATCTGGTGAACACCGCCTCGCGGGTACAGGCGGTGGCACCCCCAGGCGGCGTCCTGGTAGGCGAGGGGACGCGGCGGGCGACCGAGCCGGCGGTGGTCTACGAGTCGGCTGGAAACTTCGAGCTCAAGGGCAAGTCCGGGTTGATGCCATTGTGGCGGGCGCTGCGAGTCGTCTCCGGAGGGCGGGGTGCGCTGAAGGCCGAGGGACTCGAGCCACCATTCGTGGGACGCGACCGTGAGCTGCGGCTGCTCAAGGAGCTCTTCCACGCCTCAGCCGAGGAGGGACGGGCGTACCTCGTGTCGGTCACAGGCATCGCGGGGATCGGCAAGTCGCGGCTGGGGTGGGAGTTCTTCAAATACATCGACGGCATCCCTCAGACGACGCTCTGGCACCGCGGGCGCTGCCTCGCCTACGGCGAGGGAGTGACCTACTGGGCGCTGGCGGACATGGTGCGGATGCGTTGCCGGATCGCTGAAGACGAGGCGTCGGCCACGGCGTTTGCGAAGTTGCAGGCGACGCTGGCCGAGTACGTGGTCGATGACGAGGAGCGACGGTTTGTAGAGCCGCGGCTGGCGCACCTGCTCGGGCTCGAGGAGCGGCAGGCTCGTGCTCAGCAGGAGCTCTTCGGCGCCTGGCGGCTGTTCTTCGAGCGGCTCGCCGACGCCGATCCCGTCACGATGGTGTTCGAGGACATGCAGTGGGCGGACCCGAGCCTGCTCGACTTCGTCGAGTACCTGCTCGAGTGGTCCCGCGACCATCGCCTGTGTGTGATCACACTCGCCCGTCCGGAGCTTCTCGAGCGGCGACCGACCTGGGGCGCCGGCAGCCGGACGTTCAGCGCGATCTACCTGGAGCCACTGTCTGAGCGGGCAATGCAGGACCTGCTCGCGGGCCTGGTTCCCGGGCTTCCCCGGGAGCTGGGGGACCAGATCCTCGCGCGCGCGGAGGGAGTGCCGCTCTATGCGGTCGAGACGGTGCGGATGCTGCTCGACCGCGGCTTGCTCGCGCAGGAGGGGAGCGTCTACCGCCCGGTCGGGCCGATCGAGACGTTAGAGGTGCCTGAGACGTTGCAGGCGCTGATCGCGGCCCGTCTCGATGGTCTCTCGCCGGAGGAGCGCAGGCTGCTCCAGAACGGCGCCGTCTACGGCAAGACATTCACCAGGCAGGCCCTGGCAGCGCTCTCCGGACTGGATGAGGACAAGGTGGAGCCGCTGCTGGCAGGCCTTGTGCGCAAGGAGGTGCTCTCGATCCAGGCCGATCCGCGCTCCCCGGAGCACGGCCAGTACGGATTCCTCCAGGACCTCGTTCGGCGAGTCGCCTACGAAACGCTGTCGAGGCGCGAGCGCAAGGCGCTTCATCTCGCGGCCGCCACGCAGGTGGAGCAGACATTCGGCTCCGAGCAGGAACTGATCGAGGTCCTTGCGGCGCACTACGTCGCCGCATACGAGGCGGCGCCTGACGACTCGGACGCGGAGCAGATCAAAGAGCGTGCGACGGAGTTGCTGTCCGACGCCGGCGAGCGGGCCGGATCGCTCGCCGCGAGCGAGGAGGCGGAGCGCTACTTCATGCAGGCCGCCTCGCTCGCCGAGCGGGCGCTCGTGCGTGCGCGTTTGCTTGAACGCGCTGGCGAGATGGCGCTGCGCGCCGGCAACAGCGAGCATGCCCAGACCAGCTTTGAAGAGGCGCTCGCTTCTTTCCAAGCAGACAACGAACGCCACGACGCGGCCCGGCTCACCGCCCGCCTCGGCGAAGTTGAGTGGATGCGCGGTCAGCTCGACGGAGCGCTCGAACGCATGGAACGCGCCTGGAGCGAGCTGAGCGGCGATCAGCCCGACGCCGACCTCGCCACTCTCGCGGCGCAAATCGGTCGCCTACATGTCTTCAAAGGCGACTGGGAAGCCGCGTCGGCGCGGCTCGAGACTGCAATCGTCCTTGCCGAGTCGCTGTGGCTGCCGGAAGTGCTCGCCGAGACGCTCAACAGCATGGGAGTCGTCGCTATCTTCCGCTCACGACCCACGTACGCCCAGGCGCTCGTGACGGCGGCGCTGGACTTCGCGCTCGAGCACGAACTGCCGGCTTCCGCGCTGCGGGCCTACAACAATCTCGGATCCATCCTGCATTCAGGCGACCGCTGTGAAGAAGCGGCCGCTCACCTCGAGAAGGGTGTTGCCTATGCGCGGCGAGTGGGCGACCGCAGCTCCGAGCAGGTGTTGCTAGCCGAGCTGTCCTGGTCGCTGGCGCTCACCGGCCGCTGGTCCGAGGCTTTCGGCCTGCTGGGCCAGGTGCCCGAGGAGCGGCTCGTTGAGCTGACGCCAGCGTTCCTGCTGGCCTTGCCGGAGCCGCTGGTGGCCCAGGGTCGGATCGACGACGCCCGCCGCCTTGTCTTCCTCCATGAGCGCCACCAGAACTCGACCGACCTTCAGGCCCGAACGGCCTACGGTGCCGCTGTCAGTGTTGTGCTGGGCGCGGAAGGGAACGAGCGAGAGGCGCTGGCGGCCGCGCAGGAGGTTCTGGACGAACTGCTCGACGTCCGTCCGGCCGATCAGACGGTCAAGATAGCCGTCCCCCAGGCGCTGGAAGCGTCGCTGGCGCTCGGCGACCGCGAGCGCGCTGAGCATCTGCTCGCGAGCCTCGAAGCGTTACCACCAGGACGGCTCGCGCCGAGCCTCCGGGCACACGCCGCCCGCTTCCGCGCCCGCCTCGCCGCCGACGACGGCGACGCGTTCAAAGCCGGCCAAGGCTTCGCAACCGCCACCTCCACCTTCCGCGAGTACAGCATGGTGTTCTGGCTCGCGATCACCCTGACCGAGCATGCCGAGTGGCTCCTGGCGACCGATCGCGCGGCGGAAGCCGAACCGTTGCTAGCCGAGTCACGCGAGACGTTCGAGCGACTTGAGGCGACGCCGTGGCTTGGACGGATCGAGGCCGCGGAAGCGGGCCCACGCGCAGAGGCGAGCGTGTAGCGCGTTCCTTCGTTCAGAGACGAGCGGACGTCGCGACATCGGCTGGCAGTCCGCGAAGACCTATGTGTTTTCAGTCCGGTGCTCTGGTTCCTGGCGGTAGCGGCGCGGTAGGCGAACGGTGATGTCGAGGCCGCCGGTGGAGACGGCAGCGGCGTGCACGGTTCCGCTGTGGACGGTGGCGATCGACGACACCAGGGCGAGGCCGAGGCCGAAACCATCGTGGCGGGTACGTTCGTCGAGGCGTGCGAACGGCTGGAACAGGCGGTCGACCTGGTCGGGTGGGACAACCTGGCCGGTGTTGACGACTCGCACCAGGGACGCGCCGTTGTCGGTGGTCGTCGAGATCGCGACAGTGCCGCCCGCAACGTTGTAGCGCTCGGCATTGTCGAGCAGGTTGGCGACGAGTCGTTCGAGCAGCATCCCGTCGCCGGTCACGGGGGCTTCGTCGAGCGTGGTGAGCGTCGCAATGCCGTTGGCCGAACGTCCCTCGAGTGCGTCTTCGGCGACGGCGGCTAGATCCAGCGGGTCGGTGAGGACGCGCGCCTGATCGTTGCGCGCGAGTATCAGCAGTACCTCGATGAGCCGCTCGGCGTGATCGACGGCCTGGCGGACTTCGGTCGTCATCGACACCAATTCGTCGCGCGTCGGCTCCGGCTTGGCGAGGACAACGTCCATCGAGGTGCGCATGACAGTCAGCGGCGTGCGAAGCTCATGGCTGGCGTTGGCGATGAACTGCCGCTGGCTGCTGAAGGCGCGGTCGAGCCGTTCGAGCATCGTGTCGAACGTGTCGGCGAGCTCACGCAGCTCGTCGCGCGGGCCCTGCAGGGCGATGCGCTGGGACAGGTTCTGCTCACTGGCGGCGCGAGCAGCTGCGGTGAGCCGGTGCACCGGTCGCAGGATGCGTCCGGCGACGATCCAGCCCGCGACCGCGGCCAGCAGTATCACGCCCGCCAGCCCGAGCAGCGAGTAGGCCAGCAGGTGAGCGAGCGTCGTGCTGCGCTGTGCAGAGGCGCCGGCCTGGACACCGTTGGCATACACCCCGGCGCACTTTTCCACCACGCGGGCGGCCAAACCGCCCGCGCTCTGCGCCGCCTTGACGCACTGCGCGATCGCCTGCCGGCTCACCGGTGGGATTCCGGTGGTCGTCGGGGTACGCAAGCTATGCGCGACCAGCAGGTAAGTGATCAAAACCAGCCCGGCCCCGCCGAGCGCGAACAACGAGGTATAGAGCAGCGTCAGCCGCGACCGGGCGCTGAGATGCCGTCTCACAACCGGTAGCCGACGCCGACGACGGTCTCGATCAGCGGCGGGTCGCCGAGTTTGCGTCGCAGCCGCCCCACGGTCACCGCGACCGTGTTGCTGAACGGGTCGGCGCGCGCGTCCCACACGTGTTCGAGCAGCTCTTCGGCGCTGACGGCAGCGCCGTCCGCGCCGGCCAGGCACTCCAGCACGCCAAACTCCTTGCGCGTCAAGGTCAACGGCACGCCGGCGCGGCTGGCCCGATGCCGGGCGCGGTCGACCACCAGGTCGCCCCGCTGCACGACCGCGGGCGAGCCCGGTCCGCGCCGCCCCAGGGCGCGGATGCGCGCGATCAGCTCATGGAAGGCGAACGGCTTGCCGAGGTAGTCATCCGCGCCCAGCTCTAGCCCGCACACCCGATCCTCGACGTCAGTTGCGGCAGTGAGCATCAGGATGCGGCTGGAGGAGCCGTCGCGCACCAGCCGGCGGCAGACCCGGTCGCCGTGCACGGCCGGCAGGTCGCGATCAAGTACGACCACGTCGTAGTCGGTAGTCGTCGTGCTCTGGACCGCAGCCGCGCCGTCGTAGACGACGTCGACGGCGAAGCCGGCGTCGCGCAGACCCTCGCCGATGCGGTTGGCCAACACAACGTGATCCTCCACGACCAAGACTCGCACCTGCACATTCTGCACTCCCGCACATGACATCCGCCTAACAACGTTCAGCTCGTGTCATGGGCTGCGCGCTAGACCGGACCGGCAGCGGAACACATGAGCCGGCGCAGGAGCGCAAGCAGCCACTCCCGATGCACATCGACGAGCAGGCGGAGCCGCGACCGAACGTTGAGGAGCGCATGATGAACAACAGCACCCGCCTAACCCGCCGGCCACAGCGGGCATGGCCGCCCGCAGCGCGAACAGCAGCCGCTATCGCCGCCTCCGCCGTGATCGCCGCATGCGGCTCCAACTCGCCCAGCTCCTCGAGCCCCGGTCGCCCGACCAACCCCAACCAGCCCCAAGCCCAACAGGACACACTGAACTTCGCGCGCTGCATGCGTTCACATGGGGTGTCGAACTTCCCCGACAACCTCAATTTCCAGAACGTCCCCGGGATCAATCCCTCCTCCCCCGCGTTCAAGACCGCTCAGTCGGCCTGCCAGCACCTGCTGCCAGTAAAGAGCCCTCCCCCGGCGGCGCCGTCCGCGCGGACAGACGCAAAGCTGCTTCGGCTCTCAAATTGCCTGCGCGCGCACGGGTTCCCGAGCATGCCCGACCCGAAGCCCAACCCCCCTCCACAGGGCGGGTCGGCCGAGGCCAACCGCTACAGCGCGCTCTATGGCGAGGGCGACTACTGGATCGGGATCCCGAACTCCATCGACGCACACGGGGCCGCGTTCGTGCGGACGGCGAGAGCGTGCGGCGCCACTGGTGTTGGGCCTTGACCACTCGCGAGGCCACCCACGATCTTCACCTTCTGTTGGTCGGGAATTCCTCCCGAGGTCTTTTGCTTGGGCTTCCCGAGACCTACCCGCACCAGACAGTGGGCGCAAGCCGTTGTCAGATGCCGGTCTCGACTGAAAGGAATCGAACATCATGCGTCTGCCGCCGTCCACCCATCCTCACCCCTGTCGTCGCGGTTGCCGCGTTCTCGCTGCTTGTGGCCGCCTGTGGCTCGAACTCGCCCAGCTCGTCCAGCGCATCCAGCTCCCGGCGGCCACCCGACCTATGCCCAGGCCCAGCAGAACGCGGTCAACTTCGCCGGCTGCATGCGCTCGCACGGGGTGCCCAACTTCTTCCACCCGACCTCTCCCTACGAGTTGAAAAATTGGCTGATCTCGAGCGCCGCGCAGTCGCCCGCGGACCAGTCGGCGGAGACGGACTGCCAGCACCTGCTGCCGGGCGGCCTCCCGAACCAGAGCGCGGCGCACAGTCAAGCGCAGATCGCCGCGTTCCTGGCGTTCGCCCGCTGCATACGCAGCCACGGGTTCCCGAACTTCCCCGACCCGACCAGCAGCGGCGAGCTGACCCACGAGATGCTCGCCGACGCAGGGATCAACCTGCATCAGCCGGCGGTGCTGCAAGCCGGCGACGCGTGCGTCAGCGTCACCCACGGGGTCATCACCAAGGCCGCCGTGGCCCGCTTCGTCGCGGGACAATAGACCGTGGATCCGGGACGCATCCCCCGGACGGCGCGTGCAGGCCGCGGCTGGAGGCGGCTGCTGGCCGCGTTGGCGTTCGTGATGGCGGTCGCGGTGGTGGTCGGGATCGTCGCCGGCGTCAGCTCGTCGCCGCCGAAGTCGACCGCCGCCGATTCGAGCAGCGCGTCGGGCGCGACCACCATCCAGCGGCGCAACCTGGTGGAGACCGACACCGAGTCGGGCACGCTGAGCTTCGCCGATCCGCAGACGGTGTACGACCGATCGAGCGGGACGATCACGTGGCTGCCGAGCGTGGGACAGGTGATCAAACCCGGTCAGACCCTGTACAGGGTCGATGGCAAGCCGGTCATCCTGATGGACGGGACGGCGCCGGCCTACCGGGACCTGGCGCCCTTCGACAGCGCGGGCCAGGACGTCCTGCAGCTAAACCGCAATCTGGTCAAGCTCGGGTTCAACCCCGACGGGATCGTGATCGACGACCAGTGGCAGGCGGCCACCACGGCCGGAGTCGACGTGCTGCAGGCGTCCTTGGGCGAGACCGAGACCGGCAGCCTGTCACTCGGACAGATCGTGTTCCTCGGCGGCACTCAGCTCGTGTCGGTGGTCGATGCTTCGCTCGGCTCGACCGGCGGGAGCTCCGGCCCCGGCAATTCGTCGTCGTCGAGTACTACCGGCGATTCGGTGACCGCCGGCGTGCCTGAGTTCGTCGGCCTCGAGACCGACGGCCGGCGACCACCCCGCATGAGCGCTCAAAGACGCGCCATCCAAACAAGCCGCGCACCACCACGCGCCTGAGGACCCTTCAGGCGCTGATCGCGCTCCTGAGGGCCGAGATCGCCGAGCTCAGAGCCGCGAACAACCACCCGACCAGCAGCCCTCACTCGACCTCCTCGCGCCCCAACAACTCCTCGCACCCCAACAACTCCGGTGGCGCCAGCCCCTCAGCGAGCTCGAGCAGCGCCAATCCGTCTTCCGCCGGAGGTGGCGGCGGCGGGAGCGCGTCGGCGATCCTCCAGACGACCTCGACGCGGCTGATCGTGACGGTCGATCTCGACGCGAGCAAGCAGTCAGAGGCGAAGGTCGGTGAGCCGGTGACCGTCGAGATGCCGGCGGGCAACACGGTCGAGGGCACGATCAGCGCTGTCAGCCCGGTGGCCCAGAGCTCGAACAGCAACAGCAACGGCTCGGGCAACGGCAACGGGTCGAGCGGCTCGTCGGGATCGACCGTCCCGGTGACGATTAAGCTCAGACGGCGTGTGCGCGGCGCCGGGTTGGATCAGGCGGCGGTCAGCGTGGACTTCGCCGAGGCGCGCGCGAACAACGTGCTATCGGTCCCGGTCACCGCGCTGCTGGCGATCTCAGGCGGGGACTACGCTGTCCAGGAAGCGGCCGCACCGCATAAGCGGATCGCGGTGACCACGGGACTGTTCGCCGCCGGGTACGTGCAGATCTCCGGATCGGGCATCTACTCCGGCCTGCAGGTGACCAACTCGCAGGGATGACGATCAGGATCGTGGGGACCAGTGGCGGTTGAGCACCCGGTCGTTGCCGGGACCGAATCGGCCCAGGACGGAATCGCGCTGCGGCTCCACAACGCCGATAAGGAATATCCCGGCGGGGTGTTCGCGCTGCGCGATGTCAGCGTCGAGATCCCCGATCGCGATCAGGCGGTGGTGGTCGGCCCCTCCGGGTCCGGCAAGACAACGCTGTTGACGGTCATGGGAACGCTCGAGCGCCCCACCCGTGGCCACGTGCAGGTCGCCGGCCACGACGTCGCGAGCGCCACGGACACGCAGCTGGCGGGACTGCGGGCGCACGAGATCGGGTTCGTGTTCCAGGACTTTCATCTCCAGGATGCGCTCAGCGCGCTCGACAATGTCGCGCTCGGAATGCTTTACACCGGACTGGGGCTCCC
The DNA here is from genome assembly GCA_963723555.1 of uncultured Solirubrobacterales bacterium. Classification (GTDB taxonomy): domain Bacteria; phylum Actinomycetota; class Thermoleophilia; order Solirubrobacterales; family Solirubrobacteraceae; genus Palsa-465. Next base: position 192,753 of record CAVRRC010000002.1, on the reverse strand, counting down.
CCAGCGCCGGGAAGCGGCCCGGATCGCGCTCGGGCGGGTGGGCCTCAGCCACCGCCTGAAACACCGCCCGACGATGCTCTCCGGGGGTGAGCGCCAGCGGGTCGCGATCGCGCGCGCGATCGCGAAGCGGCCGGTGATCATCCTGGCCGATGAGCCAACCGGCAACCTGGACTCCGAGTCCGGCGGAGAGGTCATCAGTCTGCTGCACGGCCTGGCGTCAGATGGGGCCACGCTCGCGCTGATCACCCACGACGAGCACATCGCCGGGAGCTTCGGCCGTCGGATCCAGATGCACGACGGCCAGGTCGTCGCCGACGAGCGCCGATGAGAACCACCAGCGCCGCCCTGCCACAACGCGAGCGCATCACGCCCGCGCGGCTGCCCGTGGCGGAACTCCTCGGCACCGCGCTGCAGGCCGTCCGCACCCGCCGGCTACGAGCCGCGCTCTCAGCCCTCGGGATCGCGATCGGGATCGGCGCGATGGTCGCCGTCGTCGGCGTCTCCGCCTCGGCCCAGGCCAACCTGCTAGCCGAGATCGACGCGCTCGGGACCAACCTGCTCACCGTCACGCCGGGACAGAACTTCCTTGGCAACAACGAGGTCCTTCCAGCGCCCGCCGTGGCGATGATCGAGCACATGCAGAACGTCATCAGTGCCGCCGCCGTCTACCAGCTCTCGGGTGCCAACGTGTACCGCACCCCGCTCGTTCCCGCCGCGGAGACCGGCGGGATCGGCGTCGACGCCACCGCCGAGAACCTGCCCGAGGTGATGGGCGCCAAGATGCTCTCAGGCCACTTCCTCGACGCCGTCTCAGACCGCTACCCCGAAGCCGTGCTCGGCGCCGACGCCGCCAGCGTACTCGACATCAGTAAGGCAGGCGGTGGCGTCCTGGTGTACCTCGGCGACACCTGGTTTACCGTGGTCGGGGTCCTGAGCTCCGCGACGCTCGACACCAACCTCGACTCAGACGTGTTCATCTCCCTCCCGGTCGCTGAACGGATGTTCCAAACCAAGCCCAACCCATCCGAGATCTATGTCCGCGCCAACCAGAACGACGTCAACCAGGTGGCCGACCTCCTCGCCCCGACCGCCGACCCCCAAGACGCCTCGGGCGTCCAGATCAGCAACCCCTCGGACGCGCTCAAAGCCCGTGCCGCCGCCAAAGGCCAGTTCACTACCCTGCTCGTCGGGCTCGGCGCCGTCGCGCTGCTGGTCGGCGCGATCGGGATCGCCAACACCATGATCATCTCCGTCCTCGAGCGTCGCGGAGAAATCGGCCTACGCCGCGCGCTCGGCGCCACCAAACGCCACATCTCGACACAATTCCTGACCGAATCCGCGCTACTCGCCGTGCTCGGCGGGATCGCCGGACTGATCCTCGGGGCCGGTGCCACCGCGATCTACGCCCAGACCAAACACGAACCGTTCGTCGTGCCGCTCTACGCGCTTATCGCCGCTCCCGCCACCGGCGCCGTGATCGGCGCGCTTGCCGGACTGTACCCCGCGGCGAAAGCCGCCCGGCTCAGCCCCACCGAAGCCCTCCGCTCAACATGAACATGGGGCACCGCACCACACCCGAGCATGCTCGAGCCTGAACCCAAACAGACGGACAGCCCGCGGTCACCCAAGCTCAGCGGAGCCTCGACGCGGCGAACTCAGACTTCTACCAAGGCTCTGCGAGACATCTTCGGCCCAATCCGGATGGACCTCGTCACTCCGGCCGTTCTACCGAGCGATCACGAGCATCGACACGCTTGTTTAACCGAAACGCCCCCGCTGGCGCGGAGGGCGGTTCGAATCCTTTGCCAAGGTGGAGACGGCGGGAATTGAACCCGCGTCCGCAGTCGCGTGATGGGCGGCGTCTACGAGCGTAGCCGGCGCTCTGATCTCGCCCTCGACTCGCCTCGCCGGCGGGGTTGTCGAGGACCAGCTCCGAAAGGTGTCCCCGGATCGGCTGGAGCGGGCCTCACCGGGTGAGCCTGCAAAATGATCCCGCTTCTCCGCCGCAGGCGAGCGGAGAGCAGGTACTCCTCAGCTAGCTGTTAGACAGCCGCCGGGAGCAGGAACTCGTGATTGGAGTTCGCACTTATTGTTTCCCGGGTGTTTTACGAGGCCTCCCGGGACCTCGACTCGCAACCACCCCCACGAGCCGACCACGTCGAAGCCTGTCGTCCCCGGGGGTTATGTTCACGTTCAAGTATAGGCGTTGGCGACAGGCCCGCCGGGCTATAGCCGCCGCACCGGGAAACCGAAAAACATCGTAAGCGCCGGCGGAAAGCGGTTTTCCGCCTGCTTAAATCGTACGTGTATGGAACCGTCCAGCTCGTGGCTCTCCTCGTCGGGCTCACCGCCGATGGCGCCCGCACCGATCGCTCCGGCCGAGCCGCGGGACCCGTTCGGACGGCCCTTTGAGCCCCAGCCTCCAGGCGATGAGGGCGAGGCGCCGGCGGGGCAGCGCCCGCCCTCGCTGCTGAAGCGAAAGCTCGGGCCGGTGTTCGCGGCCATCGTGGCCTTCGTGGCCAAGTTCAAGACCGCCCTGCTGCTGATCCCCAAGCTCAAGCTGTTCACCACAGCCGGGACGATGGCGGTCTCGGTCGCCGCCTACAGCTTCGTGTTCGGCTGGACGTTCGCGGTTGGGTTCGTGCTTCTGCTGCTGGTGCACGAGATGGGCCACGTGATTGCGCTCCGGCGCGAGGGGATCAAGGCCAGCGCGCCGATGTTCATCCCGTTTCTCGGCGCCGTCATCAGCGCCCGCTCGCTCGGCGACAACGCCGCCGCCGAAGCCCGCGTCGGCCTCGCCGGCCCGATCCTCGGCAGCATCGGCGCCGCCGCCTGCGTCCTGATCTGGCACGCCACCGGCAGCGACATCTGGCGCGCGCTGGCGTTCACGGGCTTCTTCCTCAACTTGTTCAACCTGCTGCCGGTGGTCCCTCTGGACGGCGGCCGGGCGATGGCGGCGATGGCGCCGTGGATGTGGTTCGCCGGATTCGCGGGGCTGATCGCCATCGCGATCATCTTCCCGAACCCGATCATCCTGATCATCGTGGTGTTCGGCGCGCTGGAGACCCACCGCCGCTGGAAGATACGCAGGCAGGGTGGCGCCGAGCAGCAGGCGTATTACCGCGTCAAGCCGCTCCACCGCGCGCTCGTCGCGGCCGTCTACCTGAGCCTGATTGCGCTCCTGGTCGTCGGAATGCACGCGACCAACCTGCCGCGGACATTCTCCTGAGAGCCAGTCGCGCTACCTGACGGGCGGCTCCATGACCCGCGTGTCGTCACGCCGGCCGCGGACCGGCCACCAGAACGTGTACAGCAGGGCCAGCGGTAGCGCGACGATCCCGATCACGAACAGCACCGTGCCGGCCGTCTGCACGTCCAGCCAGCTCAGATGCGCCGTCACGGCCCACCTCAGGATCGCGCCGACGGCAATCAGCGTCAATGCAGCGCCAATGGACATTGCCTCAACCTACCCTCGTCCGGCGGCTCTTATTCGAGCCCGCCGCACCGGGCGAGTCGTGCAAATCGGCGCCAATTGACCGTGCCCAGGGGGACGTGGCCGACTTTTTGCTGCCTATAAGAGCAAAAGGTCATCCACGTGGCGGGGCGCCCCGGCGACGCCACCGCCAGCAGCGACCCCACCGCCAGCGGCGACCCCACCGCCAGCGGCGACCCGACCGCCTACCGCCGCGCCTCGCGCAACTCTCGCTGCACCTCGCGCGCCACCTCCCGCTTGCGGATCGTCTCACGCTTGTCGTAGAAGTCCTTGCCGCGGGCCAGCGCGATCTCGACCTTGGCCCGCGAGCCGCTGAAGTACACCCGAGTGGGCACCAGCGTCAGCCCCCGCTCGCGGGTCTTGCCGATTAGGCGGTCGATCTCGCTGCGGTGAAGGAGCAGCTTGCGGGGCCGCTCGGGGTCGTGGTTCTCGCGCGAGGCCGGACCGTAGGGCGCGATGTACATGTCGAGCAGCCACACCTCCCCCTCGCGGACCACGGCGTAGGCGTCCTTCAGCTGCGCCTGCCCCTGGCGCAGCGACTTGACCTCGGTGCCGGTCAGCGCGATCCCGCACTCGAACCGCTCGAGCAGGTTGAAGCGGTAGGAAGCCTGGCGGTTGGTCGCCACATCGCCGGCGTGTGCCTTCCGTCGGGAGCGCTTGGCCACGCCCTCAATCCTGCCCGATCGGCGATTCCCACGCCGGCGCCAGGTCGACCCGGCCCCGGGAGGCGTCGATCAGCTCGACCCGGACCTGCACCGGGTCCCCGAGCCGGATCATGCTGCCGCTGCGGGTCCCGACGAGCATCGTCGCCTCCTCGTTCAGCTCCCACCAGTCGCCGCGCATGCGCCGCACCGGAACCAGCCCCTCGAACGCCAGCCCGGGACCGAAGGCGACGAACGCGCCGGCGCCGATCACCCCCACCACCTCGCCCTCGAACGCCACCGACGGATCGACCCCGGCCAGCTGCCGCTCGAGGAAGAAGCAGCGGGCGATGTCATCGGCGTCGCGCTCGATCACCATCGCCTCGCGCTCGCGCGCCGAGGTCCACGGCCCCGCCGCAGCGACCCACGACGCGTCGGGCGCCGCCTCGCCGGCCACGGCCGACAGCAGCGCCCGGTGGCAGATCAGGTCGGGATAGCGGCGGATCGGCGAGGTGAAGTGGCAGTAGCGCGGCGACTGCAGCCCGGCGTGGCCGAGGTTGCGATGGTCGTAGTAGGCCTGCTTGAGTGCCCGCAGCACCAGGCTCGTCAGGCCCCGCCCGCCGTGGCCGCTCCGGGCGACCCAGTCCGAGACCAGCTGGGAGGCCTCGCCGGCGAGCTCCGCCGCCTGCCGCGGGGTCATGCCATCCCTCGGCACCGGTGGCGTCGGCACCCCGAGCGAGGCCAGCTGCTCGATCAGCCGCTCGACCGCGCTCGCCTCCGGCCGTTCGTGCACCCGGTAGAGGGTCGGCACCCGGCGCGACTCGAGCAAGCCGGCGACCTGCTCGTTGGCGGCGATCATCAGGTGCTCGATCAGGCGATGGGACTCGGTCTGCGCGACCGGCTCGAGGGCGACGACGTTCCCGGCATCGTCGAACTGAAACTCGGGCTCGGACGAGTCGAGCACCAGCGCCGCCCGTCTGGCCCGGCGGGCGCCCAGCGCCGCGGCGGCGGCCCGAGCCGCGGCCAGCGGCTCGCTCCACGGCACCTCCGCCCGCGCCGTGCCCGCAAACACCTGGTCCACGTGGCCGTAATCGAGTCGCGCGTCGGAGCGGATCAGCGACCGGTAGAACGATGCCCGCCGCACCTCCTCCCCCGCCACCGTCATCTCTACCGTGACCGTCGGACGGTCCTGGCCGGGCACCAGCGAGCAGGCGTCGTTCGAGAGTTCCGCCGGCAGCATCGGCTCGACCGCGCCCGGCACGTAGACGCTGGTGCCCCGCCGGTACGCCTCGCGGTCGACCAGCGAGCCAGAAGTCACGTACGCGGAAACGTCGGCGATGTGGACCCACACCCGCCAGCCGTCGTCCTGCGCCGCGGCCGAGATCGCATCGTCGTAATCGCGTGCCGTGACCGGATCGATCGTGAACGTCGACAGCGAACGCAGATCGCGCCGGCCGGCCTCGCCCAGCGAGCCCACGTCCGAGCGTGACGCCGCCGCCGCCTCGTGTTCGACCGCCGGGTCGAATGCACGCCGCAGCCCCCGGTCGAGCATCAACGCCTCGATCACGTCGCGGGCCACGTCCGGGCGGCCGAGGCGCCGCGCGATCACAGCCCGGCCGCGGGCGCGGCGGTTGCCCGCGGCCTGCTGGCGCACCACCACCAGGTCGCCGACAGCGGCCCGCCCGTCCCGGGTCACCGCCAGCCTCGGGCCCGACCCGAAGAACGGCTCGGCGACCAGGAACTTGCCGCGGCGCTCGATGACCGCGACGTGCGCGCCGGCCGCGCCGGCGCCGCCGGTGCTCACCGCACCTCGGCGGCGACGGTGCGCTCGGCCACCTCGAGCGCTTCGTCCTGTGGCGTGCGGGGATTGTCGAGGGCGTAGATGTTGGGCTGGATCCCGCGACCCTCGCGCACGCCGCCGCCGCCCAGGTTCTGCCCGTTGGGAGTGAAGTACTCGCCGACGGTGATGTCGAGTGCGCCGCCGTTGGGCAACGGCTGGATCTCCTGGAAGACGCCCTTCCCGTAGGTGTGCGTGCCCACCACCTTGGCCCGGCCGCGGTCCTTCAGCGCGCCGGTGACGATCTCCGCCGCTGAGGCGGTGCCGCCGTCGACGAGCACCACCATCGGGATGCTGGTCGGGATCGCGCCGCCCTTGGCGGTGTAGGTCACCGCCGGCTGGCTCCGGCCCTTGGTGGTGACGATCGTGCCGTCGGGGATGAAGATGCTGGCCACGTTCACCGCCTCGTCGAGCAGGCCACCGCCGTTGTCGCGCAGGTCGAGGATGATCGCCTTCGCCCCTTGGTGCAGCACCTTCTCGACCTGGACCCGGACCGCGGCCCCGGACCCGTCGGTGAAGCTGGTCAGGCGCACATCGCCGACCTTGGTGCCGTGGTAGTCGACGATCCCGCCGCTGGTCACGAGCACGTTGGCCCGCCGGAGCGTGAGCACCTGCTGGTGGTTGCCGCGGACCACGGTCAGTCGCACCTTCGTCCCCTGATGGCCGGTGATTAGTCCCGTGGCGGCGGTGGCGCTGCGGCCCGCCAGCGACACCCCACCCACGCCGACGACCAGATCGCCCGCCCTCAGGCCCGCTCGCGCCGCCGGCGTCCCCGGGAACACGTCGATCACGCGCAGTCCCCGCGGGCCCGGCCTCACGTCGATGCCGACGCCGGCCATGTGCGGATTGGACTCGGTCTGGAACGCGTTGTAGTCGCTGGGGTCGAGATAGTGCGAGTAGGGATCGTCGAGGCTGGCCACCGCCGCCGCCAGTCCCTTGTTGAGCAGGGCGTTACGGTTGACCGGCCGGTAGTAGTCGTCGCTGATGATGTTCAGGGCCTGTTGTACGAGGTGCCCCTGGCTGTCGTCGGTGAACGCCCCGCGCAGCGACGAGGGCAGCCAGCTGGGATGACCGCCCAGCCACACGCCGGCCGCCAGCACGAGCACGGCGGCGGCCACGAAGGCGGCGATCCGCGGTGAGCGTGAGCGACGACGGCGCATCCTGCTGAGAGTAGCCGGGCCCGGCCGGTAAACCGGCCCCGCCTTCGGAGATCCTTAGAGACGCCGGCGGGCTCAGACCCGCAGGAAGCGACGCAGCGACAGCCCCGACCCGAGCGCGGAGACGACCACGCCGGCGCCCAGCAGCACCGCCACCAGGGCTCCGAAGGCGATCGTCCGCGGGGCCGCGATCAGGGTCCAGTTGTTGGCCAGCGGATCAAGCAGCGCCACCTTCGTGATGCCCAGGACCACGATCGCCAGCAGCGCGCCGACGGCGCCGACGACCACCCCCTCGATCACGAACGGCCAGCGGATGAACCAGTCCGTGGCCCCGACCAGCTTCATCACCTCCACCTCGCGCCGCCGGGCGTACAGCGACAGGCGGATCGTGTTGGCGATGAGGAGAATCGAGGCCAGCGTCAGCAGCACCGTGAGCACGGCGGCGGTGATCGTGACCAAGTTCGTCACCTCGAGGATCTTCTTGGTGTCGTTCTTCTTGTTCGAGACGCTCTGGATCGCGGCGTCGACCATCCGCGTGCCCCCGCCGACCGCCGGCGGCGTCAGCGAGTTGCGGACCAGGAGCACGTTGCCGGGGTTGTCCGGGATTACGTGGAAGGTGTCGGGGAGCGGGTTCGAGGCCAGCAGCGCGTAGGCCTGGGGGTCGGCCTTGGACTGCTGCGCGTAGGCCTGCTGCTTGGAGACGAACTGCACCGCCTTGACGTGCGGGACCGCGAGCAGCTCCTTCTGCACCCGCTGGTCGTCGCTCGCGGTGGCGTTCGTCTTCATGTACACGTCGACCTCGACCCGTCCGCGCACGCTGTTGGCGGCGCCGTTGGTCGCCTGCACGATCGGGATGAACACGCCGAGCACGAGCATCGTCACCAGCACCGTCGCCAGCGCGGCGAAGCTGGGAGCGGCGTTGCGGCGCATCGCGCGCGTGGCCTCGCGCATGAAGAATCCGAACTTCATACCAACTTAGATCCCCGGCGGCCGCGCGCTGGGAGCGCGGAGCCGCTGGGCGAACTCGCGCGTGCTCTCGTCGCGAGCGTACAGTCCCGTGGCCTCGTCGCGAACGATCCGCCCTTGCGAGAGCTCGAGCACGCGCCGGCGCATCTTGTCGACCATCGGCTGGTCGTGAGTGGCCACCAGCACTGTGGTCCCGGTGCGGTTGATCCGGTACAGCAGCCGCATGATGTCGATGCTGGTCTCGGGGTCGAGGTTTCCCGTCGGCTCGTCGGCCAGCAGCAGCGGCGGGTGGTTGACGAACGCTCGCGCGATCGAGACCCGCTGCTGCTCGCCGCCCGAGAGCTGATCGGGATAGTTGTGCAGCTTGGTCGAGAGGCCGGTCAGCCGCAGGATGTCCGGCACCTTGGCGCGGATCTCCCGGCGCCCGCCGCCGGTGACCTGGAGCGCGTAGGCGACGTTGTCGTACACGGTCCGGTTCGGCAGCAGCTTGAAGTCCTGGAAGACGACCCCGATGTTGCGGCGGTAGAACGGGATCCGCTTGCGCTTGATCTCGGCCAGCTCGTGGCCGGCCACCCGGATCGTCCCGTCCGTCGGCTCGAGCTCCTTGATCAGCAGCCGGATCACCGTCGACTTGCCCGAGCCGGTGGACCCGACCAGGAACACGAAGTCGCCGCGGTCGACCGCGAACGTCGCCTGATCGAGCCCGACATCGGCGCCGCTGTAGCGCTTGGATACGCCCCGGAACTCGATCATCGGCGGGCTCAACCGGGCCGGACCCGGCCGCTTCGCCGACACCTGGGGCGCCCGTCTGCGCGTGCGCTGCTGTGCTGATGATGTGGTAGCCATAGAGTCGGGGCAGCCTACCGGGCCGTTCCGCGCGATGCCGCCCGCCCCTTACCCGTTGCAAGGCCCGTTGCAACTTTTTCTAAACAGGTCATTAATGGGGGCGGCTTGCGCCGCCCCTGGTTGTGAGGCGCATCGGTGGGCGCGGCGCCTCCGCGGGGAACGGCCAGCTACCGTTTAGCGAGCCATGTCAGAGGTCGCGCAGACGGTGCTCGACAACGGGCTGCCGCTGTATCGGATCCCGATCAACGGGACGCGCTCGGTCACCCTGCTGGCGGCATTTGACGCCGGCGCGCGCACGGAGCGGCCGGAGGAGAACGGGATGGCCCACTTCCTCGAGCATCTCGTGTTCAAAGGCGGCGAGAGCTACCCCACCTACCGCGACGTCAACGAGGCCGCGGAGCGGATCGGCGCGGTCCTCAACGCCTACACGAGCCACGACCTGGTGGCGTTCCACATCACCGCACGGGCGCAACGCGGACTCGAGGCCGCCGACCTGCTCACGGATTTCGTCGCCCGTCCGCGGATCGACCCCGCCGACCTCGACCGCGAGCGCGGCGTGGTGGTCCAGGAGATCGCCCGTGCCAACGATCAGCCCGCCGCCGTGGCCGAGCATCTGATCGACGAGGCCGCGTTCGGCGACCATCCCCTCGGGCGCCCCGTGCTCGGCACCACCGAGCACATCCGCGACACCTTCACCCGCGAGGCGATGGTGGCCTTCCGGGCCCGCCGGTGGGCGCCACGGCGAGGCGGCGCGTTCGTGGTCGGAAACCTCGACTCGCTCGACGGCCAGCTCGAGGCGCTGTTCGGCCGCTTCCAAGCCCTACCCAATCCCGAGCCCTACGAGGCCGCGCCGCCGTTCTCCCCCCAGGTCCTGGCGCGCGAGCGGGACTCGAACCAGTCCCACCTGCGGATGTCCTACCGGCCCGCGGTCGAGGTCAGCGACCCGCGACAGCGAGCCGCGCTGCTCATCTATTCGACGCTGCTCGGAGGCTCGATGGGGTCGCGGCTGTTCGACGAGATCCGCGAGCAGCGCGGTCTCGCCTATTCGGTGCACTCGACCCCGCACGCCTACGCCGACGTGCCCGTGCTGCAGCTGTCAGCGGGACTGGAGTCGAGCAAGCTGATCGAGGCCTACTCGCGGATGCGGGAGATCGTCACTGAGCTGCGCGAGCAGGGCCCCACCGAGGCAGAGATCGAACGTGCCCGCGCCTATGCCGCCGGGGCCCGAGCGATCGCGTTCGAGAACACCGGCGCGGTCGCCCGCCACGCCGCCCAGCAGACGATCGTCTACGGGGAGACTGCGGACCCCGACGCCACGATCGCGCTGCTCGACGCGGTCACCGTCGCCGATGTCCGGGCCGTCGCCGCGGCGATCGCCGACGAGCTGTCGGTCGCGGTCGTGGGGCCACACACGGCGGAGGAGCTGGAGCCGGTCTGAGACGGGGGCTGCTCCTCGGGGCGTTGACGGCGCTGGCTCTGGCCGGATGCGGAGGCGGCCATCGGGCCCCGGCGTCGCCGGCCGCGACGAGCGCACAGTCCTCCTCGCCGCCGCCGACCACGATCGCGGCGGCGCCGTCAAAGCCGCCCCCGCCGGCGCTGGTGCATCTGCGCCGGGCGCTGCGGCGGGCGTTCGCGAAAGCCGGCCGGAACTCTGGCGCCCTGGTCTACGACCTCGGCGACGGCGCCACGCTGTTCGCGCTCCGCGCCGGGGTCAAGCGGCCCCCGGCGTCGGTCGAGAAGCTGTACACCTCGGTCGCCGTGCTGCGTAAGCTCGGGCCCGATGCGCACCTGCACACGACGGTGTTCGGTACCGGCCATCTCGGCCGGGGCGGAATCTGGCACGGCCGCCTCTATCTCAAAGGGGGCGGCGACCCGACCTTCGGCGACGGCACCTTCAACCGGATCTGGGAGCAGGGCTACGGGCCGACCGCCGCGCAGCTGGCCGGCCGCCTGCGGGCCCGGGGCATCCGCCGGGTGACCGGGCCGTTGATCGGCGACCCCTCGCTGTTCAGCGGCCGGCCCGGTGGTCCGGCGAGCGCCTTCGCGCCCGACCTTCCCGATTTCGGCGGGGAGCTCAGTGCGCTCACCTACGACCACGGCTCCACCGCCGGCCCGCTCACCCCGGGGGCATTCGCGGCGCGCCAGCTGGCCCGGACGCTCCGCGCCCAGCAGGTCCGCGTCCGCGCCGCCCCGGTGGTCGGGATCACGCCGCGGCGCGCCCACAGGCTCGCCTCGGTCAGCTCGCCGCCGATCTCGGTACTACTGAGGCTGATGGACGTTCCCTCCGACGACCTGTTCGCTGAGATGCTGACCATGCAGCTCGGGCGCCGCTTCGGCGGCGGCGGCACGATCGCCGACGGCGCCCGCGTGATCAGGAGGGTGGCCAACTCCTACCGCGTCTTTCCCCGGATCGTCGACGGCTCCGGCCTCTCGCGTTCGGACGGCTCCTCGCCGGCGGAGGTGGTGGCGCTGCTGCGGGCCGTCTGGCACACCCCCGTCGGCCGCCTGCTGACCGACTCGCTGCCCGTGGTCGGAGTCAGCGGCACCGTGCGGACGATCGCCACCAGGACGGCGGCCCGGGGCCGCTGCTTCGCCAAGACGGGGACGCTCAACGGGGTCACCAACCTCGCCGGCTACTGCGCCGCGCACGGCCATCACAGCCTCGCGTTCGCGCTGTTCATCGACGGCCGGCCGAACTGGTCCGCGCTGACCCTCCTCAACCCGATGGTGACGGCGATCGCCTCGTATTAGAAGTCCGCTAAACACCGTTGCGCACCCGCCCCCGAACGCGCGAGAATCGGCGCAGTGGATCTGGGGAGCGCTGTCAACCGCCGGGAGCTGCGCCGCTACCTGAGCCGCGTCGACGACCGCTGGCCGATCGAGGTGGCGCTGCTCGGTGGCGCCCGGGTCGCCGACGAGCACGGCGCCCCGCCCCAGCGTGAGCGCGGACCGGAGTTCGTGATCGTCCTCGTCTCCTCCGCCTACGAGGGCATGCCCTGGCTCGAGCGCGTCTACCAGGCGGCATCGCTGTGGGACGCGCTGGAGATGGGCGCGCCGGCCGACGTCCACTGCTACACCCCGGGCGAGTTCGAGCGCAAGCGCTCGACCCTGCGCGCCGTCCGCGAGGCCGTCGACGAGGGCCTCGACCTGCTGGCCGAGGCGCCTGCTTAGGAGATCGCCACCATCCGCTCGATCGGCAGCCGAGCCCGGTCAGCGATGTCCGCCGGCACCTTGACCTCGTGGACGCCGTCGCGAAGGGCGTCCCGGAGCTTGGGCAGCGTGATCATCTTCATGAACCGGCAGTGGGCGGCCTCATTGGCGGCGATGAACTCGACATCGGGCGCCGCCTGACGCAGCGGATGGAGCATGCCGGTCTCGGTGGCGACGATTGCGGTTCCCCCGCTGCTGGCGCGGGCGTAGGCGAGCATCCCGCCGGTCGAGAGCATGTGCACTCCGTCGGCGTCCACGTCGCCGGCGGCCACGTACTCCATCACGCTGGTGGAGCAGCCGCACTCGGGATGGATCAGGAAGTCGGCCCCGGGATGGGCGGCTCGGACCGCGCTGATGTCGGCGGGCTTGATCCCGGCGTGCACGTGGCACTCGCCGTCCCATACGTGCATCGGGCGCCCCACCGTCTTCTCCACGTACGCGCCCAGGAACATGTCGGGCCCGAACAGGATCTCCGTGTCCTCGCCGTGCTCGCGGTAGATGTGCTCGACCACCTTGACCGCGTTGGCCGACGTGCAGCAGTAGTCGGTCTCCGCCTTGACCTCGGCCGTCGTGTTGACGTACATGACGACGACGGCGCCGGGGTGCAGAGCCTTCCACTCGCGCAGCTGCTCGGCGGTGATCGAGTCCGCCAGCGAGCAGCCGGCGTCGAGGTCTGGGATCAACACCAGCTTGGCGGGGCACAGGATCGACGCGGTCTCGGCCATGAAGTGCACGCCGCAGAACACGATCGTGCCGGCGCCGGCGCCGGCGGCCCGCTGCGAGAGCCCCAGGGAATCGCCGACGTAGTCCGCGATGTCCTGGATCTCGGGCAGCTGGTAGTTGTGGGCCAGGATCACCGCGTCGCGCTCTCGCGCCAGCGCCCGCACCTCTTCCTGGAGGGCGGGGATGTTCTCGAGCAGTAGCGGTGCGTCAACCGCACCTAGCATCGGCAGGTTCATGGCAGGGGCTGGAGGATCAGGCTCAGGTCGAGAGCGGGAGCGCTGTGCGTAACCGCTCCGACCGATATGAATTGTACGCCGGTGCTGGCGATCTCCCGGAGCGTCTCCAGGGTCACGCCGCCGCTGGCCTCGAGCTCGGCACGGCCGGCCACGTGCGCCACCGCCCCCCGCAGCTGCTCGACGGTCATGTTGTCGAGCAGGATGCGGGTCGCGCCTGCGCCCAGCGCCTCGTCCACCTCCGCGAGCGTCCGGCACTCCACCTCAAGCGCCAGCTCCGGCGCCTTGGCCCGGGCCCTCCGGACCGCCTCCCCCACTCCCCCCGCCAGGGCGGCGTGGTTCTCCTTGATCAGCACGGCGTCGTACAGACCGGCGCGGTGGTTGGTGCCGCCCCCGGCCGCGACCGCGGCCTTCTCGAGCCCCCGCAGCCCGGGGGTGGTCTTGCGGGTGTCGAGGATCTGCGCCCCCGTCCCTGCCACCGCCATCACGCACCGAGCGGTCAGCGTCGCCACTCCCGAGAGCCGCTGGAGGAAGTTGAGCGCGGTCCGCTCGGCGGTGAGGATCGCCCGCGCCGGCCCCTCAACGCCGAGGACGGGACCGCTCTCGCGCCACCGCCCTTCCGCGACCAGCTTCTCGAGCTCAACCTCGGGGTCCAGCGCCCTGAACACCTCCGCGGCAACGTCGAGCCCGAACACGACGCCTGGGGCCTTCTGGGTGATCATGGCCCGGGCCCGGGCTCCCTCGGGGACGATCGCCAGCGTGGTCACGTCGCCGTCGCCGACGTCCTCGGCGAGCGCGCGGCCGACGATGTCGGAGATCAGCGTCCGGGTCATCGGCTGGCGAGGATAGCCCGCCCGGGTTCCCCGGCCTCGCCAGCCTGCCGCCCCCCACCCCGGGCCGAAGCTCTCACTTGCGGTCTGATGGGGATTGTGTAGGCTTGGTGAGCCTTCAGTAGGGCGAGGCAAACCGGGGAACCAAAACACATAAGGGGGTCAAATGAGATCTAGGCGCGCAACGCGCTCTCTACTTGCCTTGGGAGCCGTCGCGACTTGTGCAGTGGCCATTGCCACCGCTGGAGCCGCCGGCAAGACCAACAGCGCTCCCAGGGCGCACGCAGCGGCGCACCACGCCGTCATCACGACCGGCGGAGGCGAGGTGTACAAGCCAAACCCGGCCAATCCGCCGAACAAGCAGGACGTGGTCACGCTGGGTTGGAAGCCGGGGACGATCACCGTGAAATCGGGCCAGAAGCTGACCTTGGTCGACAAGGACAACTTCGGCGATCCGCACGTGCTCGTGATCTCGCCGAAGAAGGATCTGCCCAGGAACCCCAGCCAAGGCGGATTCAGTAATCCGGTCATCAAGGTCGTCGCCCCCGAGATCCTGAATGATCCGTCCAATCCAAATGCGGGCTTCAAGGCGCTCACCGCCAACCGCGGTAAGCCCGGGCTGAACACGATCGGGGATGCGCTCGTGCTAACCCACAAGGGATCGACGAACTCGGCGATCGTTTCCGCCAAGCCGGGAACGACGCTGTACTTCTTCTGCGCCGTGCATCCCTGGATGCAGGGCAAGATCATCGTCAAGTAGCTGCGACCCGCTGGTCCGCGTCCGGCCTTGGGGCCGGGCGCGGCAGCGCGGCTACTCGATCAGCGTGCGCACGGTGGCGAAGCTCGGATCAGCGGCGCCATGCAACCGGGCGCCCGCGGTGGTCAGCTCGCGCAGATAGGCGATCACCTCGGCGGTGATCCGTTCGCCGGGCAGGAGCGCCGGCACCCCCGGGGGATAGCCGGCGATCGCCTCGCACGAGATCCGTCCCACCGCCTCGCCGACCGGCACGGCCTCGCTGTCGCCAAGGAACGCCTCGCGGGGCGGGACCGCGGTTTCGAACTCGAACGACGTCGGCGGCCGGATGATCGGCGGCGGCTCCCCGGGCCGCGCGATCCGCCTGACGGTCTCGGCGAAGTCGTGCGCCAGCCGCTCCAGCGGCGCCACCGGCTGCCCGAGGCCGAGGACCAGCACCAGCGTCGCGTGCGTGGCCAGCTCGGCGTAGATGTCATAGGACGCGCGCAGCGCCGCCGCCACCTCGTACCCCGTGCAGCCGGTGCCGCGCACGTCGATCACGATCCGCAGCGGGTCCCAGCCGGCGATCCCGGGCTGCCCGACGAATCCATCCCCC
Source organism: uncultured Solirubrobacterales bacterium (assembly GCA_963723555.1). Taxonomy (GTDB): domain Bacteria; phylum Actinomycetota; class Thermoleophilia; order Solirubrobacterales; family Solirubrobacteraceae; genus Palsa-465. Next base: position 177,468 of record CAVRRC010000002.1, on the reverse strand, counting down.
ACCACCGCGCAGCCGGGCACGGCGTCGATCGCCGCTCGAGCTCGCGTGGCGGCGGCGATCGTCTCCGACAGGAGCGCCTCGCCGTGAATCGCCAGCTGCCGGCGAGCCGCATCCAGCGACGCCATCAGCAGCGAGCTGGGACTGGTCGAGCGCACCAGCCGCACCGTGCGGGCCAACGCGCCGGTATCGATCAGCTCTCTGGACCCGACCAGCAGCATCGCCGACTGGGTCAGGCTGCCGACGATCTTGTGGGTGGAGGCGATCATGGCGTCGGCGCCCAGCCGCAGCGGCGACTCGGGCAGCGAAGGGTGAAAACCGAAATGCGCGCCCCAGGCGTTGTCGACGATCAGCGCCGCGCCGGCGCGATGGGCGACCTCGGCGCACCCCTCGACGTCGGCGGCCATCCCGTAGTACGTCGGCGAGACGATGAACGCCGCGCGCGCGTCGGGAACGCCGGCGAAGGCATCCTGGAGCGCCTCGGGGGTGACCCCGTGGGCCATCCCCAGCTCCGAGTCGTACTCGGGCCCCACGAAGCACGGGTACCCGCCGCTCAGCACTAGTCCGTCGATCAGGCTCGCGTGCGAGTTTCGCTGGATCACCACGCGTCGCCCCGGCGGCGCCAGCGCCAGGCACAGGGCGTGGTTTCCCTGCGAGGCGCCGTTGGTCAAGAACCACGTCCGCTCGGCGCTGTAGGCCTCGGCCGCCAGCCGCTCGGCGCACTCGTAGGGCGTCGGCGAGGGCCCGAGGTCGATGCCCTCGATGTCCTGCGGCAGGTCGAGCAGCAACGCCCGCTCGCCGAGCGCGGTCCGCAGGCCCGGGTCCGCACCCTGCCCGCCCTTGTGGCCGGGAACGTGAAACCGGGTGGAGCCGCGAAATCCGTAGGCGGTCACCGCCTCCAGGTAGGGCGCGGTCGGCTGCGCCGGGGCCGGGAGGACCCCCGCGCCGGGGTCCCGCGGCGCGCTGACCGGGTCCTCTCGGGCCACGCTCACCGCGCGGCCCTGTGCAGGTAGGCGCGGACGAAGCCGTCGAGGTCCCCGTCGAGCACCCGGTTGGCATCGCCCATCTCGAAGTCGGTGCGGTGGTCCTTGACCATCGTGTACGGGTGCAGCACGTAGGAGCGGATCTGCGAGCCGAAATTGACGTCCGGGGACACGCCCTTCTCGCGCGCGATCTCCTCGCGACGCCGGCGCTCTTCGAGCTCCAGCAGCTTCGAGCGCAGCATCGTCATCGCCTCGGCCTTGTTCGAGGACTGCGAGCGCTCGTTCTGGCACTGGACCACGATCCCCGTCGGCCGGTGCGTGATCCGGACCGCGGAATCGGTCTTGTTGACGTGCTGGCCGCCGGCGCCGCTGGCGCGATAGGTGTCGATCTGGATGTCGTCGTCGTCGATCTCGACGTCCTCGATGTCGTCGACGACCGGCGAGACCTCGACGCCGGCGAAGCTGGTCTGGCGGCGGTGGGCGGCGTCGAACGGGGACAGCCGCACCAGCCGGTGCACGCCCTTCTCGCTGGCATAGAGACCGTACGCGTTCTCGCCCTTGACCAGGAACGTGGCCGACTTGATCCCGGCCTCCTCCCCCGGTGAGACCTCCAGCAGCTCGACTGCGAAGCCGCGCTTCTCGGCCCAGCGCATCTCCATCCGCAGCACCATCTCCGCCCAGTCCTGGGCGTCGGTCCCGCCAGCGCCGGCGTTGACCGTCACCAGCGCGTCGCCGGAGTCGTAGCGGCCGGCGAACAGCCGCTGCTCCTCGTGGGCGTCGAGCCGTGCCTGCACGCCCCGCAGCTGCTCGTCGAACTCGTCCGCGAGCTCCGGGTCCTCCTCGGCCAGCTCGGCCAGCGGCTCGAGGTCGTCGACGTCGCGCTCGAGCTCGCGGAAGTCCGCCAGCTTGCGCGCCGTCCGCGCGTGCTCGGCGCTGACCCGCGCGGCCTGCTCCTGGTCGTCCCAGAAGCCGGGCTCTCCCATCTCGCGTTCGAGCGCGCTGACGCGCTCGCCCAGGGTTGCGGGGTCAAAGATAGTCCGCGAGCAGCTTGAGCTGGTCGCGGATCGCCGCGAGGCGCTGGGACAGCGGCTCTGAGGACGCGGTGGCCATCGTGGTCAACACTATCAGCGGCCAGCAGCAGCTCAGAAGCGGCGCCAGTCGCGCCGGCGGTCGCGCCGCCGCGTGGACCGAGGGTCGGCTCGCCGGCCGCGGGCCGAGGACGAGCGACGCTCCTGGGCCGCCAGGTCCCGCTCGACTCGGTCGGGGTCGGGCGCCGGCCCGTACAGGTCCCAGCCGTTGCGCAGCAGCGGGATCAGGGCGATCAGCGCCACCCAGATCGGCCAGAACGCCCCGGTCGCGCCGGCGGCGATCCAGATCGCCGTGCAGACCGCGAACGGGATCAGCGCGCCGCCGGTCCGGTGGATCAGCTGCCGCTGGAGCTGGGCGCGCCGCTCCGCGATCTCCGCCCGCCGCGTCGCCGGCAGCGTCGGCAGATCGCGCCGCGCCGCCCGCAGCTCCGCCTCCGTCTGCGCCCGGTAGATCGCGTCCAGCCGATCGCTGAGCTCCTCGTCGGTCAGCCGTCCGTCGGCGAAGTGCTCGCGCACCTCTTGCGCGGCCCGCTCGCGCTGCGAGTCCGAGACGCGGAGCTCGGAGCCATCGCTCATGGGCCGCAGCCCACGGCCCGCGCCACCGCTACGCCCCGTGGCACTTCTTGAACTTCTTGCCCGACCCGCACCAGCAGGGATCGTTGCGGCCCAGCTGCTCGGTTTCATCGACCCGCCGCTGCTCGATCACCGGCGGCGCCTCCAGCTCATCGTAGCCCTCGGCCGCGGCGGCGCCGGCGGCCGCCGCCATCGCCAGCGCCCCCTGAGGCGCTCCGCCACCCGAGTAGGTGACGTGCCCGCCACCGGTCGAGGAGCTCGAGGCCGGGCTCGGGCGCCGCGGCGGTGGCGCCGCGCCGTTCCCGCCCTCGATCGTGACCTCGACGTTGAAGATCAGCCGCGCGAAGTCGCCCCAGATGCTGTTCATCAGGTCGCGGAACAGTTCGAAGGCCTCGTTCTTGTAGGCCACCAGGGGCTCGATCTGAGCGAACCCGCGCAGGTGGATGCCCTCGCGCAGGTAGTCCATGTCATACAGGTGCTCGCGCCAGCGCTGATCGATGATCTGCAGCAGCAGGTAGCGCTCGAGCCCGCGCATCAGCTCTTCGCCGAGTTGCTGCTCGCGACGCTCGTACTGGGCCAGGGCCTCTTCCTGCAGGCGCTCCGTGAGCTCCTCGCGGTCGAGGCGGCGGGGGTCCTCGCCGAGCGCCTGTGGGCTCGGCCTGAAGATCTCCTCTATCCGCCGCAGCAGGCCGTCGACGTCCCAATCCTCGATGAAGTCCCCGCCGGTGTACTCCTCGACCAGGCGCTGGATCAGGCCCGCGACCTCCTCCCGCGCCGCGTCGCTCATGTCCCGCCCCTCGAGGATCTCGTCGCGATAGGTGTAGATCACGTCGCGCTGCTGGTTGAGCACGTCGTCGTACTCGAGCGTGTGCTTGCGCATCAGGAAGTGCTGCTCCTCGACCTTCCTCTGCGCCTTCTCGATCTGCTTGGAGAGCATTCCCGCCTCGATCGGCTCCTCGTTGCCCTCGTCGTCGGTGGTGCCGAGGCGATCGAGGATCTTGTAGATCCGCTCGCCCGCGAACAGCCGCACCAAATCGTCCTGGGCGGAGAGGAAGAACCGCGACTCGCCGGGGTCGCCCTGGCGACCGGAGCGCCCGCGGAGCTGGTTGTCGATCCGGCGCGACTCGTGGCGCTCGGTGCCGAGGATGAACAGGCCCCCGGCCTCGAGCACCCGCTCGCGGCCCTCCGCCACCCGCCCCTCGACCGAGGGCAGCACGCGCGCATAGTGCTCGTCGTAGTCGGGCTCCCCCACCCTCAGGCCGAGCTTCGCGAGCTCCACCCTGGTCAGATGCTCGGGATTGCCCCCGAGCATGATGTCGACGCCGCGGCCGGCCATGTTGGTGGCGATCGTGACCGCGCCGGGAGCGCCGGCTTCGGCGATCGTCTCGCCTTCGCGCTCCGCGTGCTCGGGCTTGGCGTTGAGCACGCTGTGGGGAATGCCCTTGCGCTTGAGCCCTTCGGACAGCAGCTCTGAGACCTCCACGGCGATCGTGCCCACCAGAACCGGCTGGCCCTTCTCGTGGCGGGTCTCGATCTCCTTGATCACCGCCGCCCACTTGCCGTCCTTGGTTTTGTAGACCTGATCGTTGCGGTCGTTGCGGACCATCGGCCGGTTGGTGGGGATCTCGACCACCGGCAGCTCGTAGATCTTCATGAACTCGGTCGCTTCGGTGATCGCCGTCCCGGTCATGCCGGCGAGCTTGTCGTACATCCGGAAGTAGTTCTGCAGCGTGATCGTGGCGAGCGTCTGGTTCTCTTCCTGGACCCGCACCCCCTCCTTGGCCTCGACCGCCTGGTGCAGGCCTTCCGACCACCGGCGGCCCTCGAGGATCCGGCCGGTGAACTCGTCGATGATCTTGACCTCGCCGTCGATGACCTCGTAGTCGTAGCCGCGCTTGTACAGCGACTCGGCCTTCAGCGCCTGGATCAGGTGGTTGACGAGGTGGCCGTTCTCGGCTCGGTACAAGTGGTCGATCTTCAAGAACCGCTCAGCCTTGGCCACCCCCTGCTCGGTGATCGCCACCGTCTTGTGCTTCTCGTCGAACTCGTAGTCGAAGTCGGCGATGAAATCCTTCTTCATCCGCGGATCCATCCCCTCGGGGGTCTTCCCGGGCTTCAGCTGCGGCGCCAGCCGCGCGAACTGCGCGTACAGGTCGGCCGCCTGTTCGGGGGCGCCCGAGATGATCAGCGGGGTCCGGGCTTCGTCGACGAGGATGTTGTCGACCTCGTCGACGATCGCGAACGTGTGGTAGGGCGACTTGCCCTCGTCGGGCTTCGGCCGGCCGCCGTGCTGGAACTTGCCCTCGATCGACTCGGCCATGTTGTCTCGCAGGTAGTCGAACCCGAACTCGGAGTTGGTCCCGTAGGTCACGTCGGCCGCGTAGGCGGCGAGCTTCTCCTCCGGCGGCTGCATGTTCTGGAGCACGCCGACGCTCACGCCGAGCAGGTCGTAGATCGGCTTCATCCACATCGCGTCGCGGCGCGCCAGGTAGTCGTTCACGGTCACGAGATGGACCCCGCGGCCGCCGAGCGAGTTGAGGACGACCGCGAGCGTGGCCGTCAGCGTCTTGCCCTCGCCGGTCTTCATCTCCGCGATGGCGCCGTCGTGGAGGACCATCCCGCCGATCAGCTGAACGTCGAAGTGGCGCATCCCCATCGACCGCTTGCCGGCTTCGCGCACGAGCGCGAAGCACTCGTACAGCAGCTCGTCGAGGCTCTCGCCGGCGCGGGCGCGCTGGCGCAGCTCGTCGGCGGTCTCGCGCAGCTCCCCGTCGGTGTAGTGCTCGAGCTCGGGCTCGAACGCGTTTATGCGCTCGACCCGCTGCTCGTAGGCCTTGAACTTCTTCGCTTCGCCCATGCGAAGCGCGCGGTCCAGGATGGACATTGAATTAGCGTAGCAATGGTTCTAAGGGGTTCCGTAGCCCATTTTCGGCCCCGAAAGGGCGCGCCTGAAGGCGCGCCTTCAGGCCGCCGGCGAGATGTCGCCGGGGACCTGCGGCGCCCCCGGCATCCCCGGCGTCGGGGGGCCTCCGGCCTGGGCCGCGGCGGCCCGCGATTCCCGCCGCTTGCGGCGCTTGTCGCGGTGGCGCTTGACCTGGATGCCGAGCGAATCGGCGCATAGATTGATCGAATGGAGGAGGTCCGGGGAGGCGTCTCGCGCTCGCAGCGTCACGCCCTTCAGATGCAGCGTCGCCTCGGCCACCTGCGAGTCTGGGATCGCCGGATTGCGCTCCTCGAAGACCTCGACCTCGAGCTCGGCCAGTTCCGATACCTGCTTTCCCACCTTCCGGAAGCGCTTCGCCACGTGCTCCCTGAGGTCCTCGGAAACGGGAAGATTTCGGCCCTTGACTTCGATGCGCATCGGCCGACCTCCTGGCTCGGATGGATGCTTGTGCTGAGGGCCGTCAGACTAGCCCTCCGCCAGGCGTTTGTCGATTGGGCAAAATCCGGGGATCGTGGCCCCCAAGATCACGTGGTCATTCGAACCCGCGGTGCTGCTCGGGGTGCTGATCGCGGGCGCGGTCTACCTGCGGTGGTGGCGAGCCGCCCGGGCCTCGGATCAGCCCCATCCCCCTGGAGTCGGGCGCCTGGCCCTGTTCGCCGGGGGGGTGGTGGCGATCCTGGTGGCGCTGGTCTCGCCGATCGACGTCCTCGGCGAGCAGCTGATGGTGATGCACATGGTCCAGCACATCCTGCTCCTCGACATCGCCCCGATCCTGCTGATCCTGGGGCTGACGAAGGTGCTGCTGCGGCCCGCCACTCGGCGCCTGCAGCTGGTCGAGCGCCGGGCCGGGTTCGTGGCCCACCCCGCGTTCGCGGTCCTCGCCTACGCCGGCTTCATGTGGCTGTGGCACATCCCGGCGATGTACGACCTGGCCCTTCGCCACTCGAACATCCACACGCTCGAGCACGCCTGCTTCTTCGCCGCCGGCACGCTCTACTGGTGGCATCTGGCGTCGCCGATTCGCAGCCGGATGCGCCTCGGCGGGATGGGCCCCGTTGGCTACATGGTCAGCACCAAGCTGCTGGTGGGGATCCTGGGGATCGTGCTGGCCTTCGCCCCCACCGCGATCTACCCGTTCTACGCCCACCACCCCCACTACTGGGGCCTCAGCCCGCGCGAGGATCAGAACATGGCCGGTCTGGTGATGGCGCTCGAGCAGTCGATCGTGATGGGGATCGCGCTCGTGGTTCTGTTCGTACAGATGCTGAGCGAGTCCGAGCGGGAGGCCCAGCGGGCGGAGCGCTTCGAGGTGGCGTGAGCCCGGTCCCGGCGCCGCGGAAGGCCGCGGCGCCGGGGAAAGGGACTCAGCTCAGCTGCACTTCGAGCTGCCCTTGAGGACGCTCGTCTGCTTGCCGCTGGGGGTGGCCGCCGTGAACGACACGATCCACGGCCGCTTGCCCTTCTGGCAGCCGACCGAGGCGTTGATGGCGTAGGTCTTGCCGCCCTTCTTGACGGTCAGCTTCTTGAACGTCAACGCCTCCTTGATCAGCGAGCCGTAGAGGCCGATGTCGGCGACGTTGGTCGAGACATCCGGAGGCAGGGGGACGTCGGTCACCTCGTACTTGCCCTGCTGCTTGACGAAGCCCTCATAGGCGGCGGTGGCGCCGGTCTTCAGTCCGAAGCACTGGTACGGCCCGCCGGTGGTGAAGAAGAACCACAGCTTGCCCTTGCCGCCGTTCCAGACGTGCAGGAACGGGTTGCAGGGCGAGCCCGGCCCGATGAGGGTGGTGTCTCCGACCTTGGAGTTGACCGGCCCGGTGGCCACCAGCGCCTTCTTCGGGCAGAAGCTGTCGGTCTTCCTGGCCGTGATCTGGGTCCCGTTGCACGACGGGAACTTGCTCCCGTTGTTGACCAGGCCGTAGATCGAGGTCTTGATGTCGAGCAGCGGCGCCGCCCGGTTGGCCGGGTTGGCGTTGGCCGCGGTCAGCGTCTCGGTGAAGCCCACCGACGCCGGCTTGTGCTTGCTGCCGGCCTTGGTCGGCTTGAACGAGAACTTCGCCGTGTAGTTGTTCGTCCCCCCGGCCGCGACCGCGACCGAGGCGGCGACCAGCACCGCCAGAGCAGCGGAGCCGAGAATGATGATCCGTCGCAAACTAGCTCTCCTTGTGTTGTTGGCAACGTTGCGCTGCAATGAGAAACTCATGGCAGGGGCTTGAGTTGCGGGAATGATTGTTGTTGCCCGGTTGTGGCTGCGCCTAGCGGCGGCTGGGCTTTGCACGGCGGCCCGCCAGGGCTGGACGTGAAGTACACGTTCCGCAGGATCTGGGTCAGGGTAGCGTCGATGCTCAAGCCGATGCTTGGTTGCGGGGTGCTCGTGCACAGATACCCGCCGAACACGGGCAGGCCCTGTCCGAGCTTCGCGTAGGCGCCGGGAACCATGTACGGGTTGGCGCGGTTGCTCGACAGACGTTTCTGGTAGTTGGTCAGCACCTCCGGGTTGACGGGGTTGGTTATCCGCAGGTAGTGCAGCGAGCCGCTCGCGGTGATGTTCTGCGTGGCCGCCTGGGTAGCGGCGGCGCTGTTGGCGAAGAACGCGGCGATCTCGCGCCGATAGGTGTTGATGTAGTTGATCACCGGCACGAGGTTGCCGAGGTAGGGCTTCAGGCGGGTGAGCCACGGGACGGTGTCGTTCAGGAAGCGCTCGAATGCCGGCACTCCCGCCTTGGAGGCGCTGGTCAGCGGACCGAGGTTGACCATCAGGTCGCGCAACTCGGGCGCGAGCACGACCGAGTCCTGGAGCGCCGGGGTGAGCTTGACCGCCGCGGGGCGCAGCTCGTCGATCAACGGCTTGGTGGTGGTGGCGAAGCGGTTGACCCGGTCGATCGTCTGCCGGGTGGCGATCGTGAACGCCGGGAAGGCGCGGATCGTGTTCGCCAGAGCCGTGTCCTGGGCCGCGGTGGCGGCGAACACGGCGTTCGAGTTGCGGATGAATCCCTGGAACTCCGCCGGCGACCGGCTCAGCGCCGAGAACACGCGGCCGCCGTCGCGCAGCAGCGTGCTCGTCGCCGCGCCGTCGCGCCGCAGCACCGCCAGCACCGACTCGACGTTGGTGGCGAACGGGTACAGCTCGGCGAAGGCGGCGTTGAAATCCTGGCCGCGCCCGGTCAGCGCGATCCCGTCCTGCTGCTGCCAGATCATGAACGCCTGGCGGGTGGCCGGATCGAACGTGGACAGGATCTGGTCGAGCTGGACGGTCGGTGCGACCTGGCCCCGGGGGAGTGCCCCGCCGTCCGGCAGCATCGGCCCGGAGGACGAGCCCGGGGTGAGCTCGACGTAGGTCTCGCCCAGCAGCGACTTGGCCCGCAGGATCGCCCGCGTGTCGGCGGGCCGGGGGGCGTACTGGCTCTCGATCTCCATCACCGCCTTGGTCAGGCCGGTCTTGCGATCGAGCGACACCTGGACGACCTTGCCCACGTCCACGCCCGAGATCCGCACGTCGGCCTCGGTGCCGAGCTCGGTGGCGTTGTTGAACTCCGCCGTCAGCCGGTAGCCCTGCGGGGCCAGCGGGATCGATCCCCCGAACGAGATCCACAGGAACAGCAGCAGGCCGATACACGACGCCGCGAACGCGACCATCGTCACCACGCGCCAGGCGCTCGGAGCTTGGGTGTTCATGGAGCGCTCACCGGCGGGCAGAACGGGTTGCCCGTGATCTTGGTCCAGTCGGGTGCGTTCAGCAGGTCGAACCGCGCCCCGATCGGCGGATAGGTCCTGGCCAGGGTGTCCTCGAAGAACTGCAGCTCGCTGCACGTGCCCATGAACAGGCCGTGCACGATCGGACCCTGCGCGTCCTGGGTGCTGGTCAGGCTGTCGGCGATGTGGCTGAGCCAGGAGCCCCAGAACAGGTAGCTCTGCTTGCCTGGCTTCTGGTAGGCGAGCGTGTTGAACAGCGCGTTCAGCACGCCGAACGTCTTGACCAGGTGCGGCGTGGCCTGCTTCAGCTCTGCGCTCGCGGGCGCCAGCACCTTGGCCAGCGGTTGTACCGCGATGCTGAACGGCCGCAGCTGGTCGCGGAGCACCGGGGTGGTGTCGTGGAACAGCGGTCGGGCGGCCTGGAGCGCCGGACCGAACGCATGTGCGAACGGGATCAGCGAGTGCAGCGTGGTCGCGCTCTGGTTGGAGAAGGCCTGGACCTTGCCCAGCGTCTGATTGGTCTGCGACAGCGTCCCTGGCAGCAGCGTCAGCGCGCTCTGGAGGTTGGCGTCCTGCGAGGAGATCGCGGAGAAGTTCGTGTTCGAGGAGTTGATCAGTGAGGTCAGCTGACCGCTGACGCTCCCCACCGCGCGCGTCACCAGCTGCAGGTTGTGGACCGCCCGGCTGATGTTGGCCTGGCGCTGGGCGAGCAGCCGGGTGAACGTCTCGGTGTCGCGGTCCAGGGGCGCGAACCGCTTGAACGTCCCGCGCAGATCGGCCACCGCGTCCGGGCTCGGCGCCGGCCCCTGCGCGCCCGGGTCGTGGAACGCCTGGGCGCCGCCCGCCAGCAGCAGCAGCAGGTAGTCGCGCGTGTCGGCGTCCAGCGCGTCCAGGATCTGGTCGGTGTCGATGTCCGGCTGGGTGTTGCCGACCGGCAGCATCCCGCCGTTGGGGACGGCCCCCGCCACCTTGGTCCCGGGGTCCAGCGCCAGGTACATGTCCTTCAGCGGCGTGCGCGGGCGCAGCAGGACGGTCGCGTCGCGGTAGATCGGCTGATACTTCGTGTAGATGTTCATGGTCACGACGGCGCGTCCGTCCTGGAGGTTGACCGCCCCGACCTGGCCTACCTGGACGCCGGCGACGTCGACCGACTGCCCCTGTCCGGCGGTGACGGCGGCGCCGGTCGCAAACTGGGCCCTGACCGTGTAGTAGCTCTTGCCGAACGTGAACGCCGGCTGGTGCTCGAGGATGTAGATCACCACCGCCAGCGCGGCCGCCACCAGCGCGACGATCGCGATGAAGTCCTGGCGGTGGGTGAGGATCGCGCGCTTCACGGGCCCGTTCCCGTCTTGGCGGCGCCCAGCTTCGGCACCGGATTCCGGTCGCAGGCGACGTTGCGGTTCAGCGGCGGCCGGGAGCCCGGATAGGCGGGACGGGTGCCGAGCACCGGCAGGACTGCGTTGCCGTAGAACGGGCCGTTGTCCCGGACGGAAGGGGTCTGGACTTCGTCGGCGCCGCCGCCGGCGGACGAGCGGACGTAGCGGCCGTTGCCGTCGAAATTGCCGGCCGCGCCAGCGATCCCGACCGCGCTCTGGAACAGCTCCTGGTAGACCTGGAGCCCGGTCGTGTCCGGCGGGTCCTGGATGAACTCGTTGCCGGTCGGGATCAGGTTGTGGGTGAAGCAGCGGGCCAGCCGATCGGCGGAGGACAGCAGCGACTTCGTCGCCCCGATCGTGCTGGCCGTGTTCTGGACCGCGGGGGTGAGGTTCTTGAGCAGGCCGCCGAGCTCGCGGTTCGACATCAGCGGGATGGCCTGAGCGATCCAGGGCAGCGCGGCGTCGATCGTGGGTCCGAGCTGCTCGACCCCCGGCAGCAGCGCCCGGGCGAACTGCTGCGTGGGCCCGAACGAGGCGTCGAGCGCGCTGTCGGCGGAGTTGGTGCGGCGCAGCAGCGGCGGGAGCAGGGCGATCGTCCGGCTCAGATCCTGCTGGCGCGAAGCCAGCGTGGCCATCGTCGCGTTGAACGTGTGCACGAGGCTCGCGAGCTGCTGACCGCTGGCGGCAAACCCTCGGAGCACCTCCTCCTGGCCCTCCACCGACTTGGAGAGATCGTGGGGCTGGATCCCGAGCAGGCCCTCGTTGACGACGGCCGAGTTCCGGAACGCGCCGGTCGAGTACTGAAGCGCCTTGTTCAGGGCCTGGCCCCCGGTCAGACCGCGGACGATCACGTCTTGGGAGGCGTCCTGGGCGGCCGTCGGCTGGCCGTCCAGCGCCGCCCCGATGCCCTGCAACAGGGTCTGGAGGTTGCCGCGCGCGTCGGCGGTCAGCGCGGCCAGCACGCGGTCGAGCTGGACCGGGCCCGACGTGTTGGGGGCTGGCAGCGTGGCCCCCGAGCTCAGCACCGGTGCGTTCGGCGTCCCTGGCGAGAGGTCGACGTAGAAGTTGCCCTCGAGGAAGATCCGGGAGCGGATCAACGCCCTGGCGTCGGCATGAATTGGCAGCCCGTTCTTGTTGATGTCCATCGTGATCAGGCCGGCCGAGGTGTCGCCGGGGAGGTGCGTGACCGAGACCACCTCTCCCACGTCGGCACCGGCGATCCGCACCGGCGAGGGGATGTGCAGCTGGGTCTCGCTGGTGAACACCGCCTTGAGCACGAACGGCTTGCCCTGGAACGGGACCGACCCGCCGAAGATGAAGTAGCAGGCGATCGCGACCACGACGATCCCGATGATCCCGGCGAGGAAGTTCGACACCCAGGGCTTGTGGCGCCTGATCCGCGGCTTGCGGCTGCTCATGACTTCGGCCTCGTGGTCTTCTCGGTCTTCAGGCCCACGTTCCCGGGGGGATTGCCGATCAGCGCCGCGTTGCCGGAGTAGCGCTCGTTGCCGGCGGCGCACTCGGGGATCTGGCCGGGCGAGTCGGTATTGGGATACGGGTTGACGTGCAGGGGGCCGATGTGGGCGTTCGGATTGCTCTCGGGAGTCGTGTAGGGACGTTGTGAGGGGACTCCCTCGGCCCCGGGGTTGTCGGTGACCGCGATCAGGTTGAAGCGCAGGGCGGTTCCGCTGACGACATCGTCGGACAGCGTGCTGGCAATGTTGCGCAGGAACAGCGTCACGTAGTTGCAGGAGGACTGCATCGGCGTCAGGAACGCCAGTGGCGAGCGCAGACTCGACGCGGTGAGGGTCACGCGGTCAAGGCCGGCGTTGACCGCCGGCGTCTGCCCGTAGCGCTCCAGGTGCTGCGCCAGGCTCAGCAGCCGCTGGTCGAGGGCGCTCGTCCCGGGGAGGTTGCGGGCCCCGGCCGCGAACGCGTCGGCCAGGACGGGGGCGCTTTGCGGCAGGGTCGCGAAGCCGGGACGCAGATCCTTGAACAGCCCCGCGGTGTCGTTGAGGAACGCCTGGATGTGGGGGCTGTCGGCGATCACCGTGCTGAACGTCGGCGGCGTCTGCGAGATCCACTGCTGTAGGTACGGCACGGCCACGCTGGCCAGCGCGGTGAACGTGGTGTCGAGGTTGCCGTACAGGTCGGCCTGCGTCTTGGCCACCGGCGCGGCGGCCGCGGTGAACGACTCCAGCCCCCGGAAGAACCCACCGAAATCGGTCTTCCTGGAGGCCAGGTTGCGGGCCACCGGACCGAGGTCGGTGACCAGCGGCACGAACGCCCCGATCGCGTCGTTGATCCCGCTGCCGCGACTGGCGAGCGCGTCGCTGAAGCCGGTGGTCGAGGCGGCCACGCCCGCCCGGGTCGCCGGATCGAACATCGACAGCACCTGGTCGAGGTCGACCTCCGATCCCGACTGGCTGAGCGGCACGGTGGCGCCGTTGGGCCAGGTCTGGCTCGCGGCGCCTTTCGTGACCTGGATGTACTTCAGTCCGATCGAGCTCTTGAGCCTGACGTCGAAGGTCGAGTTCACCGGCAGGCGGCCCACGCTCTTGTTGAGCTGCAGATCCATCAGCGCGATCGGCCTGCCGGCGGAGTCGTGCGCCGGCGCGACGCTGGTGACCACGCCGATCAGCTCGCCGCCCAGGTGAACCTCGGCGTTCTTGGTCACCTCGCTGGCGTCGGCCATCTGCAGGTGGAGCGTGTACTTGGGCACGAACGGCAGTCCGTTGTTCGCGTTGTAGGCCAGGGTGACCGCGACGATCGTGACCAGCACGGTGAGCGCGCCGACCAGGATCGGGTTGGCGACGAGGCTGCGCTGGCGAGACCGGAAGCTCATGGCCCGTTCTTGGTCAAGTAGTTGACGAGCCCGCTCAGCGTCGCCGCCGAGTTGCTCCGGGCCTGGCGACGGACCACTTGGTGGGCGATCGCGGCTCCGGCGGACGCGCCCGGTCCGGTGAAGTTGGCCGAGCAGACCGGATTGGGCAGGATCGCGTAGTTGACGCACGGGCCGTTGTTCAGCGGCTCTGCGCGGACGAAGTGCCCGGCGGCATCGAACCCGTTCGAGGCCGAGACGCCCGCGAACAGCAGCGCCATCAGCTGCTCGATCGCGCCGGTGTTGTCGAGGCTCGCGGTCAGCTTGTCCAGCGAGGCCGCCGCCGGCTCCGCCTGGCGGCCGAGGTTCAGCAGCCGGCGGGCGAGCGGGATGCTCGCCACCAGCGCCGGCTGCGACTTCTGCGAGGAGTTCCCCAGCTCGATCAGCGCCGGTCGTGCCGCCTTGGCGAACGGGGTCAGGTTCTGGAACTGGCGATCCAGCGCGCTCGCGCTCTGCCCCAGGCTGGCCATCAGCGGGGTGCCCTGATCGGCCAGGTTGCCCAGCGAGACCAGCAGCGGCCGCAGCTGGCGCAGGAACTGCGGGAACAGCTGGAACGACCGCGAGATGTCGCGGGCCCGCGCGGCGCTCGCCACCGAGGTCGTGTTCGCCTGCACCACGAAGCCCGCGATCTGGCGGCGGACCTTGGCCAGCGGCGCCAGCACGGTGTCCGAGTCGCGCGCCAGCGCGGCCAGCGTCTTGTTCTGCCGGGCCAGGATCTTAAGGACCTGGTCGGTGTAGCCGAGCGCCGGGTTGGCGCGGTGAATGACCGCGTTCAAGTCCGCGCCGCGCGCCGCCAGACCGGTTCCAAGCTCGTTGAGGATCAGGGCGAACCGCTCCCGGATCGGCTCCTGGTAGATGTCCTGGACGATGTCGGAGTCGACCGGCGAGCGGGTCCGGGTCACCGGCAGCAGATACGTCCCCGCGCCCGAGCCGTGCGCGACCTTGGGCAGCGAGGGCGCACCGGAGGTTCCGGGCAGGCAGTCGACGTAGCGCTCGCCGATCAGCGATTGGGGCCTGATGGCGCAGCTGGCATCGGCGTGGAAGGGCGTGAACCGGGCATCGTTGATGGCGATCGTGACCGCGGCCAGGTTGAGCGGCGATGCCGCCGAGCAGGTCTGGGCGCTCGTGCACACGTCGACCGACTGGATGGCGCCGACGTCCGCGCCGGCGATTCGCACGTCCTCGCCGGGCACCGCGAACGCGGCGTTGTCGAAGATCGCGCGGACCAGGTAGGGGCCCCGACCGGCGCCGCGCGAGGCGCCGGTGCCAAACACCACGGTGGCGGCGATCGCCGTGGCCAGGACCGAGATCAGGGCGATCCGCCTCATGGGCCGGGCGGGGTGTTGGCGGGGTTGCAGCCGGGCACGCGGACCGGCGCCGAGCCGTCGGGTGAGGGCTGGACCGCGCCTCCGGGGCAGCGGCTGCGGACCACCTGCTGGCCCTGGTTGCGCAGCGACTGCGACGGCAGCGCCTGGAGTTGATTGCTGGCATCCAGGCCGAATGCCGAGAACACCGGCTGGGTGCGCGTGTAATGGCCGTTGGCGTCGTAGTAGGCGGCGGCCTGCCCGAGGTTGCTGAGCGCGGCGACGACATCGGGGGCGAACTCGCGCAGGTAATCGAGCTGCGCCTGGGAGTCGTTCATCTCCCTGATCAGCCGCGGGAAGGCGTAACCGGCGATCCGCGCCAGTCCCGGGGTGTCCTGCAACAGGGTGATCAGGTCACCCGAGCCGCTGGGGTTGCGAATCAGGTTGTTCAGCGCCCCGACCGTCGGGATCGAGGCCTTGGTGAGGGTGTCCAGCGCCCCGGCGAACTGCGCCAGCCGGCGCGACGCCGGCTTGGAGGCGGCGACCAGCGGATCGAGCGAGTCGAGCGTCTGGCGCACCCCGGCGAACGTCCGCGTGGAGTGGCCCAGCGCCGGCGGCAGCAGCTTCAGCGCCTGCTCCAGCGCCTGGCTCTGGCTGGCGATCGCTCCCGTGGTCGTGCTCGTGTTGGAGATCAGCTGGGTCAGCTCCTGGGTTCTGGTGGCCAGCGTCTTGAGCGCTGAGGCGCCCTGCACGAGCAGACCTTCGAACGCCGGCTCGTCGCGGGTCAGCTCCGCGGTCACGTTGCTCGTGCTGGCCAGTGCCGGCGCCAGGTAGCGAAGCGTTTGGTTGGCCTCGGGGGCCCGGCCGTCGATGCTCGCGGCTTCGCCCCGGATGAACCCGCGCAGGCCGGCGCGGGTGGCGGGATTGAGGGTGTCGAACAACTGATCGAGGCTGACGAATGAGTACGTGTGGTCCGGCGCGATCGTGCCGCCGCTCTGGATCGCGGGAGCGCCGCTCGGTCCGGGCTCGAGCACGACGTAGTGGTTCGCGATCCCCGACAGCGAGTTCTCGTAGATGCGGGCGATCGTCCCCTGGTGCAGCGGCGCCGCGTTCGAGTTGACGCTGAGCTTGACCACGGCCAGCCCGTTGGGTGAGAGGCCGATCGACTGGACCGATCCCACCTGCGCCGGGCCGATCATCACGAGATTGCCGGGGACCAGTCCGCCGGCGTCCTGGAACTCGGCATGCAGCGTGTAGCTGGAGCTGTTCCCGAGCACCAACAGCGCGACCAGCACCACCGCGCCGAGCACCGAGGCGACCGCAGCGACGCGCGCGATCATCTGGTGAGCGAGACCCCGTGGTTGCGCGACCGCGTGCGGCGGCCGCGTTCGGCGTGGGTGCACGGCGCTCGGACCGCTGCGGCGGAAGGCCTGATTGAAACCCTCTCCCCTCTGCGTCTCATAATCAGCGCGCGCCATCCTGCCAGAGCGGGATGTACCGCGCCACCTGGGGCATGTTTAGCGAAAGTTAACTGCTCCGCCTGTGTCCACGCGCCACTTGGGCGCCAAGCCGGTCGGGGCGTCTACCGGCCGCGCGCGGAGCGGCTGATCAGAGCCGCCCCCGCCGCCCCAACAGCGCCGCCCCCAGCGCGCCGCCCAGATCCCCGAGCGCGGCCACGTGCACGTCGGGAAACGCGTTGAACAGATGCGGCTTCATCGCCGCCTCGATCCGCTCCGCCATCGGCTGCCCGAAGCGGACCCCCAGACCGCCCCCGACGATCACCGCCTCGACGTCGGTCAGGTTGATCGCGGAGGCGATCCCGGCGCCGAGCGCCTCCACGGCCTCGCCGATCAGCTCGTTGGCCAACTTGTCCTCGTGCTCGAGCGCACGGGCCCAGATCCCGCTGGTCAACCGGGGCCGCCCGTGCTTCTCCATCAGCTCGAACAGGTCGGTCTTGCGACCCTTCTTGACCAGTTTGCGCGCCCGAGCCTCCATCGACGCGCGGCCGGCGTAGGCCTCGACGCAGCCCCGGCGCCCGCATCCGCAGCGGCGGCCGCCGAGCCTGACCACGGTGTGGCCGATCTCGCCGGCGCCGCCTCGCCCCAGCCACGGCTTGCCGCCGATCACCAGTCCGCCGCCGATGCCCGTTCCCCAGAACACACCGATCAGCGACTTGTACGGCTTGCCGGCGCCGAGCCTGAACTCGGCGTCGGTGGCGACCTGCACGTCGTTGCCGAGGAACACCGGCGGCCCGAGCTCGCCGGACAGGGTGGGCCCGAGCTCGAACGTGCCCTCCCAGCTCGGCAGGTTCCGCGCGCTGGAGACGGTGCCGGTCTTGCCGTCGACGATCCCGGGCGAGCCGACGCCGATCGCCTGGAGCGCGCCGGCGTCGATCCCGTCGGCCTGGCACGCCTCCCTGACCGCGAGCGCCATCGCCACCGCGACGTCGGGCGGGCCCCCGCTCGTCGGGGTCGGCATCCGCGCCGAGCCGAGCACGCGGTAGCGCGAATCGACCACCACGGCCTCGATCTTGGTCCCCCCGAGATCGATCCCGGCCAGTCGTTTCGCCCGCGACGCTGCGGTGGTGGAACTCGCCATCGCCCGTGATCCTCTCAGAGTTGACAAGGCTAGTGCCGCTTCAAGAATCGTTGCCCTGAGGGCAAAGGTTCGCAGAAGGGGCACTAGGTCCACGACTCGCGGTAGTGCGCCTGCTCGGGGGTCGGCTGATCGATCGCCACCCCGAGCGCGGCCAGCTTCAGCCGGCCCACCTCCCGGTCGATCTCGGCCGGGACCTGGTGAACCCCGGCCGGGAGCACGCCGCGGTTGTGCACCAGCTCCTCGACGCACAGCGCCTGGAGCGCGAACGAGACGTCCATCACCGCCGCCGGATGACCCTCGGCGGCGGCCAGGTTGACGACCCGCCCCCGAGCGAGCAGGTTCAGCCGCCGCCCGTCCTCGAGCGCGTACTGCTCGACCAGCGGGCGGATCTGCCGCACGCCGTCGCCGGCCAGCGCCCGCAGCTCGTCGAGATCGAGCTCGACGTCGAAGTGACCGGCGTTGGCCAGCAGCGCGCCGTCCTTCATCCGCTCGAAGTGCTCGCCCCGGAGGACCCGCCGCGAGCCGGTGACGGTGACGAAGATGTTGCCCCGCTCGGCCGCCTCCAGCGCCGGCATCACCTCGTATCCCGCCATCCGGGCCTCGAGTGCGCGCAGCGGGTCGACTTCGCACACGATCACCGCCGCACCGGCGCCGCGGGCGCGCTCGGCGACTCCCTGTCCAGCCCAGCCATAGCCGACGACGACGACGGTGTTGCCGGCCAGCAGGACGTGGCTGGCGCGGACGATCCCGTCGAGCGCCGACTGGCCGGTGCCGTGCCGGTCGTTGAGCGCGCGCTCGGTCCGGGCCTCGTTGACGGCGAGCACCGGACAGGCGAGGCCGCCTTCCTCCTCCAGGCGGCGCAGCCGGACGAGCCCCGTGGTCGTCTCCTCGGTGCCCCCGATCAGCTCCTCGAGCCGCCGCCCGCCCGACCCGTGGGCGGTCATCAGCAGGTCGGCGCCGTCGTCGATCGTCACCTGCGGCGCGCCCTCCAGCAGCGCGCGCACGTGCTCCGCGTAGGCGTCGAGGTCCTCCCCGCGACGCGCCCTGACCTCGACCCCGTGCTCCCGGACCAGCGCCGCGGCCACGTCATCCTGGGTGGAGAGTGGATTGGCCGAGCACAGGGCCGCCTCGGCGCCGCCGGCGATCAGCGTCAGCAGGAGGTTCGCGGTCTCGGCGGTGACGTGCAGGCAGGCGGCGATCCTGGTTCCGGCCAGCGGTCGCTGCGAGGCGAATCGGTCCCTCACGCTGCGCAGGACCCCCATCTGCTGCGAGGCCCAGTCGATCCGGGCCGCGCCGTCCGGCGCCAGCGCCAGATCGGCGACGTCGTGCGGCGGCATCGAGGCGGAGGCCATGGCTCGCCCGCCCGTCCTCGCCCCGCCCCGAGTCTCGTCCGCTAGTAGCGGTAGTGGTCCGGCTTGTACGGTCCCTCGACGGGCACGCCCAAGTAGGCGGCCTGCTGGGGCGTCAGCTCGGTCAGCCTGGCGCCGAGCGCGCCCAGGTGCAGCCGCGCGACCTTCTCGTCCAGATGCTTGGGCAGCGTGTAGACGCGCTTCTCGTAGACGTCGTTGTGGCCGTAGAGCTCGATCTGGGCGATCACCTGGTTCGTGAACGAGTTCGACATCACGAAGCTCGGATGCCCGGTGGCGTTGCCGAGGTTCAGCAGCCGGCCCTCCGAGAGCACGAGGATCGCGTGGCCGTCCGGGAACACCCATTCGTCGACCTGGGGCTTGATGTTGATCCGCTCGATCCCCTCGGTCCTGGCCAGGGCGGCCATCTCGATCTCATTGTCGAAATGGCCGATGTTGCCGACGATCGCCTGGTGCTTCATCTGGGCCATGTGCTCGGCCGTGATGACGTCCCGGTTACCGGTGGCGGTGATGAAGATGTCGGCGCTGCCGACCACGTCCTCGAGCCGCACCACCTGATAGCCGTCCATCGTGGCCTGGAGCGCGCAGATCGGATCGATCTCGGTGATCACGACCCGGGCGCCCTGGCCGCGGAGCGATTCCGCGCAGCCCTTGCCGACGTCGCCGTATCCGCACACCACGGCCAGCTTGCCGCCGATCAGCACGTCGGTGGCGCGGTTGATCCCGTCGATCAGCGAATGGCGGCACCCGTACTTGTTGTCGAACTTCGACTTGGTCACCGCGTCGTTGACGTTGATGGCCGGGAACAGCAGGTGTCCCTGCTCGGCGAACTGGTAGAGCCGGTGGACCCCGGTGGTCGTCTCCTCGGTGACCCCCCGGATGCCGGCCGCGATCTTCGTCCACCGCTGGGCGTCCTCCTCGAGCGAGCGCTGGAGCAGCGCCAGGACGATCTGGAACTCCTCGGAGTCGGCGCTGGCAGGATCGGGCACGGCCCCCGCGCGCTCGTACTCGGCCCCCTTGTGCACGAGCAGCGTGGCGTCGCCGCCGTCGTCGAGGATCATGTTCGGCCCTCCGGCGTCGGGCCACGTCAGCGCCCGCTCCGTGCACGCCCAGTACTCCTCGAGCGTCTCGCCCTTCCACGCGAACACCGGCACCCCGCGGGGGTCCTCGGGCGTGCCCTCGGGCCCGACCACGGCGGCCGCCGCCGCGTGGTCCTGGGTCGAGAAGATGTTGCACGACGCCCACCTGACCTCGGCCCCGAGCGCGACCAGCGTCTCGATCAGAACCGCCGTCTGGACCGTCATGTGCAGCGAGCCGGTGATCCGCGCGCCGGCCAGAGGCCGCCGCTCGGCGTACTCGCGGCGCGTCGCCATCAGCCCCGGCATCTCGTGCTCGGCCAGTTGGATCTCCTTGCGGCCGAAGGCAGCGAGTTCGAGATCGGCAACTTTGAAATCGGTTGTCGCGGCGGTCGTGCTCATGGCGCCTCCACTGTCCTGGTCGTTGGTGTCGAT
Source organism: uncultured Solirubrobacterales bacterium (assembly GCA_963723555.1). GTDB lineage: Bacteria > Actinomycetota > Thermoleophilia > Solirubrobacterales > Solirubrobacteraceae > Palsa-465. The sequence continues at coordinate 157,153 of CAVRRC010000002.1, read as the reverse complement.
GTCCGCGCCGGGATCACGCGGCGGCGAGCAGCTTCTGGTGTTTGTCCTGCTCGAACCGCAGCCAGTCGGCGGGGCCGACGTCGTCGGGGCGCCGCGCCTGGGCCTCGAGCCAGCCCGCGACGGCCTCGCGGAGTTGCGGATCGCCGGCCATTCGCGACGCAAAGGCGACATCGGAGAGGGCGATGTCGAAGCGGGCCAGCAGCTCCTTGAGGGTCCGGAGCCGCTGGAGCTCCGCGGCGCGGTAGAGCCGGTAGCCGGATGGAGACCGGGCCGGGGTCACCAGCCCCGTGCGCTCGACGTAGCGAAGCATCCGGGCCGACCAGCCCGTGGTCTCGGCGGCCTCATGAATCGTCAGCGCGTCCATCCCCGGCAAACATTACCACGATCGTGTCAAGGTTTGCGGGGCAGTGCGATGATTCAGGGGCGGACACGGCGAAGGGTTTGAGGGCGGAGAGTGCGAAGGTTTGGCCCTCAGAAGCGCCAAGGTTGCTCCCTGGTTGCTCAAGTTCTGGGCCGGTTCGGCCGATACGACACTTGTCTACAAATGGCCGATTAGCTGGAGCAGTGGCAATACCATGGCTCGCAACGTCCATCTGTGGGGGCCGCTGGGCGGTTCTCGCGATGGCTGGAACATCTTGCTCTTGTGATCAAACGCTGTAAGGGGATCTTCGCAGTTGCACTGATTGTCGGGGCCAGCGGGGCCGGCTTCGGCGCCGCTGCCGTGGCCGGGACCTCGGTGGCTTCCGGCCGTACCGGCACCTGGGAGGCCCCGTCGGCCACCTCCCGGGGTGGATTCCACGCGGTCGAGGTTGGATTCGACCGCCACGGGCGCGGCCGCGGCCGGTGGGACGCGGACGGGACTCAGCACTCCGCCTCCTCCACCACCACGCCGCAATCCGGGACGGGTGCTGCGCAGACATCCAAGCCCACGCCGGCGACCGAGCCGACCGGCCCGCAGCCGGGCCAGGGGTCCTCGACGTCGCCGGGCGGCTCGACCGGCCAGGGGCAAGACCAAGGCAAGGGGCAGGGCCAAGGCCAAGGTGACCAAGGCAAGAATCAGGGCCGAGGTCAAGGCCAAGGTGACCAAGGCAAGAATCAGGGCCAAGGCCAAGGTGACCAAGGCAAGAAGCAGGGCCAAGGCCGCGACCAGAGCCAGGGGCAGGGCCAAGGTCAAGGCGATCAGGGCCAGGGTCAAGGCGACCAGGGCCAGGGTCAAGGCGACCAGGGCCAGGGTCAGGGCGAGCATGGCTCGGGCAACGGCAGCGCCGGCAACCGCGCGCCTCAGGCCGTGCTCGGCAACCAGGGCCAGGGAGACGGGGGCCGCAACGACCAGGGCCAGAGCCAGGAAACCGGCAACGGCCGCACTTCGCAGGGCGGCTGCACCAGCTCGTGCCAAACCGGCCCGCAATCGAGGCTCGCGGAGCAGGGACAGACGTCGGGGAGCGTCGTCAACACCTCGCCGGCCCCGAGCCCTCAGAGCCTGCTGCCCTTCACCCAGGCCTCGACCACTCCGGTCGCCCCGGTCACCGTGACGACCCCGACCACGCCGACGCGGACGCCGACCACCCCGAACACGTCGTCGGGTCTTGGCTCGAACCTCTCCTCCGGCGAGCCGATCGGCGCGACCCGGACCACCACGCCCCGACTGGTCACGACTCCGCTCGGGATCGCGCTGCTCGCGGGACCCGGGACCACGCTGCCGGTCCACACCGGCACGCCGCTCCTGACCGCGGCGATCGTCCCCGCGGCCGCGACCACGGCCACGAACGCCGCCGGCCACCCGAACCGTCCCGCCCATCGGGCCAGTCGTGGCGGGACCGCCACCGGGTCCCCGGTGACTCGCGTGATCAACACCATCGAGCATCAGATCGAGCGGGTCATCCCGAGCTACGTGTGGGCCGCAATCGCCGCGTCGCTGGCGCTGGCGGCGATCGGCGGACTGGCCGCCTTCGTCGCCGGCCGGCGCGTCCGCCGCCAAGCCGGGCAGTTCGCGGCCGTGAGCGCGGCGGCGATGACCGACCCGCTGACCGGGATCCTCAACCGGCGCGGGTTCATCGATGCCCTCGAGCGTGAGCTCGCCCGCGCCCGCCGCTACGGGCTGATGTTCACGCTCGCCTACGTCGACGTCCGCGGGCTGAAGGCCGTCAACGACACCGAAGGCCATCTCGCCGGGGATCGGCTGCTCAACGAGGCCGCCCACCTGCTCAAGGACTCGGCTCGTGCCGACGACGTCGTCGGTCGGATCGGCGGCGACGAGATGGGCCTGCTGCTGGTCGAGCAGGGCGCCGAGGGCGCCGACGCCGTGATCCGCCGGGTCACCAGCCAGATCCCCGAGCGTCGCGCGGCCCTGGGCATCCGCTCGCCGTGGGATCTGACCGTCGGTACCGCCTCCTTCCCCGAGGACGGCAGCACGGTCAACGAGCTGCTGGCCACCGCCGACCGGCGCCTCTACGAGCAGCGCGGGATCGCGCTGCGCTGACGCCGACCGCCGGCGGCGCAAGCGCGGCAGCTAGCCCCGGGCCAGCGCCGTCTTCAGGTGGTCGATCGGCGGCACCGGCGTGGGGTCGACGTTGCGCAGGACGGCCAGGTACAGCGACACCAGGTCGCCGAGCAGGACCAGCGAGACCAGCCGCTCCATCCGCGTCTCGCCGACGCTGTCGACGCGGTAGGTCCCGGCGGCATGGCCGGCGATCAGCCCGCGCGTGAGCTCGATCCGCTGCCGGATGCGAGGATGCAGATCGGAGTCGTCGAGGAACACGGCGCTGAAGCGTCCCATCTCGGCCGCCCCCTGCCAGCCCACGATCTCGTTGTGGTCGAGCTCGGGCAGCTCCTGCGAGAAGCACGGCGCTTTGGCGTTCTCGTTGATCTGCGTCTTCCAGCGATAGGCGATCGGGGCGGTCAGGCCGGCGCCGGCGATCTGCGGCGTGGTGCCGTGCAGCCAGCGGGCGAGCTCCTTGGCCAGGCAGTCCTCATCGCCCTCCGGGCCCCACTCGGCGACCAGCCGATCGGCGTGGGCGGCGGCCACGTCGACCTCGGCGTGGAGCCGGTCGCCGGTCCCGCACGCCCCCGCGACCTCGAGCGCCGTCACCAGCAAGTAGGCGACCGCCGCCCGGGGCTGAAAGCCGCCCGGAAACGGCACCACCGCCACCCCGTCGGCGCGGGCGTCAGCGGCCAGCCGGCCGCCGGTCGTGGCCACGATCCGCCGCGCCCCCAGGGCGCCGGCGGCTTCGTAGATCGCCAGCGTCTCCTCGGTGTCCCCGGAGTAGCTGGCGCACAGGACCGTGGTGTCGGGCGTCGTCCACGCCGGCAGCGCGTAACCGCGAGTGATGACGATCGGCCGGGAGGCGCGATCGCCCAGCACCGCCCGGGCCAGGGCGCCGCCGATCGCCGAGCCGCCCATCCCGGCCACGACCAGCCCGCCGGGAGTGTCGTGGTGCTCGAGGTTCGCCGATTCCACCCGCCACAGCGCGTCTCGGAGCTGGTCGGGAAGCCCGACCACGTCGCCGAGCATCCCCTTGCGGTCGACGGACGCGATCGCGTCCCGCCCCAGATCCGCGGTCGTGGTCAGGACTCCGCTCCATCGGGAAGCTCCACGCCCGGGAAGATACGCGCGCCGGGTCCGAGAACGCTGTTCGGTCCGATCCGAGCCCCGGCGCCGATGACCACACCGCCCTCGATGCGGCAGTGCTCGCCGATGGCCACGGCGGGCCCGATGATCGAGCAGTTGACCGTGCTCCGCGCCCCGACGCAGCTCCCGTCGAGCAGGACCGAGTTCTCCACGTGCGCCCCGACGCCCACGGTCACGTCGCGCCCGAGCACCGTCCGCCCGCCGACGATCGCATCGCGCTCGACCAGCGACCCCGCCCCCGCCACCGTCGGCGCGACGACCCGCCCCTCCACGGTGGCGCCTTCGACGAGCGCAAGCCCGGTCGCCCTGAGCCGCTGCCCGACCTGCGTGGCGACCCTGCCCTCGAGAATGTCGAAGGTGCCCTGCAGGTAGCGCTCCGGCGTGCCGATGTCGAGCCAGTAGCCGGTGGCGGCGTAGCCGAACAGCCGGTTTCCGATCAGCGCCGGGAAGACCTCGCGCTCGATCGAGATGTTCGTGCCCGCCGGCCCCATCAGCTCGAGGATCTCGCGCTCGAGCACGTACGCCCCGGCGCTGATGAGATTGGTGTCGATCTGGCCCGGCCGCGGCTTCTCGATGAACTCCCTGACCGAGCCGTCGGCATCCTGGCGCACCACGCCGTACGCGGACGGATCCTCGACGCCGATCAGCGCCAGCGTGGCCTGCGCCCCGGTGCGCTCGTGCTGGGCCAGCTGAGCGGTCAGGTCGATGTCGCTCAGGACATCCCCGTTGAGCATCAGGAAGCGCTCGTCGAGCAGGTCCTCGGCGAACTTCAACGCGCCCCCGGTGCCGAGTGGACGGGGCTCCTCGCTGTAGCGCAGCCGGATCCCGAGCTTTGAGCCGTCGCCGAGGACGTCGCGCACGTCGCCGGACATGAACCCGCAGCACAGGATCACGTCGTCGACACCGTGGCCGGCCAGCCACTCGAGCATGTAGACGATGAACGGGCGGTCGACCAGCGGCACCACCGGCTTGGGCATGGTCAGGGTCAGCGGACGAAGCCGTGTGCCTTCTCCCCCAGCCAAGATCAAGGCCTGCAATTCACCCTCCGCGTGTGCGGCGCCGCTACCGCCCGATGCCCTCGTACGTGAGTCCCGCCGCCCGAGGCGCTTCGGGAGCGAGGAAGTTTCGCCCATCGATCACCAGCCGGCCCGCCATCCGCTCCGCGGCCGCACGCCAGTCGAGCTCCGCGAATTCCGGCCACTCGGTCACCACCACGCACGCGTCGGCGCCTTCGAGGGCCTCCAGCGCCGAATCCGCGAACTCCACCCCGATCATCAGCTTGCGGGCCTCGTGCTCGGCCACCGGGTCGTAGGCACGCACCTTCGCGCCGTCGGCCTGCAGCCGCGCCGCCAGCACCAGCGACGACGCCTCACGCATGTCGTCGGTGTTGGCCTTGAACGCCAGTCCCAGCAGCGCCACCGTCCTGCCCACCAGCGAGCCCAGATGCTTCTGCAGCTTGGCGATCACCCGCCGCTTCTGCAGCTCGTTGACCTCGATCACCGCGGTCAGCAGTTGGAAGTGGTAGCCCGAATTGCCGGCGAGCTGCTTGAGGGCGGAAACATCCTTGGGGAAGCATGACCCGCCGAAGCCAATCCCCGGCTTGAGGAAATGGGTCCCGATCCGGTGATCGAGGCCCATGCCCCTGGCCACCTCGAGCACGTCGGCGCCGGTCTCCTCGCAGACGTTGGCGATCTCGTTGATGAACGAGATCTTGGTGGCCAGGAACGCGTTCGCGGCCAGCTTGATCATCTCGGCGCTGCTGATGTCGGTCCGGATCAGCGGCGCGTCGAGCGGCGCGTACAGCTCCGCCACGGCATTGCCGGCCCAATCGCCGTCGTCGCCCACGACCACCCGATCGGGCCCCCGGAAGTCCTCGAGCGCCGAGCCCTCCTTGAGGAACTCGGGGCAGGAGACGTAGGCGAAGCCGGACTTCCCCTGCTCGGCGAACACCCGCTGGATCGCCGCGCCGGTCCCGACCGGCACGGTCGACTTCATCACCAGCGCGTGGTGGCCGGACGCCGGCATCGCGTCGACGACCGCGTGGACGCTCGAGAGATCGGCGTCGCCCGAGTAGGTGGGCGGCGTCCCCACGGCCACGAACAGCAGCCGCGCGTGCTCGAGCGCGGGGGCCAGCTCGGTCGAGAAATGCAGCCGACCGCGGCTGCGGGCCACCGACTCGGCCAGTCCCGGCTCGTAGATCGGGATCTCGCCGCGCTCCAGCCGAGCGATCTTGTCGGCATCGACGTCGACGCACCACACCTCGCTGCCAAGCTCCGCGAACCCGGCCGCGGTCACCAACCCGACATATCCGGTGCCGATCACGGCGATGGGTTCCCGTCCGCTGCTCATGCGGCGGCCAAGGGTACAGACGGGGGGCCCGGCGCAGACTCCCGCGGGGCCGGCCCGGGACTAGCCAACGCGCGTGAACGACGCCGCGATCCCCAGCATCTGCTGGTTGCTCAGGGTGTCGGTCAGCGTGTTGGAGATCCAGTAGACGCCCTGCGCTGTGCGCCAGGCCACGAGCGAGAGCTGGTGGCCGTTGAAGAAGAGCATCAGGCGCTTGCCGGCGACGGTCTTGGTCTCGGTGGGGTCGTTGAGGATCGGCGGCGTCTGCCAGCTCGTCCCCTGCACCCCGTAGAACTGCCCGAGCACGGGGTTCAGCGCCAGCGTGATGCGGTAGGCGGCGTACGGCTTGCGGTTCTGGTCGTGGAGCGTGTAGGAGCGGGGGTAGGAGTTCGCCACCGGCCCCGACGGACACGCCGAGCCCAGGTTCGTGCAGTACTGGGAGCCGGCGGCGATCAGGCGCGGCACGTAAACCGGGAGGCTGGTGGACCGCAACGCCGCCGCCTGGGACTTGGCGTCGGACAGGTCCGCGGTCAGGTTCGCGGCCTTCGCCGACGGCGCCGCGTTGACGTGATGCTTGGCCGGTCCGCTCGAGCCCCCCGAGGTTGAAGCCCGGGTTGGGGTCATGAACTGCCGGAACGCCCGCTGCTCGGCGCCCGCGGCCGCGGTCACGTAGCACGCCGTCTGGGTGACCGCGGTCCCGCCCGGCGTGGCCGGCGCCGCGGAGTTGCACGGCAGGAAGATCGCCGGGAACGGGATCTGCTTGATCGCATGGCCGGCCGAGAACGCGACCAGGTTGAACAGGTTGATCAGCCCATCCAGGGTATGGAGGTTGTGGTCGGTCTCGGTGTGCTCGCCGAAGATCTTCATCAGCTTGTCGCGGTTGTCGAACAGGTCGCTCGAGCTGAACTGGTCCTTGGCCCAGCGCAGGAAGTCCTGCTGGCGCGCGTTGCGCACGAGATCGTTGTCGGTGTGCCGGAACCGTACGAACGCCAGCGCGCCGCTCACCGACGGTTGTCACCGCACAGCTTCTGGTAGCCGGGCTGGATGTCGATGCTCGCGTAGTCGCTGGCCCCGGGCGCGCTCAGGTTGTAGTAGCGCCGGTCCACGTCGGTGTAGACGCAGCCGATCGCGTTGACGAGGTCGGAGAACCCGCTGAAGTTGACGTCGATGATGTGGTTGACGTGCAGGCCCGGGAACACCTGCTGCCTGAGCACCTTCAGCAGCAGGTTCGGCCCTCCGATCGAGTAGGCCGCGTTGAGCTTGTCGGTGGTCAATCCGCCGCTCTCCGGGATCTGGACCTTGAGGTCGCGGGGCACCGACAGCAGGTTGATGGTCGAGGAGTCGGGATTGAGGCGGACCAGCATCATCGTGTCGGTGTTGGCCTGGTTGAACGCCTCGCCGGCGCGGTGATCGGACCCGATCAGGAGCAGGGTCTGCGGCTTTCCCGGATTGGCGACGGTCACCGCGGCGTTCTTGATCGGGGGCGACAGGGACAGGTAGACCGTGAACTGCTTGAACTGCAGCAGGCCGGCGACCGCGGTCGTGGCGGCCGTGAAGGCGATCACGACCAGCGCGCCGAGCACGAACCGCCACAGCATGCCCCCCCGTGTGTCGGGGATCAGTCTCATGCCAGGCCACCCCGAATCGATTCCGGCGTCACCGGCGCGTCCGTGATCTCACCGTTGCGGCTCGAGTCGTCCTGGAGCCACAGCGGCAGCGCTCGCACGAAGTCGCCGAGCGCTCGCCGGTAGCGCACCAGGGAGGCCACGGAGACGAACTCCTCCGGGCCGTGATGGCCGGCGCCGACGGGCCCGAACTCGACGGCGGGGATTCCGGCCCCGATGAACGCCGCGGCGTCGGAGGCGCCATCCCGGCCCACGCTCATCGTCTCCCGGTCGGGAAGCGATCGCGACACCGCGTTGCGCAGGGCCCGGACGTAAGGGTCCGAACGGGAGACGATGACCGGCGGGTAGATGAACGTCCGGGTGACTTCGATGCCGGCGATCGTGCGGACCTGCTCGAGGATCTCCTCCGGCTCCTGGCCGGGGAGGTAGCGGATGTCCACGGCCATCGTGCACAGGTCTGGCACCTTGTTCAGCGCGTCGCCTCCCGCGATCCGTCCCAGGTTGACCGACGGACAGTCGAACATCTCCGAGGACTCGCGGGTGAACGGCAGGGACTCGATCGCCCGGAACACGTCGATCGCTCTCAGCACCGCGTTCTCCCCCAGCCACGGCGTCGAGCTGTGAGCGGCCCGCCCGCGGACCTCGATCCGCATCACCAGCACGCCCTTGGCCTCGACGCCGATGTGCAGGTCGGTGGGCTCCCCGGTGATGGCGAAGTTGCCGCCCAGCCCCCGTTTGACCACGTCGTCGGTGGAGCGCTCGTCCAGCTCCTCGGATTCCTCATCGGGGACGCAGGTCAGCCGGACCCGGATCCGGTCCTGCTGCTCGACGTCCTTGAGCGCGCACATCATCGCCGCCAGCGCGCCCTTCATATCGTAGGCGCCCCGGCCGATCAGGCGGTCCCCCTCGACCCGCGGCTCGAATTGCTCCGCGTGGCCGGGAACCACGTCGATATGGCCGTGCAGGACCACGCAGGGGAGATCCCGATCGGGTGGGCCGACCTCGGCCACCAGCACCGGCAGGCCATTGTGCTCGTGATCGCGCACTTCGATATCGCGGGATTCGAGCCAACCCTTTACGAATCCTGCGGCGGCGACGATCGCGTCCGGGCGCGAGGTGTCGTAGCTGATCAGCCGCTCGGCCAGGATCCGTTCATCGAGCATGGGAAAAAAGGCTACGTGATCGCCAGCTAAGTGCTCTGCTCCGTAAACTGCGTCGCCCCGAGCGCGGCCCCCGGCACTCACGAGCTCTCGGCGATGCGCAGGAACGCCTCCCAGCGCCTTTTGTCCCGCTGGGCCACCCGCTGGCGCTCCGAATCGTCGCCGGCGGATTCGAGCTCGCGCTCAGCCTGCTGCAGGCGCTCGCGCAGCTGAGCGGCGTCAAGCGAGGCGGGCTGGTGGGCCTCCTCGACGAGCACGAGCACGCGGTTGTTCGCGACCTGCATGTAGCCCTCGGCCTGCGCGAAGCACACCACCTCGGACTCGGTCTCGTACAGCCGCAGCTCGGCCGGATCGAGCATCGCCAGCAGCGGCTGGTGGTGGGCCAGGACGCCGATCGAGCCCACCGCGGTTCGGGTCGAGACCATCTCGACCTCGTCGTTGAACACCTCCCCGTCAGGGGTCAGGACCTCGACCTTGAACTTCTCGTGCGCCATTGGGGGCGGCTACTCCCGGCCGCCGTTGCTGTCCTCGCCGCCGTCCTCTTCGCGCTCGCCCCGGCCCTCGGGTTCGCCCCGGCCCTCGGGCTCCTGGCTCTCGGGCTTCTGGCTCTCGGGCTCCTGGCTCTCGCCCTCGCCACGGTTCTCGTCTTCGCGGCTCTCGCCCTCATCCTTCTCGGCGGCCTCGTCCTCCTCGCCGGCGCCGGCCTCCTTCACGACCTCGTCGATGGTGCCCTTCATGAAGAACGCCCGCTCCGGGACGTCGTCGTGCTTGCCCTCGAGGATCTCCTTGAAGCCCCGGATCGTCTCCGCGATCGGCACGAACACTCCGGGAGTGCCGGTGAACTGCTCGGCGACGTGGAACGGCTGGGACAGGAACCGCTCGAGCCGGCGGGCCCGGTTCACCGTCACGCGATCCTCGTCCGAGAGCTCCTCGATCCCCAGGATCGCGATGATGTCCTGCAAATCGCGGTAGCGCTGGAGCACCTCCTTGACCTCGTTGGCGACCTGGAAGTGCTCGTCGCCGAGGATTTCCGCCTTGAGGATCGTCGAGGTCGAATCGAGCGGGTCGACAGCGGGGTAAATACCCTTCTCGGCGATCGACCGCGACAGCGTGGTGGTCGCGTTCAGGTGGGCGAAGACCGACGCGGGCGCCGGGTCGGTGAGATCGTCAGCAGGCACGTAAATGGCCTGGATGGAGGTGACCGAGCCGTGGCTGGTCGAGGTGATCCGCTCCTGGAGCTGGCCCATCTCCGACTCCAGCGTCGGCTGGTAACCGACCTGGGAGGGCATCCGGCCGAGCAGCGCGGAGACCTCTGAGCCGGCCTGCACGAAGCGGAAGATGTTGTCGATGAACAGCAGCACGTCCTGTCCCTCGTGATCGCGGAAGTACTCGGCCATCGTCAGGCCCGACAGCGCCACCCGCATGCGCGCTCCCGGCGGTTCGTTCATCTGCCCGAAGACGAGCATCGTCTTCTCGAGCACGCCCGACTCCTTCATTTCGAGCCACAGGTCGTTGCCCTCGCGTGAGCGCTCGCCGACCCCGCAGAACGCCGACAGGCCCTCATGCTCCTCGGCCAGGTTGCGGATCAGCTCCTGGATGATCACGGTCTTGCCGACGCCGGCGCCGCCGAACAGCCCGACCTTCCCGCCCTTGGCATAGGGCGCCAGCAGGTCGATCACCTTGATCCCGGTCTCGAACATCTCGGTGGTCGGCGTCAGCGCCTCGATTGTGGGCGCTTCGCGGTGGATCGGCCAGCGCTCCACGTTGTCGTCGAGCGGTGGGCCCAGGTCGATCGGTTCGCCGAGCAGGTTGAAGATCCGCCCCAGCGTCTCGGGACCAACCGGCACGGTGATCGGCCCTCCCGTGTCGATCACCTCGGCGCCGCGCGACAGCCCGTCGGTGCTGTCCATTGCCACCGCGCGGACTCGGTCGTCTCCGAGGTGCTGCTGAACCTCGCACACCAGCCATTGGTCCTCCCCGGCCGCGATGTCCTCGTCCTCCTCGGCGCGCGCGGCCTCGGGACGGCGGACCGTGATCGCGTGGTTGATCTCGGGCAGCTTGTCGGTGAACACGGCCTCGATCACGACACCCTGGATCTCCTCGATCCGGCCGATGTTCTCGGTCCGCTGCTCGGTTGTCTCTGACGTCTCTTCTGTGGTGGCTGACATGGGTTCTCCAGTCTAGGGCGTAAACACGGCGACTAGCCGGAGAGCCCTTCAGCCCCGGCGACGACTTCCATGATCTCCTGCGTGATCTCCGCTTGGCGGGCACGGTTCATCTCCAGCGTCAAGTCACTGATCAGCTCGCCGGCGTTCTCGGAGGCGTTTCGCATCGCGGTCATGCGCGCGCCGTGCTCGGACGCGGTCGATTCCAGCAGCGCCCGGTAGATCGAGATCTCGACATAATCCGGAACCAGGCGTTTGAGGATCTCCTCGGGGTCCGGCTCGTACTCGACCAGCGCGCGGTGCTCGGGCTGCTCTTCCTGCTCGGACTCCTCGCCTTCCTCCTCCAGCACGGTCGCCTGCTGCAGCGGGAGCAGCGTCTCCCGACGGACGACCTGTGACAGCGGCGAGATGTAACCGTTGTAGAAGACCTCAACCTGATCGACCTCTTCGTCGACGTAGGCGGCCATCAGCCGCTCCGCGATCCGGCGGGCGTCGGCGTACGACGGCCTGTCGGTGAACCCGGTGAACCCCTGGACCAGGTCGAGGCCGCGGAAGCTGAGCGACGACGCAGGCCGCCGGCCGGAGGCGAAGTAGACCGGCGTCCGTCCCTCCGAGTTGTGCCTGCGACCGGCCGCGACGCCCGCGCGGACGATGTTCGAGTTGAATGCGCCCGCCAGGCCCCGGTCGCCGGCGACCAGCAGCAGGCCCACGCGGCTCACCTGCTCGCGTTCGGACAGGATCGGCAGGGCCGGGACGTTCCCCGCCGCCTCCGCTGCCTGCCTGGTCATCCGGCGGATCGCGCTGGCGTACGGCCGCAGGGCCTCGATCCGCTGCTCGGCGCGGCGCAGCCGAGCCGCAGCCACCATCTCCATCGCCCGCGTGATCTTCTGGATGTTCTGGACCGCGCCGATGCGGTTGCGAACGTCGCGCTGGGTCGCCGCCATGCCTGGGTGGGGCCGGGGCGCGGCTAGGCCGCCTCGGCCTCGTCCTCCTTCTCCTCGGATCCCTCGTCAGACTGTCCTTCGCGCCGCTGTGCTGGGCGTGACTGCTGTCCATCCTCGCCCTCGTCGAGCGGGTGCCCTTCCTCGTCGAGGTCAAACCCGAAGTCCTCGGCGAACCGCTCCACCGCCTGCTCGGCTTGGGTCTGGGTCTCGTCGCTCCAGTCCCCCCTGGCGATCTTCTTCAGGAGCTCGGGCTCGTTGCCGCGGACCGAGTCGGTGAGGTCGGCCAGGAAGCGCTCGACCTTGTCAACGACGATCCGGTCGAGGTAGCCGTTGGTGGCGGCATAGACCTGGATCACCTGGTCCTCGACCGGCAGCGGGTTGCGCTCGGACTGGTTCAGCGTCTTCACCAACCGCTCGCCGCGGGCCAGCGTCCGTTGGGTCTCAGGATCGAGCTCCGATCCGAACTGCGAGAACGCCTCCAGCTCCCGGTACTGCGAGAGCTCGAGCTTCAGCCGTCCCGCGACCCTCCGCATCGGCGTGATCTGGGCGTTGCCGCCCACGCGCGAGACCGAGATCCCGACGTTGATCGCCGGTCGAACGCCGGAGTAGAACAGCTTCGGCTCGAGGAAGATCTGGCCGTCGGTGATCGAGATCACGTTGGTGGGGATGTACGCCGAGACGTCCCCGGCCTGGGTCTCGATCACCGGCAGCGCGGTCAGCGACCCGCCGCCGAGCTCGTCGTTCAGCTTCACCGCCCGCTCGAGCAGCCGCGAATGCAGGTAGAAGACGTCGCCGGGGTAGGCCTCGCGTCCCGGCGGCCGGCGCAGCAGCAGCGACATCTGCCGGTAGGCGTAGGCGTGCTTGGTGAGATCGTCGTAGATCGCCAGCGCCGCCTTGCCGTCATAGAGGAAGTACTCGCCCATCGCGCACCCGGCGTACGGGGCCAGGAACTTGATCGGCGCCGCCTCATCGGCGGCGGCCATCACGATGATCGTGTTATCGAGCGCACCGGCCTCCTCGAGCGTGTTCGCGAGCGCGACCACGGTCGACTTGCGCTGCCCGATCGCGACGTAGACGCAGATCAGGTCGCGGTCCTGGTTGTTGATGATCGTGTCGATCGCGATCGCGGTCTTGCCGGTCTGGCGGTCGCCGATGATCAGCTCGCGCTGCCCGCGGCCGATCGGGATCATCGAGTCGATCGCCTTCAGGCCGGTCAGCATCGGCTCCTTCACCGGCTGGCGCTGGACCACGCCCGGCGCCTTGTGCTCCGACGGCCTCGTCTCGCTGGTGCTGATCTCCCCCTTGCCGTCGAGCGGATTGCCGAGCGGGTCGACGATCCGCCCGAGCAGCTCCTCGCCGACCGGGACCTCCAGCAGACGCTTGGTCCGCCTGACCGTGTCGCCCTCGACGATCTGCTCCCACTCGCCGAACAGCACCGCGCCGACGTTGTCGGACTCGAGGTTCAGCGCCAGTCCGGTCACGTCGTGGGGCAGATCGAGCATCTCGAACGACATGCAGTTCTCGAGCCCGTGGATCCGGCAGATACCGTCGGCGACCGACAGCACAGTCCCAACCTCGGTGAGGTCAGCGCCGTCGGTGTCGAGGCCTTCGATCCGGTTCTTGAGGATTGACGTGATCTCGTCGGGCTTGATCTCCATGAAATGGCTCCTTGACAGGCGCGATCGCTAATTCACTGCGTCTGCGCCACTTGCTTTCGAAGTTGGTTGAGTCGGTTCCTGATCGACGCGTCGAGGATGAAATTGCCGACACGAAGCACGATGCCCCCGAGGATGTCCGGATCGACGTTGCTGGAGAGCTCGACCTCGAGGCCGGTCTGCTCCCCGATCCGCTCGCCGATGCTGCGTACGGTCGACTTGTCGAGCTCGACCGCGCTGGTCACCTCGACTGGAAGCAGCTTATGCTCCTTGTCCCAATACTCCTCGTAGCGCGCGCGGATTCGGAAGATCGCCGGCATCCGGTGGCGCTCGATCAGCGCGTCGAGGAAATTCAAGAAGATCGGCTCCGCACCCGTGACCGCGCGCTCCAGCCCGTCCTTCTTCTCCTCGGTCGAGAAGTACGGGGAGAAGAAGAAGACGGCCAGGTCGCGCTGGTCGTTGAGCGCCTGCGCGAACTGCCCGAGCTGCTCGCGCACCTCATCGATGACGTCGTGTTCTTTGGCCACCTCGAACAGCGAGCGGGCGTAGACCTCGGCGATCTCTTCCATTGCTACTCGCCGCCTCCGGACGGAGTGAGCGCGCTGAAGTCGAGCTCGCTCAAGGCCTCCCCGACCAGTCGCTCCTGATCCTCCTCGGTGAGGACCTTGCGCGTCACCTTCTCGGTCGCCATCACGGTCAGGTCGGCGACCTCCCGGCGGATCTCCTCGATCGCGCGGCGGGTCTCGGACTCAATCTCGCGGCGGGTCTGTTCCATCAGCTTCTCGCGCCTGGCCTTGGCCTCGGCTTCCGACTCGCGCTCGTGGACCTCCCCCGCCTTGCGGGCGCGCCCGATGATCTCCTCGGCCTGCCCGCGAGCCTCTTTGAGGCGCTCGCGGTATTCGGCCAGGATCTCATCGGCCTGGCGGCGGACCTGCTCGGCGTGGTCGATCGAGTCCTCGATCGCCTTCTGCCGGCGATCGAGCGCGGCCGAGATCCGCGGGAAGGCGAGCTTGTACAGGATGTACATCGAGATCACGAACAGCAGCAGCGTCCAGATCATCAGCCCGACGTTCGGGGTGATCAGGAACGAGCCGCTCGATGCGGCAGGGGTCAGGATCGCGGCCGTCATCACTTGAGCACGTACGAGAGCAGCCCGGCGACGAGGCCGTAGAAGAACACCGCCTCAGTCAACGCGAACCCCAGCCACTGGATGCTCGTGATCTCGTCGCGCATTTCGGGCTGCCGGGTCACGGCCTCGATCACCTTGCCGAAGATGATCCCGATGCCGACGCCCGCGCCGACCGCGCCGAGCCCGCCGCCGATCCCGATCCCGAGCCCCGCCCCGACCCCGGAGGATGACGCGGCGAACGTGAGGATGTGTGTAAGCACTTCGATGCTCCTTCTTTTCAGTTAGTGGTGAGTGACAGCGCCGCCGAGATAGATGGCCGAAAGAGTCGCGAAGATGAACGCCTGCAGGGTTGCCACCAGGCCCAGCTCGAACAGGTAGATCAGGATTCCGGCAGGCAGCGTGAACCAGCCGAGGAACTGGAGTCCGAGGATCACGGCGAGTCCCCCGGACATGAACAGGATGATCATGTGCCCGGCGAGGATGTTGGCGAATAGCCGGATCGTCAGCGACAGCAGCCGCATCAGCGTCGAGATCACCTCGAGCGGTCCGATCAGCAGCACCATCGGTCCGTGGATGCCCGCCGGGATCAGGCTCTTCATGTAGCCGATCGGCCCCTGCGCCCGGACGCCGACCCAGTTGAACGAGACGAACACCACCACCGCCAGTACCAGCGGAACCGAAATGTTCGCGGTCGCGGCATACAGTGCGAACGAGGGGATCTGCGCGCCGAAGACGTTGAACTTCTCCTGCGTGTTGGTCGGCAACGGGATGTAGCCGACCAGGTTGCAGTACCAAATGAACAGGAACAGGGTGCCCAGGAACGGGAACCACTTCGCCGCCATCTCGTCGGGCATGTTCCCGCGGGTGATGTTGTCGCGCATCAGCGAGTAGATCACTTCGACGGCCGTCTGGACCCGGTTCGGACGCGTATGCATCCGCCTGGAGATCCAGACCATCGTCACGACCGTCAGAACCGCCGAGATGAACAGATACAGGACCGCCCGGTTGATGCTCAGCACTCCGAGGCTCACCCAGTCGACGAGCTTGAACTCGTTCTGGATCTGGAACGAGTTGTTCTTGTGCTGGGTGACCCCGAACAGCACGGCCAGCAGGACGATCCCGAACAGGTAGAAGGCCCCCACTGCCAACAGGATCTTTCTGGTTGTGCTCATCGCGACCGTGGTCGGGTTAGTGCGGAGGTGCCCAAGTAGACGGTGAACGCAAACACGATCACCGCCAATGCCGCCAGCCCGTCGTCCTTGCCTCCGGCTCGGCGGACCAGGACGACGGTCAGGGCCAGCCCGAACACACGCCCCAGCATGTAGCCGAGACGCAGGCCGATCTCGCCGCGGGCATCGCCGCTGCGCGTGGCCACGCGCTCGACGGCGACCCCGACTGCCCGGAGCGCGATCCAGACCCCCGCGCCGACCAGATATCCGGCCGCCGGAACCCCGATCAGGAGCATGATCGGCGCCGCCAGCACGATCAGCACGACGTCCATGTAGCTCAGAACCGCCATCGGCTCCTCAGAGGTCAGGGAGGCGGGATTGGCGGACGGCTGTTTGACATGTTCTGGATGGAAAGTGTTCAAGCTGGTAAGGGGGGTCGGAGGGCCGAGAAGGGTACCGGCGCTACAACTAGAGGCGCGCGACGATTCGCCTGCCCACATGCGCCGCCGACCGCCGCCTTGGGAGGTCGCCGAGGGCTTGAACGTTAGCGCGACCTTAACGCGATCGCGGCCTCACGGCCGGGAAAGGCCCAGCGAACGCAGGCGTTCAGCCGGCCGATCTCGGGCTTCCACAGCTGACCCTCCGCCCAGAGCGCGGCGATCGCCGCTCGCGGCAGGCCCAGCGCGCCCTCGTAGACCAGATAACGCGGTTCCCAGCGCGGGAAGAACTTCGCGTTGAACCGATACAGGCTCTCGATCTGGAAGAACGGGTTCCCGAGCGCGATCAGCTTGCCGAGCGCCCGCTGGGAGCGGCTCTCGGGACTGTGCATCCACTTCGCGAAGGCGGCGAAGTTCAGCGACATCTCGGCCAGCCCCCGCTCGCGCAGCAGCTCCACGGCCTTCGCGACCAGGAATTCGGTCAGCCCGTTGGGCGTGTCGGGGTCGCGCCGCATGAACGACAGGGAGACCGCCGCACGGCCGTAGACGGGCACGAAGTGCAGGACGGCTCGGATCGCTCCCTGCCCGTCGCGCGCCAGGACCACGACCGTGTCCTCGCTCCGCGGGCAGCGGATCGAGTCCATCGCCATCGAGAAGCCGCGCTCGGGTGCGCCCTCGAGCCCGCGCTCGAGCACATGCTCGATCTCCTCCACGGTGCCGGCGTCGAGCTCGCTGACAGGCCGCAGCTCGGCCTCGTAGCCGGCCTTGCTGAGACGATGGACCGACTGGCGGACCTTGCGGATTGCGCGCCCCTCCAGCGAGAAGCGGTCGAGCTCGACGATCGCCTCGTCCCCCAGGTAGATGGTGCGGAGCCCGAGCCGTTCATACAGCGGACACAGGCGCTCGCTCGCCCCAACCGCGCCGAGCCTCAGCCCCCTGGCCTCGGCGAAGCTGCGGACCTCGCCCAGCAGGTCCGCGAACGCGTCCTTCGGCCCGACCGGATCCCCTGACAACAGCAGCACCCCGTTCTCGATCCGGTAGCCCACGAACGCGCGCTCCTCGGCGCTGAACAGGTAGTGCTTGTCGCCGCGGAGCTTGAAGAACGACAGCGTGTCGGTTCCGTGCGCGCGGACCAGCTCCGCCGCGGCGGCGCGCGTGCCGGCGCCCGGCAGCGCCCTCGGCGTGGCCAGCGGGCGGAAGATCACATAGGCGATCGCCATCAGCGTCCCGACCTCGATCAGGTGAACGCCGAGCGGGACCCACGCGAACGCGTGATGAAAGGCGAGGTGGCGCTCGAAGTGAAGCGGCCCGCTCTGCCATCGCAACAGATCACCGGTCTCGCGGACCACCTTCGGCCAGGACGGACGGCGATTCGAGGCCCATGCCGCGACCGCGGTGACGACGAGGCCGACCATCCCCAGCACCGGCACCCGCCACACCGCCGAGCGCAGCGTGAGCGGGTCGTGGCGGACGCGGAACTCCGCCCTCCCGGCGAACAGGACCGCGGCGGTCGTCCAGCTCACCGCCGTCTCCTCGAAGTCGAGTCCCTTGAGCAGGTCGAACGCCCCCAGCGCAACCATCAGCGCGACGGCGACCTGCCACGCGCGCCGGCGGCGCTTGAGCAGGTACGGCGCGACCATCACCAGCGCGGTTCCCGCCGGCAGCGCCAGCGCGTGGAACAGCCGCATCGCCACGACCGGCTCGAAATCGAGCAGCAGATGGCCGCGCCAGCGGATGTTCGGCGTCAGCGCCGAGGCGATGTTGACCAGGCCGACGAACGCGGCCGCGATCGCGGCAAAGCGCGGCAGCCAACGGGAAGCACGGTGCGTTCGAATTCTCAAGGCTTGCGGGACGGGCGTGAAGTGGTGCTCGTGGGGCCGATGTAGGGCTCATGAGGCGCCACGCGCCGGTCTGCCCGTATCTACCGCGCTCGCTGCCGTTTGTTACGCCGTCCCCGCTCGCGTTCCTGCCGCGGGTCGCCGCGATCTCGACGCCGAGCTCCGGCTCGGCGGCGACCGCTCAGGCGCGGGCGCGGCTGGGGCTGAGCGGCTGGCGTCCCTCGTCGCGCTGGCGGGACTCCCCCGACACCGCCCGCGGCAGCGCCAGCGACAGGAGGAGGGCCAGGAGCGGCAGCACCGCGATGGTCTCGAACACCGACCGCAATCCGCGGGCGTCGGCGAGGAGCCCGAGCAGCGGCGCCCCCACGCCACCGAGCCCGATCGACAGCCCGATGGTGACGCCCGCCGCGACGCCGAGCCGGCCGGGCAGATACTCCTGCCCCATCACGATCGTGACCGCGAAGGTCGCGATCGTCGCCGCGCCGGCCAGCGCGGCGAACACGACCGCCAGCCCCGCCGGCGAGAGCAGGAACGCCACCACCAGCGGCGGGAGCACGGCCATCGAGCCGATCAGCACGGTGCGCCGGCCGAAGCGGTCGGCCAGCGGCCCGCCGATCAGCGTCCCGAGCGCGCCACCGAGCAGCATCGCCGCCAGCGCCAGGTTCCCGAACGCCTTGCTGGTGTGGAGGTCGTGGATGAAGTACAGGGGGATGAACGTCACCAGCCCGAAGTACACGAACGAGCGCAGCGCGATCACGGTGGCCAGGAGCGCGAACGGTCCCCACGCCTCGTGCTCGTCTCCCTTCTGGACGCGACCGGCGACCACGTCGGTCCGGAAGCCCCGGAGCCGGGGCAGCTCGTGGATCAGGACTGCTGTCATCAGCCATGTCGGGATCAGCAGGAACACGGTGCCGTGCAGCCCGAACACGACCAGCAGCGGCGTGATCAGCACCGGGCCCAGGGCGAAGCCGATGTTGCCCCCGACCGAGAACAGGCTCATCCCGCTGGAGCGACGGTGGCCGGAGACGTAGTTGGCGAACCGCGACCCCTCGGGATGGAACGCCGCCACCCCGACCCCGCTGAGCACGATCGCCGCGAACGTCCAGCCGTAGCTGGGAGCGAGCCCGGCCAGGGCCACGCCGAGGCCGCCGAGGAACGGCCCCAGCGGCATCAGCCACGGCAGCGAGAGCCGATCGGAGACGTGGCCGAACAGCGGCTGAATCACCGAGCTCGAGACCGTCGCCGCCAGCACGAGCGCCGAGGCGGCGGCGTAGCTGAGGTGATCGGCGACGATCAGGAACGGCAGCAGCGCCGGGATCGAGCCCTGCGCGATGTCCGTGAACAGGTGGCCGGCCGACAGCGTGGCCATCGCGCGGCGATCGACGCCGGATCTCAGGACGCCACCTCCTTCAGCCGCCGCTGGACCAGGCGCCGGCGTTCGAGCAGCTCCTTCTCCAGGGTCGCGAGCTCCCGGCGGCGGTCGCGGACGAGCTCGAGCTGGACCGCGATGTGGCCCAGCGACTGCTCGAGGATCTGCTGCCGGGCCCCAGGATCCTCGGTCTGTTGAAATTCGCGGCGCAGATCGGCGCGCGCGGCCTCGGCCTCCACCAGCCGCGAGAGCTGCTCGAGCGAGAGTCCCAGGAGATCGCGCAGACGGACGATCTCGCGGACCCGCTCGACGTCAGCCACGGTGTAGCAGCGGTGCTGGCCCTGGACGCGGTCCGCTGCCCCCGGCAGCAGCCCGATCTCCTCGTAGTAGCGGATCGTCCGCGGCGTGGTGGCGGTCAGCTCGGCGACCTCGCCGATCCGCAGCGGCCGCTCGACGGTCGTGCTCATCGCAGCGCGGGCTCCGCTCCGATCGCCGCCGCCGCGCGCTCGGACGGCCGGGCCGCGGCGACGAACGCGCCCACAAGCGAGATCGCCGACAGGCACCAAAGAGCCGTGTGCATGTTCGAGATGAATGGCGTCAGCTGGGCGTTGGTGATGTGGTTGGCGAGCCCGGAGAAGACCGCGAACAGGACGGTCTTCGGCACCGACGAGGTCACCACCGCGAGCACGAACGCGATCGAGATCACCGCCCCGGTGTTCTGAACCAGCACCCGGGCGCCGGCGGCGATCCCCCGGCGGTGGGGCGCCACCGTGCCCATCATGGCGGCGGTGTTGGGCGAATTGAACATCCCCGAGCCGATCCCGACCAGCATCATGTACGCACCCGGGGCCCAGTACGTCGTCGTGCGTTCGAGCGTCGTCATCAGCGCCAACCCGAGAGCGGTCACGAGCATTCCGGCCACGGCCAGGCCACGCGAGCCGCGACGGTCGGCCCAGATCCCCGCCAGCGGCGAGGAGATCAGCATTCCCAGCGCCAGGGGCGCAAGCTTGACCCCGGCGAGCACGGGCGTGTTGCCCTGCACTCCCTGGAAGTAGAAGACGAACAGGAACATCAGCGCGAACCGCGACAGGCCGTTGATGAACGCCGCGGCCGCGGCGGCCGAGAACAGCCGGCTCTTGAAGATCGTGAGGTCGAGCATCGGCGAGGGGTGATGGCGCTCGATGAACACGAACGCCGGCAGGAACACGGCGGCGGCGATCAGGCTCCCGATCACCACCGGCGAGTCCCAGCCCGAGATCCCGCCCTTGGAGATGCCGAGCACGAGGCCGGTCAAGCCGATGAGGAATGTCAACGTGCCGGGGAAATCGAACGACCGGTCTTCAGAGCGCCCGGTCAGCTCGCGCAGCACGAGCCACGCCCACAGGCTTCCGGCGAGCGCGAAGGGCACGTTGAACCAGAACACCCAGTGCCACGAGATCGCCACCAGCGCGCCGCCCAGCACCGGGCCGATGACCAGACCGATGGCGGCGACCATCGTGTTGGTCCCCATGGCCAGGCCCAGCTGCTCGCGCGGGAAGGCGTCGGTCACGATCGCGGCGGCGTTCGCGAACAGGAACGCGCCGCCGATGCCCTGCAGGATCCGCCACAGGATCAGCTCCGTGCCCGACCCGGCGAAGCCCGCGCCCAGCGAGGCGAAGGCGAACACCACGAAGCCGCCGATGTAGGCCTTCTTGCGCCCGAACTGATCCGACAGGCGTCCCGCGCTCAGCACGAGCACGGTCGAGGCGATCATGTAAACGAGGATCACCCACACCAACTCGAGCAGGCTGGTGTGCAGGCTTCGCTCGAGGTCGGGCAGGGCGATGATCAGCGTCCCCGAGTTGACCGTGGCCAGCAGCATCCCGAGGCTCGTGCACGACAGCGCCCACCATTTGTAGGCGTCGTGATCCGCGTGGACGCCGATTCGCCGGCGCCTCCGGGGGCTCTGCCGTGCTCGCGTGGCCTCGATCGTGTCCAGAGCTCTCGCCGTCCTCCGTCGCAAATTTGATTCTTACGTAAACGTAAGATAGCAGAATTTAGGGCTCGTGTCCGACGGCTACTCGAACGCGGCCACGGTGGCGAGGATCACGAATGTCGCCATCAGGGCCGCGCCCTCGAACACGGTCGCCTCGCCGTCCCCGGTGATCTGCCAGACGATCACCGCGGTGCCGAACAGGGCGCCGATGAACACCGGCGCGATCGCGAAGGTCAGCGCGGTCGCCGTCAGCAGCGACACCAGCACCAGCACCGGATACAGGAACGCCGACACCTGCGCCACCGAGTTCTTGACCACCGAGATGGCCAGGTTCGCCTTTCCCTTGGCCGCGAGCACGACCGCGGCCACGTGCTCGACCGCATTGCCGGCAATCGCCACGATCACCAGGCCGGCGAACGTCTGGGAGATGTGGAGCGTGTGGATCGTCGGCTCAAGCGCGTGGACGAACCAGTCGGAGACGAACGCCGACACCACTCCCGCCACCGCCAGCAGGGCCATGCTCTGGGAACTGGACAGCCTGGCCCGCCCGCCTTCCTCGCCTGGCGGCTCCTCGGATCGGAGGTACTGCCACAGCCAGGATCCGTACACGAGCAGGATGGCTACCGAGCCGACGATCGAGATCGTCTTGGTGTGGTGGCTGGCGGGGTCGTGCGAGGCGACCGCCAGGCCGATCAGGACGATGATGAACGAGGAGATCAACAGCAGCGTCGCGGTGTCGTTCGGCAACCGGGCGTTGAAGCGCATGATTCCGTCGTGCGACTGCCACGCCCCGGCGACGATCACCAGCCCCAGCAACAGCAGCGCGTTGACGAGGATCGAGCCGAGGATCGCGGTCTCCGCGACGACCTTCTGACCGGCGTTCAAGGCGAAGATGACCACGAAGAACTCGGGCAGGTTGCCGAACGTGGACTGCATGAACCCGGTGACCGGGGAACTGAACCGCCGCCCTACCTCCTCGGTCGCGAACGACACCACCCACGCCGATCCGGCCAGCGCCAGCGTCGCCAGGACGAACGCCAGTACCTGGGAGACGCCGTGGGCGTAGCGGGCCACCCCCGCCAGGACGGTGACGAGCAGGGTCGCCCCGAAGGCGAGGCGCTCGGTGCGTCCCAGCGCGCTCAGCTCAGCGTCCCGTCATCACCGTGTCGTCGTCGGAGTACGGCGGCGCGCAGCAACACAGCAGTACCAGCGGCTCCTGCCCCTGATTCCACAGCTTGTGCGGCACGCCCGGAGCGATGACCACGCAGTCGCCGGCTTCGACCTCCGACTCCTCCTCCCCCAGCCGCATCCTCCCCATGCCGGCGGTGAAGTAGTACAGCTCCTCGGTGCGCGGATGGTAATGCTCGGCCGTCTCCCCGCCCGGCGGCACCGTCGCCTCGGCCAAGCTCTGGTTGCGGGCCCGAGTCCAGGACGGGCCCGCGAGCTCGCGGATCTGCGAGCCGTCCAGGGTCGTGAACGAGCTCAGCTCGCGCAGGTTCGCCTTCTCCACCGGCGCCACTATCGCACCCGCTCGAACTCGCCCGTCTCGATGTCGTGCCCGACCTGGCGGTCGATCTCGTGCTCGCTCGTGGTCGGGTCCATCTCCCGCAGCTCGCGGGCCCGCAGCCGCCGGAACTTGAAGATCTCCAGCACGTAGACCAGGTACACGCTGGCCGCCAGCGCCGCGATCCCCAGTGCCAGCAGGACCAGCAGCCAGCCCAGGTGATAGTGGTGCGGGGGGCCGTGGTCGTGGTAGGGGATGATCCGCAGCGCCACGGCGACGGCCGCCAGCATCAGCGTCCAGCCGTACAGGTAGGCGACGGTCTTGCGCTGGCTGAAGCCGATCCGGGCCATCCGGTGATGGAAGTGGTTGGCGTCCGCCGACCACGGCTTGCGCCTGTACTTCAGCCGCTTGGCGATCACGAAGCTCGTGTCCAGGAACGGCACCGCGAGGATGAACAGCGGCACCACCAGGGCAACCACGACGTTGGTCTTCAACGAGCCGATGACCGCCACCACCCCGAGCAGGTAGCCAAGCAGATTGGCCCCCGAATCGCCCATGAACACGTTCGCCGGGGGAAAGTTGTGGAACAGGAACCCCAGCGAGGCGCCGGCGGTCAGCGCCGCCAGCACGCCGGCCGCGTTCACGTTCAGGTCGAAGGCGACAATCGCGAACGCCACCCCGTCGATCGTGCACAGCCCCGCCGCCAGCCCGTCGACCCCGTCGGAGAAGTTGACCACGTTCATCAGGCCCACCAGCCAGATCACCGTGAGCGTGCCGCCGGCATGCGGGAATTGAAGGGCGCCGATGAACGGGAGCGTCACGTCGGTCACCTTCACGCCGGCGTGGACGGCGATCACCGCGGCGGCGATCTGGCCGAGCAGCTTGGCCAGCGGCGGCAGATCGCGCGCGTCGTCGATCGCCCCGACGATCGCGATCACCATCGCCCCCGCCAGCATCCCCCAGGTGTCGACCGTCCCACCCGAGCCGCGCGTCCCCACGGTTCGCGGCAGCCTGATCGTCGTGGGCATCCAGATGGCCGCGGCCACCAATACCGCGATCAGGATCGCCAGCCCTCCGAGCAGCGGCGTGCTGCGGACCGCCAGTCCCCTTTCGCTCGGCATCGCAATCGCCCCGACCCGCCGCGCGATCCGCGCCGCGACCGGCGTCAGTGCCGCCGCGATGGCCATCGCGACAACGAAGGCGAGCACGGCGTCGAGGTAGCGCATGGCGTTCCCCGTAGCATGCCAGCCGGGCAGGATCGCTTCAGCCGGACGCCGCGCGGGGTCCCGCGTGCGCGGCCGTCGGCGCCGCAAACAGGGCGCGGGTGATACGGACGATCACCGCCATCGGCTCCTCGCACAGCTGGCGCCACGTCACCCGGATGACCCGGTAGCCGGCCGCCGTCAAGACCTGATCGCGCCGGCGGTCGCGCTCGAACGCGGCGCGGTCGCGGTGGAAGTCGTAACCGTCGACCTCGACGATCAGCCTCGCCTCCGGCCACAGGAAGTCGACCAGGAAGCCGTGGAGATCGACGTTGACCCGCGGGAGCGGAAGCTCGCCTGCCCGCAACAAGCTGCGCAGCCGGCGCTCGGCCTCGGAGCGGGTGAAGCCAGCCCCGCCCTCACGCCCGAGCAGGCGCCGAAGTCGCGCCACCCCTGCCCGTCCGGGCGCCCGCGCCAGCGCGCCTCGCAGCTCGTGCGAGTCCGCCAGTCTCCGTCCGACGGCCGCGCCCAGCGCTCCCTCCAGCTCCGCGTCGGAGCTGCCGCCAGCCAGATCGAGAAGCGTGCGCGCTGGACCGGTAATCGGAAGGCCGTGGCGAGCTCGCAGGTCGGCTCGGTCAAGACTGCGAACGCGGTGCAGCCGTAAGCCTGGGCGCGGATGCCGGTCCTTGCCGACGATCGTGAGCGTGAGCGTCGCCGGACGGGACTCGATCAGACCCCACAGGAATGCGGCGCTCCGATGGCTCAAGACGGCATGGCCCCGGTAATAGAGGATCGCCCCCATCTCCTCGCCCAGTGCTTCCAGGTGGTCGCGACCGAGCAGGTATACACCCGGATAGCGCAGATGCAGCCGGCCGTTCGTCAGCCGGTGGGCGATCGCGCCGCGGCCAAGACCGGCGGCCAGCAGCTGCTCGCGAACTACGAAACCCCTCTGCAGGGCCGCCACGCGCTCGATTTCGCGCCCGCCCCGTCCCCTGACCTGCGCCGGAGCCCAAACTGGAGCCGAGACGGGTGGTTTGGGCGCTCCGGCATGATTGTCGTGTCGCATCGCCCGTTTCTGGCCCTGCGAGCGTGATTTGGGCTGTCCGACAGGTTCCCCGCGCTCCATTAACCCCAGTATCGGCGCAGTCCGGGCGGGCGCCGCCGCGCGCCGTCCAGTTTGACCCAGACGTGTGACGCCGCGTATCAGAGATGTGCCGGACGCGACCCGGCCGGGACCCGGCCGACGCCGCAACCGCCCCGGCGGCCCACCGCGAACGCCGGCGCTACACCGCCACCGACGCGCCGAGCCCCGCGTACAGCGGATAGCGCTCCGCCACCGCCGCGGCCCGTTCCGCCAGCTCGCCGTGTCGCGCCTCGAAGTCCCCGGGCGCCAGCGCCGCGGCGATGATCCTCCCGACCTCCACGAAGTCCTCGGCCTGCAGCCCGCGCGTGGCCAGCGCCGGCGTCCCGATCCGCAGCCCCGAGGACACCGCCGGCGGCCGGGGATCGAAGGGAACGGCGTTGCGGTTGACGGTGATCCCGACCGCGGCCAGCCGGTCCTCGGCCTGCTTACCGTCGAGCGAAGACTCCCGCAGGTCGCACAGCACCAGGTGAACGTCGGTCCCGCCGGTCAGGACGTTGATGCCGCCACCGGCGTCCAGCAGCTCGCGCGCGAGCGCCCGGGCGCCGGCGAGCGTCCGCTGCTGGCGCTCGCGGAAGGGCTCGGACATGGCGATCCGCAGCGCCACCGCCTTGCCGGCGATCACGTGCTCGAGGGGCCCGCCCTGCTGGCCGGGGAAGACCGCGGAGTTGATCCTCTTGGCGTACTCCTCCTTGCACAGGATCATCCCGCCCCGGGCGCCGCCGATCGTCTTGTGGATGGTGGTGGTCACCACGTCGGCGAACGGCACCGGGTTCGGGTGCAGGCCGGCCGCAACCAACCCGGCGAAGTGGGCCATGTCGACGACCAGGTACGCGCCCACGGAGTCCGCGATCTCGCGGAAGCGCGCGAAGTCCATCACCCGCGGGTAGGCCGACCAGCCGGCGAGGATCACCTTCGGCCGGCGCTCCTCCGCCATCCGCTGGACCTCGTCGATGTCGATCAGGCTGGAGTCGCGGTCCACGTGGTAGGCGGCGATGTCGTACAGGCGGCCGGAGACGTTGATCTTCATCCCGTGCGTGAGGTGGCCGCCGTGGGCGAGCTCCAGCCCCATCATCGTGTCGCCCGGTTCCATCAGCGCGAAGTACGCGGCGGCGTTGGCCTGGGCGCCGGCGTGCGGCTGCACGTTGGCGTGCTCGGCCCCGAACAGCGCCTTGGCGCGGTCGATCGCCAGCTGCTCGGCGATGTCCACGTACTCGCAGCCCCCGTAGTAGCGCTTGCCCGGATAGCCCTCGGCGTACTTGTTGGTCAGCACCGAGCCCTGGCATTCGAGCACCGACAGGGGCACGAAGTTCTCCGAGGCGATCATCTCCAGCGTGGCCTGCTGGCGCTCGAGCTCGTGGGCCAGGACCTCGGCGATCTCGGGATCGACATCGGCCAGCGGCCGGTTGAAGAAGTCGGGCGGCAACTCGACGTTCACGACCAGCGACGATACCAGCGCCGGTGGCGGTCGCCGAACTCCCCGCCTCTCATCCCAACGCCGCCGCCAGCTCCTCCTCGGCGACCGCTCCCAGCCGGAGGACCGACCACGAGCCGTCGGCGTCGTAGCGCCGCAGATCGACCACCGTCGACGGGGTGCCGGGCAGCTCCCCGCCGTCGATGACCAGGTCCACGGCCGCCTTGATCAGCTCGGGGACGTCGTCGAGGCGCCGGGGGTCAGCGCCGGCGGCGCGATTCGCGCTCGACTGCAGCGCCGGCGAGCGCACTCCCGCCAGGGCCTCCACGCTGACAACGCGCAGCCCGAGGGTGTGAGGATCGCCGCCGCAGGCCAGCGGAAACCGACCCCGAGGGTTGGGCAGTAGCACGGTCACGCCCCCGGGAAGCAGCCGCCCGACCGCCTCGCCCGTCCGCCCCCCGAGCTCGGGCAGTGCCGCCAGCGCCAGCTCGAGCTCGAAGAACATCACCGCCGAGGGCTTCTCCAGCGGCCGGCGCTTGAGCAGATACAGCCGCTCGACCGCGAACCGGCTCCCCGGATCACACGCGAGCCCATACACGGTGTCGGCCGGGAACAGGGCTAGCCCCCCGGCCGCCAGGCAACGCTCGAAGTCCTTCGCCGGGCCCGCGGGGCTCACCGCCGCCCGACGAGCACCCGCTCGTGGCCGGCGAGGTCGCGCCAACGCTCGACCGAGCCGAATCCCGCCCGCTCGAGCAGGAGCGAGACCGCGCCCGCCTGATCGAAGCCCACCTCGAGCGCCAGCAGCGGCGCCGACCCGGCCATGGCCACCAGCCGGCGGACGAGATCGAGCCCGTCATCGCCCCCGAACAACGCCGGCTCCGGCTCGTAGAGCACGATCTCGGGCGGCAGCCCGGACGCTCCCCGGGCTACGTAGGGCAGGTTGGCCAGCACGGCGTCGAAACGCTCGTCGACCCCAGCCAACAGATCGGCACGCCGGAACCGCACGTCGAGCCCGAGCCGGGCCGCGTTCGCGCCCGCCACCGCCAGCGCGTCGGCGTCCACGTCCGTGCCCACCACGTCAAGGTCCGGTCGTTCGTCCTTCAGCGCCAGGGCGATCGCCCCGCTGCCGGTGCCCACGTCGACGACGCTGGCGCCGGCGCCCAGCGTCAGCCCGACCTCGACCAGCAGCTCCGTCTCCGGCCGCGGGATCAGCACCCGGCGGTCGACCGCCAGCGAGATTCGCCGAAAGTCCTTGACCCCGATGATGTAGGCGACCGGCTCCCGCGCCGCCCGGCGGTCGACGGCGGCCCAGAAGCGCGAGCGATCGCGTGCGCTCAGATCGACGCCGGCGCCGAGCACCAGCCGTTCCCGGCCCACCCCGAGCACTGCCGCCAGCAGCACCTCGGCGTCGAGCCGCGGCGTCTCGCACCCGGCCTCCGCCAGCCGTGCCGCCGCCAGCCGCAGCGCCTCGGAGACGGTCGGCTCGACCACCGTCTCGACAGCGCCCGGCTCAGGCAACCGCCTTCTCCGCCAGCCGCCGCCGCTTCTCGTCGTCCTGCAGCGCCGCGGTCAGCTCGTCCAGCTCGCCCAGCAGGATCCCGTCGAGATTGTGCAGGCGCAACCCGATGCGGTGGTCGGTCACCCGCCGCTCGGGGAAGTTGTAGGTGCGGATCTTCTCGGCCCGGTCGCCGGTCCCTACCTGGGCCTGGCGCGAGGCCGCCATCGAGGCCCGCTGCTCGGCCAGCGCCCGCTCGTAGAGCCGCGCCCGCAGCACCCGCATGGCCCGCTCGCGGTTCTGAAGCTGTGACTTCTCGTCCTGCATCGAGACGACGATCCCGCTCGGCCGGTGGGTGATCCGCACCGCGGAGTCGGTCGTGTTCACCGACTGCCCGCCAGGACCCGAGCTTCGGTAGACGTCGATCTGGAGATCGGCGGGATCGATCTCGACCTCCACGTCGTCGGCCTCCGGCAGCACCGCGACGGTCGCGGTCGAGGTGTGGATCCGTCCCTGCGACTCGGTCTCGGGGACGCGTTGAACCCGGTGCGTGCCCCCCTCGAACTTGAACACCGAGTACGCGCCGTCGCCCTTGACCGCGACCGTGTACGTGCCGTCCCCGATCGCCAGCGGCTCGACCGTGAAGCCCCGGCGCTCCGCGTAGCGGGTCAGCATCCGGTACAGGTCTCCCGCCCACAGCGCGGCCTCGTCGCCGCCGGCGCCGGGCCGGATCTCGACGATCACGTTCTTGTCGTCGTTGGGGTCGCGCTCCACCATCGCCAGGCGAATCTGCTCCTCCAGCGACTCGATCTGCTCGCGCGAGGAGTCGAGCAGGGCGCGCAGCTCGGGGTCGTTGCCGTCCTCGGCCAGCAGCTCGCGAGCGCCCTCGAAGTCGTCAACGGCACGGCGGTAGGCGCCGGCCAGCCGCGCCGCCGGCTCGAGCTCCCGGTAGGCCCGGCTCGCCGCGGTGAACCGCGCGCGATCCCCGATCACGGCGGGATCGGAGAGCTCGTGCTGGAGTTCGGCGAACCGCGCCTCGATCTGACTCACCAATTCATCGATCATCGTGGCCCCGAGTGTAGGACGAGGCCCCGCCCAACCGCCAGCGCCGGCCGCAGCGCCCACCGCGGGGCCCTAGGCCACGACTTCGACGCCGACCATGTCGGCTGCGGACGCCCCGGGGGTCTCCACCTCGAGCACGGCCTTGAGCGCCGCGATCGCCACCGCGAGCTGGTCGAGATCGGGTTCGCGCGTGGTCAGCTTCTGGAGCTGCATGCCCGGATACATAATCGCCTGGACCCAGCGCCGGCGCCGGTTGCGCCCCGCCCACTTGATCACCTCGAACGAGAGCCCTGCGATCAGCGGCACGCCGAGGATCCGGGTGGCCACCAGCACCCACCACGCCGGCAGACCGATGGGGGCGAACACGAAGATGGCCATGATCATCACGATCAGCAGGAAGCTCGTGCCGCACCGCGGATGAAGCCGGGAGTAAAGCTTCGCCCGCCCCGGGACGAGCTCGTCGGAGGCCTCGTAGCAAGAGATCACCTTGTGCTCGGCGCCGTGGTACTCGAGCACGCGCCGCAGGTCGCGCAACCGCGACAGCAGCCACAGATAGCCGAGGAAGATCGCCGTCCGCAGCACTCCCTCGACGACCCAGAACAGGACCGGCGAGCCGAGCTGGTGGCGGATCAGGCTGGTCAGGCCCACCGGCACGACGAAGAACAGCCCGATCGCGAACACCAGCGCGATCACGATCGTGCCCGCCCACACGCCGCCGGAGATCTCCTGTTCCTCCTCGGGCAGTTGCGCATTGGCCGAGATGCTGAGCGCGCGCAGGCCGATTCCCAGCGACTCAGCCAGCGCCACCACGCCCCGGATCACCGGCCAGCGGTAGACGCGCCGCCGCTTGGTCCAGGCCACCAACGGAAACGTGTGGACGGCGATCTCACCGGTCCCACCCGTGGTGGACGCAGCCACCGGCTCGGTGCCTGCCGGCTCGGGACGCACGGCCTGCTTGCGGACCGCGACCGCCCACGTCGACACTCCGCGCATCATCACGCCCT
Source organism: uncultured Solirubrobacterales bacterium (assembly GCA_963723555.1). Lineage (GTDB taxonomy): Bacteria > Actinomycetota > Thermoleophilia > Solirubrobacterales > Solirubrobacteraceae > Palsa-465. Next base: position 126,891 of record CAVRRC010000002.1, on the reverse strand, counting down.
CGAGCACGGCCTGGCCGCCGAGGGGAGCGTCACGCGACGCGGTCAGCCGCGGCTCGCCGCCCCCGTCGCTCACCGCAAGCTAGGCGCCGGCGCGCGCCGAGCGCCGCCCCTTGGCGACACGACGCTGGAAGCGCTCCACACGGCCGCCGGTGTCGACCAGCTTCTGCCGCCCCGTGTAGAACGGATGGCAGGCCGAGCAGATCTCCACATGGATCTCGGGCTGCGTCGAGCGGGTCATGAACTCGTTGCCGCAGGTGCAGCGGACGTGCGCGTCGACGTACTCTGGATGGATGCCGGTCTTCATTGCACCATTGAGTCTAGCGACCCCCGCTGGACCGCCCGGCGCCTCGTAGCACCCCCGACTGCTCACACGGCCGCCAGCGGCCGTGCGCCATCACGGGCAGGTGGTCGCGAGCGAGTTGTTGCTCGGGTTGGCGTCGTCGACCTGACGGCCCGGATCGGCGGTGATCGTCGCCGGGGCGGCCGCGCTGCACGCCGGTCCGGTGAAGCGGAGCCACACGCGGTGATGAGGGAGCAGCTGCGAGACCGGCTTGAACTTCGAGGCTCCCGAGCCGTCCGTGAACTCGACCTGGAACGGCCCCGAGGCCGTCTTTCCGGCGTTCCGGATCTCCGCCACGAAGACATCGAAGCCGGGACGCCCGGACAGCGCGGAGACCCCGATCGGGGACACCACCTGAAGATCCGCGCGTAGCTCGGGCTGGTAGCACCGCCGGCTCTGGCGCACCGCCTTGGCGAGCACATGACCCCCCGCGCCGGTCCACCGGAACGTGACCTTGTAGCGATACCAGGCCGGCGCGACCAGCTCGACCACTGGGTGCCTGACCAGCCACCGGTCCCCGGGACGACTGCCCAGCGTCGGATTCTTCGGGTTGATCCAGTTCTTGAGCCCGGTCCCGGACAGCGAGACCCAACGGCCGTAGCGCTTCGTCCGCCTGAGCAGCTCGAACCGCATCGCCATCTTCTCCGTCCCCGCCACCGGCCGCATCACGGCCGTGATCGACACCCCTCGGGCCGCGGGGTCGAGCGCGGTCTGGCACACGAATGACTGCAGCCGGGCTCTGGACGCGGGGACGGTGGTCGCGGCCGCCACCGCCGCCGACCCGGCAAGGAGCGCAACCATGCCTGCGATCGCGAACCGCCTCATGCCCTTTAGAACAACGGAAAGTTCCCGAAGTTGCAAGCTCTGGCGCCGCGGTCGCCGCCGGAGACCAGGTCCTACGTCAGCGTGTACAGCGGCCCGTCGCCACCCTCCGGCGGCGTCAACCGCCCGCCCTTGGCCGTGATCGCCCCGCACTGGACGCAGTTGGTGTAGTTGACGATCACGTCGACCGGCCCCGATGGCGGGGCGTCGTCGGGGATCTCGTACACCCCCGCCGGGCACATCCACCGCCAGGTCTCGGCGATTTCGCGCGGCACCTCGCGCCGCACCCGGATGTGGTTGGGCGCGTCGTCGCGGGTGGCGTTGCCGGAGATGTAGACCGAGGAGAGCTTGTCGAAGGTGTACCTGCCGTCGGGCTTCGGATAGCGCTCTCGGGTGTCGCCGACGAACATCGCCTTCTGGTCGTTGCGGTGCCACTCCCAGCGCCCGCCGGGGAAGCGCCCCCTGGTCGCGATCATCATGTTCACCAGCGGCCCGCCCCACAGGAAGCCGCGCTGGAACGGCTGGCGGGTATTGCGCACGCGCCACAGCTCCTGGCCGATCGTCGACTGCTCGACGGCCTCCTCGTAGGCCGACAGTGGGGCGTCGCGGGTCAGCGAGGCGTAGATCGCATCGGCCGCGAGCTTGCCCGACATCAGACAGTGATGGACGCCCTTGAGCGCGACCGTGTCGACCATCCCGCCGGCGTCGCCGACCAGCACCGCGCCCGGCATCGACAGCTTCGGCATCGACCAGTAGCCGCCGCCCGGCAGCGCCTTCGCGCCCCAGGCCACTCGCTCGCCGCCGTCGAGGATCCCGCGGACGAGCGGGTGAAGCTTGAACAGCTGCAGCAGGTCGTGCGGGGACGTGGTCGCGTCGGCGTACTCGAGGTCGATCACGAAGCCGATCGACACGAGGTCGTCGCCTGTGCGCGAGTCCTTCATCGGGTAGATCCAGGTGCCGCCGATCTGGCCGTACTTGGTCGACAGCTTCACCGGCCAGGGCCCGATCGTGTGGATCACCCGATCGAGCGGCTTGGGGACCTTCCACACCTCCTTGACGCCGAGCTCCCACACCTGGGGCTCGCGTCCGTCCCCGAGGCCGAACTCCCTGATCGCGGCTCCGGTCAAATGGCCCCAGCAGCCCTCGGCCAGCACGGTCACGCGGGCCTGGATGTCGGTGCCGGGCTCGAAGTTCGACAGCGGCTCGCCGTCCTTGCCCCGCCCCTTGTCGCCGGAGCGCACGCCGACGACGCGGCCGTCCTCCACGATCAGCTGCGTGGCCGAGGTCTCGGTCAAGACGTACGCTCCGCCCTCCTCGGCCTGGCGCTGCTGGTAGCGGGCCAGCGCCGCCACCGAGACGATCTCGTTGCCGTGGTTCTTGAACGGCGGCGGCGTCGGGATGCGCAGTTTGATCTTGCCGTTTGGGAGCATGTAGACCGCTTCCTTGGTCACTTCGCCGAACGCGAAGCGCTCGCGACGCCAGTCCTCGCGGGAGAGCGATGGGAACAGCTCTTGCAGCGGCCCGGGGCGCATCACGGCGCCGGAGAGGTTGTGGCCGCCGCAGGTCTTGGCCTTCTCGATGATCGCCACCGGGACCTCGCCCAGCTTCTCCATCGTCTCCGGGTCCTCGCCCAGCAGCTGCAACAGCCGGTTGGCGCAGGCCAGGCCGGCGGTGCCGCCGCCGACGATCGCCACCCCGACCTCGATCCGCTCCTCCTCGGGGTCGAGCTTGCGCTTGACGAACTCCTTGACGGAGTCGACCGGCGGGGGAAACTCGCTCGGGGCGACGGCGCCGTTGGAGGAGGCCATGTCCGGGTCAGCCTCCCTTCTTGGCCTTGATCGCCTCGGTCAGCTTGGGCAGGATCCTGTTCAGATCGCCGACGATCCCGAGGTCGGAGAACTCGAAGATGGGCGCGTTCGAGTCCTTGTTGATGGCGACGATGTTCTCCGAGGACTGCATCCCGACCTTGTGCTGGATCGCCCCGGAGATCCCGGCCGCGAGGTACAGCTTCGGCGACACGGTCTTGCCGGTCTGCCCGATTTGCGCCGCGTAGGGGTACCAGCCGGCGTCGACGACCGCGCGCGTGGCCGCCACCGCGCTGTTACCGCCGAACGCCGCGGCCAGATCCTCGGCGAGCTGGAAGTTCTCCGCCTTGCCGAGTCCGCGACCGCCGGCGACGAGAACGTCGGCGCCCTCGATGTCGACATCGGCGCCGCGCTGCTCGCCGCGCTGGACCATCTTCGCCTGGTTGGACCACGGGGAGTACTCGACCTCGACGTCGACCACCTCGGCGGAGCCGCCGTCGCGCTGCGCCAGCTCGAACGCGTTGATCCGCCCGATGATGATCCCCAGGTCGCCCTTGTAGCGGGACACCGAGATCTTCGAGTCCTGGAGGATCGGCCGCTCGGCGACGAGCTTGCCGTCCTGCGCCCGGACCGCGGTGACCTCCATCGTCACCCCCGCATGCTTGCGCGCGGCCAGCCCGGCCCCGATCTCGAATCCGAGCAGGCCGCCGCCGAACAGGGCATAGGCGTGGCCGTGGTCATCGATCACCTTGGACATCACGTCGATGACCGGCTGCGCGAGGCCCTCGGTGCCGCGGGCGCGGAACACTTTGGTCGCGCCGTAGGCGCCGACCGACTGGCACAGCTCGTCGATCAGATCGTCGCCGCCGACGACGACGGCATGACACTCGCCGCCGATCTCCGCGGCGCGCGCCGCGCCCTCGGACACGGCCCCGAGCGAGTTCTTGTTGAACTCACCCTCGTAGTGCAGGACGTACGTAAGGACGTCGGCCATGTCTAGATCAGCTTCCTTTCCTCGAGCCACGCGACGATCTTCTCGACCGTGTCGTTGGTGTCCTCGTCCTCGATGATCTGGCCCGCGGCCTTCGCCGGCGGATTGTGGAAGTCGCCGCACTGCACTCGCGAGCCCTCCTCGCCGACCAGCGCCGCGTCGATCCCGACATCGCCGGCGGCGACCTTCTCCAGCGGCTTCTTCTTCGCGCCCATGATCGCCTTCAGCGACGGGTACCGGGGCTCGTTGATGGCGTCGCCGACCGAGATCACCGCCGGCAAATCGACCTGCACGGTGTCGTAGCCGTACTCGGCCTGGCGCTCGCAGCGCAGCCCGCCGTCCTGGACGTCGATCTTGATCACCTGCGTCAGCGAGGGCATCTTCAGGTGGTCGGCCACGACGGCCCCGATCGTGTAGCACTCGCCGTCATCGGATTGCTGGCCCAGGAGCACCAGGTCCGGCTGCTCCTTCTCGAGCGCCTTGCCGAGCGCGTAGCCGGTGGCGGCGACATCCGAGCCGGCCAGCGCGTCGTCGGTCAGGTGCAGCGAGCGGTCGGCGCCGAGCGAGACCGCCTTGTGGAGGGCGCGGATCGCCGACTCGGGGCCCATGGTCACGGCCACGATCTCCTCGATCTCGACCGCTCCGCCTTCGCGAATCTGCATCGCGGCCTCGATCGCATGCGTGTCGTAGGGGTTCAGGTTCTTCTCCCCCGATCGGTCCATCCGCCCCGTCGAGGGATCGATGCGCTTCTCGACGGCGGCGTCCGGCACCTCTTTGACCAGGACGCAAATCTTCAACAGGGCCTCCTAATGCCTAGAAACAATCCCAATATTACCTGGTTGACTGACGAGTCAATCGGTCATCTACTCACGAGTAGAAACCCATCCCCGCCGGATCGCTACGCCCGCACGGCGCTGCGGATGAAGTCGATCGCCTGCTGGGTGGGGGCGCCGGGGGTGAACACCTCGGCCACCCCCAGCGTCTTCAGCTCGGCGACGTCGTCGTCGGGGATCGTCCCCCCGACCGTGACCACCACGTCGTCGATCCCCTGATCCGAGAGCAGCTCCATGATCCGCGGCACCAGCGTCATGTGCGCGCCCGACAGGATCGACAACCCGACGGCGTCGGCGTCCTCCTGGATCACGGTCTCGACGATCTGCTCCGGCGTCTGGTGCAAGCCGGTGTAGATCACCTCCATGCCGGCGTCGCGCAGCGCGCGAGCGATGATCTTCGCGCCGCGGTCGTGGCCGTCGAGGCCGGGCTTGGCGACGACGACGCGGATCTTCTTCTCTGAGGGGGTGGACATCCGGCGCAGCGCAGTGTATTGCGGCGGGGTGCGCATGCCGCGTGCGCGCCCCGGACAACATTCAGAACACGGGCGACTCGCTGTAGGTCCCGAACACGTTCTGCAGTGTCTGGACCATCTCGCCCTCGGTGGCCTCGGCCCGCGCCGCCTCGAGCAGCAGCGGCATCAGGTTCTCCTGCGGGTCCCGCGCCGCCCGCTCGAGCGCGGCCAGCGCCGCCTCGGCACGAGCGCTGTCGCGCCGCCGGCGGAACTCCTTGACCCGCTTGACCTGGTGGACCTCGAACTCGGGGTCGATGCGCAGGATCTGGAGCTCGTGGTCGTCGCCGTCGGTGTAGGCGTTGACCCCGACCACCTTGCGCGTCCCGGCCTCGAGCTCCTGCTGGTAGCGGAACGCGGCGTCGGCGATCTCCCGCTGCGGGAAGCCGCGCTTGACCGCCTCGACCATCCCGCCCAGCTCATCGATCTTGCGGAAGTACTCGTACGCCTGCTCCTCCATCCGGTCAGTCAGCGCCTCCACGAAATAACTGCCCCCGAGCGGATCGATCGTGTTCGCCACCCCCGTCTCCTCGGCGAGAATCTGCTGCGTGCGCAGGGCCAGGCGCACCGCCTGCTCGGTCGGCAGCGCCAGCGCCTCATCGAAGCTGTTGGTGTGCAGCGACTGGGTCCCCCCAAGCACCCCGGCCAGGGCCTCGATCGCCGTCCGCACAACGTTGTTCAGCGGCTGCTGGGCGGTCAGGGAGACACCGGCGGTCTGGGTGTGGAAGCGCATCAGCAGGGAGCGCTCGTCGCGGGCCCCGAACGTGTCACGCAGCTCCCGGGCCCAGACCCGCCGCGCCGCCCGGTACTTCGCGATCTCCTCGAAGAAGTCGATGTGGGCGTTGAAGAAAAAACTCAGCCGGGGCGCGAACGCATCCACGTCCAGGCCCCGCGCCACCGCCTGCTCCACGTAGGTGAGCCCGTCCTTGAGCGTGAACGCCAGCTCCTGCGCCGCCGTCGAGCCCGCCTCGCGGATGTGATAGCCCGAGATCGAGATCGGATGCCAGCGCGGCATGTGCGCGGCGCACCACTCGATCATGTCGGTCACCAGCCGCATCGCCGGATCGACCGGGAAGCACCACTCCTTCTGGGCGATGTACTCCTTGAGGATGTCGGTCTGGATCGTGCCCGCCAGCCGCTCGGCCCCGACCCCCTGCCGCTCCGCCGCCGCTACGTAGAACGCGAGCATGATCGGCGCCGGCGCGTTGATCGTCATCGACACGCTGACCTCGTCCAGCGGGATTCCGGCAAACAGGGCTTCCATGTCCCCGAGCGTGTCGATCGCCACCCCCTCGCGGCCGACCTCGCCCAGCGACCGCGGGTGATCGGAGTCGTGCCCCATCAGCGAGGGCATGTCGAACGCGGTCGAGAGGCCGGTCTGGCCGTGGTCGAGCAGATAGCGAAAGCGCCGATTCGTCTCCTCCGCGGTCCCGAACCCGGCGAACTGCCGCATCGTCCACAGCCGACCCCGATACATCGAGGGATACACCCCCCGCGTGAACGGAAACTCACCCGGCAGCCCGATCGCCTCGTCGGCCTCGCCGGGAAGATCACGCTCGGTGTACAGCGGCCTGATCGGCTCGCCGGAGATCGTCGAGAACGGCGCAGCGCGCTCGGGCGTGCGTCCGAACCGCTCGCGCTCCCAGCGCTCGACCGCCGAGAGGGTCGGACGGATGGCCATGCGGCGGATTTTACGGCCCCGAGTGCCTACACTCTGGGGCCGCGGAGGAAGTGATGGGTGCGCTGGGGCCGGGCCGGCGCGCCATGCCGCGGCGTCGTCGTCGAAGTTTGAAATAGGAAGGAACAGTCAATGAGGACTTTCCGTGTGCGTCGGCCGAGCCCAGCGCTGGTCGTCTCGGTCATGGCGCTCGTCGTCGCCCTGGGCGGCACCAGCTACGCCGCTTTCAGCGTGCCCCAGAACAGCGTGGGGCCGCGCCAGCTTCGGAAGAACGCCGTGACCACGGCCGCGATCCGGGGCGGCGCGGTCACCTGGCAGAAGATCGCCAGGAACACGATCACCGCCAAGCAGATCAATCTCGGCAAGCTCGGCACGGTGCCGTCGGCCAACACCGCCGGTAGCGCCACCAACGCCAATCACGCCGCCGACGCCGACAACCTCGGCGGCAGCCCCGCCTCGGCCTACCAGCAGAAGGTCCTGTGGGCCCGGGTCGCCCCCGACGGCACGCTCACCGCTGGCAACGGCGCGACGTCAAGCGGGCGTTTCCAGACCGGCGAGTACGAGGTGATCTTCGACCGGCCGGTCACCGGCTGCGCCTACGAGGCCACGATCGGCTCGAGCCTGGCCAGCAACAACACGTTCAACGACAACGGGGTGGGCTTGATCTACACCGAGCCTCGACAGGACAACCCCAACGGCGTGTTCGTCGCCACTTTCATCCCCGCGGTGCTCGCGAACAAGGCGACCAACAACACCATCCCGTTCGACAACGCCTTCCACCTAACGGTGATCTGCTGATCGCCTGGCGCCGCGTGTGAAATGCAGGTTCGGCGCGGTCATGTTCCCTACCGGCACTGCCGCAGCCACGAACTACGAGACGACGGGGACGTGGGCCGTGAAGGCGCCGTAGGCCTCACCACACTTTGAGCGCCTGCCAGCGCCGGCGCCGGCGACTCGGCACGAGCACCGACGCGGACCCCCCGGACCGCCCGCGCGCGGCCAGCGCGGCGCTCCCGACGCCGCCGGCGACCGCGGCCCCGGCGAGCGCGATCGCCGCCTTCAGCCGCCGGCCGAGGCGATCGAAGCGCAGCACCTGCCACCCCTGCTCGCGCGCCACCCGCAGCAGCTCGCGGTCCGGGTTGACCGCCACGGGGTGGCCCACGACCTGCAGCATCGGGAGGTCGGACTCCGAATCGGAGTAGGCGTAGGACGCGCTCAGATCGATTCCCTCACGTTCGGCGAGCTGCTCGATCGCCCGCGCCTTGTCGCTGCGGTAGATGAACAGGCCGGTCGGCTTGCCGGTGAAGATGCCGTCCTTGACCTCGGAGAACTTCGAGCCGACCGCGCCGTCGAGCGCGAGCACGCGGGCGAGCAGCGACGCGAGTTCCTGCGAGGCCGCGGTGACGATGTACACCCGCCTGCCGTCGTCCTGGTGCTCGTGCGCCACCGCCAGCATCTGCGGATAGATGCGGGGCAGGATCCCGGCGAGCACATCGGCGCCCAGGCGCTCCATGTCGCGCACTCGGGTCCCCGCCAGGGACTCCGAGATCCGGTCCCGGAGGGCCTGGGTGTCATCGTCGGTGGCGCCGCGCAGCCGGAAGCGGATGTTGGCCCAGGCGTCGGCGGCCAGCTGCCGGCGGCCGATCAGCCCGGCCTTGTACGCGGCACGGCCGAACTGGAAGGCCGAGGAGCCTTCCATCAGCGTCCGGTCGAGATCGAAGAAAGCGGCAGCTGTCAGCTGCCGTTCACCTCCACGATCATGGCGTCGCCCTGGCCTCCGCCCGAGCAGATCGCGGCGCATCCCAGTCCGCCGCCCCGGCGCCGAAGCTCGTACACCAGCGTCCCCAGGATCCGTGCGCCCGAGGCGCCGATCGGGTGGCCGAGCGCCACCGCCCCGCCGTTGACGTTCACGCGCTCCTCGTCGATCCCGAGCATCCGCATCGAGTTCAGCGTCACCGACGCGAAGGCCTCGTTGATCTCCCACAGGTCGATGTCCTCGACCTTCAGCCCGGCCCGCTCGAGCGCCTGCCGCGCCGCCTTGGCGGGCGTGCGGGCCAGATAGGGGAAGTCGTCGGCTACCTGCCCCTGGGCGATGATCCTGGCCAGCGCCGGCCTGCCGTTGCGCTGCGCCCACTCCTCGCTGGCCACCACCAGGGCGCCGCCGCCGTCGTTGACGCCGGGCGAGTTGCCGGCGGTGTGGGAGCCGTCCTCCATGAAGATCGGCGGCAGCTTGGCCAGCGCCTCGAGGCTGGCGTCGCGGCGCGGGGCCTCGTCGACGTCCACGACCGTGTCCCCCTTCTTGCCCTTGACCGTGACCGGCACGATCTCCTCGGGGAGGCGGCCCTCATCGGTCGCCCTCGTGGCCAGCTCGTGGGAGCGGAGCGCCCAGCGATCCATGTCGGGCCGGGTCATTTCCAGCTCGGAGGCGACCTCGCTGGCTTCTTGGGCCATGTGCTTGCCTGAGAACGGGTTCTTCAAGCCGTCGTTGATCATCGAGTCGATCGCCTTGCCGTCGCCCATCCGGAAGCCGAACCGCGCCTGCTTGAGCAGGTAGGGGGCGTTCGACATCGACTCCATCCCGCCGCCGACGCCGATCTCGAGGTCCCCGGCCCGGATCGCCGTGTCCAGCAGCCCGGCCGCCCGGAGGCCCGAGGCGCAAACCTTGTTGATCGTCTCCGAGGGAACCTCCTTCGGGATCCCGGCCTTGATCTGCGCCTGGCGAGACGGGATCTGACCCTGGCCGGCCTGGATCACCTGGCCCATGACCACCTGCTGCACCTGGTCGGGAGCCACGTCGGCGCGCTCGAGCGCGGCCTTGATCGCGGTGGCGCCAAGCTCGGTGGCGTCGACGCTCGCCAGACCACCCCCGAGCTTTCCAACTGGGGTGCGGGCGGCGGACAAAATCACGGTCTTCGGCATGGCTCTTCCCCTCCAGGTTCGCAGGCGGTTCACCAATCGTATTCCCCCGTTCGCGACATCGGCATCGGTAGTTTCACGGCCGTGGATGTCCACGCGACCACCTCCGCCCCCCTCGAGACCGCCGCCGACACGGTCGTGGTCGGCGTGTTCGACGGTGAAGAGATCGCCCACGATCTGCCCGGCGAGCCACTGGGCAAGCTGCTCGAGTCAGGGGAGGCCCGGGGGGAGTTCAGGCGGCTTGCGCTCGTGCATGCGCAGGAGCGGCGCTTCATCCTCGTCGGGCTCGGCCCGCGAGGGCGCTTCGACGCCGAGCGGGCCCGGGTCGCGGCGGCCACCGCCGACGGCCGGGCGCGCGAGATCGGGGCCCGCACCGTCTGCTGGGAGGTCCCGCACCACAGCAGCCAGGCCATCATCGCCGGACTGGTCGAAGGGACCCTGCTGCACGCCTACCGCTTCGACCGCTACAAACCGCCCGCGACGCCCGACCGGCTGGACGCGCTGATTCTCAGCGCCGACCACGAGATCGCGGACGTCGTCTCGCGAGCGGCGACGGTGACCGCGGCGCAGAACCGGGCCCGCGACCTCGGCAACACGCCGCCCAACGACATGACCCCGGACCACCTGGCCGCCCACGCCGAGGCACTGGCCGAGCGCCATGAGGCCGTGTCGGTGGCGGCGCTCGACGAGGCCGCGATCCGGGCCGCCGGCATGGGCGCGTTCGCCGCCGTCGCACAAGGTTCGGCGACCGAGGCGCGCCTGATCCAACTCGACTACGAAGGCCCGGGGTCGGCCGCCACGCCGTGGCTCGCGTTCATCGGCAAGGGCATCACGTTCGACTCCGGCGGTCTCTGGCTCAAGCCCGGCCCCTCGCAGATCGAGATGAAGTTCGACATGGCGGGCGCCGCCGCCGTCATCGAGGCGGTCGCCGCGCTCGCCGAGCTCGAGGCCCCGGTCCGCGTCCGCGGGCTCGTCGGTGCGTGCGAGAACCTCCCGAGCGGCACCGCGGTCAAGTCCGGGGACATCGTGCGCGCGCTCGACGGCACGACGATCGAGGTCAACAACGCCGATGCCGAGGGGCGGCTGGTGCTCGCCGACTGCATCAGCTTCGCCCGGCGGGAGGGGTGCGAGCAGATTGTCGACCTGGCGACGCTGACGGTCGTCGACACCGTGCTGGGCTCCACCTACGCCGGCCTGATGTGCAACGACGACGCCTTGGCGGCGCGGATCGTGGCCTGCGGTCAGGAAACCGGCGAGCTGGCCTGGCGGCTACCGCTCCACGAGGACTTCGCGGACATGGTCAAGGGCCGCTACGCGCAGCTCACCAACCGCACGGAGCGGCGCGAGGCGATGCCGATCACCGCCGCCGAGTTGCTGCACCACTTCGCCGGGGACACGCCCTGGGCCCACCTCGACATCGCCGGCACCGCCAACGACGTTCCCCGACCGTACTTCGTCGGCAAGGGGGCCACCGGCTTCGGCGTCCGGCTGCTGGTCGCGCTCGCGCACAGCCTCGCGGTGTGACAATCACGCCATGGAGTTCGACTTCGAAGACCACCACCGGATGCTCCGCGACACGGTCCGCGATTTCGCCGAGCACGAGATCGCGCCCGTCGCCGAAGAGCTCGACCGCACCAAGGCCTTCCCGTACGAGATCGTCCAGCGACTCGGCGAGCTCGACCTGATGGGGATCCCGTTCCCGCCCCACTACGGTGGCGGTGGCGGCGATTCGGTGGCCTACGCGATCGCGGTCGAGGAGCTGGCCCGGGTCGACTCCTCCGTGGCGATCACCCTGTGCGCCCACACCTCGCTCGGGACCCAGCCGATCTACCTGTTCGGCTCCGAGGAGCAGAAACAGCAGTGGCTGCCGCTGCTGTGCCGGGGCGAGCGCCTCGGCGCCTTCGGCCTGACCGAGCCCGAGGCCGGCTCCGATGCCGGCAACACCAAGACCCGCGCCGTGCTCGAGGACGGCGAATGGTTGATCAACGGCGCCAAGCAGTTCATCACCAACGCCGGCACCGACATCTCGGGCCTGGTGGTGATCACCGCCGTGACCGGCAGCAGCGACGGAGAACGCGAGATCTCCAACATCCTGGTCGAGAACGGGACCCCCGGCTACGAGCAGGGCCCGCCCTACCGCAAGATGGGCTGGAACGCGTCCGACACGCGGCCGCTGTCGTTCACGGACTGCCGCGTGCCCGCGGACAACCTGGTCGGGGCGCGCGGCGCCGGCCTCCGGCAGTTCTTCCACACCCTGGACATCGGCAGGATCGGCGTCGCCGCGATGGGCGTCGGGCTCGCGCAGGGCGCGCTCGATCAGGCCCTCGCCTACGCCAAGGAGCGCCGCGCCTTCGGCAAGCCGATCTCCAAGTTCCAGTCCATCCAGGCCAAGCTCGCGGACCTCTCAACCGAAATCGAGGCCACCAGGCTGCTCGTCCTCAAGGCGGCGTGGCTGAAGGACACGGGCCGCAATTTCACCCTCACCGCTGCCCAGGCGAAGCTCAAGAGCGGCCGGGTCGCGGTCCACGCCGCCGACGAGGCGGTGCAGATCCACGGCGGCTACGGCTACATCGAGGAGTACCCCGTCTGTCGCTTCTATCGCGACGCCAAGATCCTCACCATCGGCGAGGGCACCGACGAAGTCCAGGAGCTCGTGATCGCGCGGGCGTTGGGGGCGTGAGGGCGGTGGCGGCGTGGCGCGTCTTGCGCGCCGGCGCCGGCCTGATCGCGCTGGCGGCGTCGGTGGGTCCGGCGCTGGCCGCCCCCGTCCGCTCGCCGCTGCGCGCCACCGCGCGGCTCGAGGGCCCGTTCCAGCTCATCGGCCGGATCACCGCCGCTCGCCACGTGCTCGGCGAGCGCGTCGGCCAGACCGTCGTTCGCACGTGGACGTTCACCCCGCGGTGCGCTGCCGGTCCGTGCCGGACTGTGGCGCTGGCCCGCCAGCGGACCACCGGCACCGACAGGCTCGTGCTGCACCTCACCGCCACCAACCGCTACACCGGGACCGGCCGCTTCTACGCCCCCCTGCGGTGCGGGAGCCGCGTCTACCGCAGGGGCGAGTCGGTCCCGTTCAGGATCAGGGTGCACATCACCGCCACCGCGCTCGCCGGTGGCGTCCCTGTTGCCACCGCTCTGACCGCCTCCTACACCAACCGCAAGCGCACCAACCTGACCCGCTGCGTTGCCGTGCCCGGTCACGACGCCGCCGTCTACCGGGGCACTCTCCGGCTCTGAGTCGAGCGGTGGCGGGGGTGGCCGGGCGGTCGCTGTGGCCGCTCTGGCCGCTCCTCTGGCCGCTCCTCTGGCCGCTCTGGCCGCTCCGGCGCGGGGTACGGGCCGCTCGCGCCGACCCCGACCGCATCGCCAAACGCCTCATCGCCCAACTCGAACGGCTCGGCCACACCGTCACGCTCCAAACGTCAACAGCACCAGAGCAGGTCGCAACCTGAGCCTATTTTCAAAGCAACACGGCAGCGCTTCCAGCCCCCGCCCGCTTTGTCGCGCTATGCAGCTTCCACCGCCCGCCGGCCGCCGACGCACTATCCCGCCCGGCGCAGCTGCCCGGCGACGTGGGGCGAGGGCTGCTCGCCGGCGGCGGACGCTGTGACCGGCGGCCCCGGCGCCGGCAGCAGCAGTCGCCCCGGCGCTCCAAGACCGGCCGCCCCGGCGCCGGCAGCAGCAGTCGCCCCAGCGCTCCAAGACCGGCTGCCCCGGCGCCCGCAGCAGCAGTCGCCCCAGCGCTCCAAGACCGGCCGCCCCGGCGCCGGCACAGTGGCGGTGGCGGGGTGGCGATGGTCGGGGGTGCCGATGCGGTGGCGGCGATGGCGCGCCCCGGGCATCCACGCCAACGTCACGCGCTTTCGCCGGCTTCCGCTCCGCGTAACGTTGCCGCCCGCTGGCGGCGGCAACGTCACGGCATGCGGAGCCCAGTTTTTTCCCGTGACGTTGGCGGCTTCGCCCCAGCACCCCGCCGCCACCCCGACACCCCCGGCACCCCGCCGCCACCGAGCGCCCGACCCCCCGGCACCCCCCCGGGCCACCGAGCGCCCGACCCCCCGACACCCCGCCGCCTCTCAGCGCCCGATCGCCTGCGGGAAGTTGAAGTAGTGGTGGGGATCGACGGCGCGCCGGATCGATTCCAGGCGCGCGTAGTTCGAGCCGTAGTAGGCATGGCGCCAGCTGCTCAGCTTGGCGTCGATGTAGTTCTGATAGGCGTAGCCGGAGACGTGCGGACGCATGGCGCCGTAGATCTGGTTCAGCCACGCAGCGCCACCGTCGTAGCTCAGGTACTGCATGCAGAACAGGTTGTTGCGGTGCACGAACGCCGTCTGGTTGGGGTGGATGCGATTGATCGCGCCGCCGTAAGAGTCGAACAGGATCGCGCCCGAGCCGGGCTGCGACGCCCGCCTGGCCACGGCGTCGACGAGCAGGGCCCGCGCCGGCCCCGACAGCGGCGTGCTGACGTAGTCTGACTTGGCGTTGAAGCTGGCCCGCGCCAGCGTCCCCCCGGGAGAGGTGCCGACCGTGTGGCAGGCGGCGATCGACTTGTGCAGGCAGCCGGCCCACAACAGCTGGAGCGTCAGGTAACCGAGCGATCCGCTGGCCACGTTCACGCCTCGCACCGAACGCAGCGGCGCCAGCAGCCGGCCCAGGTCCTGGCTGGGGCCGAAGTACTGGCCGGTCACGCTGACCGAGGCGATGCCGCCGCCGCCGGCGAGGTGGAAGATCGAGGTCAGCTGATCGCGGGCGTGCGGAGCCCAGCCCTGCCATGCCGCGAGCGCCTCCGACGCCTCGGCCCACGGCCAGGAGACGAGGAAGTATGCGGCGCCGCGCGGAGCGGGATGGATCTTGAACGTCAACTGCGTCACGACCCCGAAGTTGCCGCCTCCCCCTCCCCGCAGCGCCCACAGCAGATCGGGGTTGCTGTGGCGGTTGACGGTACGCAGGCGCCCGTCGGCGGTCACCAGCTGCGCGCCGACGAGGTTGTCGGCGCTCATCCCGAACCGGCGTCCGGCCAGGCCCATGCCGCCGCCGACCGTGACGCCCGTGATCCCGACCGACGGGCACGAGCCTGCGGGGATCGTCGCCCCGTGCTGGCTCAGCGCCGTGTACACGTCGATCAGCTGGGCGCC
This sequence comes from uncultured Solirubrobacterales bacterium, assembly GCA_963723555.1. Lineage (GTDB taxonomy): Bacteria > Actinomycetota > Thermoleophilia > Solirubrobacterales > Solirubrobacteraceae > Palsa-465. Next base: position 111,865 of record CAVRRC010000002.1, on the reverse strand, counting down.
GGCGCCGATCGTCGCTGTGCCGGCGTGGTGGTCGACCGAGATTCGGTTCATCTGGTGCAGGTCGAGCACCACCCCATTCGACAGCGTCGAGTAGCCGGCGTAGCTGTGCCCGCCCGAGCGGGCCCGCAGCGGCACGCCGTGACCGACGGCCCACCGCACCGCGGCGCGGACGTCGGCGGCGTTGACGGGACGGGCCACCGCCAGTGGCCTCACGTAGTCGAAGCGCTCGTTGTAGACGTGCGCCACCGCGTTGAAGCCCCGCGAACCGGGGGTGAACACGTGGCCGCGCATCACATGTTGAAGACCGCTGACCGGCGAGGAGCGCAGGCGGCGCCGGCGCGTGGCCGCGGCGACATCCGCGCCACCGGGCAGCGCCAGCGAGAGGCCGGCCGCCCCGGTGGCGGCCAGGAACTCGCGCCGTGCGATCAGCTTGTCCAACGTTCCCCGAGCGTGACGCGCCCCATCTCGGGCCCACTGTTTCACACGCGGAGACGCGTGTCTACTGCCGCGGCGCGATCTGCACCGTTCCGAGCACGTGATCGACCACGGACAGCTGCCGGCCCCGAGTCGCGTGGCCGCCGGCGATGACCACGTAGAGGCAGAACGGCCGGCGGCCGGCGGTGAAGAAGTGCTGCGTCCCCACCTGGCCGGGGGCCGGATGGGCCAGCCCGCTGCGCGAGAACCCGGTCGGGTCCAGGCGCCGCGGGATCCGGCGCGGCGCGAACAGCCCCTGGCCCGGCTCCAGCCCGCCCCCCGGCAGGTACTCGGTCAGGGCCACGAACGCGGAGTGAGCCGGCATCAGCGCGGTGCTGCGATCGCCGAATTCCCCGTCGTCGAGCGGGATCGCGAAGTTGCCGGCGTGCAGGGTGGCGATCCCGCCGGGCCGTCCGAACACGCGCCCGCTCCAGCCTGCCGGAAGCTCGACCCTGAGGCCATGGGCCTCGAGGATCACGCCACCGTCCCCGCCACCGCCACCGCCAGAATCACCGCCAGCAGTCCGCATCCCGCCCCGTGGGCGGCGTGCCGCCACGCTCCCAGCCGCGCGTGGAAGCTGACCAGCTCAGCGGGCCCGCGCACCCTCCAGGTGGCCAGCGGCTGCAACCCGCGGATCACGCCGAACAGCCCGACGATCACCGCGCCCCGGCCCGCGCCGGCGGCCAGGAACGCCGCCCACAGCGCCAGGTAGGTGGCAGCGCTCAGGACGACCGTGGCCACCCCGAGCCCGAGCTGGGCGCCGTAGCCCGCCCCCCACACCCAGCCCCGGTACCGCTCGCGCCATCGTTCGTTGACCTGGCGCCGGGGTCCGGGGACCCGCCGGGGCGAGGCGTCGAGCGCCACCGCGAGCAGCGCCGCGCCGGCGAGCAGCGCCAGCCTCGCCTGCACTCCGAGTCCGGAGACGATCAACGACCCGGCGAATCCGAGCAGCGCCCCGGCAAACGCGCCCGCGCCCACCGCGCCGAGCAAAAACGCCGCCGCCGTGACCCCCCACTTCGATTGCCGGCCCCGCTCGCCGAGCGGGGTGATGCTGGCCAGCATCGACTCACCTCAGGGCGACCATGCGGAGGCCACCGCGCCGACCACGGCGGCCACGCATCCGAGCACGACCAGTTTGGTCATCGAGCCTCCTTCCCCCCGGGGTAGAGGCTGGGATGATCGGGCCCGATTCCGGCCGCGCGCAGCGTCTCATCGACGCTGCGCCGCTCCGTGGCCACGCGTTCGTCCTCGATCGCGTCGCTGACCAGCGAGCTCACCGCCGACCAACTGGTGGCCACTCCCTCGCCCCGGATCGATCCGTCGACAAGCACGAAATAGGGAGCGCCCGGGACCTGGAAGTCATGCCAGGCCGACGAGGACATCACCACCGGCACCCCGCGTGGTGCGAGCTTGCGCAGCCGCGCAGGCTGCTCGCGTTCGGGGCCATGGGCGACGATCACGGTCTGGACCCCGGGCGGGAGGCGATGCTGGCCCAGGGTCCCCCAGAATCCGGCGCAGGTCGTGCAGCCGCTGGTCAGGAACGCGAGCAGGGTGGGAGCCGACGCCGCCCCCTCGAACGCGAGGCTGACCGCGTCGCCGGCGGGGGTGGTGCCGGTCAGCGCCGGCGCGATCATCGCGGCTTCGCGCCGCGGGCGGCGCGCCGGCGGCACAGGACCCCCTCCGCCAGATTCAGCATCCCCACCGCCAGCCCTCTCACCGCCGGGCTCAGAACCCCCACCGCCGGGCCCGGATGGCCCGAGCCGGCGCAGGATCTCCGCGTGGCTGCGCAGGAGCCCGGCCACAAGCACGACCAGGACGATCAGCAGCACGGTCTCGACCGAGACGAGCGCGGTCACGCCCCGCCACCTCCCGGCTCCTGGACCGCGAGGCCATGGAGGCAGCCGGCCTCGTGGCTGCAGGTCCGGTTGTCGATCATCAGCGTGTCGTTGCAACCGATCTGGGCCGACGCGGGGTGCTGGCAGATCACCAGCCGGCACACGACCTCGGTCGTGCCCTCGACCTGGGTGTTGCACTGCCCGTAGCGGAAGTGATTGCAGTCGACCCGCCGGCGCCCGCAGTCGCCGTGTGCGCACTGGCATCCACCTGGGAAAACGTGGCCCGGGATACGGTTGCAGTCCAGGTAGTACCGGACCCCCTCGTCGTGGCACAGGCCGTGACCCCGATAGTCCGTGCACTTCCACCACCCGGCGATGTAGGTCCCGCTCGGGCACCGGTTGTGGCCATGCTCGATCTCGCAGCAGAACGCCGTGTAGCCGTCGGTGCACAGGCCCGCAGCGCAGTCCTCGGGCCTGATCACCGCCCATGCCGTGCCCGGTCGCAGCAAATAGCGCAGCGGCGCCACCGCGAACGCCGAGCCCGCGACCGCGGCGCGGGCCACGGCGCTGCGGCGTGAGATCCGCCGCTCGAGCGCGGCGCCTACGCGGTTGGCGATCCGCTCGCTGACGCTCACCGGGCGCTCCAGGCCGCCCACGCCCGCGGCAACTGGGTGTAGGCGAGGACGACCGCGTACGCCGAGGCGCCGATCCCGACCATCACCACGCCCGCTTGGGCGACCCCGGCGCCGAGGATCCAGCCGAGGCCGTGCGCGGGGGCGATGGCCGCCCCTACCGCGATCACGCCCAGCGCGGCGCTCAGCAGCGATTGCCCCAGCGACGCCGGAGTCCCGCCGGCGCCGAAGCACCCACACGCCGCCCGCCGCCGCGCCAACGCCAGCGAGAGGGCGCAGAAGCCCGCGTACAGGAGCGCTACCGCACCCGCCGACAAGGACGAAGGCCTGCGCCAGCGACCACGCCCCCAGCGCCAGCTCGCCGGCGCCGAACGCCCGCACCGCCCCGGACCGAGCCGGCAGGCCGGCCGCCGTCAGGGCCTCCACCGCCGGCGCCGGGGCGCGCAGCTTGGCCACCCCCGCGGCGCACAGCACGATCGCGGCCACGGCGAACGGTGCGGTCAGCGCGGCGGCCATGGCCTCACTGGCTGACCCGCTCCTCGAGGATCCGGCTGGCGGCGCTCGCCGGATCGAGTTCCCGCGCGACGACCCGGTCGAGCAGCTCCTTGACCTCGGGATCCTCGCGGATCGACGCCTCGAGCTCCCGACGCATCCGGAAGGTGGCGATCGCCAGGACCTCGTTCATCAGGTTCCGCCGCCGGCGCTCCGACAGCGTCCCCTCGGTCTCGATGTACTCCCGGTGCTCGGTGAGCTTGTCGGCCAGCTCCTCCATCCCCTCGCCTCGCACCGCCTCGGCCCTGACGATCGGGACGTCCCATTCCTGGTGTGGCCCCAGCGCGAGCACTCCCTTGATCTCCCTCACCATCGTGTCGGTCAGAGGATGATCGGCCTTGTTGACCACGATCACGTCGGGAATCTCCATCACTCCCGCCTTGAGCGCCTGGATCGAGTCGCCCGAGCCCGGCATCAACACCAGCACGACGGTGTCGGCGTGATCGATGATGTCGACCTCGGCCTGGCCCACGCCGACGGTCTCGAGCAGCACCACGTCGCGGCCGGAGGCGTCCATCAGCAGCGCCGCCTGGAGGGTGGCCTCGCTCAGTCCTCCGAGCGCACCGCGGTTCGCCATCGAACGTATGAACACACCAGGATCCAGGAAGTGATCGCTGAGGCGGATCCGGTCGCCGAGCAGCGCCCCCTTCGTGAACGGCGAGGAGGGGTCAATCGAGAGCACGGCGACGGTGCGCTCGCGGGCACGCTCGAGCTTGGTCAGCGCCGCCAGCAACGTCGACTTGCCCACGCCAGGCGGGCCGGTGAAGCCGATCATGGCCGCCTTCCCGGTGTGGGGATAGACCTCCCGCACCAGCTCCCAGCCCCGCGGATCGTCGTTCTCGACCAGCGAGATCGCGCGGGCCAGGGCCCGCTTGTCGCCATCCAGGAGCCGCTCTACTAGGGTCTGGTCGTTGTCGGTCAAGACAGCGAGCAATCATGCCAAGGTAAGCGGCCCGGTCCCCGGGCGGCTCGACTCGCTGATCGGCGACGGCCTCGAGGCGGCGGTGAGGGCCAAGCACCGCCTCCGGCTGCGCAGGCTCGGGTGGCAGCGGGCGCTCGAGCCCGAGGGTGACGCGGTGTGGGCCGCGGGAGACCCGCCGCCTCGGCCCGGCTGCGCCCTGGATGTGCTGATCGACGGCGCTCAGGCCCTACCGGAGGTGGCGCGCGCGTTGGCGCAGGCAGAGCACACGGTGCATATCACCGGCTGGCACCTGGCGCCGGATTTCGAGCTGGTCCGGAGTCAGCCGCCGGTGGTGCTGGGCCTGCTCCTGGCCGAGCTGGCCGAGCGGATCGACGTGCGGGTCCTGGTGTGGGCGGGGGCACCGCTGCCGGCGTTTCATCCGACCCGGGCGGAGGTCCGGGAGGCTGTGCGCATGCTGACCCGGCAGACTCGGATCCGCTGCCAGCCCGACCCGCGCGAGCATCCGTTCCACTGCCATCACGAGAAGGCGATCGTGATCGACGGCAAGCTCGCGTTCGTCGGCGGGATCGACCTCACGGGCGACGATGGCGATCGGTTCGACGTCCAGGCCCACCCGGCGCGGCGCCGGCTCGGTTGGCACGATGTGGCGAGCCGGTTGCGGGGCCCCGCGGTCGCGGATGTGGACGAGCACTTCGCGCTGCGCTGGCGTGAGGTCGCCGGCGAGGAACTCCAGCTCCCGCAACCGCCGGGGCCGGCGGGCGCGCAAACGGTGCAGGTCGTGCGAACGGTCGCCGAGAACATGTATGACCGGGTGCCGCACGGAGACTTCAGGATCCTCGAGAGCTACGTCCGCGCGCTCCGCTCGGCGCAGTCGCTGATCTACGTCGAGAACCAGTTTCTGTGGGCGCCGGAGATCGTGGGGATCCTCGCCGACAAGCTGCGAGACCCACCCCACCCCGACTTTCGGCTCGTGATCCTGCTGCCGGCGAAGCCGAACAACGGCCGCGATGACACGCTCGGCCAGCTCGGGATCCTGGCCGACGCCGATCCGCGACAGCGAGCGGCTGCTTGCGGCGACGATCCGGGCCCTGTCGCCGGGGCGCGAGGACCCCGTATACGTCCACGCCAAGGTCGCGATCGTCGATGACCGCTGGCTGACCGTCGGCTCGGCCAACCTCAACGCCCATTCGCTGCTCAACGACACTGAGCTGAACGTCGTGACCGACGATCCGGAGCTCGCGCGCGACACCCGGGTGCGGCTGTGGGCCGAGCACCTGGAGCTCGACCCCGCCACCGTCGCCGGCGCCGAGCCGCGCGCGCTCGTCGACGACTACTGGCGCCCGATCGCCACCGAGCAGCTGCAGCGGCGACGGTCGGGGGCGCCGCCGACCCATCACCTGCTGGCCCTGGACGGCGTCTCCCGGAGATCCCGCCGTCTGCTCGGACCGTTGCAGGGCTTGGTCGACGACGGGTAGGCCCGAGTACGATCCGGGGCGTGACGGCCGGGACCCAGCAGATCCCGCAGGCGCCGCCGCCGGTGCAGGTGCCGCGGTTCGTGCGCTCGCCGCCACCGCCGCTGCGCGGGGGCCCGCTGACGTTCCTCCGTTTCGCCCGCGACCACCACATGCTCACGTTCGGCTACCTCGTGCTGATCGTGCGCTGGCTGTGGCTGAGATTGCGCTGGCGCGGACGGCTTCAGACCGACGGCCTTTGCTTCGTCTGCCCGGGGGTGAAGTTCGAGATCGGTCGCGACGCGTCGGTCTCACTGGGGCGGTGGTCGTGGATCGGGCATGGCTGCAAGATCCGCGCCCACGAGGGCGAGGTGGCGATCGGCGCCAAATCGGTGCTGGGCCAGGAATGCACGATCTCCGCGTTCCAGCACGTCTCGATCGGCCGCGAGTGCATCGTCGCCGACCGGGTGATGATGATCGACTTCGATCACGGGATGGTCGAGGTCGAGCGCCCGATCCGCGAGCAGGGGATCTACAAGCGCAACGTCGACGTCGGCCACAACGTCTGGATCGGCTACGGCGCCTGCCTGCTGCGCGGCGTCACCGTCGGCAACAACGCCGTCATCGGGACCAGCTCGGTGGTCACCTGCGACGTCCCTGACAACGCGGTCACGGCCGGCATCCCGGCCCGGGTCATCCGCATGCGCAACGCGCCGCGGACGTTCCGGTGGGAGTGATTCGGGCTACCCCTCCCAACCCGCCAGCTGCGGGGCCAGGTTCCGGAGGCGCGGCTCGGGCCGCGCGTCGTCCGCCAAGGCCTCGTAGAGCGCCTGCGCGTGGCCCTGCGCGCGCTGGCGCGGATACTCGCCGGCCAGCGCCCGCGTGGCCATGAAGCCCCAGTCGCTGGCCTGCAGCGCCAGCAGTTCCCGCAGCGCCCGGTCGGGCGGCCTGCGCCCCAGCGCGAGCAGCCTCAATTCGGCGGCGCGGGCCAGCCAGGCGAGGTCGGCGACGGCCGGCCCGCTCCACGTTCGCAGGTCGTTGCCCTCCCCCCACGAGCTCGTGCCCAGATCGACCGGCGCCGGCGCCGGCTGGTGTCGCTCGAGCGCATCGTCGAGCCCGAGCAGCTCGAGGCCCTGCCGCGCCGCCTCCTCGATCACCGCCGCCAGCCAGGCGACGCCCTCGTACCACCAATGCCCGAGCAGTTCGGTGTCGAACGCGCACACGCACAGCCCGCCGCGGGCGACGCGCTCGATGACGCGGGAGACGAAGTCGCGGGCGTGCTCGACGACGAGCGCCCGGGCTGCGTCGGGGTCGTACGGGGCCCCGTCGTTGCGCCACACTCGGTGGTGGTGGGCGGTGAGACCGTGGTAGTTGCGGTAGGCGGCACCGGCCGGATAGCCGTGATTGCTCCACACCAGCGCCATCGTCGCCCGGTCGATCGGCCACAGGATCGGACCGGCGGCGGTCGCCAGCGGCCGCAGGTGGCGTTCGTCGCCGAATCCGAAGTGGCTCGTCAGCTCGACGCACGCGCTCCGTACCGCCGCCTCCTCGAGCAGCGGATCCAGCCACGGCGCATGGGCGCACTCGGGTAGCCAGAAGCCGCCCCGCCACTCCCCGAACCTCCGCCGGTGCGAGGCGATCCCGGTCTGAACCTGGAGCGAGACGCCGGCGTCACTGGCCGCCAGCGGCAGCACCGCGTGGGTGGCGGCCGAAGTCCAGCTCACGTGCTCGGCGAGCGCGGCCAGCAGGCCGCCCGACAGCCCCCGCAGCCGCTCCGCCGCGGCCGCGTAGTCGGCGGCCGAGCGCTCGAGCTCGCCGGCGAGCCGATGTTCGCCGGCGCGGCGAAAGGCTTCGACATCGCTGCGGTGAGACTCGGGCCTGACCTCGGTGAGGAACCGCGCGCAGCGATCGAGCACGCCGGGTGCTTCCAGCTGATCGCACAGCACCGGCGTCAGCGACAGCGTGATCGGAGCGCGTCCGAGCACGTCCAGCAGCGGCAGGTAACACGTGGCCACGGCCTCCCACAGCCATTCCTCTCCGAACGGCCAGGTCCCGAAGCCCTCGACGTAGGGCATGTGCGTGTGCAGCACGATGGCGAGCTCGCCACGGGGCTTCATCGGCGGCAGGCTATTCGGCGACGGCGAGCCCCCGGCGTTTCGGTTCCGGCCCCCGGAACTAGAACGCCAAAGATCCCGCTCGCCTCTACCCGAGCGCCGCGCTCACCGCCGGCACACGGCGACAAAGTCAAGCGCCCGGTCCAGCGGGCCGGGACGGAGCGTGAAATCGCTGGTGGCGATCGCCGGGACGAACCAGTCGTAGAACCGCTGGGTGATCCCCAGGCGGGCGTGCACCGTGTCCCAGCCGAGCGCCAGCGCCCGCTCGTGGACCCGGAGCTTGCGAGCGTGGAACAGCCCCAGCAGCTCGACCTGCCCGAACGCGCCCTCGCACAGCTTCCGGAACTCGGCGGCGCGGTACTCCTTCACGTGCCAGGGATTGCCGGATCGCTCGGCCCCCGGCGGCGCGAGCGTGAGCACGTTCGGCGTCGACACGTAGGCCGCCCCGCCCGGCGCCAGCAGCGAGCGCAGATGCCCGAGCACCGCCGAGGGGTCCCGGACATGCTCGATCGTCTGCAGGAACACCACGGCGTCGAACACGCCCGGGTGGCCGAAGGTCTCGACCAGGCCCCGTTCGAAGCGCAGGTTCGCCCGGACGTAGCGCAGCCGCGCGTGGTCATGGGCCTCGGGGTTGGCATCGAGTCCGACCACGTCGGCGGCGCGCTCGGCCAGCAGATCCGAGCCGTAGCCCTCGCCGCACGCCATGTCGAGCACGCGCCCGCCGGCGACCCGCTCGGCGATCCACTCGTAGACCGCGAGATGCCGGCGGAACCAGTAGTTCTCGGCTGGGATGTCCGGGAGCGTCCGCTCTCCGGTCAGCTCCAGCGGGGGGACGCCGGTCGGCTGATTCTGCTGAACGTAGTAGTTCACTGGCGGGTGGAGAGGGTAATGTGACCGCCGGCATGGAGGCACCAGCGTCGCCCGTCACGCGAAGCGCGGACCAGATCCGCGATGTCAACACGCGCTACCACGATGTCGCCGCGGCCGGCTACGACACGAAGTGGGGGATCGACTTCGGCGAGGTGGGACAGGCGCAGGTGGTCGGCAAGCTGCGCAAGCTCCTGGGCTCGGGACTCGACGCCGGCTACGGCCACGCGCTCGAGATCGGCGCCGGCACCGGCTACTTCAGCCTCAATCTGCTCCAGGCCGGGGTCGTGCGCCAAGCGACCTGCACCGACATCTCGCCCGGCATGCTCACCGCGCTGGCGCTCAACGCCGAGCGGCTGGGATTGCGGGTGCGGGCGGCGCGGGCGGATGCGGAGTCGCTCCCGTTCCCCGATTCGAGCTTCGATCTGGTCCTCGGTCACGCCGTGCTGCACCACCTGCCCGACCTGCCGCGCGCGTTCGCCGAGTTCCATCGCGTGCTGGTGCCCGGGGGGCGGATCGCGTTCGCGGGCGAGCCCTCGCGCTTCGGCGATCGGCTGGCGTCGATCCCGAAGGCGGCAGCCCATCGCTTCGCGCCGGCCTGGCGGGCATTGGTGCGGGCCGGCGCCGCGGTCCCCCCGGCCGAGCCCGGAACCACGGACGGGCATGACCATGGTCTCGAAAGGTGGGTCGACATCCATGCCTTTGCGCCCGAGGACCTGGCCCGGCCCGCGGGCCGCGCCGGGTTTGCCGATGTTCGGGTCCGCGGCGAGGAGCTGGTCGCGAACTGGTTCGGATGGTTCAACCGAGCCCTGGAGGCGACGGCCAATCCCGATCAGGTCCCGATGCTGTGGCGACAGTACGCGTTCCACGGCTACCTGCTCCTCCAGCGGCTCGACGAGCGGGTGTTCGAGCCCCTGCTGCCGCCGGCGATCTTCTACAACCTGCTGATGACCGCGCGGAGGCCATAACGGGCGGCCGCGCCGGCAAACGCTCGTAGACTCCGAGGCGATGCCGGATCGGCTCACGCGCGACTTTCCCTTGTTCCCGCTCGGCCTCGTCGCGGTGCCCGGCGAACTGGTCCCGCTGCACATCTTCGAGGAGCGCTACAAGACGATGATGAACGAGTGCCTGCGGGACGAGCGGGAGTTCGGGATCGTGTGGCTGTCGGAAGACGGCCTGCGGGAGATCGGCTGCGCGTGCGAGATCGACCGGGTGCTCGAGCGCCTGGACGACGGCCGCATGAACCTGCTGGCGCGCGGCACCCGGCCGTTCCGGGTCCTGGAGCGCCAGCGCCACCTCGCCTACCCTGCGGGCGTGGTCGAGTTTGTCGAGGACCGCTCCGAGGCCGTCGACCCGGAGCTCGTCGACGCCGCCCACCACGCATACGCCGATCTCGTCCGGCGCGCCACCGACCGCGATCCCGATGCCGACGAGCTCGTCGAGATGAGCGCCTACGCGATGGCGGCCACGGTCGACTTCGGCCTCGACGCCAAGCAGGGACTGCTCGACCTCCGCTCCGAGAACGCGCGCCTCAGACTCGTCACGCGCCTGTTTCGCGCCGCGATCAAGCGGTTGGACTTCGTCGACCGCGCCCAGGCGCGCGCCCGCTCCAACGGCAAGGTCAGATTCGGCTGAGAGACTGAGGCGCTCAGGCGTTGTAGACGACCATCGCGGCCCCGAACACCAGGCAGTAGATCCCGAACGGGATCAGGTTGCCGCGCCTGAAGTAGCGCAGCAGGAAGTGGACCGTGACCACCGCGAACACGGCCGCGGCGATCGCCGCGACCACCGCCTCGCCGCGGATCCCGTTGCCATTCGGCCCGGTCAGGTCCGGGAGCTTGTAGAGGCCGGCGACCAGGATGATCGGCGTCGCCAGCAGGAAGCCGAAGCGGCCGGCGTCGTAGTTGTCGAGCCCGCGGGCCAGCCCCGCCGCCATGCACATCCCGTCACGGCTGATCCCGGCGATCAGCGCCGTCGACTGCGCGAGCCCGATCACGCCGGCCTCCCGGTACTCGAGCGTGTCCAGCCGCCGGCCGCCGTCGAGCTTCATCCCCTCCCGCGCGGCCAGCGCCCGCACCTCCGCGCGGCGCCGCAGCCACTCGGCTCCGAGCAGCACCAGGCCGTTGATCATCAGGAAGATCGCCGCCACCTCCGGCTTGGCGGTGGCCACCCGCGCGGTGTGCTCGAACACGACCCCGAGGATGCCGACCGGGATGCTGGCGCAGATGATCAACCATGCCAGCCGCTCGGTCGGCGTTTCCGCCCGGCGCTTGCGCAAGGTGCCGAAGAACGCCTTGACGATCTCCACCCAGTCCCGCCAGAAGTAGATCAGGAGGCCCACGGCGCTGCCCACGTGGAGCATCACCACGAACGCCAACCATGGCGATTCGGGCTCCGACTGCCAGGCCACGATGTTGCTCCAGCCGAACAGGTTCGGGAACAGCACCGTGTGGCCGAGGCTCGAGATCGGGAACAGCTCGGAGACGCCCTGGAGCGCGCCGAGGGCGATCGCCTGGAAGGTCGTGATCAGATTGGAAGCAATGACAAACAAAGCGCGGAAGGGTACTCAGGCCGCTAAGAGGCTGGTAAGAACAACTGCCGGGATGAAGTCTTTCTCACGTAGCATCACCCCGCCAGCCCACATGCCTGCTGCGCGGCCTGGACGGCGAACAGCTCGGCCTGGGCCAGAACCTGGTGGCGGGCGCCGGCGGTGTCCGGGAACTCGATCGTCCCATCCTGGAGCCTGATCGTGTACAGGGCGACGCTGTCCGGGGCCTTCGGGATCCGCAGCTTGGCCTTGGCGTCGCCGTCGAGATTCTGGGCCAGATCGCGGGCCTGGATCAGCAGCGTGTCGGGCAGCGGCTTGGCCTTGCCCCCGTCGCAGCGGATCGTTCCCGAGTCGTTGACGAGCAGCGTCAGTGGCCGGCCGAGGCCGGTGCGGGTGAGCAGGAACAGGTCGGGCGACTCGACGTTGAAGCCGCATCCGGCGAGCAGGAGAATGGCGAGGAGGAGAACGGCGATCACGACGAGCGGGAGCGGTCGGCTCACGCTTCTGATTGCACCACGATCGCATCGCCTCCACGCCGGGGATCGCCGCCGCCCCAGAACGCGCCGGTAGGGTCTCGTTCGGCGGCCTGCACGCCGCCGAAGAACAGGTTGCGCTCGCGGAAGCGACCGATGGCCCGGCCCGCCCGCTCCAGCGTGGCGGTGTCGACCCCGGGTTCGGCGTACACCACTCCGTCCTCGTAGTGGATCCGCGGCGCCTCGACCGCGTTGCCGGCACGGAAGCCGTCGTCGACGACGCGGATGATCGTCTGCAGGATCGCCGAGCGGATCCGGTTGGAGCCGGCGCTCCCGAGCACCAGCTGCGGGATGCCATCCTGGAGCACGGCCGTCGGCGCCATCATGCTCGGCAGCCGCCGCCCCGGCGGATCGCGGTGAAAACCGAGTGGGTTGAGATCCTGCTCGCCGCACATGTTGTTCAGGTGCACGCCCGTCCCGGGGACGACCACGCCCGAGGCGGAGCCGTTCGAGCACGTGACTGAGCACGCCCAGCCGTCGGCGTCGAGGACGGCGATGTGCGTGGTCGAACCCAGCCGGGTGCGCAGGAACCGCGCCGTGAACCCCGGGTCGTCGAGCCCGTCCAGGAATTCCGGGGTGCGGGCGGCCTGGGTTCGCTCCATCACCTCGACGATCCGCGCTACGTCCGGTGGGCCGGGCTGCTCGTCGAGCCACCCGAGCGCGAGGGCGATCAGGATGCCACCAGCCGACGGCGGGGGATTGGTCAGCACCTCCCGGCCCCGGTAGGAGACCCGAACCGGCGCGCGGTCGAGCACCCGGTAGGAGGCGAGGTCGGCCGCGGTCAGCATCCCGCCGCGCTCCGACACCCAGCCCACGATCGCCGCGGCGACGTCGCCGGTGTAGAACGGCCCCGCGCCCTCGGCGCCGAGCCGCTCGAGCGCGTCGGCGAGCTCCGGCTGGCGAACCACGTCGCCGGCCCCGAGCAACTCGCCGGCGGGCGCGAACAGGGCCGCGCACTCTGGGGTCGAGGTCACGATGCCCTCCAGGATCTCGATCACGTACGCCTGCTGGACGTTCAACTCGACGCCGTCCCGGGCCAGCGCCACGGCGGGCCGCACCAGCTCGGCCAGGGGGATTCGGCCGAAGCGCCGGGAGGCTTCGGTCAGCCCCATCGGCACTCCGTACGTGCCCACCGAGGCCGGGCCGATGTTGAAGATCTGGACCGCGTCGCCGAACGAGACGCTGATCGGCACGAGCTCCGCCCGGCCGGCCGGATCACCGCCTCGACCGGGGGCCTCGACGAAGAAATCGAGCAGCACCGGCTCGCGCCCCGGCGCCACCACGAGCATGTACCCACCGGCGCCGAGGCCGGTCAGCATCGGCTCGCAGGCGAACGAGGCCAGCACGGCCCCCACCGCCGCATCGACCGCGTTGCCTCCCTCCCGCAGGACCTCGGCACCGGTCCGGGCCGTGACCGGGTGGCCGGCGGCGACGACGCCGAGTTGGGGCTGGGTGGCAAGGGACCCTGACGGGCTAGAACCAAACATGGCAAGGACGCAGGGAGCGTGGCGTGCTCGGCACGCGAGCGACCGAGGACGCCGCCAGGGGCAGGTTAAGCGGTCAGCGCCTGGGGATGAACTCAGGTACGTCCAGCTCGACCGCCGGGCGGCGCACACGGCTGACCCGGGGCTCGCCGCGCGGCTCGCTCAGCGCGCCGGCGTCGGCCCTCTGGCGCTCTCCGCGCCCCGGCCGGTCGGCCTCGCGCGGGGAAGGGAGGCCGTTGCCGAAGCCCGTGGCCACGACCGTCACCCACACCTGGTCCTCGAGCTTTTCGTCGAGCATCGCGCCGAAGATGATGTTGGCGTCCGGGTGGGCGGCTTCCGCGACCGCCTTGGCCGACTCGTTGACCTCCCACAGCGACAGGTCGCGCCCGCCCGTGATCGACAGCAGGATCGACCGCGCCCCTTCCATGCTCGTCTCCAGCAGCGGCGAGGAGACGGCCTGCTCGGCGGCGTCGATGGCACGGCGCTCGCCGGTGCCCATGCCGATCCCGAGCAGCGCGTTGCCGGCGTTGGACATGATCGTCCTGACGTCCGCGAAGTCGAGGTTGATCAGCCCCGGCAGCGTCACCAGGTCCGAGACACCCTGGACGCCCTGTCGTAGGACGTCGTCGGCCACCCGGAAGGCGTCCACCATCGACACGTTGCGGTCGAGCACCGAGAGCAGGCGGTTGTTGGGAACCACGATCAGCGTGTCGACCTCTTGGGCCAGCGCGGCGATCCCGGCCTCGGCCTGCTCGCGCCGGCGGGTGCCCTCGAACTGGAACGGACGGGTGACGATCCCAACCGTCAGCGCGCCCACCTCGCGGGCGACCTGGGCGACCACCGGAGCGGCTCCGGTGCCCGTGCCCCCGCCGGCGCCGGCGGTGATGAACACCATGTCCGAGCCCCGCAGCATCGCCTTGATCCGGTCGTACTCGTCGCGCGCCGCCTGGCGGCCGAGGTCGGGATTGGAGCCCGAGCCCAGTCCGCGCGTGATCGCATTGCCGATGTGCAGGGTCTCCTGGGCCGCGCACTGCTGAAGCGACTGCAAATCGGTGTTGATGGCCATGAACTCGACGCCGGCGATCTCCGCCTCGACCATCCGGTTGACGGCGTTCACGCCGGCGCCGCCCACGCCCACCACCCGCAACACGGGCTTGCCCAGCGGCGGGGGCGCCGCGAACGCTTCCTCGGTGCGGTCGGGGCGCGCGTACACGTCCCGCCCCTCTGCCCGTGAGGGCTCGGTGGGAGGGTCCATCAGGCTGCGGGGGATGTCGGCGGAGAAGGCGTGGCGCAACCGCTCCTGCGGGCTGGGCACGTGACGCTCCTCGTCTTCGAACGGCGGCGCCGTGGCCTCGACGGGCGGGCCCGGCACGGGGCCGTGCTCCATCACCGGGGAGCGCTCCGGCGCCGGGGAGCGCTCCGGCGCCGGCGATCGCTCTGGCGCCGGCGGGGCCGGCGGGCGTGGCCGCTCGCGCTCCGGCGTCGCCTGATCCTTGGGCGGCTTGCCGCCGGTGTCCTCGGCCGTCTTGCGGAACAGGTCGGCGAGCGGGCCCTCGCGCATGCTTGCGCGCTTACCGGTTGGCATTTGAGAGGACCTCCTTCGCGAGCTGCCTGTAGGAGTGCGCGGCGATACCGTCCGGATCGTACTTCAGGACCGACATGCCTTTCACGGGCGCCTCCGCAAAACGCACGGTCTTGCGGATCCGGGAGGCGAATACCCGATCGCCGAAGTTCTCCTCGAGCAGTTCGATCGCCTCCTTGGCGTGCAGCGTCCGCGAGTCGACCAGCGTGGGCAGGATGCCCTCGATGTCGACATCCGGGTTGAGGTTCTCCCGGATCATCGCCAGCGTGTTCTGAAGCTGGATCAGTCCGCGCATCGAGAGATATTCGCATTGGACGGGGACGATCACCTTGTCCGCGGCCGTCAGCGCGTTGATCGTCAGCAGCCCGAGGCTCGGAGGCGTGTCGATGAACACGAAGTCGTAGTCCTCCTCGACCGCCTTGAGCGCCTTCTGCAGCGACCGTTCTCGCCCGATCATCGTCGACATCGCGATCTCCGCCCCCGCCAGGTCGATCGAGGCGCAGGCGACGTCGACCTCGCGCTTGCGGATCACCTCGCGGATCGACACGCGGTGGACGAGCACGTCGTACATCGACTTGTCGAGCGTGTCCGGATCGATGCCCTGCGACATCGTCAGGTTGCCCTGGGGGTCCATGTCGCAGCACAGGACCCGGTGGCCCTCCTCGGCGAAGGCCACGGCGAGATTGAGCGTGGTCGTGGTCTTGGCGACGCCGCCCTTCTGGTTGGCGAACGCGATCACCTTCGTGCTCACGGGAGGTGCCTCCGGCTCCGTTGCGTCGGGGAACTCATCGCGCCTGTATTCGCAGGCGCAGGCCAGAATCCTCCGCGAACGCGGGGGGTCCGGACGCTGACACTGCCACGCGCCTACCCGCTGGCCCAGTATTTTCAGCCTCCGTGCCCGGGCTCTTCGACCGTCGCCTGATCTTCGTCACCGGCAAGGGCGGCGTCGGCAAGTCGACCGTCGCCACCGCACTGGGGCTGCTCGGCGCCCGCCGTGGGCTGCGAACGATCGTGGCCGAGCTGGGGGAGCAGGAGCGCGTGCAGCGGGCCTTCGATCACACGGGCAGCCGGTTCCGGGAGCTCGAGCTAGCGCCCGGCCTGTTCACGATCTCGATCGACCCTCAGCAGGCGATGGAGGAGTACCTGCGGGTCAAGACCGGGCCGCTCGGCCAGGCACTCGGCTCCACGAAGCTGTTCCACGCCTTCGCGATGGCGACGCCGGGAATGCGCGAGCTGCTCAGCATCGGCAAGGTCTGGGAGCTCGCGCAGCTGGAGCGCCGCACCCGGGGCGCCGCCCCTTACGACCTGGTGATCGTCGATGCTCCGGCCACCGGCCACGGCGTCGGGATCCTGCGCACGCCGAGGACGTTCGGCGAGATCGCGCGGGTCGGCCCGATCGCCCACCAGGGGCGAACGATCGCCGCCACGATCGCGGACCCGGAGTTCACAGCCGTGATCGCGGTGGCGACCGCCGAGGAGATGCCCGTCAACGAGACCCTGGCCCTGCACGACGCCCTGGCCGACGACGGGCTCGTGCTCAGTGCGGTGATCGTCAACGCGCTCTATCCGGCTCGGTTTGACGAGCCCGAGGTCACGGAGCTGACCAAGGCACTGGACCGCAACGGCTCGCCGGTCGCCCGGGGGGCCGTCAGCGCCGCGCTCTCCGAGCATGCCCGCGGCGTCGCCCAGCGCGAGCAGCGCGAACGGCTGCGCAGGGGCCTCGGCCTGAGGCTGATCGACCTGCCCTACCTGTTCGCCGACCACATCGGCCCGGCGGAGCTCGAGCGGCTCGCCGACGCGCTCGAGGCGGGCCTGCTGGGGCGCCGGGCCAAGCCGCGCGCGCGCCGGCGCACAGGTGGCCGGTCGTGAGCGTCGCGGAGCTGCTCGAAGGCAAGCGGGTCTGCGTCTGCGGCGGATCGGGCGGCGTCGGCAAGACCACGACCTCGGCCACGATCGCCCTCGGCATGGCCGCCCGGGGCGCCAAGGTCGCGGTGGTCACGATCGATCCGGCCAAGCGGCTCGCCAACGCGCTCGGACTGGAGGAGCTCGCCAACGAGCCCCGCCGGGTCGACCCGGCCCGACTCGAGCACACCGGGCTGGAGGTCAAGGGCGAGCTGTGGGCGATGATGCTCGACCCCAAGCGGACGTTCGACGAACTGATCGAGCGGATCGCCGCCGATCCCGCTCGCGCCGCCGAGATCAAGGCCAACCGCGTCTACGTCGAGCTCTCGACCGCGGTCTCGGGCTCGCAGGAGTTCACCGCGATCGCGAAGCTGTACGAGCTCGATCGCGAGGGCGAGTTCGACCTGCTCGTGCTCGACACCCCTCCCTCGCGCAACGCCCTCGACTTCTTCGAGGCGCCGGGACGCCTGACCTCGTTCCTGGAGGGCCGCGCGCTGAAGGCATTCGTGCGCCCCACCGGAGCGGGCATGCGGGTCCTCGGTCGCGGCGCGTCGCCGCTGCTGGCGGGGCTGCGGCGGATCACCGGAATCGATCTGCTCGCCGACCTGTCGACGTTCTTCGGCCTGCTCGGCGACATGACCGAGGACTTCAGCGTCCGCGCCCGCCAGGTGCAGGAGATGCTGACCGCCGAGACCACGGCGTTCGTGCTCGTGACCTCTGCCCAAGCGGAGGCGATCGAGGAGACGATCTGGTTTCGCCGGACCCTCGAAAAGGGCGGGCTTCCGTTCGCCGGCGTGCTCGTCAACCGCTTTCACCACGACATGCTCGGCGACGGCGAGCCCGACGACCTCGATGCCGCGCTGGCGGCCCACCTCGGCCCCGAGCTCGCGACCCGCGTGGCCCAGAACTTCCACGACTACCACGTGCTCGCCCGCCACGACGCGCGCAACATCGCCCGGCTGGAGGCGGAGCTCGACAGCAAGCCGTTGCTGCTCGTGCCCCATCTCGATGACGATGTCCACGACATCGACGGGCTGCTGCGGATGCACCGTTACCTGTTCGCCACCGACGTCGAGCGCGGGCGGCTGATCGCCGACCTGGTCGCCTGATCAGGGCTCCGCCGGCGCCACCAGCACAACCTCGGACGCCGCCCGCCCCGCCCACGTCCTCCAGGCCAGCAGCACCGACTGCCATTCGTCCGCGGGGACCTCGCGCTCGCCGCGCACCAGCTCCACGCGGTGCTGGTGCAAGAGCTCCCACACCGCCTGCTCGGCCAGCCCCAGCTGCTCGCTGACGCGGCGGCCGGGACGGGCCACGCTGGCCAGCGCCAGCGCCTCGCCGATCGGGAGCGGTCGCTGCGCCGCCCGCTCGGCGAGCTCGAGCTTGAGCCGCTCCACCCCGGCCGGACTGCTCGGGGCCCACGCCCCCCTGGCCTCTTCCAGGACCCGCGCCGTGACCTCCTCGCCGCTGCGGGCCACGTTCGCCCATCCGCGGCCCAGGCCCATCTCCTCGGGGCGCAGCCGGGGCGCCTCGTAGACGGTCAGCCTCGCCTTCTCCGGTGACCAGCGCCGGTCGTCGAACTCAAACGGCCGCTCGGCCAGCCACGGGCCGAGAAACCGCGTCTCGAGCTCCGCTCGCGAGAGGTTGAAGGCGCGGCCGACGTGCGGGAACTGGCGCAGTTCGACGTGGAACACGGCGCCAAGCGTCGCACGCGCCGCGCCGCAGCGGCCTCGCCGCCGGGAGGCTTCAGCGCTGCCCCGCCGGCGCTTGCGAGCCGAAGCGCTCGCGCGCCCATTCGATCCTCTCCCACGCCTCGCCCACGTCCCCCCACCCGTTGACCTCGGAATGTTTCTCCGGGTCGAGGTCCTTGTAGACCTCGAAGAAGTGGCCGATCTCCCGGCGCAGCTGCAACGGCAGGTCGTCGATCTCCTCGGCCAGGTTCCAGCCAGGGTCATTGCAGGGCACGCAGACCACGTGGTCGTCGGGGCCCTTCTCGTCGCTCATCTTGAACAGGCCGATTACCTTCGAGGGGACGATGCAACCCGGGAACGTCGGCTCCGACACGCACACCAGGACGTCGAGGGGATCGCCGTCCGGGGCCAGGGTCCGAGGGATGTAGCCGTAGTCGGTGGGATAGACGACCGATGCCGACACGAACCGGTCCAGCTTGATCGCGCCGAGGTCGGGGTCGTACTCGTACTTGTTGCGGGAGCCCTTGGGGATCTCGACCACGCAGACCAGCGGCTCACGGCTCATGCCCGATTCCTTCCCTCGGTTGCGTGGATGAATCCTAGACTGGCGGCTGTGAACCGCAGAGTCGCGACGGCGGGCGTCGCCTACGCGTTCGCCGTGACGATGGTCGGCACGACGATGCCTACGCCGCTGTACCCGATCTACGAGCGGCGGTTCGACTTCTCGTCGCTGACCGTGACCCTCGTCTACGCGGCCTACGGGATCGGCGTGCTGCTGGCGCTGCTGCTGTTCGGCCAGCTCTCCGACCGGCACGGCCGCCGCCGGGTGCTGCTGCCGGGCCTGGCTCTCAGCGCCGTGAGCTCGATCGTCTTCCTGGTCGCCCAGGGGCTGGTGACGCTGTTCGCCGGCCGGATCCTGTCCGGTCTGTCCGCCGGCGTCTTCACCGGCACTGCGACCGCCGCGCTGCTCGATCTGGCCCCGGCGGAGCATCGCTCGCGCGCCACGCTGGTGGCCACCGCGGTGAACACGATGGGGCTCGGGACCGGCGCGCTGCTGGCGGGTGTGCTCGCCGAGTTGGCGCCCGATCCCTTACGCACCCCCTACGCGGTCCAGCTCGGCCTGCTGGTCCCGGCGGCGTGCCTGGTGTGGCTGATGCCCGAGCCGGCCGCGCCCGAACCCGACGCCCGGGCCCGGGGACCGCAACTGGCGCGCCTGCGCGTGCCGGCCGAGGTCCGCGGCACCTTCGTTCGCGCGGCCATCGCGGGATTCGCCGCGTTTGCCACCATGGGCCTGTTCTCCGCCGTGGCCCCGGCGTTTCTGGGCAAGCTGCTCGGCCTGCCGAACCATGCCCTGACCGGAGCGGTGGTGTTCGCCGTATTCGCGGCCTCGACCGCCGGACAGCTGCTGCTGGGATTGTTCCCGGCTCGCGCCGCCCTGCCGAGCGGCTGCGCGATCATGATCGCCGGCATGGCCCTGATCGCGGCCGCGCTGGCCGACTCCTCGCTGGCCCTGCTGCTGCTCGGCGCCGTGGTGGCGGGATTCGGGACCGGCGTGAGCTTTCGGGCGGGCCTGGCGATGCTCGGCGCCGAGACCCCGCCCGAGCATCGGGGGGAGGTCAACTCGAGCTACTTCGCCGTCGCCTACCTCGCCCTTTCGGTTCCGATCATCGGCGTCGGCTTCGGAACCGAGGCCCTTGGCCTGCGGGGCGCGGGACTCGTGTTCACCGCGTGCGTGGCCGTGCTGGCGCTGGCCGTGCTGCTGAGCCTCTCGGTGCGCGGCCGATCGGGTGGGCTCAGTTCATCTCACCCCGGGCAATCGCCTCACAAGCCTCGCAGCGCGGCCACGGCGGATTCCACGGATAACCGGTGACGTCCTTGCCGCACAGCGCGGTGTCGGGATCGCTCTCGGTGACCAGGTGGCAGAGCTCCTCGAAGCCGTCGTCGCCCACCCGAGGCACGTTTACGCACGCCGGGTCGACGTTCGGGGCCCTTACGGGCGAGGCGTTCTCCCTCCTCATCCCGGCAGCATAAACCGCATCGGCGAGCCGAACACAGAGCAACGGGGAGCCAGACACAGAACGAGCGGGCGCCAGGCCCGCTCGAAGCTGCGGTCGCGCTCCCCCTGACTTCTCGAGAGCCCCAGGACTTACGTGTTGAGCCTGGCGGCAAAACACTCCCGGCCCCCTGACGGGACCGAGTAGGGAGCGGCCACCGCGGAGCTTAGCCTCTCGGCGCCTCGGTGTCAGCGACGGCGCTGTGCTCGGCGGTGATCGGCTCGTCGTCGATCATCGGCTGCTCGTCGATGACCGGCTCCTCGTCGCCGACCGGCTCATCGTCGATGAGCGGCTCGGCGGTCATCGCTGCCCCCGGGCCCTGCGCCAGCAGCTCATCGGCGAGCGAGCGCAGGTCCGCGTCGAGATGACCGCACAGCGCGTCCCTGAGCAGCGCCCGCAGATGCTCTGAGATCTCCTCGACCAGCGCGTCGACCCCCGGCTCGGCGGGCGCCAGCCCGGCGATCACCGCGCGCTCCAGCGAGATCGCATGCGCCACCCGCTCGGCGAGGGCGGGCCGATCCGCCGGCCGGGCGCAGATCGCGGCCAGCCTGCCGGCCAGCCGCCCGCTGCTCGGGCCCTCGGGCTCCAGCAGCGCCCGGAGCGCCAGCAGATAGTCGCTCAGCGCCTCGAACGGGGTCAGCCGTTCGCGCCCCATCTCGAAGCGCCCGAGCGCCCACGCCAGCTCCCCGCCGTTCGGTACCCGCCGGGCGATGAGGTTGCAGAACGCCCGCAGCTCGTCCTCGTGCGACGCCGGGAGCGAGCACAGCAGCCGGGCCCTGCCGCTGCCGCCCAGCGCCGTGGCCCGCCAGGTGCCGGTGTCGGTCCGTGTCCACGCCACCGGCCCCAGTGCGAAGCCGCCGCGCTCGAACAGCCGCAGCGCGGTCAGGACGCGCCGAAAGCGGGTCCGGGCCAGGGAGATCGCGGGCGGCGCTGAGCGCTCCTGAGTCACGGTCAGCACCGCGAGCACGTGCGGCTCCTCGGCCTCGCCCCAGACGGCGTCGGTCGGGGCGTCGGGCAGCGTGTCGCCCTGCACCAGCGAGAGGCCGTCGCCCAGCGGCACCTCCCGCGACTCCGGATCGAGCGCCAGGCCCAGCAGCGGCGCGATCACCGTGGTCACGCAGCGGCCCTCGTACAGCGATGACTCGAGCTCCGCGTATGCGGTCGTGAACCGGTCCGGGTCGAGCTCGAACTCACTGCGCTCGTCGAAGATGCTGCCCAGGAACGAGCGCAGCGCGGCGTCAGCCCGCTCCCGGGGCTCGGCCGGAATCCGCGTCTCGCCTCGCTGACGGAGGTAGTTCTCGGCACCGGCGAGCGGCGCCAGCGCACGGGCCGCCGGCGCGTAGGTCGGCAGCGCCGACAGCAGCCCCAGTCGATCGCGGATGAAGATGCCGGTCAGCGGCCGGTAGCAGTACAGAGGGACGCGGCCGCGGCGTTCCTCGATGATCTCGAAGGGAACCTCCGCGCCCCGTGCCCGCTCCGCCGCCAGCTGGCAGGCGGCGTCGGCGACAAATGCCTCGAGCGTGCTGTGGAGGGTGCTGTTAGGCACAACCGCGGTTTCGCGCTCGCCGGGAGCGATCCTTCGGGCGAGAAACCGGTTGCAGCCGCCGGGCGACTCAGCCGCTCCGCCGATCCGGTCGATTTGCGGCGGGGCTCGGCCGTTCCGTTCGATTGACGCGGGGCTACAGTTAGCGAGCGAGCCTCATACCGCCGAGTGAAGGGGCGAGAGGTTTCGGCGGTTCGGGTATGAGCCTCGCTCGCGGGGGCCGCTCCCGGCGGGAGCGGTGAGGCGGTCGCGATTCGGTGGCCACGGTTAGTCTCGCTGTCTAGCTCTGGAGCCCCGATGGGGCTAACGACCTTGCGATCGTCAGGAGACCGCCCGTGGCCACGATCTCAAGCCTACTCGCCGATCATGTGACGCTCCAGGTCCGGTCGGTCGATCGGTTGTTCTTGCAGGGGTATGTACCGAGGTTGCAGACGCAGGGGCAGGTGATCCGGTTCCTGCTGGATCGGGGGTTCCCGATCCCGTCGCCGGCGGTGCTGGGGAAGATGGGCCGCGAGTACGTCGAGGCGATCAACCGGTTCGTCGCCGAGCACCAGATCCCGATGGTGCGGTTCGTCAAGAGCGACGTGAAGGAGGAGATCGCCCGCGAGCATTTCAAGCGGGCCGAGCAGGAGGGCCGCTTCGGGGTCGTGATGGTCGGCGTCTGCCAGGAGAAGACGAGCGTCTGGCGTGGGTGGCGTGACGGCGGCCCGGACAGTCATCCGCACTTTGAGTACCGCCGCCAGTCGGTCTTCCCGAACAACTACTACTTCTACATCCGCGACCAGGACTGGGGGCCGGGGTTCATCAAGACGATCGCCTACGCGCCGTTCTCGCTGTGGGTGTACCTGAACGGAAACGAGTGGGCCAAGCAGCAGGCCGCCCAGCACGGGATCGCGTTCAAGCCGCTGGACAACGGATTCGCCGCCTGCGCGGACGAGACCGCGCTCGCCGGGATCTGCGCAAGCCTGTCAGCCGCGGACGTGTGGGCGTTCTTTGATCGCTGGCAAGCCATGCTCCCGTCGCCACTGAGCGCCGAGGACCGTCAGCGCGGCTACGGGTATCAGCTCGCGTTCCGGCAGCTCGAGATCTCCGACACCCGCGTATTCGATCGCCCCGCCGCTGGCCGCGCATGGTTTGAGCGCACACTCCCCGATCAGCTCACGCTCGGACGCCCCGACCAAGTCGCGGTCGTGTTCGGCCGCCGCGTCTCCCGCCTGACGCCCGGGCGGTTCCACACCAGAATCATCAATAGCGGCGTGCAGACGGCGATCCAGGTTCACTACCGCGCCTCGAAGGTCAAGCAGTACTTCAAAGAGGGCCGCGCGCTCCGGACCGAAACGACCGTCAACGACACCCACGACTTCGGCGTCGGCCGGATGCTCACCGACGCCAACTGGGACGCGCTGATCAATATCGGCCACCAGATCAACCAGCGACTCCTCGACCACCAACTTGACGCGTGCCAATGCGCACCCGACGCCACGCTGCTTGAGCGCGTGGTGCTGCCATCCACCACCACCGATGGCCTACCCGCCCCCGGACTACGGTTCGGCGAACCCAGAACGATGACGCTGCTCGCCTGCCTGTGCTCCTACCAGCACCTGTTCGCCGGCCTCACGAACCGCACTCTCCGCGAGCTGATCGCCGGGCTGATCCCCGGCTACAGCGCGCGGCAGATGACCTACGACCTACGGCGCCTGCGACGCAAAGGCTTCATCCAGCGGATCCCCCGCACCCACCGCTACCAGCTCACCAGCGAGGGACGCCGACTGGCCGTCTTCTTCACCAAGACCTACACGCGGATCGTCAACCCATCCCTCGCCGAGCTCGATCCCACCCTCCCCGCGCAGATCGCCCAACACGCGCCCCTGGCCAACTCGTGGCGCGCATTTGAGCGCGCGCTCGACGACAAGATCAAACAGGCCGCTATCGCGGCCTGAAAAGATGACTCATTCGTGAACCCTCCAACCGCCAAGCGGAGCTAGCCAGTCCGTTCGATCGCGCCGAGGTGGGTGATGTTCTCGACATCCTCGGTGTCCTCGCTGCGGCAGGTCGAGAACCACGCATCGAGGATCTCCTCGAGCTCGGCGTTCGAGGTCAGCCGCAGGCTCAGGGCCAGGACGTTGGCGTCGTTCCAGACTCGCGCCCCGTGGGCCGTCTGGGCATCCCCGCACAGCGCCGCCCGGATCCCGCTGACCTTGTTGGCGGCGATCGAAGCTCCGGTTCCAGTCCAGCAGGCCACGATGGCCTGCTCGGCGCGACCCTCGGCCACGTCCTTGGCCGCCGCCTCGCTGGCCCAGGCCCAATCCGATCGCTCATCGTCTGCGTAGGCACCGTGGAGGATCGGCTCATGGCCGCGGCGCCGCAGCTCCGCGGGAAGCTCAGCAGCGATGCCGGCCAGCTCGTCGGCAGCGACCGCGATCCGCATCGGGGCGGATCAAGCGGCCGCGATCGCGGGCTCGCGCTCGGGGACCGAGTCGGTGTCCTCGGGCAGGTCCGCCCCGCAATCGGCGCCGAGCCACTCGCGCCCGTAGGCGCGCATGTCCTCGATCAGCGGAACCAGTGCCCGGCCCTTGGCGGTCAGCGCGTACTCCACCCGCGGCGGCACCTCGGGGAATGTCTGGCGCTCCACGACGCCTTCCTCCTCGAGCGCGCGCAACCGCAACGAGAGCGTGCGGGGGCTGATCCCCCGAAGCGAACGCTCGAGCTCGCAGAACCGCGAGCGGCCCTCGGCCAGGTCCCGGATCACCAGCAGCGTCCACTTCCCGCACACAATCTCGGCCGTGCGGCAGACCGGACAAGTGTCATTTGTGCCCATCAGAAGTTCGAGTTTAGCGCAATGCTTCACGAACTGAAGCACGGGCGCTCTCCTCCCGTTGGCTCGAACTAGGCGGGGATCCGGGGGTGAGACGCCGGCGGTGGCGCCGGCGATGACCCCGGTGGCGCCGCCGGGCGCTTGAGCGTGACCGGACCGGCGCCGTGCCCGTTGCCGTTCCCGTCGACGAGGTCGTCCATCGAGGTCGACGTCCTGCCGTCGGCGGCGACCAGGAGCTTGAAGTCGTGGGGGCTCGTGGCCACCCGGAGCGCATCCTCCATCGACACTCGGCCAGCCTGGCAGTGACGCAGCAGCGCCTGGTCGAACGTCTGCATCCCGTAGTACTCGCCCTCGGCGATCACCTCGCGCAGCCGCCCCGTCTCGTCGGGGTCCATGATCATGTCGCGAACGCGGCCGGTCATCCGCAGGACCTCGCAGACGGCAACCCGGCCGTCACCGGTCGGGGTCGGTACCAGCCGTTGGGAGACGATGCCCTTCAGCGTGCCCGCCATCATCGCCCGGGCCTGGTGCTGCTCGTGCGGGGGGAAGAAGTCGATGATCCGGTTCACCGTCTCCGGGGCATCGATCGTGTGCACGCTCGAGAGCACCAAGTGGCCGGTCTCAGCGGCCGACAGCGCGGAGCGCACGGTCTCCTCGTCGCGCATCTCGCCGATCAGGATCACGTCTGGGTCCTGGCGCAGGACGCGCCGCATGGCGCGCTTGAACGACACGGTGTCGCCGCCGACCTCGCGCTGGTTGATGATCGACACGCGATCTCGGTGCAGGTACTCGATCGGGTCCTCGATCGTGACGATGTGGCGCGGCTTGGTCGTGTTGATCTGGTCCAGCATCGCGGCCAGCGTCGTCGACTTGCCCGAGCCGGTCGTGCCCGTGAGCAGGATCAGGCCGCGCTCCTCGTCGGCGATGTCGTGCAGGACGGGCGGCAGTCTCAGCTCGTCGAGCGAGCGGACG
Source organism: uncultured Solirubrobacterales bacterium (assembly GCA_963723555.1). Classification (GTDB taxonomy): domain Bacteria; phylum Actinomycetota; class Thermoleophilia; order Solirubrobacterales; family Solirubrobacteraceae; genus Palsa-465. The sequence goes on along the minus strand of CAVRRC010000002.1, from coordinate 85,894 downwards.
GCCAGCGGGATCGTCCGCATCACGATCGACACCGAGCCCCGCTGCCGGAACGCGTTGACCCGAAACCGTCCCACGGCCTCGACCGAGTAGGCGAAGTCGACCTCGCCCTCCCGCCCGAATTCCTCGGCCCTCTCGCTGTGCGCCTCGAGCATCTGGCGCAGCAGCCGCTCGGTCTCGGCCGGCGTCATCGGCTCATAGCCCTCGATCACCTGCAGCCGCCCATGGATCCGGACCAGCGGCCGCGACGGCACCTTCAGATGGAGATCCGACCCTTCCTTCTCCACCACGTACCGCAGCGCCTCATGCAGATCGAGCATCTCGGCACGCATCGGCCAACACCCCGGCCACCTTTACGCCCTGCAAGGTAAGTTGGACAGGGGCAGTCAGATGAGCTTTGGGGCCTCGACGCCCAGCGCCGGAAGCGAAAGCGTCCCGAGCCGGAAAGCCTCCACTCGCCCGGGCAAGACTCGGGTGGGCGACCGCCATTTCGGGACTTGCGCCAGCGCGTCCCGAAATGGCGGTCGCCCTCCGAGTTACAACTCCTTAGGCGACGTCCCGAAGCTTCTGCGCCTCAGCCAGGGACTGCAGCTTCTTCAAAGACTGGTTCTCGATCTGCCGGATCCGCTCGCGGGTGACGTTGAACGTCCGCCCGACCTCATCGAGCGTCCGGGGATGCTCGCCACCGAGCCCGTAGCGGAGCTCGAGCACGCGTCGCTCGCGGTAGCTGAGGTTCTCGAGCGCTTCGCGCAGCGCCTCCTTGGTGAGGATCTCCGCCGCCCGCTCGTAGGGAGACTCGGCCCGCTCGTCGGCGATGAACTGCCCGAACTCGGACTCCTCCTCGTCGCCGACCGGCTTCTCGAGCGAAACCGGCGCCTGCGCCGAGCGCTTGATCGACTCGACCTCCTCGGGCTCGATCCCGGTCACCTCGGCGATCTCCTCGGCGGTCGGCTCGCGCCCGAGCTCGGTCACGAGCTTGCGCTCGGCCCGGCCGATCTTGTTGAGCTTCTCCACGACGTGCACGGGGATCCGGATCGTGCGGGCCTTGTCCGCCAGCGCCCGGGCGATCGCTTGGCGGATCCACCATGTGGCGTAGGTCGAGAACTTGAAGCCCTTGCGGTAGTCGAACTTCTCGGCCGCGCGCACCAGGCCGAGCGTCCCCTCCTGGATCAGGTCCAGGAACGGCAGCCCCTGGTTGCGGTAGTTCTTCGCGATCGACACGACCAGCCGGAGGTTCGACTCCACCATCTTCTGCTTGGCGTCGAGATCGCCGCGCTCGATGCGCTTGGCGAGATCGACCTCCTCCTGGGCGGTGAGCAGCCGGACCTTGCCGATGTCCTTCAGGAAGAGCTGGAGCGAATCGGTCGTCATGTCCGGCTTGAGATCAAGCGTCGCCTTCGGCTTGCGCCTTCCGCGCTTGTCGGGCGCGCGCTCCACCTCGGCGGCGGCGAGGGCGGGGTCTACCTCCTCGACCAGCTCGATCTCGGCCCGCTCGAGGAAGCCGTGGAGCTCCTCGACGTCGGCCTCGTCGAGATCAAGCTCGGATACGGCGCCGGCGATCTCGGCGTAGGTCAGCACACCCAGCTGCTGCCCGCGCGAAACGAGTCCCTTGATCTCTTCGAGTTCCTGCAGGTCCGCTACTGACATCTGTTTCCGTTTCCGTCGTATGGCGCCGGCGCGGAGGGGCGTCGACCGGCATTAAGGATCAGAGAGCGGACGCAGCCCCCGAGGGCGCACGCCCGCTACTCAAACATACGAGTAGTAAGTATATGTACTATATTTTTTGAAGTCAATCCGCTACGGGCCGTGTGTGCGGCCCGAAGGCGGGTGGGGAGCGCGTCGTTGTCGTATTTGCCGGCGTCGACTGGCTGACCATTACTACGTAGAACCTGGCCAGGCGTTTCAGGTTGCGCCGATCAAAGTGCGCAATTGCGCCGATTCCCCGTCCCGCTGGGTCGCGGCCGCCGGCCCGATGCGCGATCATGTGCCGCTCGATGACCGCCGAACGCCCCCCGGATGTCCTCGGCTCGCTGCCGCGCACGCGACCCCACCGCCGCAGCCAGAAGCGTCCGGCCCGCCGGGCGGAGCCGGGCGCCGCGGGCCCGCCCACGTCCGCCACGCCGCCCCCGTCCGCCACGCCGCCCCCGTCCGTCACGCCGCCCCCGTCCGTCACGCCGCCCCCGTCCGTCACGCCGCGCGCGCCGAAAACGGCCGCCCGAACCATTCCCAGGCGTTCCGCCCCCCGTTCCAAACCTGCCCGTCTGCGCCAGCCCGCCCAGCCCGCGGGAACCCCTCCGGGGCCGCGCAGCCGCAAGCCCGCCCCGACGAGCGGATCCGACGTGCTTGCGACCGCCGTTCAGGCCGCCGCCGAGCTGGCCGAGATCGGGCTCTCGGTCGGCGCCCGGACGATTCGCGGCGCCGTCGCCCGGCTGCCGCGTCCCTAGCGCCGTCGCCCGCCTGCCGCGACCCTAGCGCCGACGCCAGACTCGCGGCGACTCCTCGGTTACGTATACTTCCGCGCCTTCCAGCCGAGCGATCGTCCGTCCGCGGGCGGTCGGCGGGGGAACCACTTGCGGCCCACATAGCCGCAGGGGCGAATCGGCCTCGCCCGAGGCCGTAGCGCCGGTTCAAGGCGCGAGCCCGTCAGCTCACCCCGTAGGCACAAGCGAAGAACAGGATGGACCGGCTGACCTTGTATCGACGTGCCCATACCCATGTCGCCGTCTGGCTTGCCCTGGGCGGGCTGATCCTCGTTGCCCTGGGCGGGCTGATCCTCGCCGCTCCGGCCCTCGTGAGCGCGAAGTCGCGGCCGTCCGGTGGGGCGAGCTTGGCCGGCTCGGGTCCGGGCGGCGCCGGCCCCCAGGTCCTGCCGGGCAACGTGACCGTCACCGCCACCGGCGACGGAATCACGCTCGCCACCCGGGCCTCGGCGATCCTGCGCAGGCCGCTGCGATTCTCGGGGAACGTCGGCCCGGGCGCCGCCGGGGAAACGATCGAGATCGAGCGCCGCGGCCGCCAGACCCACTGGGCCTGGGCACCGACAATCCAGGCCGTCGCCTCCTCGCACGGGCGGTTCGCCGCGGTGTGGCCGACGAACCACATCGGCCGGTTCGCGATCCGGGCGGTGCTCGAGCGGGGTCAGAGTGCAGGCGCCGCGTCCGCCTCCCCGCCGTTGACCGTCACCGTCTACCGACCATCCCTGGCCACGATCTTCGGACCGGGCCTCTATGGCCGGCGGACCGCGTGCGGCGAGACCCTGCGGCCGCGGATCCTGGGCGTGGCCAACCGCACGCTGAAGTGCGGCATGCCCGTGGCGATCTACTACGCCGGCCACACGATCATCGTCCCGGTGATCGACCGCGGGCCGTACGCGAACCGCGCCGACTGGGACCTGACCGAGGCCACCGCTCGGGCGCTCGGGATCGATAGCACGGCCACGATCGGCGCGGTGTCCCTGCCCGCCCCGCCGGCTTAGAAGCCCCAGCCGCCCCGCCGGTTTAGCAGCCCCAGCCGCCCCGCCCACTTAGCAGCCCCGGCCGCCGCCCGGCCACCGCGGGGGCTTAGCCCACCAGCCGCGGCCCGGCCCCACCGCCATCTTCCGGCGGGACGTCCTCGATCACGGTCACGCCCGCCGCCGCGGCCGCGAACTTCGCTTCCTCGGCTGCCTCGATCAGGCTTGTCGCGTCGCGCCCGTCCTCGCCCAGCACCGCGATCCCGACGTTGACGGTCATCGGCGCGCCTCGCCACTGCCCCGCCTCGCCGACGGCGCTCGCCGCCCTGCTGGCCAGCGCCTGGGCCCCGACCCTGCCGGTCTCCCGGGCGATGATCCAGGCTCGGGTGTCGGTTTCGCAGGCGAGAATGTCCTTGCGGCGGACCACGCCGCGGAGCGCCTGCGCGAACCGCCCGAATGTCGCCGTCGCCTCGGTCGGTTCCTCGGCCGCCAGCACGTGCTCGGCGTCCTCGAGTTCGACGAGCAGCAGCGACATGGGCAGGTCGAGTTGCTGGGAGCGAGTGAGCTCCTCCTGGACGGCGCCGATCCACAGTGCCTGTGAGGACTGCACCGCCCCGGCGGCGGCCCCGGCGTCCGGGAGCGAGGAGGCGCCGCGCGAAGCCCGGATCGGAGATACCACCTCGCCGCCTGCGGTGGCGTACCTCAGCGCCGCGCTGCGGACCAACTCGCCGACCAGCGCCAGGCGTTCGGCAAGCGCGGCGATCAGCTCGCCGTCGGGGGCTTGCACCTCGGCCCGGACGGCGCTCCAGATCACGCCCAGAAGGACATCGACCGCCCGGGACGCCGGTTCGGGAGCACGCGCGCCGGCGAGCTCGCCCACCCGCGAGACCAGAGGCTCGAGCACGCCACCGCGCGCGAGCCGGCGCAGATCGTCCTCATCTGCGAGAGCGCGCACGACGGCCTCGCAGATCCGCGGGCCGTCGCGGGTCATGTCCGTGGCCAGGATCGCCGGGGCCTCGTCCAGCGGCGACACTTCGAGCAGGGCCAGCAGCCATCCCTTGGTGAGGTCTTCGGCTCGTGCCAGGAGCCCATCGACCGGCGCGTCCCCCACCGGCCTGGCGCGGCGCAGTCGTGGCGGACCAAGCTGCATCGCGCTCTTTTATCACGCCACTCCGCCGCCGCGGGAACCCTCTGGACGATCGGACAGGCGCCGCGGTGGACAATGTCGGGCATGTCCCCGCCACTGATCACGGTCAGCGAGGCCCGCCGGCTGGTGCTGGCGGCGACTGTGAGGCTCGGATCCGAGCCGGTGGAGATCGCCGGCGCCCTGAACCGGGTCGCGGCCGAAGACGTGCGCGCGGCCGGCGATGTGCCGCCATTCCCGTGCTCGGCGATGGACGGCTTTGCCGTCCGGGCAGGGACCGCCGGCCGAATGCTGGCCGTGATCGGGGAGTCACGGGCCGGCGCGCCGTTCGAGCAGGTCCTGGACGAGGGCCAAGCGGTGCGTATCTCGACCGGCGCCGCCGTGCCGCGCGGGGCCACGGCGGTCATCCGCCAGGAGGACGTCGGCGCGGACGGCGATCGGATCCAGACCATGACCGCGACCGCGGAGGGTGAGAACCTGCGCCACCGGGGAGAGGACATGCCATCCGGGATGACCGTGCTGTCCGCGGGGACGCCGCTAGGGGCGGTCGAGCTCGGCGCCGCGGTGGCCGCCGGCGCCGCTTCGCTCAGGGTTGCGCGCCGGCCCCGGGTGGCGGTGTTCTGCACCGGCGATGAACTGCGGGCGCCGGGCGAGGCGCTCGGACCCGGCGAGATCCACAACTCCAACGCGCCGATGCTGGCCGCGCTCGCCACCCGCTGTGGCGCGATCGTCGCCGATCAACGGCGGCTGCCCGACGATCGCGCCCAGACGGAGGCGGGGCTGCGCGACGGGCTCGAGAGCTCGGACCTCGTGCTCGTGTCGGGCGGTGTGTCGGTCGGGCCCCACGATCATGTCAAGCCGGCGCTGGCGAGCCTGGGCGCCCAAGAGGTCTTCTGGGGCGTCGCCCTACAGCCGGGCAAGCCCACGTGGTTCGGGACGCGAAGCGGGCGACTGGTGTTCGGGCTACCGGGAAATCCCGTCTCGGCTGCCATCACCTTCTCGCTGTTCGCGCGGCCGGCGCTGCTGGCGCTTCAGGGCGTGGACGGATCGCAGCGGCCGACACGGCAGGCGACCCTGGGGGTGGCCGTGCGTCGCAACCCGGTCCGCGAGCAGGCGCTGAGGGTTCGCCTCGAGCAACGCGATCTGATCCTCACCGCGTTTCCCAACGGGCCGCAAGGTTCCAATATGGTCACCTCGCTGCTCGGCGCCGATGCGCTGGCGATGATCCCCTCCGGAGAGGGTGAGCTCGAAGCAGGGACCAGGGTCGCACTTGAGGACCTTCCGCGTTGATCGCCCAAAACCGGGAAGCGTAGGGATCGTGTTACAGGCTCTGCTCGCGTTCGCCGCGGTGGCGACGGCCATCCTCGTGCGCATCCGCCGCCGGGGCCGGCGCCCCGCGCGAGCGGTGATCGTCTCCCCCCGCAAGTCCACGCTCGTGGCTCGCGACGGAGCCGTGTACTCGGTGCAATCGGCCGAGCTGACGGTGGCTCCCTCGGACCTCGAGCGGCTCTGGAACGCCACCAACCTCGAGAACCTGGCGCGGACCTACTGGCGTTTTCTGTCCCGCGTGACTCTGGGGCTGATCCGCGTCGTCTACGGCGCCGATGAGCGTTCCGTGGTGTTCCTGATCCGCCCGTTCACGCTGCTTCGGGTCGATGCCCCGCGGTACGTGCTCGAGGCCGATCACGGCAACGTTCGCTGGCGGATCCGCGACGGCCTGCTGGTCGCGCGCGGCGGCCGGGGCAGCGGCTATCTCGCGCTGGACGTACGCCGCGAGCCCGGCGCCGGCGCCGCCGGGGGGTTGATCAAGCTCCGGATCGAGGTCGAGGTGGCGAACTTCTATCCGGCGATCGCCGCCTCGTTCAGCACACCGGTGTACGAGGCGACGCAGTCCTCGATCCACGTGCTGGTGACCCACGCGTTCTTGCGCTCGCTGGCGACGCTCGATCTCGCCGAGTCCCGGGTGAGGCAGTTCGCGCCGCCCCCGGCTGGCGCTACCGTGCCTCCAGCCGAGCCCCCACCACCAGCCGAGCCCCCGACCCCGACCGAGCCTTCCGCCGGCGCCGCCGGCCGGCCTCAGCCGTAACGGACCCCCGTCAGCGCCCGCAGCTTGGCCCGGTCGTGGCGGGCCGAGACCCGCCGCACCGTCCCCGAGCGCGAGCGCATCACCAACGACTCGGTGGTCGCGCCTCGATCGCCCTGATAGCGGACGCCCTGCAGCACGTCGCCGTCGGTGACGCCAGTAGCGGAGAAGAACACATCGTCGCCGGACACGAGGTCGTCGGCATCCAGCACCTTGGAGAGGTCGTAGCCGGCGTCAACGGCGGCCTGGCGCTCCTGGTCGTCTCGCGGCCACAGCCTCCCCAGCAGCTGCCCCCCAATGCACTTGATCGCGGCAGCGGAGATCACGCCTTCCGGCGTGCCGCCGATGCCCCACAGCAGGTCGACCGGTGAGTTGTCGCTGACTGCCAGCATCGCCGCGGAGACGTCGCCGTCCAGGATCAGCCGCACCCGCGCTCCCGCTTCGCGCACCTCGCGCATCGCGTCGTGGTGGCGCTCGCGATCGAGCATCACCACCATCACGTCGCGGATGTCGATCCGCTTGCGCTCGGCGATCAGGGCCAGCGTCTCGGGCAGCGGCCGGTCCAGATCGAGCACGTCGGCGATCTCCGGACCGCCGGCGATCTTCTCCATGTACACGCAGGGCCCCGGATCGAACATCGCCCCTCGCTCGGAGAGGGCGATCACGGCGATTGCGCTGGGCATGCCGAGCGCGGTCAGCCGCGTGCCCTCCAGCGGGTCGACGGCGACGTCCACCTGCGGCAGGCTGCCGTCGCCGATCCGCTCTCCGTTGTAGAGCATCGGCGCCTCGTCCTTCTCCCCCTCGCCGATCACCACCGTCCCGTCCATCGAGACCGAGTCGAGCACGTTGCGCATCGCGTCGACCGCGGCCTGATCGGCGCCCTCCTTGTCGCCCCGGCCCACCATCCTTGCCGCCGCCAGCGCCGCGGCCTCGGTCACCCGCACCAGCTCCAAGGCCAGGTTGCGGTCCGGACGGGCGGGATCGTGAGGGCTCGAGAGGCTCACAGCACCCCCGGCGGCTTGCGCCTCGCCGCGCCTTCCTGGGAGCGCCAGATCGACCCGACCAGGATCAACACGCCGCCCAGCAGCGCGACCCACCAGCCGTAGCTGATGCTGATCTCGCTCGGAGGTGCACCCGGTCGGTCGATCACGCCACGGAAGATTGTGAACGTCAGCGCCGCCAGTGACGTGAGCGCCGTCAACTCACCGCGCGGCCACGACAGCGCATGACCGCGCAAGATGATCCAGGCCAGGATCGCCGGCGCAATCGCGGTCAACAACAGCAGGTAGCGAAGGATCGTCAGCGAGTGCCAGCCGGAGCAGGAGCTGCTCGGCCCGTGGCAGCTGTTCAGCGTCGCGAAGCGGTTGCCCAGTGCGTACCAGGCCAGAAACAGCGAAATCCCGAGCATCACCCCCCCGCCCACCGCGATCAGCTCACCCCTGTCCAGCCGCGAGAAGTCCATCCCGCTGAGCCTAACCGGTTCAAAGGCCCGCGGTGGCCAGCTCCGGACGGGCCACACCGCTGCGTTCCGCGGCCTCGCCGACGGCCGCGGCGACGGCCTCGTGGACCCCCTGGTCGAGGGCGTCGGGTACGAGCTCGTCTCCGTGCGTCAGCTCCGCGATCGCGTTCGCCGCGGCCAGTTTCATCTCCCGGTTGATCGCCGCCGCGCCGGCCTGGAGCGCGCCGCGGAAGATCCCCGGATAGCCGAGCACGTTGTTGATGCTCCGCCCGTCGCCCGCGAACGCCGCGCCCGCGCGCTCGGCGTCCTCGGGCGCGATCTCGGGATCCGGGTTGGACAGGGCCAGGATCACCTGACCCTGCCGGATCATCGACGGCTCGATCAGCCCCGGGCGGCCGGTCGTGGCCACGACCACGTCCGCCGAGGCCATCACCTCCTCCATCGAGCAGATCTCGATCCCCCGCTCCCGGGCGCGGGCGTGCGATGCCTCCAGGGGATCGAACCCGATCACCCGGCGAGCGCCGGCCTCGACCATCAACGAGCCGATCCCCCATCCCGCCGCGCCCAGACCCAGCTGGCCGACGGTCGCCCCGCCGAGCGCGATTCCGGCGTGGCGGCAGGCCACGATCGCCGCCGCCACCGACACGACCGCCGTGCCGTGGACGTCGTCGTGCATCACCGGCTGGGGGAGCGCCTCGATCAGCCGACGTTCGATCTCGAAGCACTCCGGCGCCGAGATGTCCTCCAAGTGGATTCCGCCGAATGTCGGGGCGATCCGGATCACGGTTTCCACGAACGTGTCGACGTCCTTGGCATCGATCAGGATCGGGATCGCCGAAATCCCCGCGAACTGGCGGTAGAACACCGACTTGCCCTCCATCACCGGCATCGACGCCACGGGCCCGATATCGCCCAGACCGAGCACCCGGGTGCCGTTCGTGCAGATCGCCACGCTGCGCCAGATCGTCGTGTAGCGGCCGGCCAGCTTCGGGTCGGCCGCGATCGCCTGGCAGACCCGAGCGACCCCCGGCGTGTAGACGTCGCGCATCTCCTGGACGGTGCGCACCGGGTGAACCGCCTCCACCCGCAGCTTGCCGCCCTCGTGGCGGATCAGCGCCCGGTCCTGGTACCACATCACCCGAACCCCGTCGAGGGCCTCGACCAGCTCCGCGACCCGCTCTGCGTGGCCCGTGTCGCGCGCCTCGACCGTGATCTCCCGGACCGAGTGCTCGCGGCCGACCGAGACCGTGACCACGTCTCCGATCAGTCCTTCTGCCTCTGCGATCGCGCCGGCCACGAGCGCGAGCTGCCCGGGCTGGTGCGGGATCTGGACCCGATAGGTGCAGTCGAGCACGAGTGGCTCCCTCCTGAGGACCGGCCCGACTCTAACTGGTAGGTTCGCCCCCCGGATGGAGTTCCGCCAGCTTCTGCCCGCGGCGAGGACGGTCGCGCTCGCCGACCTCCTCGGGTCGCTCGAACCCGACGGCTCGGCCCCGGTGGATCGGCCGCACACGATCGCCAACTTCGTCGCCAGCCTCGACGGCCGGGCCACGATCGGGGGTCGCTCGGGCCCGCTCGGGGACGACGGCGACAGCGCCATGTTCCACGGCCTGCGCGAGCGGGTCGACGCGATCGTGGCCGGAACGGGCACGTTGCGGGTCGAGCGCTACGGACGGCTCCTCGGCAAGGTCGAGCGTCGCCGGCGGCGCTCGCAGCTCGGGCTGAGCCCGGAGCCGCTGGCGATCGTCATCACCCGCAGCGGCGAGCTCCCCGTCAGCATCCCGCTGTTCCAGGAGCCGGAAGCGCGAATCCTGGTGTTCTCGGCCGCCGACGTCGACCTCGCGACGGCCCGCGCTCAGATCGAGCTCGTCCGCCTCGACCCCGGTGAGCTGACGCTGACCACCGTGATGCGCCGGCTCCGCGACGACCACGGCGTGCGCACGCTGCTGTGCGAGGGAGGGCCCACCCTGTTCGGCGCCCTCCTTCACGAACGGCTCGTCGACGAGCTGTTCCTGACCATCGCGCCGAAGCTCGCCGGCGGCGGCCACGGACCGGCGATCTCCGCCGGCCCCGAGCTCGCCAACCCGGCGGCGCTGCGGATCCTCTGGCTGCTCGAACGAAGCGGCTCGCTGTACCTGCGCGGCGCCGTTCGCTGAGCGCGGTCACCCCACGTTCATTTTCCGCAGATCCGGGGATGCGACAATCCCCAGATGGCGAGCCGGACCGAAGCGAGCGCCACGCTCACCCCCGGCGAGACCGTCACCGCGCTCCAGGAGGCACGCCAGCGGACGCTGGCGCTCGTGCAGTCGGTCTCGGACGAGGATCTCGAACGCGTTCACTCGACGCTGATGAGCCCGCTCGTGTGGGACCTCGGGCACATCGCCGCGTTCGAAGACCTGTGGCTCGTACACCGCTACGGCGGTCGGCCGCTGCTGCGCGAGGACCTGGCCGACGTCTACGACGCGTTCGAGACGCCGCGCTCGGGCCGAGGCGATCTCCCCTTCCTCGCGGCATCGCCGGCGCGCGAGTACCTCGACGAGGTGAGGGGCCGGACGCTCGACGTGATCGAGGAACGTGGCGTCGGCGACGGCGTCATGCACGAGATGGTGCTGCGGCACGAGCACCAGCACGACGAGACGATGCTGCAGACCCTCCTGCTGGCGCGGCTCGCCGGCTACGAGCCCCCCGGCCGGCGGGACTCCCCGCCGGCGCCGCGGCCCCCGCTCACCGGCCTCGAGTTCGTCGAGGTCCCGGCCGGCGAGTGCGCGATCGGGGCGCCGCCGTCGGGGTTCGCCTACGACAACGAGCGTCCGCGCCACCGCACCGACGTTCGCGCCTATCGGATCGCCCGCTCGGCGATCACCAACGCCACCTACCTGACGTTCGTCGAGGGCGGCGGTTACCGGCGGCGGGAGTGGTGGTCGGACGAGGGTTGGGCCTGGAAGGAGCAGTACGACATCACCCGACCGGGAGCGTGGACGGCGGACCTCGGTGCGGAATGGCGCCTCGGGGGGCTCGAACCGCTCGACCCGCACCGACCCGTAGTCCACGTCTCCTGGTTCGAGGCCGACGCCTTTGCCCGCGCGCACGACGCTCGCCTCCCCACCGAGATCGAGTGGGAAAAGGCGGCGACCTGGGACCAGGGGCGGGGAACCGCCCGGGCCTTCCCGTGGGGGAACGAACCGCCGGTGCCCGGGGTCCATGCCAACGTGGACCACCTCGGTTGCGGCCCCGCCCCCGCCGCCAGCCACCCCGGCGGCGCCTCGCCCTGCGGCTGCCTGGGCATGATCGGCGACGTGTGGGAGTGGACGCAGAGCAGGTTCTCGGGCTACCCCGGCTTCGTCCCCTATCCGTACCGCGAGTACTCGGAGGTCTTCTTCGGCGAGGAGTACAAGGTCCTGCGCGGCGGATCGTGGGCAACCCGCGCCCGCGTGGCCACACCCACCTTCCGCAACTGGGACTACCCGCAGCGGCGGCAGATCTTCGCCGGCTTCCGGCTCGCCCGGGGGGCCTCGCGATGAAGGCCGTCCTCGACTCTCCCGCCATCCGGATCGAGTCGTGGCTCTCGGAGGCCGATGAGCGTTCGCTGGCCAACGACGTGCTCGACGGGCTGACCCGCCCGTTCAAGGAGCTTCCGCCCAAGCACTTCTACGACGCCCGCGGCTCGGAGCTGTTCGAGCGCATCTGCGAGCTCCCCCAGTACTACCCGACGCGGACCGAGACCGGGATCCTCCGCCAGCGCGCCCGGGAGATCGTCCGCCGCACCGGCGCCGGGGAGCTGGTCGAGCTCGGCTCGGGGGCGGCGGACAAGGCGAGGATCCTCCTCGACGCCATGGCGCAGGAGACCACGCTCCAGCGCTACGTGCCGCTCGACGTCTCCGAGCAGGTGGTCGAGGACGCCGCGCGCCAGCTCGTCGAGGAGTACGACGGCCTCCACGTACACGGCGTGATCGGAGATTTCGAACGTCACCTCGACGGGATCCCCGCGGCTGACGGGGGCGTGCGGATCGTCGCCCTGCTTGGCGGGACGATCGGCAACTTCCCGCCCGGCACCCGCCGGCGGCTGCTGCGCAAGATCGCGTCCCTGCTGCGCCCGCAGGACAGACTGCTGCTGGGCACCGACCTGGTCAAGGACCCGGCGGTGATCGAGGCCGCCTACGACGACCCCACCGGGATCACGGCGGAGTTCAACCGCAACCTGCTGCACGTGCTCAACCGGGAGCTCGACGCGGACTTCACCCCGGAGTCGTTCGATCACGTCGCCTTCTTCGATCGCCGGCACGAGTGGATCGAGATGCGGCTGCGAGCCCGGCGACCGTGCACCGTGCTCATCGCCGAGCTTGATCTGCGCATCGAGTTCGCGGCCGGCGAGGAGCTGCGCACGGAGATCAGCGCCAAGTTCACCCGGGGGCGGATCGAGGCGGACTTCGAAGCCGCCGGGCTCGCGCTCGAGCGCTGGTACACCGACGCCGACGAGCTGTTCGCGCTCTCGCTGGGACGCCGGCGCTAGCCCGCCCGGCGCTAGCCCGCCCGGCGCTGGCCCGCCCGGCGCTACCGGCGCTTGCGCACGCCGACCTTGCCCACGGCGAACCGCAGCCCCTCGCAGTCGACGCAGGCGATGCAGCACGCGCACCGGGTGCAGCGCACGCAGCCGAGGCAGGCCGCGCAGCCCGCCAAGGCCACCGACAGCACGCTCGCCACCGACCCGGCCGTGGCCACGCTGAGCACCGTCCCGGCGCTGCCCGCGGTGGCCACGCTGGCGCCGGTGGCCACGCTGCCCGCGGTGGCCACGCTCCACGCCGTGGCCGCGCTGGCGACGGTGGCGGCGCTGTGGCGCGTGGCCACGCTGGCGACCGTGCCGGCGCTGCGGTGAACCGCGGCGCTGGCGAACGTGGCCGCGCTCCCGTCGGTGGCCGCGCTGGCGAATGTGCTGGACACCGCGTTCGGATCGGGCATCGGCAGAACAGTAGGGTTACCCGCGATGGAGATCAACGGCAGCGGCGCGCTGATCGCCGGCGGCGCCTCGGGACTGGGCGAGGCCACGGCTCGCCGGCTGCACACCTCGGGGGCGCGCGTGCTGATCGCGGATCTGAACGAAGACCGCGGCGCGGCGCTGGCGGCGGAGCTCGGCGACCGAGCCGCGTTCCGGCGCGCCGATGTGACCGACCCCGACGCCGTTCAGGCCGCGGTCGGCGCCGCCACCGAGAACGGAGGGCTGCGGATCTCGGTCTGCTGCGCCGGGGTCGGCTGGGCCGAGCGGGTCGCCGGCCGGCGCGGTCCCCACAGCCTCGAGCCGTTCGAGACCGTGATCAGGATCAATCTGATCGGCACCTTCAACGTCCTGCGGCTGGCGGCCGCGGCGATGCTGGCGGCCGAGCCCACCGACTCCGGGGAGCGCGGAGTGTGCATCAACACCGCCTCGATCGCCGCCTTCGACGGCCAGATCGGGCAGGTCTCCTACGCCGCCTCGAAGGGCGGAATCGTCGGCTTGACGCTGCCCGCGGCCCGCGATCTGGCCGGCGCCGGGATCCGGGTGTGCACGATCGCCCCCGGCACGTTCGACACGCCCCTGCTGGCGGCGCTGCCCGAGGAGTCCCGCCAGGCCCTCGGTCAGGCGGTGCCGTTCCCGTCCCGGCTCGGCCGGCCCGACGAGTTCGCCGCGCTCGCCGCTCACATCGTCGAGAACGAGATGCTCAACGGCGAGGTGATCCGGCTCGACGGCGCCCTGCGGATGCCGCCGCGATGAGGGCCGGCGCTCGCGCACTCGCGTGCCGGGCACCAGCCGGCGACGGTCTCGTACGATTGATGAGCGATGTCCGCCCTCGCTGAGCTGTACACCATCCCGCAGGAGCATCTCGACTTCCGCGACACGATCCGGCAGATCGCGCGCGAGCGAATCGCGCCGCGCGCCGCCGAGATCGACGAGAAAGCCGAGTATCCCCGTGACCTGCGACGGCTGCTGGCCGAGCAGGACATCCTCGGCCTTCCGTTCGAATCCGAATACGGCGGCACGGGCAGCGGGACGCTGATGCTGAACATGGCAGTCGAGGAGATCGCCAAGGCGTGCGCCTCCACCGCGCTGATCCTGATGATCCAGGAGCTGGGGACGCTGCCGATCAAGCTGTTCGGCTCCGACGAGCTGAAGGAGCGGCTCTTGCCGCGCTGCGCCCGCGGGGAGTGGAGCCCCGCGTTCGCGCTCTCGGAGCCCGACGCCGGCTCGGACCCCGGCGGGATGCTGACCCGCGCCGTGAAGGACGGCGAGGAGTGGGTGATCGACGGCACCAAGAACTGGATCACCAACCTCGGCATCGCCGACTTCTACGTCGTGTTCGCGGTCACCGACCCCCAGGCCGGCCATTCCCGCGGGATCACCGCGTTCGTGGTCGAGGCCGACCGGCCCGGCTTCAGCGTCGGCAAGCTGGAGCACAAGCTCGGGATCCGCGGCTCCCCCACCGGCCAGCCGATCTTCGACGGCGTCCGCGTCCCGGCGGAGAACGTGATCGGGGAGGTCGGCCAGGGGTTCAAGGTCGCGATGTCGACGCTCGACCGCTCCCGGCTTGGCGTCGCCGCGCAGGCGCTGGGGATCGCGCAGGGCGCGACCGACTACGCCGCCGCCTACGCCGGCGAACGCAAGCAGTTCGGGCAGCCGATCAACTCCTTCCAGGCGATCCAGTTCAAGCTGGCCGACATGGAGACCCAGTGCGCGGCCGCCCGGGAGCTGCTCTACCAGGCCTGCGCCAAGGTCGACCGCGCTGACGCGGCTCGCTCGGCATCCAGCCTCGATGACGAGCCGCGCCAGACTCATCCGGCGGACCACGACATCGGCAAGTACTCGGCGATGGCCAAGCTGTTCTGCTCGGACGTGGCGATGGCCGTCACCGTCGAGGCCGTCCAGGTCCTCGGCGGCTACGGCTACGTCAAGGAGTACCCGGTCGAGCGGATGCTGCGGGACGCCAAGATCACCCAGATCTACGAGGGCACGAACGAGATCCAGCGGCTCGTCATCGCCAGGACGATGCGATGAGCGGGGCGCCCCCGACCCTGCGCCGCATCCTGCTCTCGGCGCTCGCGGCGCTGACCGTGGGGCTCGGCGCCGCCAGCCTGATCGCCGGGTTCAGCGACTCGTTCCCGCTGCGGCTGCTCCAGGCCCTGGCCGTGTTCGGCGCCGGCGCGGTGGTCATCGGCGGCGCGTCGGTGCTGGTCATGATCCGCCTCGCCGGGTGGAAGGACCCCGAGTCCGAGGAAGAGTTCGAAGCGCTGGTGCAGCGCGCGGAGCGCCTGGCGGCCGAGGACTCCTGGGGCGACGGCGAGGACGACGACGACGAGGACGAGGATCTGTTCGATCCCTACGACGAAGAAGACTTCAAGGCGCTGGTGCGCTCGGCCATCGACGAGCTGCCGCTGGAGTTCCATCGCGCGCTCGAGCACGTCGCCATCGTCGTCTCCGAGGGCGGGCGCAAGCGGCGGGCGTACGGCCTCTATCAGGGGGACACGGTCGCGCAGGACTACTTCCACGATCGCATCGTGATCTTCCGCGACACCCTGTTGCGCGACTTCGGAGCGGATCCCGAGCTGCTCAAGGCCCAGGTCACCCGCACGGTCCGCCACGAGCTCGCCCACCATCTGGGCTGGAACGAGAAGGGCGTGCGGGGGCTCGGACTGTGAGCTCGCGGCACACGTAGCATCCATACACCATTCCCCCAGGAGGCCGAAATCGAATGCCAGAGGCTGTGATCGTCGACGCAATCCGCACCCCGATCGGGCGTGCGGTCAAAGGCTCGCTGAAGGCCGTCCGCGCGGACGAGTTGGCCGCGACCCCGATCCGCGCCCTGATCGAGCGCAATCCCGAGGTGAACTTCGCCGAGACCGTCGACGTGATGATGGGAGCGGCGTCGTCGATCGGCGAGCAGGGCTACAACGTCGGGCGCAACGCGTCGCTGCTGGCCGGCCTCGACCACCACGTCCCCGCCTGCACGGTGAACCGCTTCTGCGCCTCCTCGCTGCAGACGATCCGGATGGCCTTCCACGCCATCAAGGCCGGCGAAGGAGACCAGTACGTCGCCGCCGGCGTCGAGGCGGTCTCGCGCGCCGGGCTCGGCGCCGGGATGATGGAGGAGGCCAAGCACCCCATGCTGAACGGCGCCGACGGCTCCGCCTACGACGTCTACATCCCCATGGGACTGACCGCGGAGAACGTCGCCGAGCGCTGTCACGTCACCCGCGAACAGCAGGACGAGTGGGCGGTGGTGTCCCAGAACCGCGCTGTCGAGGCGCGGGACTCGGGCCACTTCGACGCCGAGATCGTCCCCGTCCCCGTGCCCGCCCACCAGGAAGCCGACCAGGAGGGCAACGAGATCGACGTCCCCGAGACCGTCGTCGACAAGGACGACGGGCCCCGGCCGGGGACCACGATGGACGTGCTGGCCAAGCTCAAGCCCGCCTTCCGCGAGCACGGCACGGTCACCGCCGGCAACGCCTGTCCCCTCAACGACGGCGCCGCCGCGGTCCTGGTGATGTCCGAGGAGAAGGCCAAGCGCCTGGGCCTGTCCCCGAAGGCCCGGATCCTCGGCTCGACCGTCGCGGCGATCCGCCCGGAGATCATGGGCCTCGGCCCGATCCCCGCGATCCAGGCGCTGCTCGAGGAGACCGGGATGAACCTCGACGATGTCGACGTGGTCGAGATCAACGAGGCCTTCGCCGCCCAGATCGTCCCCTGCAAGCAGGAGCTGGGAATCCCCGACGAGAAGCTCAACCCGTTCGGCGGCGCCATCGCCCTCGGCCACCCGTTCGGGATGACCGGGGCGCGGATCATGACCACGCTGATCAACGGCCTGCGGACCCTGGACGGCACCTACGGGATCGAGTCGATGTGCGTCGCCGGCGGGATGGGCCAGGCGATGCTGATCGAGCGGCTCCGGTAGCCCAGGGGCTCGGCGGCAATACTGAGCGCCATGGCGTTCGTGCCGCCGGCCCGCCATCTCCTACGCGCCAAGGACCTGGCCGACGCCCGCTACTTCGAGCCGCTCGGGGTGGACGAGCTCTCGCACGCGGCCGGGCTCTCGCGAGCCCACTTCAGCCGCGAGTTCCGCCGTGCCTTCGGCGAGTCGCCGCACGCGTACCTGCTGACGCGCCGGCTCGAGCGCGCTGCCGCCCTGCTGCGGAGCACTGACCGCTCCGTGACCGACATCTGCTTCTCGGTCGGCCTGCAGAGCGTGGGCTCGTTCACGACCAGCTTCACCCGGACCTACGGGCGCTCCCCCACGGCCTACCGGGCCTCGTTTCCCCCCGCCGCCGACCAGGCCCTGATCCCGACCTGCGTGCTGCGCTTCTACGGCCGGCCCCAACGCCGCACGTTTCGAGAAGACAACGGTGGGGCGCAGGATTAGTGTCGGCGCGAACCCGAATCCAAGGAGGACGCGATGTACAAGATCTCCACCGCGCAGCTCTGGGTCCACGACCAGGACGAGGCGCTGGCGTTCTACACGCAGAAGCTCGGCATGGAGGTCCGCGCCGACGTCACCGTCCCCGAGCTGGGCAACTTCCGCTGGCTCACGGTCGGCGCGGCCGGCCAGCCCGACATCGCGATCGTCCTGATGGCGATCCCCGGCCCGCCGGTGATGGACAGCGAGACCGGCGAGCAGGTGCGGAGCCTGATGGCGAAGGGCTTCGCCGGGACCGTGTTCCTGACCACCGATGACGTACGCGGTGACTACGAGCAGCTCAAGGCCCGCGGGGTGGAGTTCACCGAGCCGCCCGAGGAGCGCCCGTACGGGATCGATTCCGGTTTCCGCGACCCCTCGGGAAACAGCCTCCGGCTGACCGAGGTCCGGGAGATGGCCACCACCTGACCGGAAGGCGGCGGTGTCAGCGGCAACCCGGATATACCGCTGACACCGCGCGCCGTGCCCAGATGGACCGGCTCAGTACCCGACCCAGATGGGCCGGCTCAGTACCCGACCCAGATGGGCCGGCTCAGTACCCGACCGGGTGGCGCTCGATGAAGCCGGCGTTCGACCGCGACACGCTCGTCCAGCGCGACCCGCCGGTCGAGCCCTGGGCCGAGGTGTCGAACCGCAGCCCGGCCACGTACATGTAGGCGTGGCCGGCGTCGGTCCAGACTGTGATCCAGCGGCCCGCGCCGGCGGCGCCGTAGGACTCGAGCTGCGATGAGTCCTCGGTCTGGTTCAGCAGGCGGCCGCCGTGGAGCGCGTAGCTGACCGACCCCGAGCAGTCGTAGCCCGCCGCGTTCCAGCTGCCGTGGCCGCCGCCGTAGATGTACGGCTTGAACGCGATCCGGTTGGCTGCGGCGATCACGTCCTTGACCGCTGCCGGCGCATCCGAGGGGGCGATGGCGAGGCCGCCCACTACCCGAGCCCGGCGGACGGGTGGGGCGCTGGTGGCGATCTCGGCCACGACCAGCCGCAGCTCCTGGGAGACCGTCCAGGTGACGACCCCGTTGGCCAGCAGACGATGCGAGCGCTCGAACGCGATCACGTTGGTCTTCGTCGTCGGGCCGAACTGGCCGTCGACGTTGGTCTGGAACCCGGCCATGCTCAGATAGGCCTGGAGCACCCGGACGTCGTGACCGCGCATGCCCTGGCGCAGGATCCGATCGCCCATGTGGATCGAGTCGCCCTTGTAGTGGTGGCCGCCAGAGGTGATGGACACGCTCGTCGCGGTTCCGAACAGAGCCGCTCCGCCGGTCGGGGGCGGCTGTTTGCCCGCCGCGGCCGCCGAGGCCACGAGCGCGAACGTCAAACCGAGCGCGAGCGCAGCAATAACGGCAACGCGTCCGCCTCGTGGAAAGCCGTTGTAGGTCACCACTAACCCCTTCTCTTTCGCGTGCCTACGGGGTTAGCTGTCGGGCTCGCGCTGAAAGAGTCGCGCTACGCCGGCGATCCGGCGATTCGCCCCGAAGAGCCGATTGGCTCCCGTGGGTTCCCCGCTCCCCGGGCGTTGGGCGTCCCGGAGATTCGGCTGGGTTATTTTGTCGGCGGGCAGCCTACATGAACTGCAGGATGCATGTCACCGCCGGCTGCTGCACGAGCCCTTGCATCGCTCGCGGTAGGCTCACGGCATGTCCGACTACACGCCCCAACAGGTCGCCGAGCTGCTCAGCCGCGACGAGATCCAGCTGATCGACGTCCGTCAGCAGCACGAGCACGAAGCGGGACGGATCGCCGGCGACCGGTGGATCGAGCTGATGCAGCTGGGCGCCCAAGCCGAGACAATCGATCGTGACCAGCCGGTGGTGTTCTACTGCCGCAGCGGCAGCCGCTCTGCGATGGCCGCCGATGCCTTCCAGGGCGCGGGCTTCGACGCCCACAACCTGGCCGGCGGTCTGCTCGAGTGGAGCGCCGCCGGGCTGCCGCTCGATCCGCCGGACGGCTACGTAGCCGAGTCCTGAGTGCGCGCCGGCGTCACTGCTTCCACTTGATCGAGCACCCGACCGGCTTGGTCTCCGGCTGGTCGGGCGCGCGACCGGCCAGCACCGCGTCGAGGGCGGCTCGCAGCCACTCGGCGTTCCTGCTCGGCTCGTCATAGTCGCCGTCGGGGGCGCCACGGTAGGCCAGCCGACCGCGGGAGTCGATCACGAACACGTCCGGAGTGGTCTTGGCGCCATAGGCCCGGGCCACGTCCTGCGAGGCGTCGTGCAGGTAGGGCATCGGCCACGGCTCGGCCGCCACCCGCCGCTGCATCGCCTCGTAGGAGTCACGCGGATAGCGCTGGCTGTCGTTGGAGTTGATGGCCAGCACCCGCACGTCACGGTCGGCGTAGTCGCGCGCCACCTGGGCGATCCGCTCGTGCCAGGCGAGCGCGTACGGGCAGTGGTTGCATGTGAACACGACCACGGTCGCCGGCGCCCCACCGTCGGACATCGACCACTGCCTGCCCTCGGTGTCGGGCAGCTCGAAGGACGGCGCCTGCTCACCAATCGTCACGGTCATCGATTCACCTCCCGGCGCTGGAGCGCTCGCTGGAGCGCCTCGCGCAGGTCGTCGGGATCAGGAGTGGGAGCGATCCTCCCGTCGCGGCGGCGGTACACCCGGCAGCTCAGGCCGGCCGGCTCATCGGCGCCGGCCGGCACCACGTCGACGCCGCCGATCAGGATCGTCGGCGAGCCGGCAAACCCGGCCCACTCCGCATCGGCGTCGGACTTGATCTCCCGCATCTGGATCTGGGCCTCGCCCAGGCCCACGTCGGCGAGC
Organism: uncultured Solirubrobacterales bacterium; assembly: GCA_963723555.1. GTDB lineage: Bacteria > Actinomycetota > Thermoleophilia > Solirubrobacterales > Solirubrobacteraceae > Palsa-465. Next base: position 65,551 of record CAVRRC010000002.1, on the reverse strand, counting down.
GCCGCGCGCAGCTCGGAGACGGCCCGATCGGTCGAGGGACACCCCTCCCACCACAGCAGCTCGATCTCCGGAAATCTCATCCGCCCCCAGCGTAGCCAGTACCTGGTGGCGGCCGCGGCTCGCGCACGGGGGCCCCCGCCGCGGCTCGAGCGAAACCGACTAGCCCACCGTCCAGGTGTCCGCGCTGAGCAGCTCGCCGAGCTCCTCGCTCGACGCCGGCGACGGCGGCACCCGCCCGGTCCGCCCATACACCGGCCGCTCGACGTCGCGGAAGATGCCGATCGGGGTCGGGCCCGTGGGATCGTCGGAGAGCCGCGCGACCGAGAACGCGAGGCCGGAGTCGATCCGGCTCGGGTCGTGCACGATCAGCGCGTCCTCACCCACGTCGGCGACGTCGACGATCCGCAAGCCGCCGTCCTCGCCCCGGGCCACGCCGCGCTCGTCGGAGGCGCCGAACCGGACCGGCTGGCCCGCCTCGAGCCGGATCTGGTTGTGGTCCTTGACCTCCTTCTCGGTCAGCGCGGCGAAGGCGCCGTCGTTGAACACGGGGCAGTTCTGGTAGATCTCGACCAGCGCTGAGCCCTCGTGCTCGGCCGCGGCCCGCAGAACATCGGTCAGATGCCGTCGGTCGCGGTCGATCGTCCGGGCCACGAACGTGGCCTCGGCGCCCAGCGCCAGCGCCACCGGGTTGAACGGGTGGTCGGAGACGCCGAACGGGGTGGACTTGGTGATCTTGCCCAGCTCGGAGGTCGGCGACGCCTGGCCTTTGGTCAACCCGTAGATCTGATTGTTGAACAGCAGGATCTTCAGCGGCACGTTGCGCCGCAGCGCGTGGATGAGGTGGTTTCCGCCGATCGAGAGCGAGTCGCCGTCGCCGGTCACGACCCAGATCGAGAGGTCCTCGCGCGCGGTCGCCAGGCCGGTGGCGAGCGCCGGCGCGCGCCCGTGGATGCCGTGCATCCCGTACGTGTTCATGTAGTAGGCGAACCGGCCCGCGCAGCCGATCCCGGTGATGAACACGATTTTCTCCGGGGGGATGCCCAGCTCGGGCATGAACTGCTGGACGGCGGCCAGGACGGCGTAGTCGCCACAGCCCGGGCACCAGCGGGTTTCCTGATCGGACTGGAAGTCCGCCTTGGTCAGGACTTCGGGCGCGCCGCCGTTGCCGTTGCCCTTGTGCGTGGCCACGCTCACTGCCGCTCCCCGATCTGCTGCTCGATCTCGCTGGCGAACACCGGCTGACCCTGGACCTTGCAGAAGGACTCCACGTCGACCAGGAACTTCGCCCGCAGGATCTGCGCCAGCTGTCCGGTGTTCATCTCCGGCACCAGCACCCGGTCGAAGGACCGCAGCACGTCGCCGACGTTCGCAGGCAGCGGGTTCAAATGGCGCAGATGGGCGCAGGCCACCTTGTGGCCCACCTCCCGGGCGCGGCGAACGCCGGCGCGGATCGCGCCCTCGCTCGAGCCCCAGCCGAGCACCAGCAGCCGCGCGCCGGGCTCGGAGTCGACGGTCAGGGCCGGGATCTCGTCGACGATCCCCGCCACCTTGGCCGCGCGCAGCTCGGTCATCCGCGCGTGGTTGGCCGGGTCGTAGGAGATGTTGCCGGTGCCGTCGGCCTTCTCCAGCCCGCCGATCCGGTGCTGTAGCCCCGGCGTTCCCGGCACCGCCCACGGCCGGGCCAGTCGCTCATCGCGCGCGTAGGGCAGGAACTCCTCGGCCGAGCCGCCATCGGCCACGGCAAAGCCCGGATCGATGTCGGGCAGGTCCGCCACCGCCGGCACCAGCCACGGCTCCGATGAAGAGGCCAGGAACGTGTCCGAGAGGACGATCACCGGCGTGCGGTAGCGGATCGCGATCCTGGCCGCGTCGAACGCGACATCGAAGCAGTTACCGGGGGTGCTGGGCGCGATCACCGGCAGCGGCGACTCGCCGTGGCGGCCGTAGAGCGCCATCAACAGGTCGGCCTGCTCGGTCTTGGTCGGCATCCCGGTGGAGGGACCCGCCCGCTGCACGTCGATCACGATCATCGGCAGCTCCAGCGCCACCGCCAGCCCGATCGTCTCGGCCTTGAGGTCCATGCCCGGCCCGCTGGTGGCCGTCACCCCGAGCCGCCCCCCGAACGCGGCCCCAAGCGCCATGCCGGCGGCGGCGATCTCGTCCTCGGCCTGAATCGTCGAGACGCCGAACTTGGCGTGGCGCGAGAGCTCGTGCAGAAGCTCCGAAGCCGGCGTGATCGGGTAGCTGGCCAGCACCAGGGGCAGGTGGCTCCGGACGCTGGCGGCGATCAGCCCCAGCGACAGCGCGGTGGTGCCGTTGACGTTGCGGTACACCCCGGGCGCCACGTCGGTGGCCGGCGCCACCCGGTACTGCACGTCCAGCAGCTCGGTGGTCTCCCCGAACGACCAGCCGGCCTTGAACGCGGCCAGGTTGGCCTGCAGGACGCCCGGCTTGCGGGCGAACTTCTGCTCGATCCAGCGCTCGGTCACCTCCACCGGCCGTCCGTACAGCCACGAGAGGACGCCGAGCGCGAACAGGTTCTTGGCCCGGCCGGCGTCGCGAGTCGAGGCGTCATCGACGTCCTCGACGGCTCGCTGCGTGAGCGTGGTCATCGGGATCCGGTGCACCCGGTATCCGCCCAGCGACCCGTCCTCGAGCGGATTGGACTCGTAGCCGGCCTTGTCGAGGTTGCGCTTGGAGAACGCGTCCTCGTTGACGATGATCATCGCCCCCCGCGCGAGCTCGGGCAGGTTGGCTCGCAGCGCCGCCGGGTTCATGGCCACGAGCACGTTCGGCGCGTCGCCCGGCGTGAGGATGTCGCGCGAGGCGAAGTGGATCTGGAACGCGGACACGCCGGCCAGCGTGCCCGCCGGCGCCCGGATCTCGGCCGGGAAGTTGGGAAGCGTGGCCAGGTCGTTGCCGAGCACCGCGGTCGCGTCGGTGAAGCGGCTGCCGGCGAGCTGCATCCCGTCGCCAGAGTCCCCCGCGAAGCGAACGACGACTCGCTCGCGCTCTTCGACCGTCTTGCTCAAGTCAGCTCCTCTGTGGTGCGCCGGCGTACCCGCACAAGGCTCAGCCGCTTACCGATTGTACGCACGAGCCTAGACGCCACGTGCGCTGTTGGTATGCCCGCACACTTTCTTAACGACGCGATCATCGATTCGATTCGCACTACCTGGGCTGCTCTCGATCGACGTTCCAGTATCTGAGCACCTCGGCTCGCTCGCCCGCGGTCTCGGGTCCCCGGTTGATCCCGAAGCGGGCGATCGCCCGCTGCCCACCGTCGTAGTCACCGTAGAGCAGGTCGACCATCAGGCGCTGCCCGCTCTGCGCCGCCGCCCGCAGCTCCTCGTAGGCGGGATCGTGGCGATCGCGGACGGCGCCCTGCCAGAACCCGGTGTCGCCGGCCGGGATGTACAGGTCGCGCTGCTGGCGGCGGAAGTCCTCGATCGCCGGCGGCGGCGCGCTTCCGGTCCGCTCGGCCACCTCGGTCCGCCAGCCGTGGATCACCGCCAGCCCGGTGCCGCCGTTGCGCAGGGCGATGGCCAGGTAGACCCGGCCGTTCTCGACCGTGACCGTGCCGCCGTGGCCGGGCACCGTCAGCACCACCCCGTCGCCGAACCGAACCTGCTCGTCCCGATCGTCCTCGCGCGAGGGGATCAGCACCGGCCGCAGGCCGGCCATCAGCGAGCGCTCGGCCACGCGCGCCGAACGGTTGGCCGATCTGATCGACCCGAACGTGGCCACCGCCAGCACCAGCGTGCCGCCGGCGGTGGCGAGCGATGAGATCGTGGCCCAGTCCGCCATACCCTTAATGGTGTTCGGATCGGTGCATGCACCGATCCGACGCCGGCCGCATGCGGCCGGCGGACCGGCGCGCATGCGCGCCGGTCGCCATGCCTATTTAGAGCTTGACGACGTTGATCGCCTTCGGGCCCTTGGGGCCGGCTTCCTCCTCGAAGGACACCTTGGTGCCCTCGGCGAGCGAGCGATAGCCGTCCGCGTTGATGCTCGAGTGATGGACGAACAGGTCCCGGCTGCCCTCATCGGGAGTGATGAAACCGAAGCCCTTCTCGTCGCTGAACCACTTGACTGTGCCTGTTGGCATGTGGAGTTTTCCTCCGTAGCTCGAAGTGCTGCTACCGCGGAGGATGCTCTGCACGTACCCCGGAGCCTGCACCTGCTTGACGCCGCCGTTTCGGGCGGCCTTACGGCGCGCCACGGTATCACGGCGCGCGGGCGAGGGTCACGCCGGAAGGCGGCGCTCCCGACCGGCAAACTTCCGGCCATGGAAGATCCGATGCTGCTCGGACGCCACGCCGCCGTGCCCTTGAGCGAGGTGGTGGTTCGCGCCTCCCGCTCCTCGGGGCCGGGCGGTCAGCATGCGAATGTCACCGCCTCCCGGATCGAGGCCTCGTTCGACGTCGAGGCATCGGCCGCGCTGACCGCGGAGCAGAAACATCGGATCACCGCCCGCTATGGCCCCAGGGTGGTCGCGGTGGCCCAGGACGCCCGCAGTCAGACGCGCAATCGCGAGCTCGCGCTCGAGCGCTTGCGGCGCCGTCTCGAGGGCGCACTCCACGTCCCCCGCCGGCGCCATCCCACCGGGCCCACCGAGGCCTCCAGGCGCCGTCGGCTGGAGGCCAAGCGCCGGCAATCGGAACGCAAGCGCGCCCGCCGCGCCCCGGGAGCCGAGGACTGATGCGCTGGATCGTCGACGGGATGAACGTGATCGGGACGCGGCCGGACGCCTGGTGGAAGGACCGCGACGGCGCCATGCTGCGCCTGGTGGGGATGCTCGAGCGGTGGGCATCCCAGGACGGAGCTGACGTGACGGTGGTCTTCGAGCGCGCCCCCTCGCCGCCGATCCGCTCCACGGTGATCGAGGTGGCGCACGCTCCGCGAGCCAAGCGCGACGCCGCCGATGACGAGATCGTCCGCCGACTGCGTGCCGACCCCGATCCTTCGAGCGTGATCGTGGTCACCTCGGACCGTTGGCTGGCCGATCGCGCAGCCGCGCTGGGCGCGGCCGTGGTCGGCGCGGAGTCGTTCCGTCTGCGCCTTGAAGTTGGTTAGCGAACCGCCGGCGGGAGGCTTCTCCAACTGACGGGTAAGAACGTACGAAGACCCTCATCAGAGACCCACTGGCGCTTGCCACAATGGACAAATGGCCGAGGAGCCCCAGCCCCGCCAAGCCGTTCCCAGAAACCGTCGCGGCGAACCGCCCGCCCGGATCACGTCGGGGTGGCGGGTCACTCCGGCGCCCGACGGCCGGGGTCGCCAGGGCGGCTCGCCGGGTCCGCCCAACCGACGCAATACGCGCTGGCTGATCATCATCCTGATCGGGGTGCTGCTGGCCCTCAACCTGTGGTTCTCGACCCAGGCGCTGAAGCCCAACGCCCGCGTGCGAATCCCGTACAGCCCCACGTTCCTCTCCCAGGTCGAGAACAACAACGTCACCCAGATCTCCTCGACCGGCGATTCGATCCAGGGGAGCTTCAGGAAGGGAGTCACGTACCCGCCAGGCGACTCGAGCGCCCAGGCGACGACGAACTTCTCCACGCAGGTGCCGTCGTTCGCGAACGGGACCCAGCTCGCGCAGCTGCTCGAGCAGCACAACGTCACGATCGACGCCAACAGCCCCGACACCGGGCCCTCCCTGCTGGAGAGCCTGATCTTGGGCTTCGGACCGACGCTGCTGCTGGTGTTGCTGATCGTGTTCGTGATGCGCCGGGCGGCCTCGGCCGCCGGCGGCGCCGGCGGGCTGATGTCGTTCGGGCGCTCGCGCGCGCGCCGGGTCGAGGGCGCCGATCAGCCGGTCACGTTCAAGGACGTCGCCGGCATCGACGAGGCCAAGGAGGAGCTCACCGAGATCGTCGACTTCCTGAGCAACCCGGACAAGTACCTCAAGCTCGGAGGCAGGATCCCTCGAGGCGTCCTGCTCAGCGGCCCGCCCGGCACCGGGAAGACGCTGCTGGCCCGCGCGGTCGCCGGGGAGGCCGGCGTGCCGTTCTTCCAGATGTCGGCCTCGGAGTTCGTCGAGATGATCGTCGGCGTCGGCGCCTCCCGCGTCCGTGATCTGTTCGCGCAGTCGAAGGAGGCCGCGCCGGCGATCGTGTTCATCGACGAGCTCGACGCGATCGGTCGCTCGCGCGCCGCCGGCGGCGCGAACATCTCGGGCGGCCACGACGAGCGCGAGCAGACGCTCAACCAGATCCTGACCGAGATGGACGGGTTCGATCCCCGCACCGGGGTGATCGTGCTCGGCGCGACCAACCGGCCCGAGATCCTCGACCCCGCGCTGCTCCGGCCCGGCCGCTTCGACCGCCGCGTCACCGTGCAGCCGCCCGATCGTGCCGGCCGCGAGGCGATCCTGCGCGTGCACACTCGCGCGGTGCCGCTGACGCCGGCGGTCGACCTCGGGGCCCTCGCCGCCTCCACGCCGGGCATGGTCGGCGCCGATCTGGCCAACCTCGTCAACGAGTCGGCCCTGCTCGCCGCCCGGCTCAACCACGAGGCGGTGACGCCGGAGGACTTCTCGGTCGCGCTGGAGCGGATCGTGCTGGGGGCGGAACGCAAGGTGATGCTGAGCGAGGACGACCGCCGGCGGACCGCCTACCACGAGTCCGGGCACGCGATCGTGGGGATGCTCACGCGGGGCGCCGACCCCGTGCGCAAGGTCTCGATCATCCCGCGTGGACGAGCATTGGGAGTGACGTTCTCGGCTCCCGACGCGGACCGGTTCAACTTCGACCAGCGCCACCTGCTGGGCCAGATCAAGGTGGCCCTGGGCGGTCGCGCCGCCGAGGAGATCGCGTTCGGGGACATGACGACCGGGGCCGAGTCCGACATCCAGCACCTGACCCAGATCGCCCGCCACATGGTCGGGCGCTGGGGCATGAGCCCCGCGATCGGGCCGATCGCGGTGATCCCGATGGACGGGATGGGGCCGCTGCTCCCGGGCGCCTCGGAGAGCTCAGAGGCCACGCAGCGGATGGTCGACGAGGAGGTCAGGCGAATCGTCGACACCGCCTACGCGGAGGTGACCGAGCTCCTGCGCTCGCATCGCGACAACCTCGACTCGCTGGTCGCGGCCCTGCTCGACCGCGAGACGCTCGACGAGGCCGACGCCTACGCGGCGGCCGGGCTGCCGCGCAACCCCGTCGCCGAACCGGAGCCGGCGCCGACCATCACCTGAGGTCGGGTCGGGGCCCGGTCTCCTCAGTCCCCGAGCCGGGTCAACCGCGCCAGCGCCTCATGGCACTCGATCACCCGCTGCTTGACCGGATCTCCGTCCTCGCGGTCGTGGACGAGGTCCCAGGTCCGGTCTGCGACCTCACGCGCGTTCTCGGGGGTGGCGCTCTCCCACAGCCGATCGACGAGCTGCAGCTCGAAGGCCTCGATCTGGTCGGCGGGGTCACCTGGGGGCATCCGCGGCAGCGGCTCCCCGGTCGCCTCGCGCCACATGCCCGTCGCGACCAGCAGCCGGTTTCGCATCGTGATCGGGTCCATCGGCGAATGATCCTAAAAGGATGCGCCCGGGGGCTTGATCTGCGTGCGCAGGAAGGCGTCGAAGCCGCGACCGCCGAGCGTCCCGCGGACGACCGGCAACGCGCGCGCGACCGCCGTCACCCGGTACCGGGCCCGGGGCCGGTCGGCGGTGATCGCCCGCTCGATCGTGGCCGCGACCTGTTCCGGCTTGCCGGCCAGGAAGCTCTCGTCGGTCTCGGCGTCGCCCTTGGCCACGGCCGCGTGGTAGGCGCCGTACGGTCCAGCGGCATCGGCCGGGATGGCGGCGTTGGCGGTCTCGGTGAACGCGGTCTTGATCGGTCCCGGCTCGATCACGACGACGCGGACGCCGAATCCTCTGGCCTCGAACCGCAGCGCGTCGCTGATCGCCTCGATCGCGTACTTCGACGCCGCGTAGGCGCCGGCGCCGGGCATGGTCACCCGGCCGGCGAGCGAGCTGAGGTTGACGATCGTGCCCGTCCCGCGCCGGCGCATCCCCGGCATCACCGCCTGGATCATGCGGAGGTAGCCGAACACGTTGGTGTCGAACTGCTGGCGGACCGCGTCCAGGGAAACGGCCTCGATCGCCCCGCTGACCGCGTAGCCGGCGTTGTTGACCAGTGTGCCCACGGCGCCGCGGTCCTCCTCGACCGCCGCGACCGCCTTGCCGATCGAGTCCTCGTCGAGGACGTCCAGGGCCAGGGTCCGGCAGCCGGCCCGCTCGAGCTCGGCCAGCGAGTCGAGGGATCGCGCGGTGGCGTACACGGTGTGTCCGCGGGTGGCCAGGTGCTGAGCCGTGGCCCGTCCGATCCCCGACGAGCAGCCGGTGATCAGAATCGCGCCGGGATCTTTCATCTCAGCCGCCGCTCAGTCCGATCGATCATCGGGCCAGCCTACCCGCCGGCGGGCAGCTCCTGGGTGAGGCTGAGCAGCGGGGCGAACAGATCGCCCTGGGCGGCGACGCGGGCCAGCACCTGCTCGGTGTCGAAGCTGAGCTGTTCCGCGTCTCCCTGCTGACGGCAGCGCGAGACCTCGTCCCAGCTCACCGGGGCCGAGACCGTGGGGCGCTCGCGCGCCCGCACCGAGTAGACCGTCACCGTGGTCTTGTGGGCATCGTTCTGGCTCCAGTCGACGAGCACCTTGCCCGGCCGCAGCCGCTTGGTCATCCTCGAGACGACCAGCTCGGGCATCCGCTGCTCGAGCGCCTCGGCCACCCGCCGGGCGAACGGCTTCGTCTGCGTGTAGGTGGCGTCGCTGTTCAGCGGCACGTAGACCTGAAGTCCCTTGGAGCCCGATGTCTTGACCACGCTCTCCAGGCCGAGCTGCGAGAACAGTCCCCGCAGCACCAGCCCGACCTCGCAGCATTCGACGATCGTCGCCGGCGCGCCGGGGTCGAGATCGAAGACCAGCATCGTTGGCCGCTCGGGCTCGGCGGCCAGCGACAGCGAGGTGTGCAGCTCGATGTCGGCCAGGTTCCCCAGCCACACCAGCGTCGGCCGATCCTGGGCCAGGGTGTAGTCGATGTCGCCGATCCGCTGTGTGGCCACCCAGTCGGGACGGTGCGAGGGCGACTGCTTCTCGTAGAAGAACTGCGCGTCGACGCCGTTCGGGTAGCGCTTGAGGGTCAGCGGACGGTCGTGCAGGTGCGGAAGCACCGCCGGTGCGATCCGAGCGTAGAAGGCGATCAGATCGCCTTTCGTGAACCCCGTCTCCGGGAACAGCACCTTGTCCCAGTTCGTGATCCTCAGCCGGCGCCCCGCGGTGAGCACTTCGAGCGAACCCTCGGGGAGCGCCTGCACCTCGTCGAACAGGGCCTGCGGCGAGTCCGCGGGGATGTCGTCTTCTTCCAGGCGCACATCGCCGGCGGACTTGTCATCGCGCAGCCCCTTGAACGACGGCGCTCGCATCACCCGCTCGCCCGTCCACTCCCGGAACTCGATCTCGGCCACCAGCGCCGGCTCTACGAACACGGCGTTGCGCGGCAGCTTCGGCGCCACGTCGAACGGGCTGCGGTCTCGGCGCAGCGGCTTCAGCCGCGCCGCCAGATCGTCGAGCGTCCGCTCGGTGAACCCGGTCCCCACCCGCCCGGCGTAGCGAAAGCTCCCGTTCTCGTAGTAGCCCATCAGCAGCGCCCCGATCCGCTCCGTGCGCCGGCCCTCGCCCGGGAGCCAGCCGCCGATCACCAGCTCCTGCTGGAACAGGTTCTTGACCTTCACCCACGCGCCGCCCCGCCGGCCGGGCTCGTAGCGCGAGTCGAGCCGCTTGGCCACGACCCCCTCCAGCCCCTGAGCCCGCGTCGCCTCGAGCAGCAGCTTGCCCTCCCCGGGATGGGCGCCCGGCACCCGCCATGCCGCCCCGGAGAGCTCGAGCGCCTCCAGCCGCCGCCGCCGCTCCGTGTACGGCAGCCCGATCAGCGAATGGCCCTCGAGATACAGCAGGTCGAAGATCGCGTACACGACCGGGGTGCTCTTGGCCAGCCTGCGGACCGCCGCCGGCGAGGACACGTGCATCCGGCGCTGGAGCCGCTCGAAGCTCGGCTTGCCGACCTCGTCGAAGGCCACGATCTCGCCGTCGAGCACCGCGTCGCGCATCCCCAGCGCCCGCACCAGGCCGCGCACCTCCGGGTAATGGTCGGTGACGTCGTTGAGGTTGCGGCTCTCCAGCCGCAGGCGGCCGGGCTGAACATAGGCGATCGCCCGCACGCCGTCCCACTTGACCTCGAACGACCACTGTTGCTCGTCGGGGGGGAGCTGGCCGGGCCGCGCCAGCATCGGCACCAGCCGCTCCGGCATCGGCTCGCGGCCGGGATCCTCGGGCGGATCCATGCGGTGGATCATCCAGTCGTCCTCGCCGGCGCCGGAGCGCCCGCGGCCGATCGGGAACAGCCCGTAGCGGCCGCGCAGCCGCTCGCCCAGGAACGTGACCTCGACCTTGCCCTCCTCCCACTTGTGCGACTCGTAGGTCCCGCGGTCCCAGATCCGCATCGTCCCGGCCCCGTACTGCCCCTTGGGAATCTCGCCCTCGAACTCCAGGTACTCGAGCGGGTGGTCCTCGGTTCGCACCGCCAGCCGGTTCTCGGATGGATCGGGGGGAATGCCGTTGGGGATCGCCCACGACGCCAGCGCGCCGTCGTGCTCGAGGCGCAGATCCCAGTGCAGTCGCGTGGCGCTGTGCTCCTGGATGACGAACCGTGGCGCGGCGCCGCGCCCCCCGCCGGCGTCGCCCGACGGTTCCGGTGTGGAGGCGAAGTCGCGCTTGGCGCGGTAGTCGGTGAGCTTGCGCGCGGGCATCGCGGCGACGGTACCGCAGCGCTCTTCTTCGCGAACTTTTACGCGCACCCGCCATCATTTGCTCCGTGGCGCGCGTACTGGTTGTCGACGACGAGCCTGCCGTGAGGCGGGCGCTGGAGCGTGCGCTGCGGCTCGACCGCTACGAGGTCGTGCTCGCCGCCGACGGCGAGGAGGCGCTCGACGCCCTCGCCCGCACCCCCGCCGACGCCGTGATCCTGGACATCGCCATGCCCCGGCTCGACGGGCTCGAGGTGTGCCGGCGGATGCGCAAGGCCGGCGATCACACGCCGATCCTGATGCTGACCGCGCGCGACGCCATCGACGACCGCGTCCAGGGGCTCGACGTCGGCGCCGACGACTATCTGGTCAAGCCGTTCGCGTTGCGCGAGCTCCAAGCCCGGCTCCGGGCGCTGCTCCGCCGGTCGGCCGACGAGGCCGAGGAGGGCGAGATCCTGCGCTTCGCCGACCTCGTGCTCGACCCGATCGCCCACGAGGTCCGGCGCGGCGATCGGCTGATCGAGCTGTCGAAGACCGAGTTCCTGCTCCTGGAATTGTTCATGCGACATCCCCGCCAGGTGCTGACCCGCTCGACGATCTTCGAGAACGTCTGGGGCTATGACTTCGGGCCCACCTCGAACGCGCTCGGTGTCTACATGGGCTACCTGCGGCGCAAGACCGAAGGCGGCGACGAGCCCCGGCTCCTGCACACGGTCCGCGGGATCGGCTACGTTCTGAGGGACTGACGATGTCGCTGCGACGCCGCATCTCGTTCGTTGCGGCGGCGGCGGTCGCGATCGCGATCGTCCTTGCTGCCTGCGTCTGCTACTTCGTGGTCCGCGGGCAGCTGCGGGGGCAGGTGGACAGCGCGCTCAACGCTCAGGCGGTTGCCGTCCAGGAGCACGGCCAAGTTGCCCTCGGAAGCGGGATTGCGAGCCTGCCCCCGAGCGCCGGCGGCCCTGCTCCCTATGCCCAGGCGGTGGGCGCCGACGGCTTGGTCGTGCAGAACTTCGGCGCCGCGCCGATTCCGGTCGACGCCACCGCGAAGGCAGTCGCCGCCGGCAGGCCCGCCAGCGCTTTCGAAGACATGCACGTCGGCGATACCCACCTTCGCGTGTACATCTTTCACGACGTGGCGGTCACGCCGAATGGCGCCGGCCTGCCGGTTGCCGTCGAGCTCGCCCGCCCTCTCGGCTCGGTCGACCACGTCCTTTCTCGCTTGCGCCTGATCCTGCTGCTGCTCGTTGCCGGCGGGATCGCGCTCGCGGCCGCGCTGAGCCGAGTGGCGGCCACGCGCGTACTGGCGCCCCTGTCGGAGGTCACGCAGACCGCGCAGGAGATCGGCGAGACCGACGACCTCTCGACGCGGCTCGTGGTCCACGCGGACGACGAGGTCGGCCAGCTGGCCACGAGGTTCAACGCCATGCTCGAGCGCCTGCAGGGCTCGCGGGCTGCCCTCGATGACTCCGTCCGGGCCCAGCGCCAGCTGGTCGCCGACGCCTCGCACGAGCTCCGCACGCCGGTCACGAGCCTGCGCACGAACATCGAGGTCCTGCTCGCCGATCCGGGGCTGGACGAGGACGAGCGCCGGCGCCTGCTCGACGACGTGGTCGAGCAGAGCGAAGAGCTGACCGGATTGGTCGGCGACCTGATCGAGCTGGCCCGCGGCGATCTGCCCGCGGAGTCGGTGGAGGACACGCGGCTGGACCGGATCGTCGAGGAGGCGGTGGCCCGGGGCCGGCGCAACTCCCCGGGTATCCACTTCGACACCGAGCTCGAACCCGTGCTCATCGAGGGAGTGCCGGAGCGGCTCGGGCGGGCGGTCAACAACCTGCTCGACAACGCGGCCCGCCACTCGCCCCCCGGGGGGACGATCCAGGTCACCGTCGACGCCGGCGCCGTGCGCGTGCGCGACCACGGGCCCGGGATCGACCCCCAGGACCTGCCCCACGTGTTCGATCGCTTCTTCCGCGGCGCCCACTCCCGCGGCCAACAGGGCAGCGGCCTCGGGCTGGCGATCGTGCGCCAGGTCACCGAACAGCACGGTGGCTCGGTCGAGGCGGCGAACGCGCCCGACGGCGGCGCGATCTTCACCTTGCACCTGCCGGCCGTCCCGGCGGAGCCGCCGCCGGCCCCGGCCGGCGCCCCCAGCCCGGGGCTGGCCGCGCCGCGGGCCTGAACCAGTAGCCCGGCTACGCCGAGGGCGGCCGCGCCACCCGCGCCTGGCGGGCGATCTGAAAGCGCTTGCGCAGCAGCCAGAAGAGAAAGGCGAAGATCGGAACGGCGATCGCCAGCAGCAGCGGCGCCCGGTCCGTTCGCCGGCCCACCAGCGACACGACCCCGATCGCGATGGCCACGGCGGGAATTGCCGCCAGCAGGATCGTGTGCGACCGGTAGCCGGTGAAATGCTCGCGCGCCGTGACTTCGAGCACGCCGAGCGTGCACACGGCGAGCCCCACGACCAGGACCGGCGTGCCGCCCTCGATCAGCCACACCACGATCGCCACCAGGCCGGCGAAGATCGCGATCTCCGCCACCGGCACCCCGCCGAACGGGCTGGGGGGACGCTCGCCTTCGCGGCCGAGCTGACGCTGCGAGCGCCGCCGCTCGCGGTCGGCGACCGTGTCGCGTTCCGCCCGCTGTTCGCGGCGCTGGGAGGGGACCGCCCGCGGAGCGGCCCCCGGCTTGCGCCGCTTGCGCGACCGTCGCTTCGAACTCTGCCCGGCCAAGGTCCCGTGAGGATAAGAGACCACGCCGAACCACCTCAATAGAGTTGACCCATGAGCGTCCAGCGACCGCTCGAGCTGATCCTGGCCCGGAACCTGCTCTCGAGCATCTCGACGCCCGCGTTCCTGATCGGCGAGCTGGGGGCGCTGCTGTTCTACAACCAGGCCGCGGGGGCGCTGCTGGGGCGCAGCTTCGAGGAGACCGGAGTGATGTCGGCGGCCGACTGGACGAGGGAGTTCGGCCCCTTCGGCGCCGACGGGGAGCCGATCAGCTACGAGGAGCTCCCGGTGACCGGGGCGGTGCGCGAGAACCGTCCCTACCATGGGAACTTCCACATCCGCACCGCCGGCGGAAGCCATCGGGACATCGCCGCCAGTGCGATCCCGATCGTCGGGCCCGGCGGCTCGAGCGGAGCAATCGTCATCTTCTGGCTGCTGAGCGCGGACGAGGAGGCGAAGCAAGCATGAGGATCAAGGTCTGGGGCGCCCGGGGGTCGATTCCCGCACCGGGGCCGGAGACGATGCGCTACGGCGGCAACACCTCGTGCGTGGAGGTCACGCTGTCGGACGGGAGCACGCTGATCCTCGACGCCGGCACGGGGATCCGCAACCTCGGGCTGGCCCTGCCCCGCGTCGAGCGACCGGTTCACATCCTCCTCACCCATCTGCACCTCGATCACATTCAGGGGCTGATGTTCTTCGCCCCGCTGTTCAGACCCGAGTGCGAGATCACGATCTGGGGACCGGCCTCGCCCGAGGCCTCCCTGCAGGACCGGGTGGCGCGCTACATCTCGGCGCCGCTGGCCCCGGTCGAAGTGCGGGAGCTCCCGTGCACGCTCTCCTTCCGCGAGGCCGAAGAGCTGGAATGGCGAATTGGCCCCGCCCGGATCCGTGCTCACGCGGTCAACCATCGCGGCCCCACGCTCGGCTACCGGATCGAGGAGGCCGACACCTCGCTCTGCTACGTGCCCGATCACGAGCCGGGGCTGGGAACGCCGCTGTCGGCGCTCGACGACGACTGGATCTCCGGCTTCGAGCTCGCCCGCGGCGCCTCGGTGCTGATCCACGACTGCCAGTACACGGACGGCGAATATCCGGCCCATCTCGGCTGGGGCCACTCGCCGCTGGCCGACGCGCTCGAGTTCGGCGATCGCTGCGGCGCGCAGCGGCTGCTGCTGTTCCACCACGACCCGCTGCACAGCGACGACTTCCTCGACAGCTTCGCCGGCGAGGTCGGCTCCCGCTGGGTGGAGCGCGGGCGCAGCTCCTCCCAGGTTGAGCTGGCCGCCGAACGGCGCGAGTTCGAGATCTCCAGTCAGCCCGCGCCGGCCGCTCCCGCCTCCTGATCGTCATGCCGCCTCTGCGGCGCTGTCCCGGGGCGCTAGCCTCCGACGGCGATGGCATCTCGACTCGCGAGCGCGCTCGCCGCCGTCCTCGCCGTCGCGGCCCTGATGCCGGCGGCCGCCCTCGCCGACGGCGACCCGGCCAGCGATGTGCTGCTGGGCGAGAACGTCTTCTATCCGTATTCGCCGCCGACCTCGCCGGCGGCCCAGAAGACGCTGAACGCGGCGACGGCCGCGGCAAAGCGAGCCGGCTTCCCGCTCAAGGTCGCGTTGATCGGCGCGCCCGTGGACCTGGGCGTGATCCCCGGCCTGTTCGGCAAGCCGCAGCAGTACGCCGACTTCCTCGACCAGGAGATCAGCTTCCAGGGCAAGCAGCCGCTGCTGGTGGTGATGGCGGCCGGCTACGGGACCCGGGGCCTGGACGCCAAGGCGACCCAGCTCGCCACCGACCTGCCCAAGCCCATGGGCCGCACCCCCACCGCTCTGGCCATCGCCGCCGTCGGCGCCGTGGCCAAGCTCGCCACCGCCTCCGGTCATCCGATCAAGGGCGTCCCGGGCGTGGCCGGCTCCGGTTCGGGGGGCAGCTCCCCCACGGTGATCGTGGTGATCCTGGCGCTGGCGGCGCTGGCCACCGCCGCGGCGCTGGTGACGCTGCGCCGGCGCCAGGCGGCAAGCCCGGGGTAGGGCGGGTCAGCCGACGGTCTCGGGCGAGGCCGGCTCGTCCGCGAACTCGCGGAACAGCCCGGTGACCACGAACACGATCTGCTCGGCGATGTCGACCGTGTTGTCGCCCACGCGCTCCAGGCAGCGGGCGACGAGGATCATGAACATCGCCCACTCGCGGACGTCGGGATCGTCGCCGGCCTCGACCGCGCGCCTGAAGATCTCGCGGTTGAGCCGGTTGATCTCCATGTCCTGGTTGACGAGGTCGCGCGCCATCTCGACGTTCCGGGTGGCGAAGGCGTCCTTGGCCTCGGCCACCTGGGAGCGGGCCAGCTGGCCCATCCGCTCGATGGCGTCGAGAATGTCCTTGTCCTTCGGGGCCTCGTAGCCCGACAGGGGCACGAGCTTGGCGATGTTCACGCACTGGTCGCCCATCCGCTCCACGCAGCGGATGATGTGCAGCAAAGCGGCGACGACCCGCAGATCGCCGGCCACCGGCGCCTGACGGGCCAGCAGCGACAGCACGCCCTGGTGGACCTCCAGGTAGCGGCCGTCGATGCGGTCGTCGTCGGCCACGACCATCGCCGCGAGCTCGACGTCCTGGTAGGAGATCGATTCCAGCGCGCGGTCGAGCTGCTGGATCACGAGGTCGAGGCCGCCGAGCGTCTGGCGCTCGAGCTCCTTCAGGTCCTCGCGGAACTGGTGACGGATCTCCTGCATCGGCGGCTACCCGAACTTCCCGGTGACGTAGCGCTCGGTCCGCTCGTCGTTGGGGTTCGTGAACATCATGTTCGTGGGCCCGTGCTCGACCAGCTCGCCGTCGAGCATGAACGCGGTGGTGTTGGCCACCCGCGCCGCCTGCTGCATGTTGTGGGTGACGATCACGATCGTGTAGCGCTCCTTGAGCTCGTCGATCAGCTCCTCGACCTTCAGCGTCGCCACCGGGTCCAGAGCCGAGCAGGGCTCGTCCATCAGGATCACCTCGGGCTCGACCGCGATCGTGCGGGCGATGCACAGCCGCTGCTGCTGGCCTCCGGAAAGACCGATCCCGGGCGCGTTCAGCCGGTTCTTGACCTCGCCCCACAGCCCGACCGCCCGTAGCGCCCTGTGCACCCGCTCGCGCAGGTTCCCTCCGCGGGTCCCGGTCAGCCGCAGGCCGGCGGCGACGTTGTCGAAGATCGACATCGTCGGGAACGGGTTGGGCTTCTGAAACACCATTCCGATCAGCCTGCGCACCGCGGTGATGTCGACGCTCGAGTGGTACACGTCGAGTTCGTCGAGCTTCACGCTGCCCTCCGCCCGGGCGCCGGGGATCTCCTCGTGCATGCGGTTGATGCAGCGCACCAGCGTCGACTTGCCGCAGCCCGAGGGGCCGATGATCGCGGTCACCTCGCTGGCGGCGAACTCGATGTCGATGCCCCTGACCGCGTGCACCGCGCCGTAGAAGGCGTGCAGCTCACTGACGTTCACGGCGTGGCCGCTGCCGTCCCGGGCCCCCAGCGCCTCACGATCGGGCACCGCCTCCGCTTGCTCGGACTCGCCCCCGGCGGTTGACATGGTCTGACTCGGATCCTTGCTCTTGGTTTCAGCTGGGATCATGCCATGCGGCTCCTTCGCGAGACCGCTCGCGCGATCAGGTTGAGAATCAGGACCAGGGCGACGAGCGTCAGCGCCGCGCCCCACGCGCGCTGCACGACGACGTTGCGGGGGTTGGTGATGTCGGTGAAGATCTGGACCGGCAGGGTGTTCATCTGGCCGTTGAGGTTGCTGGTCAGCCCGAACGCGAGCGACACGGTGAACAGCAGCGGCGCGGTCTCGCCCATCCCGCGGGCGATGGCCAGCAGCGAGCCCGTGACCAGACCCGACGACGCCGTCGGCAGCACCACTCGCGTGACCACGCGCCACCGCGGCGCCCCCAGCGCGAGCGCGGCTTCGCGCAGGCTGTCGGGGACGAGCAGCAGCACCACCTCGGCCGAGCGGACGACGATCGGCAGCATCAGCAGCGACAGCGCGAGCGCACCCTTCCAGGCCGCGAACCCCGACCCGCCGGCGTGCGAGATCACCAGCACGATGTAGATGAACAGCCCGAAGACGATCGAGGGCACGCCGGTCATCACGTCGACGAGGTAGCGCACGAAGATCGCGAACCATCCCTCCTTGCCGTACTCGGTCAGGTACAGCGCGACGCAGATCCCGATCGGCACGCTGATCAGCGTCGCCAGGCCGACGATCTCGAGCGTGCCCAGGATCGCGCTGCGCACCCCGCCCGGGTTGCCGAAGAAGTTCCCGTTCGGGTCGGTGGTGAAGAAGCTCTTGCTCCAGGCCCCGAGGCCCTTGTAGAGCAGGTAGTAGATGATCAGCACGAGCGGCACCAGGGCGAGGATCGTGGCCGCGAACAGCAGCGCGCGCATGGCCTTGTCGGTGCGCCGCCGGCGGGCGCTGATCTCGGGAAGCGCCACGCCGTTCATGGCAGTCCACCCGCGGCGACACTGCCGGTGGCCGCGCCGCCCCCCGCGGCGCGTCTGCCGCGGGTGCCCCGGGCCACGAACCAGCGCGCGAGGATGTTGATCAACAGCGTCAACACGAACAGGACCAGGCCGGCGGCGAACAACGCCGAGCTGTGGATGGGGACGTTGGCGGCCTCGCCGAACTCGTTGGCGATCACCGCGGCGAGGCTGTAGCCCTGGTCGAAGATGTGATGGCCGATCGTCGGCGCGTTGCCGATCAGCAGCACGACCGCGATCGTCTCCCCGATCGCCCGCCCGAGACCCAGCATCGCCCCCCCGGTGATTCCGGGACGGGCATAGGGCAGGACCGCCATCCGGATCATCTCCCAGCGGGTCGCCCCGAGGGCCAGCGCCGCCTCCTTGTGCTCGGCCGGGACCGTCGCCACCACCTCTCGGGAGATCGCCGAGACGATCGGCAGGATCATGATCGCCAGCACCAGGCCGGCGATGAAGTAATTGCCGGGGGTGATCCCGCTGGCGCCGCCGCCGATGAAGGGGATGAACGAGAACGTGTTCGCCACCCACTTCTCGACCGGAATCAGCTTCGGCCCGAGCACGGCCACGCCCCACAGCCCGTAGACGACCGAGGGCACGGCGGCCAGCAGGTCGACGAGCAGCGCCAGCGGCGGCCGCAGCCGTCGCGGGCACATCTCGGTCAGGAACAGCGCCGTCCCCACCGCCACCGGGACGCCGATCATCAGCGCGATCGCCGAGGTGATCAGCGTTCCCACCAGCAGCGCCGCGCCGTGGTAGATGTTGCGCGAGACGTCCCAGTCGTTGCCGAAGACGAAGCTGAAGCCGAACCTGCTCAGCGCCAGGTGGGACTCACCGATCAGCCGGACGAAGAAGTAGACGAGCAGCGCCAGGATGGCCAGCGCCAGCGCGGTCAGCCCCCAGCGCAGCCCTCGATCGGGAAGCCGGCTCAGCCGCGAGCGCTCGAGTACCGAGCGGCCGCCACTGACCGTGACGCTCGCCTCCATGTCGCTCTGCGTCTCTACCTGGCGCCCCTTACAGGGCCGACCCGTTGCAGGTCAGCTTCGCCAGCTGCGCGTTGTCCTTGGCCGCCAGCGAAGCCGGCAGCGGTGCGTACGGCAGCTGGTTCGAGCCCGGCCCGAGCGTCTTCTGTCCGGCGCCGAACGCGTAGCTCAAAAACGACTTGAGCCCCTTCGCGACCGACTGGCTGGCGCCGCCGGACTTGCACGGGTCCTGGTAGGTGACCAGGAACGTCTGCGAGACGATCGGGTAGGCCTGCGGGTCGGGGGAGTCAATCGTCGAGATCCCGAGGTCCGAGGGGACCTTGACCCCGTTGGCCGCCGCCGAGGTGTTCTGGATGGTCGGCAGCACGTACGTTCCCGCCGAGTTCTTGACCGCGGCGTAGGTGAAGCCGTTTTCCAGGGCGTAGGCCTGCTCGACGTAGCCCACGGCGCCGGTGGTCTGCTTGACCGCCGCCGCCACGCCGGAGTTCTTGGCCGCGCCGGTGCCGGTCGGCCACTTCACGTCCTTGCCCGCTCCGATCGACGACTTCCACGTCGGGCTGACGTCCGACAGGTAGGTGGTGAAGCCGTCGGTGGTGCCGGAGGAGTCCGAGCGGTGCACGACCGTGATCGCGGTGCTCGGGAGGCTGAGGCCCGGGTTGAGCGCCTTGATCGTGGGGTCGTTCCAGGCCTTGATCTTGCCCGAGAAGATGTTCGCCAGCGTCGGCCCGTCGAGCTTCAGCCCGCTCTTGATCCCGGGCAGGTTGTAGGACACGGTGATCGCCCCGAACGCGACCGGGAACTGGAACGCCGGTCCCTTCATGCCCTTGACGTCGGTCGGCTTCAGCGACGGGTCGCTGCCGGCGAACGTGACCGTCGCCGTTTGCAGGTCGGCGATCCCGGTGCCGGAACCGACCGGGTTGTAGTTCACGGTCAGGCCCTGGGACTTCAGGTTCGAGCCCCACTGCTGGTAGATCGGGGCCGCCAGCGTCGACCCGGCGCCGTTGAGGGTGGCCGAGCCGCCGCCGCTCGAGCTGCTCGAAGCGGACGCGCCGGCCGACGAGCCCGAGTTCGAGTTCGAGCTCGAGCCGCAGGCCGCGACTCCCACCGACGCGGCAACCGCGAGCGCCAGCGCAGTGATCCGACTTGCAGTCAACTTCGTCTCCTTCGCTTGGATGTGCCTCAGAGTCTGGGCGTCAGCGCGCCGTCCGGTGTTATCCGGTTGTGAACCGACTCGTGAGGTGGCTCGGCGACCAGCGTCTGAGGTAGCTAGACGACCAGCGTCGGCTCGAGCTCGCCACCGGGCTCGATTGGCCCGTCGAGCTCGGGCGCTTGCGCCCCGGTCACGTCCCGCTCGGCCGCGAACCGGTACCCGACGCCGAAGTGCGTGTGGATGTAGCTCCACTGCGGCGAGCCGGCGCGCAGCTTCTGGCGGAGCTTGCGCACGAACACATCGACGGAGCGGTCGCCGTGGGCCATCGCGTAGCCCCACACGCGCTCGTAGATCTCCTCCCGGCGCAGCACCCGGTCGGACTGCGAGAGCAGCTGCAGGATCTCGAACTCGCGGGCGGTGAGCTCGAGGCTGGCCTCGCGCGCGTAGGCCTGGTACAGGTCGGGACGGATCGTCACCTCGCCGACGGTGACGGCGGCGTCGAGCTCCGGCATCTCGTTGCGCCGGTGCCGGCGGATCGCCGCCTCGATCACGCAGATCAGCTCCTCGGCGTGGCACGGCTTCGTGATCCAGGCGTCGAGGCCGAGGCGCAGGCCGCGCACCCGCTGGGCCACCGACGACGGCCCCGTGCACACGACCACGGCGAGCCCCGGCAGGCGCGCGCAAACGCGCTCGAGGTACTCCCAGCTCCCCGGACCGAGCACGGCGACGTCGATCACCAGCGCGTTCAGACGCATCGCCACCAGCGCATCGACGGTGACGGCGCTGGACACCGCGTGGTAATCCCAGGCCAGTGCGTCGAGCCGGTTGGCAAGAACCTGCATGAACCCGGGGTCGCGGTCGATCACCGTCAGCCGGATCCGGTTTTGCGAGCGCTGGGGAGCGGCCTGGGCTCCGATCGGCGCGTCGCTGCAGGCGGGCGACATGCGCCCACAATAATCGACCCGTCGGCGACGACCCCGATCGCGAATCCCGGGTAACACGATGTTTACACGCAAGTAGCGGGGAAGCTGGCGTACCCTCAGCTGTGAAGCGGGCACGCGTGACCCGCCCGCAGTCCGGCCTGCGGCTTCGTTTGCGCCCGGTTAATCGCAGGCGCTGGATGGCGCGAATCCGCGGTCGGACCATCACACTGATCTTTGCCGAACCGCGAACGTCCATCGACGGGGGTTGTCCCGCCGACGCATCAGGAGGACCATGAGACCGCAAATTCGATCAACCCCGGCGCTCCTGGCCGCCGCCGCGATGGCGCTCGCAGTGGGCGGATGCGGGTCTTCGAAGTCGACCACTAGCTCCTCTTCATCGGCCGCCTCGTCGAGCGCGCCGACCACAACCCGGACCACGGCCACCCAGCCGCCGGCGATCGACGAGCTGGCCGCGGCCCAGCGGCCCCACGCCGGCCAGTTCCCCGCCGTGCACGGCCGCTCGCTCCAGCAGCTCGGCGCGCTGGTCTCCTCGAGCGCCGATCTCGGCGCCGCGACGGGGACGTTCACGCCGGGAGTCCGGCGGTTCGCGTTCGCGCTCACCTCGCGCAACGGAGCCTTCATCTACGCCCCGACGGCGCTCTACATCGCCACCAGCCCCTCCAGCCCGAACGTGGTCGGCCCGATCCTCGCCGCCGCCGATCCGATGGGCGTCGCGCCGCAGTACCGCAGCAAGCAGAACACCGGCCCCGGCGGGATCCAGGCGATCTACTCCTCCCAGGTGCCGCTGATGCACACGGGGACGTGGACGGTGCTCGCGCTCACCCGGACCGCCCACGGCCTGATCGGCTCGCCCGGGGAGATCGCGGTGGCGCCGTCCTCGCCGATCCCCGACGTCGGGCAGCGCCCGCCGGACATCGCCACCGACACTGTGCAGACGACGCACGGCAACATCGCTCTGCTGACCACCCGGATTCCGCCCGAGAGCATGCACTCGGTGTCGTTCAACCAGGTGCTGGGGAAGAAGCCGATCGCGCTGCTGTTCTCGACCCCGCAGCTGTGCATCTCGAGGGTGTGCGGGCCGGTCACCGACATCGCCGTCCAGCTCCAGCACGCCTTCGGCAACCGGATCACGTTCATTCACGAGGAGGTGTACGTCGACAACCAGCCCAGCAAGGGGCTCAGGCCGCAGCTGACCGCGTTCCACCTCCGGACCGAGCCGTGGATGTTCACGATCAACCGCCGTGGCGTGATCGCGGCCCGGCTCGAGGGCGCCTTCGGCTTAGGCGCGGCCAGAAAGGCGCTGGAGGCGGCGCTCCAATGAGGCTCACGATCCGCATTGGGCTGGCGCTGGCGCCGGTGGCGGTGGTGCTCGCGCTCGGCGGCTGCGGCGGCAGCTCCAACACCGCCCTGAAGGTGCCGACGATCGCGGCGGCCAGGCAGTACGAGCTGGCCGGCTTCCAGCCCGCCGGCGCGGTCACCCCCGGACATCCGACGACGGTCGCGTTCTCGATCCGGCTGCCGAGCGGCAAGACCCTGACCCACTACCGCACCGGTCCGGGTCCTCACACCGGCGTGCACCTGATCATCGTCCGCGATGACCTCGCCTACATCATCCACCAGCATCCGCCGGTGCGGCCGAGCGGCGTGTTTCGACAGACCGTGACCTTCCCCGCCCCCGGCCCCTACAAGGTGCTGGTCGACGTCTACCCGAACATTCCCGGCGGCCAGCCCAACTTCCAGCTCTTCCGGACGGTCGAGGTCAAGGGCGCCTACCACCCGCAGCCGCTCCCGCCGTTCAAGCCCGATCTCGTCGTCGCCGGTTATCACATCGACATGCAGCCCCATGCGGCGCTGCACGCGATCCAGGCTCAGTTCCTGCACGTCAACGTGACCGACCCGGGCGGGCGCCAGGTCAGATTCACCCCCTGGTTCGGCGCCCTCGCCCACGCGATCTTCTTCCACCAGGGCTCGCTCGACTACTTCCACACTCACATCTGCGCCCCCAACGCCCCCAACTGCGGCAGCCTGCCCGGCCTGCCGGCGACCCGCGTCACCGGCAGCTCGAGCGCCCCCGGCAAGCTCACCGTCGGCGTCCTGCTGGCCGTCCCGGGGACGTGGCGGCTGTTCCTGCAGATGAAACTGGGCGGCAAGATCATTACCGCCCCCTACACGCTGCATGTGGCCCGACCGACCTGACGCTCTCAGCGCGTCAGGCGTGGTTCAATGACGGTCATGCGCCCTCGCCGGGCCGCCGCGTGGTTGCTGTCGCTCCCGCTGATGATCGCGGGCACCCAGGTGGCGCACGTGCTCGCGTATCGGTTCGTCTACCCGAACGCGCATGTCCGGCTCAGCGAGCTGCTCGCCACCGGCCATAGCTACATGGTCGGCACGCACGGCTACGTGCCGATGCTGCTGGCGATGGCCGGCGCGCTGGACCTGGTCGCAGCCGGATGGGTGTTCGCCGGCAGCCTCCGCCGCACTCTCCAGCGCCCCGTCCCGGCGTGGGCGTTCGCGCTGATGCCGCTGCTGTGCTTCACCCTCCAGGAGTTCCTCGAGCGCTGGCTGTCCGGCGCCCCGTTTCCATGGTGGATGGTGCTTCAGCCGACGTTCCGGATCGGTCTCCTGCTCCAGCTTCCGTTCGCGCTGGTGGCCTTCCTCGTCGCCCGGGTGCTGCTCCGGGTCGCGGACGGGGCCGGGCACCGGCTGCGCCATCGCGCGCCGCGTCCCGCCCGCTTCGGCTCCTCGGTGGGCTGGGTGGCGCTCGGAGGCGCCACGTGGCCGGGTCGCGCCCCGGCGACCACGCACGCGGGCCGAGGCCCGCCGCCGGCGCCGGCAGCGGTCATCGCCGCGCACTGCTGAAAGCCCTCTCGACCGTTCCGCGTTCGCTCGCCGGGCGGCCGGGCGTGAGCAGGCGCGCGCGCCACCGCTGCCCGTCCTCACACCGGCCGCAACCAGAACCAGAGAAGGGATGGTCGATTGCAGATGAGCAGACATCGCTTGGCGCGCGCGCTGATCGCCCCCGCGATCGTGGCGCTCGGCGCCTTGGCGTTCGCCGCCGCCGCGTCCGCCCACGCGCGGGTCAGCCCGCCCGTGTCGCTGTCGGGCAAGCTCCAGCTGTACAGCCTCGCGGTCCCGACCGAGCAGGCGGGCGCCACCACGACGAAGATCGTCATGACCGTGCCGAGCGGGTTCGGGATCGACTCATTCGTGCCGCCCCCGGCCGGCTGGCACCAGGCCGTCTCCCAGACCGGCTCCGGAGACAACGCGGTGGTGACCAAGGTCACCTGGACCGGCGGCCGTGTGCCCACCGGCGAGGACTCGCTGTTCCAGTTCCTGGCCCAGCCGGCCGCGGCCAAGACGTACACCTTCCAGGTCCAGCAGACCTACTCCAACGGCTCGATCGTCAACTGGGCCGGATCGGAGTCGTCCGCCTACCCGGCCCCCACGATCGAGGCCAAGGACTCGCTCGGTGGCGGTGGCGTCTCGGTGGTGACGATCATCGCCCTGGTGCTGGGCGTCCTCGGGCTGCTCGCCGGCGGCTTCGCGCTGCTCGGCGGGGGTGGCCGGAGCGGAGGCCGCGAGCTGGCGTGAGGCGTTCACGCTGGAGCCTGCTGGGCGTGGTCGCGGTGGCGATCTGGCTGGCCCTGCCGAGTTCCGCCTCCGCCCATGCGTACCTGATCAAGACCGTTCCCGCGGCCAGCGGCGTGCTCGATACCCCGCCCAAGACGGTCCAGCTCACCTACGACGAGGCGGTCGAGCCCCGGTTCGCGATCATCTCGGTCACCGACGCGAGCGGCAAGCAGGAGACGACCGGCCCGGTCACCCGGTCGCCGTCGGACCCGGACACGCTGGTGGTGCCGCTGCGGCCGAACCTCCCGCAGGGTTGGTACCTGATCTACTGGCGCGCGATCTCGGTCGACGGCCATCCGGTGCAGGGAGCGTTCACCTACGCGGTCGGGCCGAACCCCGGACCGGCGCCGCAGTTCCCGGTCCCGAGCATCTCGGCCACCGCGACCTCGACCAACCTGCTGATCGCCCGCTGGGTGATGTTCCTCTCGGTGATGGTCGCGATCGGGCTGTTCGCGCTGCGGATGCTGATCGCCCGCCCGCTGGTCCGCCGGGTGCGGGGCGCGAGGCTGCGTCCGCTGTCGATCGCGTTCGTGATCGCCTCCGTGGTCGGCCTGCTGGCGATTCCCACGTACCTCGACTTCGCCATCGCCAACGACTCGCTGCGCTCGGTGTTCGACCTCGGCGCGCTCGTGCCCCTGTTCCGGGTGACCGCGTTCGGCCGTGGCTACGTCGACATGCTCGAGTGCTTCGCCCTGTTCTGCGGGGCGGCGTGGATCGCGCTGTGGCTCGACCGCCCCGACCGCGACCGGCGGTCGATCGCCGAGCTGCTGTCTCTCACCGGCGCGTTGCTCGCGGCCGCGGCCGTGCTGGTCATCCCCGGCGCCGCCGGCCACGCCGGCCAGACCTCGCCCCGCGGCCTGTCGATGTTTTTGGACTGGCTGCATCTGGCCTCCGGGTCGCTGTGGGTGGGCGGCCTGATCGGCCTGCTGGTGGTTTGGGGCAGCCTCGGCTCCGAGCTGCGGACCGCCGGGTTGTCGGTCTGCGTCCCGCGCTTCTCGAACATCGCGCTCCCCAGCGTGCTGGCGCTGCTGGCCACCGGGACGGCGGCGACGATCATCCACATGCCGGCGGTCAACGCGCTGTGGGAGACCGGCTACGGCAAGGCGATCCTGGTCAAGATCGGCCTGCTCACGGCGGCCATCTGCCTGGCCTCGATCAGTCGCCTGCGGGCCAAGCCGCGGATCGCGGCCGGGCGCGGCGACCCCGAGCTGGCGGCGTCGGGGGCGCGGCTGCTGCGACGCACGGTGTCGGGCGAGGCGTTCCTGGTCGCCGCCGCGGTGTTCGCCGCCGCCGTCCTCTCGAGCCTGGCGCCACCGCCGCCGGCCTTCGCCGAGCAGAACTCCGCCCTGGCCACGGTCGGACCCGGTCAGGTGGTCAAGACGATCGGCCGCCTGGGCTACCGGCTCCAGTTCCTGGTCTCCCCCAACAAGGCCGCGGCGCCCGACTCGTTCGCGCTGAAGATCACCAAGAACGGGCAAGCGGTGCGCGGCGCCAACGTGACCCTGACCTTCAACCACACGGAGATGGAGATGCCCCAACAGGAGTACCAGCTCACCGAGACCCGCCCCGGCGTCTACTCGCGGGCGGCGCCGGCGCTGGTGATGGTCGGCAAATGGGCCCTGGCTTTCCAGATCACGCCCAAGAGCGGCCCACCGTTCACCGCCCTGATCCTCGACCAGGCGAACGGCTAGCGCGATGGGAACCCAGGTCCGGCTCCGCCTGTTCGCTGCGGCTCTAGCGATTTTCTTCGGTATCGGGGCGCTGCTCGTCGCTATCCTCCTGGTCAAGGGGGTGCTCTCGTAACCCGATGACGATGTGCGCTGCACCCCCTCTCTCTCGCTGATGGCTTCGCGGACCAAGCAAAAGGAAGCGGCACGTGCGCGGCGGCTCGCCGAGGAGCGCGCGCGGCTGGAACGCGAGCGTCGCCAGCGGCGGCTGCGGACGCTCGGCGGCGTGGTGCTGGCCGCGATCGCCGTGGTCGTGGTGGCGATCGTGATCTCGAGCAGCGGCGGCGGCGGCAATGGTGGCCTTCAGACGGGCACCACGGCGACCAAGACCGCCTCTGGGGTCAACTCGCTGCTGGCGGGCATTCCCCAGAACGGCACCACGATTGGCAACCCGAACGCCCCCGTGACCGTGACCGAGTTCGGGGACCTCGAGTGTCCGGTGTGCAAGGACTTCGCCCTCTCATCCGAGCAGCAGCTGATCGCCAACGACGTGCGCTCGGGGAAGGTGAAGCTCGTCTTCCGCTCGCTGGAGACCGCCACCGGCAATGGGCCCAACCCGAGTGTGTTCCCGACTCAGCAGGCGGCGGCGCTGGCCGCCGGCCAGCAGCACCTGGGCTGGAACTACATCATGCTGTTCTACAACGAGCAGGGTCAGGAGGGCACCGGCTACGTCAACGACGCCTACCTGACCGGACTCGCCCATCAGATCTCGGGACTCGACTTCGCCAAGTGGCAGTCCGATCGCGCCTCCTCGAGCCTGACCTCGCAGGTCACCCAGGACGAGCAGGCCGCCCAGGCCAAGGGCTTCGACAGCACTCCCACGATCGTCGTGCAAGGGCCCAAGGGGCAGGCCCAGCCGATCGTCGGCGACCCAAGCACCTACAGCCAGCTCGAGCAGACGATCAAGTCGGTGCAGTAAGACCGTGGTCCTGCGGCGCGTGATGATCGGCCTGGCCGTGATCGGACTCGGGGTCGCCGCATACCTGACCTACATCCACTACGCCGGCATCACGCCCGCCTGCACCGCCGGCCAGTCGTGCGTCAAGGTCCAGACCTCCCAGTGGTCGCGCGTCGACGGGGTGCCCGTGGCGCTGCTCGGGCTGATCGGCTACGTGGGAATCCTGGCCAGCCTGCTGGCGCCCGACCGCGAGGAGACCCGCCTGGCGACGCTCGGGCTGACGCTGATCGGGTTCGGTTTCAGCGCCTATCTGACCTACCGCGAGCTGTTCTCGATCCACGCCGTGTGCGAGTGGTGCGCCTCGAGCGCGGTGATCTTGACCGTCTTGCTGGGATGCGCCGTCGCTCGCTACGTGACCGGGCCCGGGGCCCCGCTGACGGCTCCGGCCGGCGCCCAGGCGAGCAACGGCGCCGCGCCACCGGTGGCGCCGCGCAAACGCGCCCGCGCGGGCCGCTGACCCTGGGCCGCCCCGGCTCGGCCCCGGAAGCCCGGCCGGGCCGCTGAACTCGTCCGCCGCGCGGCGCATGATCCAGCTGTGAGCTGGCGTTCGACCCGCGCCGCGGGCCACCTCGAGCAGGCCAATCGGCAGATGGCCGTGATCGACCTCGGCTCCAACTCCTGGCGGCTGGTCGTCTTCACCTACTCGCCCGGCAGCTGGTGGAAGCGGACCGACGAGCTCTACGAAACGGTCCGGATCGGCGCCGGCCTGGAGGCGTCGGGACGGCTCAGCGACGAGGCGATGCAACGAGGCGTGGAGACGCTGTCGGTGTTCGGACGCTTCTGCCACGCGGGCGGCCTGAGCAGCGAGGACGTCCACCCGGTGGCGACCAGCGCGATCCGCGACGCCGCCAATCGCCGGCAGTTCGTCCGCCGGGCGGAGCGGGCCACGGGGCTCAAGATCAAGGTCCTGACGGCAACGCAGGAGGCCCGCTACGGCTACGTGACCGCCGTCAACACGACCACGCTCAGCGACGGCGTGGTGGTCGAGCTCGGCGGCGGCAGCATGCAGCTGATCGAGGTCTCGGGGCGACGCGCGCGGGCGCTGCTGTCGTTCCCGCTCGGAGCCGTGCGCCTGACCGAGCACTATCTGTCCGGCTCCGGCCCGGCCAAGAGGAAGGAGCTGACCCGCGTCCGCGCCCATGTCCACGAGTCGCTGGCGGGGGTCGAGTGGCTGTCTCGCTCCGGCGAGCGCCTGGTGGGGATCGGCGGAGCCGCGCGCAACCTCGCCGCCGCCGTGCAGCACGCCGCCGGCCAGCTCGACCTCGGCGTCCAGGGGTTCGTGATCACGCCCGAGGCGATGTCCGAGCTCGTGCAGCTGCTGGCCTCGTTGCCGAGCGCCGAGCGAGGCTCGGTCCCCGGGATCAAGCCCGGCCGCGGCGACATCATCCTCGCCGCCGCGCTCGCCCTCGACACCGTGCTCGCCGACGGGAAGTTCGACGGCATCGAGGTCACCGAAGCCGGGCTCCGGGAGGGGGTGTTCCTGGCCGACACCCTGCTCGCCGGCGGCCCGCCCCTGTTCGACGACGTGCGCCAGGCCGCGGTGCGCAATCTCGCCATCCAGTACGAGGCCGACATGGTCCATTCCGAGCACGTCGCCCGCCTCGCCCTCCAGATGCACTCCTCCCTGGTCGCCCAGCACCTGTTCGAACCCCGCCCGGGCGAGGACGAGCTGCTGTGGGCGGCATCGATGCTGCACGACGTCGGCATGACGATCTCCTACGACGACCACCACAAGCACTCCCAGTACCTGATCGTCAGCGCCGAGCTGCCGGGCTTCAGCCCCCGCGAGCGCGCTCTGATCGCCCAGATCAGCCGCTACCACCGCAAGGGGGCGCCGAAGCTCGGCGAGATGGCAGCGGTGGCGCAGGACGGCGACGAGGAGCTGCTCGAGCGGTGCGCGGTCATCCTCAGGCTCGCCGAGCACCTCGAGCGCGGGCGCGACCAGTCGGTCAGGGAGGCCCGCCTGCGCGCCAACGGCCGCGGCGTCGACCTTCACCTGGAGGCCGCCGGCGACCTGACGCTGCCGCGGTGGAGCGTGGAGCGCTACGGCGACGGCGAGGTCTTCCAGCGGGTGTTCGGCCGGCGGCTGCTGATCGGCTGACCACAAACACGGTCGCCTTCGGGGGCCCCCGGGCACGCCGCACGGGCGTAGAGTTACAGCGTGCTCTGGTTCCTCCGACATGCCGAGGCCGAAGATGGACGGCCCGATGACGAGCGACCGCTGAGCGAGCGAGGGATCCGACAAGCCGAACTTGCGGGACGCGCACTGGCCCGCCTCGGCGCCGAGATCGACGCCTGCCTGACCAGCCCGAAGCTGCGGGCGCTGCAGACGGCGCAGCTGGCCTGCGAGCCGCTCGGCCTGGTGCCCACGGTCGAGCCCGCGCTGGCCGGAGAGCCGTTCGACGTCCACGAGCTGACCGCCGGGCGCGGGGACAACGTGATGCTCGTCGGTCACGACCCGTCGTTCACCTTCACCGTCCATGACCTCACCGGCGCCCAGTCGCGGCTGCGCAAGGGCGGGCTGGCCGGGATCGCCAAGGGCGAGCTGGTCGTGCTGCTGCGCCCGGCCGAGCTGGCGGCGATCGCCACCGCGGACGAGCGTGTGGCATGAGTGAGTCATCGGTCGAGGCCGCGGCGGCCACGGCGCCGGCTCTCAGCGCCGACGGGGCGCTTGCCGCGACCGAAGTCCCCCAGGAGCTCTCGGACCCGAGGCTGTACTTCAACCGGGAGCTGTCGTGGCTGGACTTCAACGACCGCGTGCTCCAACTCGCCGAGGACGAGTCGCTGCCGCTGATCGAGCGGCTGAAGTTCCTGGCCATCTTCGTCACCAACCTGGACGAGTTCTTCATGGTCAGGGTGGCGGGCGTCCACGATCAGGTCGAGGCCCGCGTCGACGCCCGTGGCCCCGATGGCCTGTCCCCCACCCAGGTGCTGGATCGGATCGCCGAGCAGGTCCGCGACCTCGATCACCGCCACTCCCGTCAGTTCAGCGAGGTCGTCTGCCCGGCCCTGGTCGAGCACGGCATCAGGATCGTCAGCTCGGCGGAGTCCGGCGCCTCCGACGAGGTGCTCGAGCGCCACTTCCGCGAGCAGATCTTCCCCGTGCTCACCCCCCTGGCCGTCGGCCCCGGCCGGCCCTTCCCTTACATCTCGAACCTGTCCCTGAGCCTGATCGTCCGCCTCCACGACCCCGACCTCGAGCACGACGTCTACGCCCGCGTCAAGGTGCCCAAGGAGGTCCTGCCGCGGTTCGTCGAGATCTCGACGCACACCTACATCCCGCTCGAGGACATCGTCGCCTATCACCTCGGCACGCTGTTCCCGGGGATGAAGATCCTCTCCTACGACCTGTTCCGGGTCACGCGCGACGCCGACTTCGAGGTCTCCGACGAGGCCGACGATCTGCTCCAGGCAGTCGAGGACGAGCTACGGCGCCGGCGCTTCGGCGAGGTCGTGCGGCTGGAGGTGGGCGCCGGCATGGACCCGGCGCTGCGCGCGCGGTTGATCGAGTGGCTGGGCGTCGACGAGGTCCAGGTCTACGACGTCGACGGCCTGCTCGACCTCGGCGACCTGTGGGAGATCGCGGGCATCGACAACTACCCGGAGCTGCGCCAGACGCCGTGGACGCCGATCCCCCACCCCGCGTTCGGGCCCAGTCCCGGCGATCGCGACGAGCAGCCGGACGTGTTGAACGCGATGCGCCGCAGCGAGGTGCTGGTCCACTACCCGTACAACTCGTTCTCGGCCAGCGTCGAGCGCTTCGTCAAGCAGGCCGTCGAGGATCCCGACGTGCTGGCGATCAAGATGACCGTGTACCGGACCTCGGATGACTCGGCGCTGGTGCCGTCGCTGATCGAGGCCGCGGAGAAGGGCAAGCAGGCCGTGTGCCTGGTCGAGCTGAAGGCCCGGTTCGACGAGCGCCAGAACATCCGCTGGTCACGGGCGCTGGAGGAAGTGGGGGCGCACGTCGTCCACGGGATCCCGGGGCTCAAGACCCACGCCAAGGCGATCCTCGTGGTCCGCCGCGAGCGGGCCGGCGTCCGCCACTACGTGATGATCGGAACCGGGAACTTCCACGCCAAGAACGCCCGGCTCTACGAGGACTTCGGCTACTTCACCACCGACCGCGAGATCGGCGAGGAGGTCGCCGACCTGTTCAACACCCTGACCGGCTACGGCCACCCCGACCGCCTCAAGAAGGTGCTCGTGGCCCCCGACTCGATGCGCGGCCCGCTGCTGGATGAAGTCGAGGCCACGATCGAGGCCTTCCGCGCCGGCCAGGATGCCAGCATCGTGATGAAGATGAACTCGCTCGTCGACGAGGCCTGCATCGAGGCGCTCTACCGCGCCTCGCAGGCCGGCGTGCCGATCGCGCTCAACGTCCGCGGGATCTGTTGCCTGCGGCCCGGCGTCCCCGGCGTCTCCGAGACCATCAACGTCGTCTCGGTCGTCGGCCGCTTCCTCGAGCACTCGCGGATCTACGCCTTCCACCGCGGCGATGAGAGCAGCTACTACATCGGCTCGGCCGATCTGATGCCCCGCAACCTCGACACTCGGGTCGAGCTGCTGACCCCGATCGAGAACCCCGAGCTGCGCGCCGAGCTCGACGACACCCTCGAGCGGTGCCTGGCCGACAACACCTTCTCGTGGACGCTCGGCGCGGACGGCCGGTGGACCCGGCGCGAGGGCGCCACCCGCGCCGTCCACCGGGAGCTGATGGAGCGGGCGCAGGCGCAGGCGGCGATCGCGGCCAGCTGAGGGCGCTACCCGCCGTTCGGCGCCGACTGGGGCCGCGTCCCGAGGGTGAGCTGGATCTGCTTGGCCTGGCCCCCTCGCTTGACCGTCAGCGTGATCTTCTGTCCGGGGTTGTAGCCGTCCACGGTGGCGATGAACTGCTCCGTCGAGACGATCGCCTTGCCGTTGATCGCGGTGACCAGGTCGCCCGCTCGGACGCCGGCGCTGCTGGCCGGCGAGCTGGGCTGAACCTGGCTGACCTGCGCGCCACCGGTCGAGCTCGACGCCAGTTCCACGCCGACATAGGCGTGCTTGATGTGGTGTCCGGCGATGATCTGCCCGGCGATCCGCGCCACCGTGTTCGAGGGAACCGCGAACCCGACCCCGGCGCTCGAACCCGAGTTGGTCTGGATCTGGTCGTTGAGCCCGAGCACGTGGGCGTTCGCGTCCAGCAGCGGGCCGCCCGAGTTGCCGGGGTTGATCGCGGCGTCGGTCTGGATCGCGCCGGTGATCGTGTAGTTGTTCGGCGCCGTGATGCTGCGGCCGACCTGGCTCACGATCCCCTGGGTGGTGGTCTCGGGGAGGCTGAACGGGCTGCCGATCGCCACCACCGGGTCCCCCACCTGAGCGGCCGAGGAATCGGCGAACGGGATCGGATGAAGCTGCGAGGCGGGAACGCTCACGTGGATCACGGCGACGTCGGTCGACGGATCGGTGCCCAGCACCTTGGCCGGCGCCTTCTGGCCGTTCTGGAACGTGACCGTGACCTGCTGGGCGCCCGCGACCACGTGCTCGTCGGTGAGGATGTCGCCCTTGGTGTCGTAGACCACGCCGGCGCCCTCGCCCTCCGTTTCCTGCCCGCCGCCGCCGAACAGGCCCAGGCCGCCACTGCTGCTGACCGACTGGACCTGGATGTCGACCACGCCGGGGCTGGCGCTGCGGTAGATCTGGTTGACGGTCATCCCGCGCCCGGTGTTCAGCGAGGTCGGGATCCGGCTCGTCGGGGACTCGAACACGGTGGTGGTGAGATTGTGCGTGGTGGAGCTTCCGCTGGCGACGGCCAGCGCTATCGCCCCTCCGGCAATCGCGCCACCGATGACGCCGAGCCAGCCGCCTTTACGACTCATGATCAATTCTCCTGATGAAAGTAAGACCCATATGACTCCAGTACAGCAATACCCGGTGAGAAACTCCTCAGAACGGGATGAGAGGTTGCTAAGAGCGCTGCTCGCCGGACGCCGGCCTCGGGCGCTGCCTACGCGGCCGGGCTCGCCGGCGCCGCCGGGCCGTAGGTGGCCGGGCCGTACGGCGCCGGGCCATAGGCGGCCGAGCCGTTTGGCGGCGGGCCATAGCGCCGGGCCGTTTGGCGGCGGGCCGTATGCGGCAGGGCCGCTCCGGGCGCTGCCGGGGGCCGGTGGCCACTTCATTGCCTTCCCCAAACCCCGGAAGCCGAATCTCGGCCCGGTTCGATTGATCGCATCGCTGAGCCGGCTGCTCAGCCGGCTCAGGATCTGCCGCTCCTGGGCGCTGGTGATGATCTTCGCAGCCACGGCTTTGTCCAGCCGCGCCTTGATCGAGGCCGTGATCGCGGCCTTCAGGCCGTCCGCCGACTTGCCCCGAGCCTTGGCGATCTGCGCCAGCGATTTGCCCGCGGCCAGCTGGCCCAGCAGCTGGCGCTCGGTGAGCCCGAGGTAGCCGGCGGCGGCGCTCAGCGTCCCGGCACCGCGAGGGCGGAGCAGCCCAGGCCCGCCGAGCGGCCCGCCGAAGCGGCCGGGGGCGCCGAAGAAGTGGAGGCCGGGGAAGTGGGGGCCGCGGAACAGCCCCGGCGCGCCGAGCACCGGCCCGACCGCCGGGCCAAGCGCAGTCGCGCCGGCCTGCTCGATCCGTCGCTCGATCGCGTTGGCCTGTGCCGGCGTCAACTTTCCGCTGGCGACCGCGGCGTGCAGCTGGTCGATCGCCGCACCCCGCAGGGCGGTCGTGAGCTGCTGGGGCGTGACGTGCAGCCGCTTGGCGACGTCGTTCAGAAATGCCTGGCGCGCGCTGGCGGCGGAATCCCGAGTGGCGGCCAGAGCGCCGCCGCCGAACGCGGCCGCGGCCACGACGGTCACCCCGATCGCCAATCTGCGCTTGAGGTTTGAAGGCACGGATGACTCCTTCAGTTGGCCGGGCGCGTCGGGACACCAGCGCGCCCGTGGGCGCAATCAAACCGCTCCAGGAGAAGAAGGAGATAAGAGTTGCGTGCGCCGCCGGCGTCCGGTGGCGCCCCGGCCCCGAGCGCGCACCGTAGGTCCAGGCGCCGGCGCCGGCCCGCGATCACTCCGCCTTCGCCAATTCCACGAAGTAGTCGAGCGCTTCGGGGTTCGCCAGCGACTCCCGGCTCGCGGCCTCGTCCGCCGGCGTCCCCATCAGGATCCGCTTGACCGGGACCTCCAGCACCTTGCCCGACAGCGTCCGGGGGACCTCGGCGATCTGCTTGATCTCGTCGGGTACGTGGCGGGGCGAACAGTCCTCACGGATCCGCTTCCGGATCCGTGCCACCAGGTCGTCATCCAGCGAGGCGTCGTCCCGGAGCACGATGAACAGCGGCATCCACCCGTCGGTGCCCTCCCGCGGGAGATCGACCACCAGCGCGTCGACGACCTCTTCGACCTCGAGCGTGGCCCGATAGATCTCGCTCGTCCCCATCCGCACGCCGCCGCGATTGATCGTCGAGTCCGAGCGACCGTAGATGACCGCGGTGCCGCGGTCGGTGATCAGGATCCAGTCGCCGTGGCGCCAGATCCCGGGCCACATCGAGAAGTAGCTGTCCCGGTAGCGCTCCCCGGACTCATCGCCCCAGAAGAACACCGGCATCGAGGGCATCGGCTTCGTGATGACCAGCTCGCCGACCTCGTTCACGAGCGGCTTGCCCTCGGGGCTCCACGCCTCCACCGACGCCCCCAGCGCGCGCGCCTGCAGCTCGCCGAGAGTTACCGGCAGCGTCGGCACGCCGCCGACGAACGCGGTGCACAGGTCCGTCCCGCCCGAGGTCGAGAACAGCCAGGTGTCGGACCCGAGCTGGTCGTAGATCCACCGGAAGCCCTCGGGCGCCAGCGGCGATCCGGTCGACCCTACGGCATGCAGCCGACTCAGGTCGCGACCGCGCGCCGGCGCCAGGTCCGCCTTCATGCACGAGGAGATGAACGCGGCGCTGGTCCCGAAGCACGTCATCTCGGTCTGCTCGGCCAGGTCCCACAGCGTCCCCAGGTCCGGGTAGCCGGGGTTGCCGTCGAACAGCACGATCGCGGCGTCGGTCAGCAGCACGCCGACCAGGAAGTTCCACATCATCCAGCCGGTGGTCGAGAACCAGAACAGGCGGTCGCCCGCCTGCGCGTCGAGATGCAAGAACGACTTCTTGACCTGCTCGAGCAGGATTCCGCCCTGGCCGTGGACGATCGGCTTCGGCAGTCCCGTGGTCCCCGAGCTGTACAGCACCCACAGGGGATGGTCGAACGGCAGCGGGGCGAACGCGAGCGCCTCGTCCCCCAGGAACCCGTCCGGCCACCCCGTTGCATCGAGATAGCCGAGCGTGACCACGTGCTCCAGCGACGGGATCTCCTCGGCGATCGAGCGCACCACCGAGCGGCGGTCGAAGTCCTTGCCGCCGTAGCGGTAGCCGTCGATCGCCAGCAACACCTTGGGCTCGATCTGGGCAAAGCGATCGATCACGCTGCGCGACCCGAACTCCGGCGCGGCCGAGGACCAGATCGCGCCGATCGAGGCGCAGGCCAGCAGCGCCGCCACCGTCTCGGGGATGTTGGGCAGGTACGCGGCCACACGATCGCCCTCGGAGACGCCAAGCTGCCGCAACCCGGAGGCGATCGCCGCCGTCTGGTGGCGCAGATCGGCCCACGTCCACCGATCGAGCGAGCGCAGCTCGGAGGCGTAGAGCAGTGCCACGTCCTCGTCGCGCTTGTCGCGGAAGATGTGCTCGGCATAACTCACCCGCGAGCCGGGGAACCATTCGGCGCCCGGCATCTCGGGCCGGGCTAGCACGCCCTTGCCCGGCGTGTCGAAGCGCATGTCGAAGTGCTCGACGATCGAGGCCCAGAAGCCCTCGAGATCGTCGACCGACCAGCGCCACAGGGCCTCGTAGCTGTCGAAGCTCAGGCCGCGCGACTGCTCGAGCCAGGCCCGATAGCGGGTCAGAGCGGCACGCTCGATCCGCTCGTCCGAGGGTGTCCAGAGGATTTCGGGATCGGCCATGATCGGCAGTATCCCCAAGGACACCAGATCCGTGCCTGCCGGCGCCGGGAGCTAGCCGCAGCGCTCGCAGGCGCCGCGCAGCAGCACGTCGTGGCTCTCGACCCTGACCCCCAGCCGTTCCGAGAGCCGGTCGATCGCGTGCTCGAGCCCGGGATCGTCGAAGGCGACGAGCGTCCCGCACTGCTCGCACACGAGATGATGGTGGTGGGCGCCGCTGGGGTGGCTGCGCTCGAACCGGGCCTGGCCGCCGCCGACGGCGACCCGCTCGACGAGGCCGTGCTCGAGCAGGAGCTCCAGCACGCGGTAGATGCTGGCCCGCCCGGTCGGGCGGCCGCTGGCGCGGAGCGTGTCCTCGATCTCGACCGCGCTCAGCGCACACGCCTCGCCGGCCAGCAGCCCGATCACCCGCTCCCGGGCGCCGCCGCGCTTGAGGCCGGCGCCGGCCAAGACGGAATGGACGTGCTCGCTCCAGTCGGTGCCTGCCATCGCCACAAGACTAGCGCCGATCCCGGCAGAGTGGGAATGAGACTCATTCCCACTTTTATGGTAGGTTGTCCGGCTGTGGTTGCGCGCTCGCGCCTCACTGCCCTCTCGCTCGCCATCACCGGCTTGCTCCTCGCCGGCTGCGGCGCCGGCTACTCGACCGGCGCCTCCACAGGGGCGGCGGTCCGCGTCGTGGCGGCGGAGAACTTCTGGGGCAGCATCGCCAGCCAGCTCGGCGGACGCCACGCCAGCGTGCGGAGCATCATCGTCAACCCGGCCGAGGACCCCCACGCCTACGAGCCGATCGCCGGCGACGCGCGGACGCTCGCCACCGCCCAGCTGGCGATCGTCAACGGCATCGGCTATGACCCGTGGGCGCCGAGGCTGCTGGCGGCCAATCCGGTCCCGGGACGGGTGGTCCTCAACGTCGGCGACCTGCTCGGCCTCGAGGAGGGCGACAACCCGCATCGCTGGTACTTCCCGGCCGACGTCGAGGCGGTCGCCAACGCGATCACCGCCGACCTGAGCAAGCTCGACCCGAAGCAGGCCGGCTACTTCGAGCGCCGGCGGACCGAGTTCGAGAACGCCGGCCTCGCCACCTACCACCGCCTGATCGCCACGATCAGAGCCCGCTACGCCGGCACCCCGGTGGGCGCGTCGGAGAGCATCTTCGCGCGGGCTGGCGCCGGCGCTGGGCCTGAGGCTGATCACGCCGTACAGCTTCATGAACGCGATCAGCGAGGGAACCGAGGTCACCGCGCAGGACATCCTGACCAGCGAACGCCAGATCACCGCCCACCGGATCAAGGTCTGGGTCTACAACTCGCAGAACGCCACGCCCGAGATCCAGCGCCTGAACTCGCTGGCGCGCGCCAACCGCATCCCGATCGCGACCGTGACCGAGACGCTGTCTCCCGCCACCGACAGCTTCGAGCAGTGGCAGGTGGCCCAGCTCCGGGGCCTGGAGCGCGCGCTGCACGCGGCGACGGGCAGATGAGCACCGCCGGCGAGCTCACCCCGGCGATCGGCGCCGGCGCCACCCGCGCCGTCGAGCTCGACGGCGCGGCCGTGCGCCTCGGCGGCCGGACCGTGGTCAGGGACATCGACCTGACGGTCGCCCCAGGCGAGTTCCTGGCCGTGCTCGGCCCCAACGGCGCCGGGAAGTCGACGCTGATGAAGGCGATCCTCGGGCTCGTGCCGCTGGCCGCGGGGACGGCGACGGTGTTCGGGCGCCGGCCGGCGCAGGCGCGGGCCGGCGTCGGGTACCTGCCCCAGCGGCACGCGTTCGACGATTCCGTTCGCATCCGCGGAGTCGACCTCGTCCGCCTCGGCCTCGACGGTCCGCGGTGGGGCGTCCCGCTGCCGCTGTCCCGGCCGGCTCGGGACCGGCATCGGGTTGAGCGGGCCCGGCTGCGGGAGGTGATCCGGCTCGTGGGCGCCGACGGCTACGCCGATCGGGCGATCGGCGAGCTGTCCGGCGGCGAGCAGCAGCGGCTGCTGATCGCGCAGGCGCTGATCCGCAAGCCAAGGCTGCTGATCCTTGACGAGCCGCTCGACAGCCTCGACATCCCCAACCAGGTCTCGGTCGCTGCCCTGATCAGGCGCATCTGCAGCAGCGAGGGCGTCGCCGTGCTGCTCGTGGCCCACGACGTCAACCCGCTGCTCGGCTACCTCGACCGGGTCGTGTACCTGGCCGCGGGGCGGGCGCTCGCCGGCGCGGTGGACGAGGTGATCACAGCCCCCACCCTGAGCGGGCTGTACGGGGCGCCGATCGAGGTGCTGCGCACCAGCGACGGCCGCTTGGTGGTGGTGGGCCAGCCCGAGGCGCCCCACCACCATGGCCATCGCCACGAAGCGCCATGAACCCGTCGCTGTCCCCCAACCCGGTCACCGACGTGCGCGAGCTGCTCACCTTCCCGTTCATGGTCAACGCGCTGCGCGCGGGCACGATCGTGGCTGTGCTCGCCGCCGTGGTCGGCTGGTACATGGTCCTGCGGCGGCAGAGCTTCGCCGGCCACACGCTGTCGGTGATGGCCTTCCCGGGCGCGACCGGGGCGGTGCTGGCGGGCCTGCCGGCGTCGCTCGGCTACTACGTCGCCTGCGGCGCCGCGGCCCTGGCGATGGGGCCCGGCAGGCGCGGCATCGCGCGCAGTCACGGCACCGAGACCGCGGCCATCGGCACCGTGCAGACGGTGGGGCTGGCCGCGGGCTTTCTGTTTCTGTCGCTCGACCACGCGGTCCTGGGCGGGCCCGAGACGCTGCTGTTCGGGACCTTTCTCGGCGTCACCACCGGCCAGGTCCTCGTGCTGGCGCTGATCGCCGTGGCCGTCCTGCTGGCGCTCGCGGTCATCGGACGCCCGCTGCTGTTCGCCACCATCGACCGCGAGGTCGCCGGCGCGCGCGGCGTTCCCGTACGCGTGCTGGACGCCCTCTTCCTGGTGATGCTCGGTCTCGCCGTGGCGGCGGCGAGCCAGATCACCGGCGCGCTGCTGGTGTTCGCGCTGCTCGTGGCGCCGCCGGCCACCGCGCAGCTGCTGACCATGCGGCCCCTCCCGAGCCTGTTGCTGAGCATCGCGGTCGCGCTCGCGATCGTGTGGCTGGGGCTCGGGATCGCGTACTTCTCGATCTATCCGGTGGGCTTCTACATCACCACGTTCGCGTTCGGCGCCTACGTGCTGGCCCGCGTGGCGCGGCGCAGGCGCTGATGTTCGCGCACGCGTTCGTCCGCAACGCCTACCTCGCCGGGACGTTCGTGGCCCTCGCCTGTGGCTGCGTGGGCTGGTTCGCGGTCCTGCGCGGTCAGCTGTTCGCCGGCGACGCGCTCAGCCACGTCGCCTTCGTGGGCGCGATCGCGGCCGCGGTCATCGGCCTCGACGAGCGGGTCGGCCTGTTCGTGCTGACGCTCGCCGTGGCCGCCGGGATGGCGGCGCTGGGCCGCCGCGGCCAGGCCGACGACGCCGTGATCGGAACAGTGTTCGCCTGGATCCTGGGCATCGGCGTGCTCCTCCTCACGGTGCTGGCGACGAGCTCCTCGGGGGGCAGCGGCATCATCACCGCGAACACGCTGTTCGGCTCGATCTACAGCCTCACCGCGGGTGGCGCCGTGTTCGCCGCCGGCGTCGGGCTGGCGGTGGTCCTGGCCCTGGCGGCGGTCCTGCGTCCGCTGCTGTTCGCGACCCTCGACGCCGAAGTCGCGGCCGTCCGTGGCGTGCCGGTCAGGCTCTTGGGCGCGGGCATGCTGGCCGCGCTGGCCGTGGTCACCGCCGAGGGGACGCAGGCCGTCGGCGCGCTGCTGCTGCTGGGGCTGTTGGCGGCTCCCGCCGGCGCCGCGCACCGGCTCACGGTCAATCCGTACCTCGGGCTGGTGGTTTCGGGAGCGCTGGCGGTGGCGGCGATGTGGGGCGGCCTCGCGCTCTCCTACGCCGTCGGCTCGCTGCCGCCCAGCAGCGCGATCATCGGGATCGCGGCGGCCATCTACGCCGCGGCTCTGGTCATCGCCCGGCTGCGGCCGTGAGGGCGTTTCCCGAGCACCGGCGGGCTGCTCCGGGCGGGAGTCGGGGCCCGGAGCGCCGCCGGCACCCGGATGGGCGGGAAATTGGTCCCGCTGGCGACGAGGCGCACGTTCGTCGCCATCGTGAGCCTAAGCGGAAGTCCGTCAGTTCAGCGTAAAGCCGATCGGTTCGGCCCCAACTCTTACGCTCAGCTACTCGCCGTCGTACTCGTCCCGCCCGCACCGGCGCCCGCCGGGCGCAGCACGCTCGCGCAGGCGCGACTGGCGGCCTGGAACTTCTTGTTGGTGCGGATGTTGGCCGGGAACACCGGGCCACTTGCCGGAGAAGTTCGGGCTGGGCAGGCTGTAGCCGTGCCGGCGAACGCAGGCGACGAACTTCTCGATCGCCGCGTGCGAGAGCCTGAACCGGCCCGGCCGGCCACCACGGAAGCCGAGCTTCCCGGCGCAGGCCCTGAACGCGGCCGCGAACTTGGAGTTGCGGAAACCGCCGCCGCCAAGGAAACCACCACCGCCGAAGAAGCCGCGACCGGAGCCAGGCGCTGCCCCGCTGCCGGGAGCGCTGCTGCCGGGCGGGCGGGCGGGCAGCGTGACGCCGTGCTGCTTCAGGCACGCGACCAGCGCCGCGCGCCTGGCCGCCCGGCCCGTGGCGCTGCTCGCCGACGCCGTCGCCGACCCCGATGCGGTCGTCGAGCTCGACCCGCCGGAACTGCTGCCGCAGGCCGTGATCGCACAGCTGACGGCTAAGACTCCCAGCACGACGACGGCTCGCCGGGGAGCGATTTTGTAGTTGGACAACACCTGGATTCCTTTCTCTTTCACTGATCAGCCGCCGCCCCCGAACAGGGAGTTGACGGCGGAGCTTGCGCTGCTTGAAGTTGAACTCGAGCCTGCACCCGACCCCGATCCGGACCCCGACCCCGCGCCGGCGCCGGCGGTCCTGGCGCCGGCGTCGCTGACCGATGTCGCGGAGATCGCGCCACCCGACTTCTTCTGGCCCTGGACGACGATGGTGTCCCCGGGGCGGA
The DNA here is from genome assembly GCA_963723555.1 of uncultured Solirubrobacterales bacterium. GTDB lineage: Bacteria > Actinomycetota > Thermoleophilia > Solirubrobacterales > Solirubrobacteraceae > Palsa-465. Next base: position 24,132 of record CAVRRC010000002.1, on the reverse strand, counting down.
TCGCCGACTTCGAGACGCCGACGCTCTTGGTGATCTTGGTCGCGCTCGACAGCTGCACCTTGACCACATTGCCGTTGGCGGTCTCGGTGACATAGATCGTCTTGCCGTCGACACTGCTGACGGTCCCGAACGAGGCGCTCCCTCCCCCGAAGGCCCCGGACAGAAATCCGCTTCGGCCGCCGGCGAAGCCCGCCCCGGCGCCGGCGCCCGAGGCGCCGGCGAGCCGCGCCGCCCCGCCCGCCCCGGCGCCGGCCGCCGCCGCGCGCGCGCCCGCGCTCGTGCCCAGGGAGGCGCTGGTGGAGGAGCTCGAGAGCTGGCCCTTCTCGACGCGCACCCCGACGTAGAAGCCGATCGCGCCCAGGACCAGCGCCAGCAGTGCCGCGCTGGCAGGGGTCAACCACCGGCGCCGGGGCCGACCGGGCAGTTGGAGCTCCTGCTCGTCCTCGTATCTGTCCCACTCCTCCTCGTGGCTGCCGTAGGGGACTGCACTCATCTCGATTCCTTTTTCGGGGTTGGATGCCATTACTCGAACCGCAGGGCCTCGATCGGTCGCATCGCTGCCGCGCGACCCGCCGGATAGGTCCCGAAGAACAGGCCGATCAGGACCGCGGCGCCGAACGCGAGGGCAATCGAATACGGGGCGATCACCGGTTGGACGCCGGCGATCTTGAACTGGCTGCCGACGACGCCGGCCACCACCCCGGTCAGCCCACCGAAGAACGAGACCAACACCGCCTCGACCAGGAACTGGATCAGGATGTCGCCGCGCCGGGCGCCGACCGCTTTGCGGATCCCGATCTCCCGGGTCCGCTCGGTGACCGACACGAGCATGATGTTCATCACCCCGATCCCGCCGACCAGCAGGGAGATTGCCGCCACCTCGCCGAGCAGGGTGGTGAACACCTTGCTGCTGGCGGTCGAGGCCTGGATGATCGAGCTCTGGTTGACGACGTTGAAGTTGCTGCCGGTAATGGACGCGGCGGTGGGCGGATCGAGCTTGTTGAGGATGTTCGTGACCTCGGTCTGCGCCGGATTCAGCTGATCGCGAGACTTGGCCTGGACGACGATCTGGTTGATGCTCCCGTAGCCGGTGAGCGTGTCCTGGACCGCAGTCAGCGGGGCGATCGCCACGTCGTCCTCGTCGGTGGTCCCGTTCGACCCCTTGGGCGCCGTCACGCCGATGACCTGGTAGCCCGTGCCGTTGACCTGGACCGTCTGTCCGACCGGGTCCTGTCCGCCGAACAGCTCGCTGACCACGGTCGGCCCGACCACGAGCACGCGGCTGTGCTCGTTCTCCTGCGCCCGGGTGAACCACGACCCGGACGCGATCGTGTAGTCGCGCGCCTGCTGGTAGCTCGGCGTGGTGCCGACGAACGACGACGGCGAGTAAGTCGTCTCGCCGGAGGCGAGCGTAACGTCGCCGGCGCTGACCACGGGCGAGGCGCTGGCCACGTCGGGGGCCTCGAACCGGTCCTGGAGCGCGGCCGCGTCCGCGACGGTCAGCGTCGTCGTGCTCGGGGTCCCGCGGCCCAGTCCGCCCAGCGTGGGGGTGGCGCTGACCAGCAGCACGTTGCTGCCGAGGGCGTCGATCTGCTTCTCGACCGCGTGGGAGGATCCGGTGCCGACGGCGATCAGCACGATCACCGAGCCGACCCCGATCGTCAGCCCCAGGATCGTCAGCCCCGAGCGCAGCTTGTTGGCGGCCAAGCCGCCGAGCGCGACGTGCAGGGTCTCGATCATGTGAGCTGCCCGATCGTCTGCGGACGCTCATCGGCGATGATCGTCCCGTCCTTGATCCGGATCACCCGGCGCGCGTGCGTGGCCACCTCGTCTTCGTGCGTGATCAGGACGATCGTCCGCCCCTCGTCGCTGAGCCGCTCGAACAGCGACAGGACGTCCGCCCCGGAGGCCGAGTCGAGGTTGCCGGTGGGCTCGTCGGCGAGGATGATCGCCGGATTGGTGACCAGCGCGCGGGCGATCGCGACGCGCTGCTGCTGGCCGCCCGAGAGCTCCGAGGGCAGATGGTGTATGCGGTCCTCCAGCCCGACCTGGTGCAGCGCAGCCATCGCGCGCTGCCGGCGGGCCGCTCGCGGCAGGCCGGCGTAGGACAGCGGCAGCTCGACGTTCGCCAACGCGCGCGTGCGTGGGATCAGGTTGTAGCTCTGGAAGACGAACCCGATGTGGCGGTTGCGCACGTCCGCCAGGTTGCCCTCGTCGATGCCGCGCACGTCGAGGCCGCCCAGGAGGTAGGTGCCGCTGGTCGGCGTGTCCAGGCAGCCCATGATGTTCATCAGCGTGGTCTTGCCGCTGCCCGACGCGCCCATGATCGCGACGTACTCGGCGCGCTCCACCCGCAGGCTGACCCCGCGCAGGGCATGCACGGCGATGTCACCGATGCGGTAGGTCTTGCGCACTTCGCGGATGTCGATGACCGGCGCCTGCCGGCGCCGAGCTTGGCCAGGGCGAGGCATCAGCCGCCACCCGCAGCACGGCGGAAGAACGCCCCGCCGCCGCCCAACCCGCCACCGCCCAAGCCGCCACCGCCCAAGCCGCCGAACCGGCCCGCGCCCCCAAGCGTGCCGCTCGAGCCCGTGCTGCTGGCCCCGGAGCTCAGCGACGGCAGCGTGATCGTCACCACCAGCTGCTGACCGGCCCGCAGGCCGCTGATGATCTGCGTCCTGCTGTCGCCTCTGAGCCCGACGACGACCTGTTGCGAGACCGTCTTGCCATCTTCGAGCACGTTGACCGTGCCCAGCGAGCCGGTGCCGGTCACGGCCTGGTTGGGGACGGTGACGCCCTGGGCCTGGCTGACGATCACCGCCGCCGAAGCGCTCATTCCCGGCTTGACCGCGGAGTCGCGCTGATCGAGGGTCAGGGTCGCGTTGTAGCTGACCACGCCGCTGCTCGTCGTCCCCACCGGTGAGATCTGGGTCACGTGCGCCCCCAGCTCCACCCCCGGCAGCGCGTCGAAGGTGACCGTCGCCGGCTGGCCGACCTTCACCTTGCTGATGTCCGACTCGCTGAAGGCGACGGTCATCGTCATCGTGCCGGTGTTGACGATCTCGGCGAACGGCGAGTTCGACGAGCCGCCCGACGACGAGGAGGATGAGCTCGAACCGCCGAGGCTGCCGGCCGTGGCCGTGCCGCCGGCGAGGCCGCCTCCGCTGCCGGATGAGGACGAGTTCGACGACGAGCTGGTGCCGGCGGCGTTCGAGCTCGAGCCGGCGGACACCGAATCACCGGGCAGCAGGCCGGCCAGCGAGGCGATCGTTCCGCTCGTCGGGGCGTACAGCTTGGTGTCGTTGAGCGCGTTCCGAGCGCTGCGCACGTCGGCCTCGGCGCTGAACACCGAGGCCTCGGCCGAGGCGATGCTCGACGGCGACGGGGTCGTCGTGGTCTGCGTCGTCTTGGTGCTCGAACCGCCGCCGCCGGCGGTCGAGGAGCCGGTCGTGGGCTTGCGCGTGCGGGCGGGAGTGGTCGTCGTGGTCGTGGTCGTCGGGGTCGTGGTCGTCGGGGTCGTCGTGGTCGTGCCGCGGCTCGGACGGTGCCGGCCCGCGGGGGTGTAGGAGACGAACTCGGGACCGTCGGCGACGCTGCTCAGGCTGGCATCAGTCGCGCCCGAGCCCGTCGAACCCGTCGAACCCGTCGAGCCACCCGACGAGCCGCCCGACGTGCCCGTCGCGGTTCCGTTCTCGATCTCGGTGAGCTGATCCTGGGCGGCGATGAGCTGGTCCTCGGCCTGGTCGAACGAGAGCTGCGCCGTGGTCGGGTCCAACGTCGCCAGCAGCTGATCCTTGGTGACGTGCTGGCCGACCGACACGTAGACGTGCTGGAGCGTGCCGCTGGCCTTGAAGTTGACGTCGACGTCGGTGCCGGCCTGCACGTTGCCGCTGCCGGTCACCGTCGACTGGACGACCCCGTTCTCGGCGGTGACGATCTCCTTCGCGGTCCGAGCCGAGCTGGTCGGCGGTCCGATCTCGACAATCGCCAGCACCGCCACCGCGACCGCGACCACCGCGAGCCCGTACAGGTGCCACGGCCGGGAAGCCCTTTTCCGTCTCATCGCCAGCGGTATTTAGCGCCGGCGGTGTCAGTTCCGCGTAAGCGTCCCCGATTCTTCCCCAACGTTTAGCTGCGATGGTCGCGGCGCCGGCGGCAGCTCGACCCGCACCTGGAGTCCGCCCCGCTCCGGCGCCTCGACCGCCACCGTGCCCCCGTGGGCCTGCACCACCGAGCGCACGATCGAGAGCCCCAGTCCGAATCCGGCGCGCTGCCTCTCCAGACGGCGGAACGGCTCCGCCAACCCCTGCGCGTCGACCGGATCGATCCGGGCCCCGCCGTTGACCACGGTGAGCGTTACCCGGCCGTTCTCGGTCCGGGTCCGGATGTCGACCACGCCTCCGCGCTCGTTGTAGCGGATGCCGTTGTCGAGCAGGTTGGCCACCATCCGTTCGAGCAGCGCGGATTCGCCGCGCGTCCAGGCAGGCTCGAGATCGTCGCCCAGCCGCACCTCCGCTTCCTGCGCCCGGGCCTGGAGGTCGGTGATGCAGTCGCCGGCCAGCGCAGCGAGGTCGACCGGCTCCTCGCGTCCGGTGGCGGCCTCGCTCCGGGCCAGCGTCAGCAGGCTCTCGATCAGGCGCTCGCAGCGATCGATCGACTCCCGCACCGCCTCCCCCATCTCGCGCAGCTCGCGCTCGCCGCAGTCGGGATCGGCGAGCGCGACGTCGACCTCGGTGCGCATGATGGCCAGCGGGGTGCGCAGCTCGTGCGACGCGTTGGCGACGAAGTGACGCTGGCTTTGAAACGCGCTGTCGAGCCGCCCGAGCATTCCGTCGAACGTGTCCGCGAGCTCCCGCAGCTCGTCCGCCGGCCCGGTGAGGGAGATCCGCTCGCCCAGGTTCTCCCCCGAGACACGGCGCGCGGTGGCGGTGATCTTGCGCAGCGGCCGCAGCGCGCGACCGGCCAGCAGCCAGCCGGCGACGGCCGAGACCATCGTCATCACCCCGAGCGCGAGCAGGTACTCGACCAGCAGACGGTGCAGCGCATCGGCGCGCAGTTGGGCCCGCACCGCCGCCGCGACGCCGGCCTCCGGGGAGCCGGGAAGGAACCGGAACGGGCGGCCGAAGAACGGGGCTCCAGTACCGGGCACCACGCCGAGCCTCTGGAGCTGCTGGCGGACCTGGCGGAAGTTCGCGCCGGCGTCGAGGTTGTGGCGCACGAGCACGTAGCCGAGCGTTAGCAGCACGGCGCCGGTGATCAGGAACACGACCCCGTAGAGGACGGTCAGGCGGAGCCGGATCGTGGGCGCGGGCAGGACCACCGCCGCCCGGGCGAGGCGTGAGCGCCGGCCGCTGCGATCCCGGTGCCCCATCAGCCCATCCGGTAGCCCACGCCGATCACCGTTTCCACCGCCACTGGCTCGCCCAGCTTCCGGCGCAGGGTCATGATCGTCATCCGGACCACGTTGGTGAACGGATCGATCTGATCGTCCCACACCCGCTCGAGCAGCTGCTCGGCGGACACGGCCGCTCCGTCCGCGCTCATCAGCGTCTCCAGCACCGCGAACTCCTTGCGGGCCAGCACGACCTCCTTGCCGGCTCGCTCCACCGTTCTGCGAGCCGGGTCGAGTTCGATGTCGCCGTGCCTGAGCACCGCCGGCCGGCTCGGGACCGAACGCCGCGCCAGCGCCCGGATCCGCGCCACCAGCTCGGCGAAGCGGAACGGCTTGGGCAGATAGTCGTCGGCGCCCAGCGACAGCCCCTCGACGAGATCATCGAGCGCTCCCGCCGCGGTCAGCATCAGGATTCCCGTCTCCGGACGCTCGTCGCGCACCATCCGGCACACCTCGTCGCCATGGACGCCGGGGAGATCCCGGTCGAGCACGAGCACGTCGTAGCGGACGACCCGGGTTTTGACGAGCGCATCGTTCCCGTCCGGCGCCAGGTCCACCGCCATCCCCTCGCGCCTCAGGCCGCGGGCGATCGCGTCCGCCAGGCGGCGCTCGTCCTCGGCGATCAAGACCCGCATGGCTGGAGGATGACGACCGCCATGTAAGAACGTTGTAAGACGGTAAATTGGTTCAGATGTACGGCGCCGTTCAGAATTACACCGAATGACGCCACACCGAATCGTGCTAGCCCCTTCGCCACCGGATGCCCTCTCCGCAAAACCTCGCTGATCGCGGCCGGGCAGTGGGCCTCCGGGCGCTGGGCCGGCTCGCCGGCTCCGACCTCATGGACCGGCTCGGGCTGCGCGAGCCGACCGAGCGCTTCCTCCACGGGGCCTCGAAGACGACGAGCCGAACGGCGGCGCGAGCCGGCCGGACGTTCGCCGCCGCCCAGAAGCTGTCGCGGCCGGCCCGGCAGCCGCGGCCCCAGCGCAGCGACCTGTTCGACCTCGACCCCACAGAGGAGCAGCAGATGCTCCGCGACTCGGTGCGCGAGTTCGGCCTGCGCAGGCTGCGCCCCGCCGCGCAGGCGGCCGACGCCGACGCCGCCGCGCCCCCGGAGTTGCTGGCCCAGTCAAGCGAGCTCGGGCTGGCCACCGTGGGGGTGCCCGAAGAGCTCGGTGGCGCCGTCGAGGAGCGCTCCGCGGTCACCTCGGTGCTGCTCGGCGAGGCGCTGGCGCAGGGGGACATGGGGCTCGCGGTCGCCTGCCTCGCCCCGGCGGGCGTGGCCACCGCGCTGGGCCTGTGGGGCGATGCCGACCAGCAGGCCACCTATCTGCCGGCGTTCGTGGGCGAGGACGTGCCCGCCGCAGCGCTCGCGGTGCTCGAGCCGCGAGCGCTGTTCGATCCGGTCACACTGCGCACGCGCGCGCGTGAAGTCAACGGCGGCTACGTCCTCGACGGCGTCAAGTCACTGGTGCCCCGGGCGCGGCACGGCGAGCTGTTCATCGTCGCCGCCGAGCTCGAGGGACGCGGTCCGGCGCTGTTCATCGTCGAGTCCGCAAGCGCCGGCATGAGCGTCGAGCCCGAGCCCGGAATGGGCATTCGCGCCGCCGCCACCGGCAGGCTGATCCTCGAGCACGTGACCCTGCCCGCCGCGGCGCTGCTCGGCGGTGCCGACGCGGAGAGCTACCGCGAATGCATCGCCCTCGGCCGGCTCGCCTGGTGCGCCCTTGCCGTCGGGACGGGCCAGGCCGTGCTCGACTACGTGATCCCGTACGTCAAGGAGCGGACCGCGTTCGGCGAGCCGATCGCCAACCGCCAGGCGGTCGCCTTCGCCGTCGCCGACGTCGCCATCGAGCTCGAGGGGATGCGCCTGGCCACCTATCGCGCCGCCAGCCGCGCCGACCAGGGGCTGCCGTTCCTTCGCGAGGTCGCGCTGGCGCGCCGCCTGTGCTCCGAGCGCGGAGCCGCGATCGGTTCCGCTGGCGTCCAGCTGCTCGGCGGCCACGGCTACGTCAAGGAGCATCCGGTCGAGCGCTGGTACCGCGACCTGCGGGCGGCGGGCGTGATGGAGGGAGCGCTGCTCGTCTAATGACCCGCACCCACTCCTAGCCATGCCGATCAACCTCGAGATCCCCAGGAAGCTCACCCAGCTCGTGTCCCAGTCCCACCAGGTGGCGACGGAGGTCTTCCGCCCGATCTCGCGGAAATACGATCACGCCGAGCACTCGTACCCCAAGGAGCTCGACATGCTCGCCGCGGTGATCGACGGCATGAACGAGTCCGGCGCCCTCGGCGGCGCCGGCGCGGCCGGCGTCGGCGGCAACGGCGCCGCGCCGGCCAGGGGGGACAGGAACCGCAACGGCAGCAACATGGCCAGCCTGCTGGGTCTGATCGAGCTGTCCTGGGGCGACGTCGGGCTGCTGCTGACGATGCCCCGCCAGGGCCTCGGCCAGGCGGCGATCGCGGCCGTCGCCAACGAGGAGCAGCTGCGCCGGTTCGGCGGCAAGTGGGCGGCGATGGCGATCACCGAGCCCGAGGCCGGCTCGGACTCGGCGGCGATCCGCACCACGGCGCGCTACGACCCCGAGACCGAGGAGTACGTGCTGAACGGCGAGAAGATCTTCGTCACCTCGGGCGACCGCGCCGAGCTGATCGTGGTCTGGGCGACGCTCGATCGCGCCCAGGGCCGGGGCGCGATCAAGTCGTTCGTGGTCGAGCGCGACAACCCCGGGCTGAAGCTCGACCGCCTGGAGCACAAGCTCGGGATCCGGGCCTCCGACACCGCCAACTTCGTCCTCGAGGACTGTCGCGTGCCCGAGCAGAACCTGCTCGGCAGCCCCGAGATCGAGACCCGGCGCGGATTCGCCGGCGTGATGCAGACCTTCGACAACACGCGCCCGCTGGTCGCGGGCATGGCCATCGGCGTCGCCCGCGCGTGCCTGGACCGGACGCGCGAGCTGCTGGCCGAGGCCGGGGTCGAGATCGACTACGGCGCCCCACCCCACACCCAGAGCGCGGCCGCGTCGGAGTTCATCGCCATGGAGTCCGACTGGGAGGCCGCCCGGCTGCTGACCATGCAGGCGGCCTGGATGGCCGACAACCATAGGCCGAACTCGCTGCAGGCCTCGATGGCCAAGGCCAAGGCGGGGCGCACCGCCACCGACGTCGCGCTTCGCTGCGTGGCCCTGGCGGGGGCGATCGGCTACGGCGAGGGCGAGCTGCTCGAGAAATGGGCCCGCGACGTCAAGATCCTCGACATCTTCGAGGGCACCCAGCAAATCCAGCTCCTGGTGGTGGCGCGGCTGCTCCTGGGCAAGACCTCCGCCGAGCTCAAGTAGCTCAGAGGATCGGCGCCTTGCTCCCGTCCCGCATCGCGATGATCCCTTCGAGCGTGCCCAGATACTCGGTGCCGCTCGGTCCCAGCGCGATCCCGGCGTAGTTGTTGTTGTAGCCGAGGCCGGTCCCGGACAGCTGCTTGTAGACGGTGCGCCCGGTGCGGAAGTCGATCGCGGTCCAGTACCACGGGTCGACCGAGCCCCGGCCTTTGGTGTACGTGTAGATCAGCCCGTTCGCGAGCGACAGCTTGGAGACCACCGTCGGCGCCCGATCGCTGGTGTTCCGCCACACCACGTGGCACCCGTTGCTGTTGGCGTCGATGTCGATGCGCTCGAACCCCGGCGCGGTCAGCCCGCCTCCCGAGACCGCGGTTGGTCCGGTGTAGCCGTAGTTGTTCTCGACGATCATCGAGCGGCCGGCGACGATCAGCGAGTTCTCATCCGCGCTTGCCCCCTTCTTGAACACCGGCACCTTGCACACCTGCCGCCGGAGGCGCTGCCGGCGCCAGTGGTGATGCCAGCGCACCCGCCGGGTCGGCTTGACCGCCGTGCGGTACACGACCACGTCCATCGGATCCGCGTTGTCGGTGATGTTGACGTAGCCGCCCTGCATCACGGTCGGGGTGGTGCCGGTGCCGTCGTCGACCTGGCCGGGCTTGGACTGGTGGCTGTTCGGATAGCGCACCTGCCAGGTGATCTTCGGCTTGCCGTGCCTGCCGGCCGTGAACCGGTACAGCTTGCGGTTGGTGGCGATGTACACCCCCGCGGACGATCCGCGCGCGCGGCGTCCGGCCGCGCCTCGATGCGCGGCGCCCGCGTCATCCGGCTGCTGATCGGTGGCGAACGAGTTCTCGATCTCGCCCTCGGCGCCGTGGCCGAGCCGGATCACGTGGACCGCCCGGGTGGCGAAGTTGAGCGTCCCCACCACGCCGTCGCTGCGGGCCACGAACCACAGCAGCCCGTGGGAGTCGGGCAGGGCCGAGGTGATCTTCTCGGTCGGGGTGAGCACGTGGCTGAGGTCGTAGTCGCCGACCTGCTTGAAGGCGGTCCCGCCGGGCGTCTCCGCGATCACGAAGATGTGCCGCGTGGTCGTCGCCGTCACCACCCGGTCGGAGGCGTCGAGGTAGAAGTACCCGCCGCCGGTGAAGTCCTGGAAGATCGACCCGCCCGAGATGCTTTGCCGCGGCGGAAGCATGAACGTGGCCAGCGTGGCCAGCGTGTGGGGATCGAACATGTACAGCTCCGGTCCGCCCACGCCGACGCAGACCGACACCACCCGGCCGCGGGCGTCGAACGTGATCGAGCCGCAGTCGCGGCTGATCATCGACGACAGCGTCTTGGGCGAGCGGCCCAGCGGACCGCCCCAGGGGATCGCGTCGGTCTGCCACGCGTCGTCGTGGATCTCCGAGCGCCCGTTCGGCGCCATGAACGGGTTGCGCGGAGTGCGCCCGATCCCGGTGATCGGATGCGGCTTCGCCGGGGCCCCCACGTAGACCGGCTGGGCCGGCGTCGAGGGGATCGGGACTGGCGGCGTCGACGCCCTCGCCGCCGGCGCGAGGATCCCGATCGTCAGCGCCATCAGGGCCAGGCGGAGCTTCATAGCCTCTCTGCTTCCCGCCTGAGCACGTCCCAAGCGCGCCGCACGTCGGCCTCGGTCGTATTCATCTGTCCGATCGCCAGTCGCAGTACATGACGGCCGCCCAGTGAAGCATGCGAGATGAAGATCTCACCGCTGGCGTTAACCCGCTCGAGCAGCGCCCGGTTGCGTTCGTCCTCACCCTCGAGCCGGAAGCAGACGAGCGAGAAGTGCCGCGGCGCGCACAGCTCCCACCCCGGCTCGGCGGCGATCCACCGCTCGAACTGGGCCGCGAGCTCGACGCCGCTGCGGATGTGGGCCTGCAGCCCGCTGCGCCCGCGGCAGCGCAGCACCGCCCACAGCTTCAGCGCCCGGAACCGGCGCCCCAGCACGGGGCCGTACTCGCTGAGACTGAGGGCGTCCTCGGCGTCCGGCGTGCGCAGGAACTCCGGCACGACGCTGAACGCCCGCCGGAAGTCCTCCGGCCGGCGGGTCCACAGCAGCGAGCAGTCCATCGGCGTCAGCAGCCACTTGTGGGCATTGACGACGACCGAGTCGGCGCGCTCCACGCCGGCGAACGCCCAGCGGAACTCGGGGCACACCATCGCCGCGCCGGCGTAGGCGGCGTCCACGTGCAGCCACGTCCCCGCCCGCTCGCACGCCTCGGCGATCGCCGGCACCGGGTCGACGGCCGCCGACGCGGTGGTGCCGACGGTGGCCACGACGACGGCGGCATCGGATAAGTCCCCCAGGGCGCCGGCGTCGAGCCGGAACCGATCGTCGGTGGGGACCGTGCGCAGCCTCATGCCCAGCATCCTGGCCGCCTTCTCGGCCGCCGAGTGGGCCTGCTCGGAGCAGACGACGAGGTCGCGGCCGGTGGCCTCACGGGCGGCGACGATCGCCGCCAGCGTCGAGGTTGAGGCCGTGTCCTCGATGTGACCGTGCCAGCCGCTGGGGAGGCCGAGCAGGTCGGCCACCCAGTCCAGCACCACGTACTCCAGCTCCGTGGCCGCGGGGGCCGTGCGCCACAGGAATGCCACCGAATTCAGCGTCGCCGCCAGCAGCTCGGCCAGGATCGCCTCCTGGGCCGCGCTGGTGGCGAAGTAGGCGAAGTAGCGAGGGTGTTGCCAGTGGGTGACGCCGGGCAGCAGCACCTCGTCGAGGTCGCGCAGCACGTCCGCGAACGGCTCGCCGTGTTCGGGCGCCCGGTCCGGGAGGCGCGCTCTGATCTCGCCGGGGGCGACCTGGGCCAGCACCGGCAGCTCTTCGACGCGCTCCAGATAGCGGGCGGCCCATTCGAGCGCGGCGGCCCCATCTGTCCGCAGATCGGTCAAGCCGCGGCCATCAGCTGCGCGTCCGCTGCTCCACCGACGCCGAGTAGGCCTCGGGGCGGAAGCGCAGTACCGGGTCCTCGGAGAGCTCGATTCCGTCGACGACGCGGGTGGGGTCGAACACGAGGATGTCCTCGCCGGTTTCGCGCTCGGTGTCGAGCCCGGTCAGCTCGAGGGTGCCCGCCCTCACGCGCTCGCGATCGCCCGGCCACACCACGTACGGATCGGCGACCTCGTCGCCGGGGAGGGCGAGCTGCAGCTGGAGCGAGAATCGCACCGGGCCCTCGGCGACGCGGCGACGGATGTCCTCCTGAAGGTAGTCGCGGCCCAGCCGCCTTGCCGCCCACGGCGTCAGCCGGGATACGGGCAGCTCCGGCACGAGCGTGTAGCGGACGTACCGCGACCCCCCTTCGGCGTCCACAAACCCGTAGGCATGGACCGCGTAGTAGGGGATCGTCGCGTAGCTCGCCGGTGGTCGCAGCGCGGGGATGTTCGCCGGCAGCGTGCGCAGCGCCTCGGGATGGCGCGCGAGCAGCGCCGGCATCTTGAGCGCGAGATCGACGCCTGGGCGCTGGACGCGGAGCAGCTCCACGAACGGCTCCGGGCCGTGAAACGGGAACCGCGGCGCGCTCTGGGCCACGATGTCGGTCCGCGCGCCGTCGGGCAGGTACAGCTTGACCGCCAGCCCGCGGACGTCGGGCGCGTAGTCGGGCACGTCCGGGTTGCCGCCGCCGTTCGAGACCCTGATCGTGGCCGGGACCGCCTCGCCCCGCATGTGCGCGGCGCGGGTCAGGCGCGCCGCCTGCGGCGTGGCCGTGAACGTCCCCGTCAGCAGCGTCCCCTTCGCGTGCAGCGCACGCTGTCCGGGATGGCGGCCGAACGAGGCGTTGGCCGCATCGACCGCGTCTGCTCCGGTCACCGTCATCCGCTCTCCACGACCTCGAATCTGATCCCAGCCCGGCGTAGCCGATCGAGCAGATGATCGCCCATCGCCACCGCCGGGGTCAGCTGGCCGGCCCGCGCCGGCAGGTCGTCGCCGGCCAGGCACAGCGCCGCCTCGGCCAGCATCTTTGAGGTCTCGCCGTACCCCGGATCACCCCCCGCGACCTCGGTCAGAACGCGCCTGCCGCCGCCCTCGCCGGCGAAGCGGACGCGGAACCATGCCTTGGCGCGCTGCTCCGGCGAGGGCCCTTCGCCCGGATCCTTGAGCCTCAGCAGCGCGTTGCGGGTGGGCGGCAGCTGGGCCAGCGCGATCGCCGCGGCGGCGCCGGCGCCCATCCCGATCAGCACCGGCAGCTGCCTCTGGACCAGGTAATGGCTGTAGCTGAACTCGGGCCCGTAGCGATCGAGCGCCCGGGCCGAGCGCAGCACCGTCTGCGGGTCGATGGTCGGGAACGGGACCGCCCAGCCGCCGCCGACCTCGCTCCGGTGGGGCCTGCCGGGGACTCCCGTGACCCGGCGATCGGTGGGGCGGGGCTCTCGCTGGCGGCGCTCCCGGGCGACTTGGCGGCCCTGGCGCAGGCGCCCCATGATCTGAATCGCCGAGTGATAGGTGCCGCCGGAGAACGTCCCCCCGAAGCTCACGAACCCCTCGAGCGAGACCGGGACGTGCTCCGGCAGCTGCTGCACGGTGAACAGCGCCCCGAGGTCGTACGGGATCGAGTCGAACCCGCACGAGTGGACGATCCGGGCTCCGCTGCGCTCCGCCTGCTCGTGGTGGCGCAGCCACATCAGGTCGACGAACTCCGGCTCGCCCGTGAGATCGACGTAGTCGGTGCCGGCGACGGCGCAGGCGGCGACGAGCGGCTCGCCGTAGAGAATGTAGGGACCGACGGTGGTGATCACGACCCGCGTCGACTCGGCCACCGCGCGCACCGAGGCCGGGTCGTTGACGTCGGCCTGCAGCAACGGCAGCTCCGCGCACGCCGGGTCGATCCGCTCGAGCCGACCGCGCACCGCCTCGAGCTTCTGGCGATTACGTCCTGCCAGCGCCCAGCCCAGCCCGGGCGGGGCGTGCGCGGCCAGGTACTCGGCCGTGAGGCCGCCGGTGAACCCGGTGGCGCCGAACACCACGATGTCGTGGCTGCGCTCAGCCATCGCTCGACACCTCCCTGGCCAGCCTCATCGCCTCCTCGACGTCGACGCCTGCCTTGGCCGCCAGCCAGCATGCCACCGGCGCCGCCACCCGCTCGGAGGAGTGCGCGGCCTCGCCGGCGAGGTCGAGCACGGCCCTGAACTCGTCCTGGCTCGGTGCCTCGATCCCGAGCTTGTGGGCATATGCGGTCAGCCACTCGATCGCGTTCATCGGCGGCGCCACTCTATCTGGCGGCGCCCGCCTGACGATCACCTGTGCGAGTGGGTCAGACACGGCTGGCTGCCTGTTGGCAGAATGCCAACTCACTCCAACGAAAGGCACCCAGACATGACAGTCCTCGACGGCAAGGTCGCAATCGTCACCGGCTCCGCGCGCGGCATCGGCCGCGCCACCGCGGAGCTGCTCTCCGAGCAGGGCGCAAAGGTCCTGATCAACGACCTCGACGGCGACGTGGCCGAGCAGACGGCCGGCGAGATCGAGGGCGACACGCTGGTCTTCGCCGGCGATTTGACCCAGCCCGAGGTTCCGGACGCGCTCGTGCAGAAGGTGATCGACGAGTGGGGCAAGGTCGACATCCTGGTCAACAACGCCGGCTACACGCTCGATGCCCCGATCCACAAGATGAGCGACGAGTGGTTCCAGCGGATGATCGACATCCACTCGATCGTCCCGTTCCGGATGTGCCGCGCCGTCGCCCCCCACATGCGCGAGCCGGCCAAGCAGGAGCGCGAGGAGGGCCGCGAGGTGTTCCGCAAGATCGTGAACGTGTCCTCGATCTCCGGGACCATGGGCAACGCCGGCCAGGCCAACTACTCCTCCGGCAAGTCGGCGGTGGTCGGGCTCACCAAGACCCTGGCCAAGGAGTGGGGCCAGTTCAAGATCAACGTCAACGCGGTCGCGTTCGGCTACATCGAGACGCGCCTCACCGCCCCCAAGGTCGATTCCAACGTGATGGAGATCGGCGGCCAGACGGTCCAGCTCGGCATCCCCGAGCAGATGCGCGGCCTGGCGCCGATGATGATCCCGCTCGGCCGCCCCGGCAGTCCCCAGGAGGCCGCCGGCGGGGTCTTCTTCCTGTGCTCGCCGTGGTCGAACTTCGTCCACGGCCAGGTGCTGAGCATCACCGGCGGCCAGTTCGGCGGGATGACGCTGTAGTCACGGATCGGCGCGCGGACACACGCGCGCGCCATCCAGAGGCTGGCCGCGAAACGGGCCATATATTCCCGTAAGACGGCCAGGCCCCCGGTCAGGCGGGCCAGGCCCCCGGTCAGGCGGCAGGCCCCCCGCCAGGCGGCAGGCCCCCCGTCAGGCGGGCTGCAACTGATACTCGCTGGCGTTGAACCGCCGCGTACGCAGCCACAGGCCCGCCATGAACCCCGGCCACCACACCCCGTTACGACCGTTGGCGTCCAGATACCAGCTCTGGCACCCGCCCTCGTTCCACACGCTGTGGGCGAGGCGCCGGTCGGTCCGGCGCGTCCACCGGTCGTAGACCTCGCGCCGCACCTCGGCCACGCCCGCGCCCCGCTTGGCCATCGCCCCCAGGGCGGCGATCGCGTAGTTGACGTGCGCCTCGGTGGTGAAGATGATCGAGTTGAAGCCGCCGGCGCTGTTCGGCCCCACGAGCAGGAAGAGGTTCGGGAAGCCGGCGATGGTCGAGCCCAGATACGCCCGTGGGCTGCCCTCCCACGCCTCCCCCAGGGTGCGGCCGTCGCGACCGCGCACGCGCGTGAACGCCGGGTTGTCGTTGACCTTGAAGCCCGTCCCGAACACGATCGTGTCGAGCTCCCGCTCCACGCCGTCGGCGGTCACGATGCCCCGGGGCGTGATCCGTTCGATCCGCTCGGTGACAACCTCGGCGTTGGGCTGCGCCAGCGCCGGATAGTAGGTGTCCGAGAGGGTGATCCGCTTGCAGCCCAGCGTGTAGGACGGGGTCAGCTTGGCCCGCAGCTCCGGATCCGGGACCTGCTCTTCCAGGTGGCGGCGGGCGCTCCGCTCCAGCAGCGACGACAGCCGCCGGTCGACGATCGTGGTCAACACCGTGGCCTCGAACAGCGCGTAGATGACCCCGCGCAGCAGCCGCTGCGTGATCGGATACCGGCGCCACAGATCCCGCTCGCGCGGGGTCACGGGCCGATCGGGATCGGGCATGACCCACGCCGGCGTGCGCTGGAACAGGGTCAGGCGGCCGACCCGGGGCTGGATCATGGGCACGAACTGGATCGCCGATGCCCCGGTTCCGATCACCCCGACGCGCTCGCCGGCGAGATCGTGGTCCCAGTCCCAGTTCGCGGAGTGAAACATCGTCCCGCCGAACTCCCCGATGCCCTCGATGTTGGGCAGCGACGGATTGCTCAGCCCGCCCATGCCGCCGACCAGCACGTCGGCGCTCACCGGGCCGCCGGCGGTCTCGAGCCGCCACCGCCGGCCGCCCTCGTCCCAATCCGCACCGAACACCTCATGACCGAAGCGGATGTACGGCATCACGCCGAAACGCTCGGCGCAGTCGCGCAGGTAGTCGCGAATCTCCTCCTGCAGCGGATAGAACCGCGACCAGTTCGGGTTGGGGGCAAACGAGTACGAGTACAGCGCCGAGGGGATGTCGCACTGACACCCGGGATAGGTGTTATCGCGCCACGTCCCCCCGACCTCGTCGGCCCGCTCGAGCACGACGAAGTCCGTGATCCCCTCCTGCAGGAGGCGGATCGACATGCATATCCCCGAGAACCCGGCGCCGACGACCGCGACCCGGTAGTGCCGCGCCTGACCGTTGCCCGCGGAGCTCACGAGGGCAACGATACAGCCTAATTGGCACTCTGCCAACTTCTGCTAGCCTGCCCAGGCGATGGCCCCCCTCCGGCCTGTGAGACACGCCGGCCCGCCCCCCGCCGGGCCCCGGGAGCCTGATGCGCCGACTCGCCCGATGCGCCGGCCCGCGGCCGACCGGGCCTCCGGAGCCTGATGGCCGCCACCCCCGCCCCCCGCTGGCACCGCCTCGAACACGACGAGCGCCGGCGCCAGATCCTCGCCTGCGCCAAGCGCCTGTTCAGCGAACGCAACTACGCGTCGGTGTCGACGTCCGAGATCGCCAGGGAGGCGGGCGTCGCCCGGGGCCTCCTGCACCACTACTTCGGGACCAAGCGCGACCTGTACCTGGAGGTCGTGCGCGGCCTGATGCGCACGCCGCCCAACCCCGTCCCCCTCCAGAGCCCGGGGCGCGACATCGAGACCGTGATCGACGAAGGGGTCGACCGATGGCTGGCGATGCTCGAGCGCAACCGCGGCACCTGGCTGGCCGCGATCGGCGCCCGCGGGCTCGGCCACGACCCCGAGGTCGAGGCCATCCTCGAGCAGGCGCGCGAGCAGGCCGCCGACCGACTGATCGAGTCGCTGCAGACCTACGAGGCCGCGCAGGCGCCGCGAGAGCTGCGGGCGCTGATCCGCGCCTATTCCGGCTTCGCCGAGACGGCGTCGGTGGAGTGGCTCCAGCACGGGCGCCTCACCCGCGATCAGACCCGCACCGCCCTCGTCCAAGGCTTTCTCAGCATCGTCCGCGACGTGCTTCCAGCCGTCGAAAGGAGCAGCCAATGAGCAACAAGACCTACGTGATCGGCGTCGGCATGACCAAGTTCGACAAGCCCGGCGCCAAGGAGGGCGACTACCCCGACTGGGCCAAGGAGGCGGGCGAGAAGGCGCTCGAGGACGCCGGCGTCCCCTACGACAGCATCGAGCAGGCGTACGCCGGCTACGTCTACGGCGATTCCAGCTACGGCCAGCGGGCGGTGTACGGGCTGGGCCTGACCGGGATCCCCGTCTACAACGTCAACAACAACTGCTCGACCGGCTCGAGCGCCCTGATGCTCGCCCGCCAGGCGATCAAGGGCGGCCTCGCCGACTGCGCGTTGGCCATCGGGTTCGAGAAGATGGAGCGCGGCTCGCTGGGGATGAAGTACACCGACCGCACGCCGGCGCTGGACAGGCACATGGCGCGGATGTTCCAGATCCGCGACCCGGAAACCAGCCCGTTCGCACCCCAGATGTTCGGCAACGCCGGCCGCGACCACATGGAGAAGTACGGCTCAAAGCCCGAGCACTACGCGTGGATCGGCTGGAAGAACCACAAGCACTCGACCGGCAACCCCTACGCGCAGTTCCAGACCGAGTACAGCCTCGAGGACATCAAGAACGCGCCCATGATCCACGAGCCGCTGACCAAGCTGCAATGCTCCCCCACCTCGGACGGCGCCGCCGCCGCCATCGTCGCCTCCGAACGGTTCGTCGATGAGCACGACCTTTACCGCCAGGCGATCGAGATCGCCGGCCAGGCGATGGTCACCGACCTGCGCTCGAGCTTCGACGACACCGCGGACTGCATCAAGATCGTCGGCTACGACATGAGCAGGGAAGCGGCTCGCCAAGCCTACGAGGAAGCCCAGGTCTCGCCGCAGGACATCCAGGTCGTCGAGCTCCACGACTGCTTCAGCGCCAACGAGCTGATCACCTACGAGGCCCTCGGCCTGGCTCCCGAGGGCGAGGGTCACAAGCTCGTCGACCGGCAGGCCACGACCCATGGTGGCGAGGGCCCGGTCGTGAACCCAAGCGGCGGCCTGATCTCGAAGGGCCACCCGCTTGGGGCCACCGGCCTGGCCCAGTGCTCCGAGCTCACCTGGCAGTTGCGCGGAGCGGCCGATAAGCGCCAGGTCCCAGGCGTTAAGGTTGCCCTGCAACACAACATCGGCCTCGGCGGCGCCGCCGTCGTGAGCATCTACAGAAAGGCCGGGCACTAGCGATGGCGACCACGACTGAGCAGCAGACGAACGGCAGCACCGCCACCGAGGACTCGATCGTCGTCCACAACCCCGCCACCGGCGAGGTGGTCGCGACGCTGCCGGCGTGCACGCCCGCGCAGCTCGCGGAGATGGCCGCCAACGCCCGCCGGGCCCAGCCGAGCTGGCGGGCGCTGGGCTTCGCCGGCCGGGGCAAGGTCCTGCGCCGGATGCAGAAGTGGGTGCTCGACAACTCCGACCGGTTCCTTGACACGCTGGTGTCGGAGACCGGCAAGACCCGCGAGGACGCCGCCCTGGCCGAGCTCGGCTACGCCGCCAACTCGTTCGGGTTCTGGGCCAAGCGGGCGCCCAAGTACCTGGCCGACGAGAAGGTCAAGACGTCCAACCCGTTCCTGTTCGGGCGCAAGCTGATCGTCCGCTATGAGCCCATGGGGCTGGTGGGGGTGATCGGGCCCTGGAACTACCCGTTCACGAACACGATCGGCGACGCCGTCCCGGCGCTGGCCGCCGGCAACGTCGTGATCGCCAAGCCCTCGAGCGTGACCCCGTTGACCTCGCTGCTGATCGAGGAGGGGCTGCGCGCCTGCGGCATCCCCGACGACGTCTTCCAGGTCGCGGTCGCCCGCGGCCCCCTGGGGCTCAATCTGATCGACCTCGTCGACGTGATCATGTTCACCGGCTCCACCGAGACCGGCAAGCAGGTCGCGGAGCGGGCGGCCAAGACGTTGACGCCGGTGTCGCTCGAGCTCGGCGGCAAGGACCCGATGATCGTGCTCGCCGATGCCGATCTGGAGCGGGCCGCGAACGCGGCCCTGTTCTGGTCGATGCAGAACACCGGCCAGACCTGCATCTCGGTCGAGCGGGTATACGTGGAGGAGCCGATCTACGACCAGTTCGTCCTGCGCGTGGCCGACAAGGCCAGGGCCCTGCGCCAGGGCGCGCCCGGCCCCTTCGGCTCGGTCGACGTGGGCTCGTTCATCAACCCGCCCCAGATCGACATCGTCGAGGCGCACGTCAAGGACGCCGTCGACAAGGGCGCCCGGCTGCTCGCCGGCGGCCACCGCGGCGCCGGCAACGGCGCGTTCTATGAGCCCACCGTCCTCACCGACGTGGACCACTCGATGGAGTGCATGCGCGAGGAGACCTTCGGCCCGACGCTGCCGATCATGAAGGTGGCCGACACCGACGAGGCGATCCGGTTGGCCAACGACTCCCCCTACGGCCTCCAGGCGTCGGTCTACACCAAGGACCTGGCCAAGGGCGAGGCGGTGGCGCGTCAGCTCGAGGCCGGCGCGGTCGTGGTCAACGACTCCAACGCCAACTACATTGCGCTCGAGGCGCCGATGGGCGGCTGGAAGAGCTCGGGGCTGGGCGTCCGCCACGGCGCCGAGGGCATCCGCAAGTACACCCACCGCCAGACCATCCTCCTGACCCGGTTCGCGCCCAAGAAGGACCTGTACATGTTCCCCTACAAGGCGGGGACGAGCCGGTTCCTGGTCCTGCTGCTGAAGCTGATCTACGGCCGCGGCCGCCGGGATTAGGGGTTCTGCCTCGCGGGGCGAACGCGGAGCCGGTTGACTCGCCCGCGGCCCAATTAGGCGAGGCCGGATGCCGAGCGGGCCTCGGGAGCGAGGCTGTGTATCGCCGCGCCGGCGCCCCTACAACCCCAGCGTCTTGCCGATGATGTCGCGCTGGATCTCGCTGGTCCCGCCGTAGATCGTCGTCACCACCGCCGTGCGCACGTGGCGCTCCATGTCGTACTCGACCGCGTAGCCGTAGCCGCCCATCATCTGCATCCCCTCGAGCGCCGCCCGCTTGGCCATCTCGGTGGCCTTGAGCTTGGCCATCGAGGCCTCGCGCGGGAACAGCTCGCCGGGATGGTCGTCGACTCGCTGCGCGGTGTCGTAGACGAGCAGCCGGGTGGCCTCGAGCTCGGTGGCGAGGTCGGCCAGGCGGTGCTTCAGCGCCTGGAAGCTCCCGATCGGGCGGCCGAACTGCTTTCGCTCCTTGACGTAGGCGAGCGCGTCGTCGAACGCCCGCTGGGCCATCCCCAGCGCCTGCGCGGCGATGATCAGGCGCTCGTGGTTGAGCCCCGCCATCAGCTGGCGCCAGCCCTGGTCCTGGTTGCCGATCAGCCGCTCCGCAGCCACGTGGCAGTCGGTGAAGAAGATGTCGTTGACCTCGCGGCCGCCCATCGTCTCGATCCCTCGCACCTCCATGCCGTCGGCGCCCGCGGGGACCGAGATCATGCTCAGCCCCTCGTGCTTGTTGCCGGTGCGGCTGGTGCGGCAGACCAGCAGCACGTGATCGGCGGCGTGGGCGCCGGTGATCCACGTCTTCTGCCCGTTGATCACATAGCCGCCGTTCGAGCGCTCGGCCCGGCAGGACAGGTTGCCGACGTCTGAGCCGGCCTCGGGCTCGGACATCGCGATGCACTCGACCCGGCCGCCGGCGATGCCTCCGAGGATCTCCTGCTTGAGCTCCTCGCTGCCGAACCGCTGCACCGCGCCGGCGGTGATCATCGTCACCCCGACAAACGCCATTGGGATCTGGCCCCGGGCGGTCTCCTCCAGCATCAGGCACATGTCGACGGCGCCGCCTCCGGAGCCCCCGTACTCCTCCGCGATGCACACGCCGGGCCAGCCCAGCTGCGCGATGCGCTCGTACAGCTGTTGGTTGTGGGGCTCGTGCCCGTGGTCGGTGAGGGCATCGCGCTGCTCGCGGGTGCCGCACTCGCGCTGGGCGAAATCTCGGATCGCCTCGACGAACGCGCGCTGTTCATCGCTCAAGCTCTGGATGGTCATCGCTCTCCTGGTCTGATCAAGTTCTGCCGCGGCGATCTTAAGCTAGGGGGACCATGAGCCACTCGCTGTTCCCCACCGGAGCCGAGGCCGAGCGCCTGCTGGTCGGCCCCGACTCGGTGAGCTGGCAGTTCACCAGCGATGTCCGGCTGAACCTGGTCGTCCTCTATCCGCTGTTGCTCCAGGTCGCCCACCCGACGGTCGAGGCCGGCGTCACCGACTACTCCGACTTCGAGGCCCGGCCGTTGGAACGGCTGCTGCGGACGGCCGACTACCTGAACCTGCTCGTCTACGGCGGTCAGGAGGCGGTTGTGGCGGGCCGCCGGCTGCGCGCGCTGCACCGGGCGTTCCGAGGCGTGCGCCGTGACGGCGAGCCCTACTCGGCGCTCGAGCCCGATGCCTACGCCTGGGTCCACGCCACCCTGATCGCGAGCTATGTCGACGGTCACGCGCACTTCGGCCGGCCGATGCGCCCCGATCAGGTCGAGCGCTTCTACGGCGAGTACCGGGGGCTGGGCCGGCTGATCGGGGTCCGGGAACGTGACCTTCCGACAGACTGGCCGGGGTTTCGCGCCTACTTCGACCGCGTGGTCGACACCGAGCTGACGCGGACCGAAGCCACCGACCGCGTGCTGCGCGCGGTCGCCCGCCCCAGCCCGGCGCCGGTCCCCCTGCCGGGCGTGCTGTGGCGGGCGGCGAGGATCCCGGCGGCGCGGATGGTCTGGCTCGGCGGCGCCGGGCTGCTCAGCCCCCCGCTCCGCAGGCGCCTGGGCATCCGCTGGACGCCGCTGGACGAGCTCGCGTTTCGCGGGCTCGGGGCCGTTACCCGGTCCTGGGGGCCGGTGCTGCCCGAGTCGCTGAAGGTCACCGGACCGGCGCATCTGCGCCGGCGCCGGGAGGCGATCGCGCACGGACCGCTCGGCGAGAAGACCTCGGAACGCGCGGCCTGATGGCCCCACGGTGAGCCGGTGCTGATCCGCCACGCCGACCCCGCCCGCGACGCCGCCGCCTGCGCCGCGATCTACGGGCCGTTCGTCCGCGACACCGCGGTCTCATTCGAGGAGCGAGCGCCCGACGACCGCGAGTTCGCTCGGCGGATCGAACGGGGTTCGCTGACCCATCCGTGGCTGGTCGCCGAACGTGACGGCGTCTTGGCGGGCTTCGCCTACGGATGCTCGCACCGGGAACGCGCGGTCTACCGCTGGGCGGCGGATGTGGCCGTCTACGTCGCCGCGTCACAGCGCCGCGCCGGCGTCGGCAGGGCCTTGTACGGGGCCCTGCTGCCACTGCTGGCCCGTCAGGGCCTGTACGTGGCCTGCGCCGGGATCGCGCTCCCCAACGAGGCCAGCGTGGCGCTTCACGAAGCGGTCGGGTTCAGGCCCGTCGGGATCTACCGGCGGATCGGCTTCAAGTGCGGCCGCTGGCACGATGTCGGCTGGTGGCAGGCCGAGCTGGCGCCCGCCGGCGGCGGGGAGCCGGCGCTGCCGGGGCCGCCGGTGACGCTCAGCCCCGCCGACTGAGGACCGTAACTTTCGCGCCCTGCGCGGGTTCGTCTCGGGGGTGGGAAACGACGCCGGCCACAGACTGCCGCGGCCGTTCCGCCGCGGCCAGTTCCCCCGGGCCCTGGCGGCGGCGCTCGGCTGCGCGGCCCTGCTCGCCGGGCTCGGGATCTGGGCCGCCGGCGCCAGCGCCGTCCACCACCGGGGGCCCGTGCCCCGCACCGCGCCCGGGCGGCGGCCGGCCAGCGGCTCTCAGCGGCCGAACATCGTCTTCGTCCTCACCGACGACCTGTCGGCGAACCTGTTGCGGTTCATGCCCGCCGTCCAGGCGATGGCGCGCCGAGGCCTCACGTTCGAGAACTACTTCGTCTCGGACTCGCTGTGCTGCCCGTCGCGATCGTCGATCTTCACCGGGAACCTGCCCCACGACACCGGGATCTTCGTCAACACCGGCAGGCACGGGGGCTTTGACCAGTTCTACGGCCGCGGCGAGGAGCAGCACACGTTCGCGGTCGCGCTCCGGCGGGCGGGCTACCGCACGGCGTTGATGGGCAAGTACCTGAACGGCTACATGGGCGGCCGCGGCGAGCCGCTGATCACCGCGCCCTCGTACATGCCCCCGGGGTGGACGCGGTGGGACGTCGCCGGCTGGGGCTACCCCGAGCGCGCGCAGGCGGTGGAGGCCAGCCTGAGGGCCTGTAGGAGGCCGTCAGAGGCCGCTCCAAACCGCCGGGTCAGCATCGGTGATGCACGTCGTGTCCGGTCCTTATTCGTCGTGCGGTTTGCGGGTTCGGCGTCATGGTCTGGACCGGCCGCGTAGCTGGTCCACTGGCCGCCTGGCGAGTGGTGGCTTGGCTGGTCGGCGAAGATCGCTTGGGCGCGGGTGGCGGCATCGAGGATCAGCTCGGCGTCGATCTGCTGGCGGGTGAGCGGGATCCCGGCGGCGGGCCATTGGCACACGAACGCCAGCGGGCCGGGGCCAGCCCATAGTTGTCTCGGACTCTGGGACTGGGACATCCGCGAATGCCCTTTCTCGGACGTCAGGGCTAGGGTGATCGCAGGTGACGCCGGTCAGCGCTCCGGCCGCCCGGGCGGATTCTCAGGACATGTGGGGTCGGTCTAGGGGCCGCTGGAGGGCGCGACCTGGTCCCCGGAGTCGCCAGGCGAGACGGGCTCTAGCTCCACGGCGCGCCGGCGCCGGACCAGGCAACGCGGACAGTACCGCGGGAGCAGCGATGGCATGCGCGGCGCGAGCACCAGCCCACAACGCGGACATCTTCCCGCGGGACGTCGCGAGGGCGCAGGCTCAAGCTCGA
>CAVRRC010000001.1:0-525786 GCA_963723555.1 uncultured Solirubrobacterales bacterium | reverse complement strand
TCCATCCGGCAGAACCGCGCTCCGTATCTCGCTGGTAAGAACCACCCTGAGGCACCTCGAATGGCCCCCGGCGAAATTCCTCTGGATACGGCGGTCTGGTCCGAGGCACTTCTCGCCTCCTGGCCGCCGTCTTTCGACGGAAGCCCTCAGGTGTCCTCGAAACCGGGGGCATTCCAACTTCCTCTACGTCGAGTACGCCGACGGCGAACGCGAGTACTACGACCTGCGCTCCGATCCGTTCGAGCTCGTCAACCTCGCCCCCTACCTGCCGCGGCCGCTGCTGGCCGAACTGCACGCGATGGAGCGCTGCCACGGTGGCGCGGCCTGCTGGGCGGCGATGCACGTGCGCGGCTAGCGCCGGTCCTCGTCGAGCAGCAGCGCCAGCGTCGGGCAGGCGTCGGCGGCCTTGCGCGCGAGGCCGATCAGCTCCGGCGGGACCTCCGCGGTGTCGATGATCGGGTAGCCCCAGTCGTCGAGGCGGATCAGCTCCGGCAGCAGCTCCGCGCACAGGCCGTGGGCCTCGCACATGATCGGGTTGACGCGCAGCCGGGCGCTCATCGCGCCAGCGCCGCCGTGCATCCGGTGTGCCGGTGGGCCTCGATCTCCCGCGCGAACACCGACAGCGCGCTCTCGACGAACCGGGCGGCGCCGTCGGGGTGGTGGCAGGCGCCGCGTCCGCGGACCTCGGCCGTCCAGCGCAGCACTCGCTCGCGGTCGCGGTCGTGGGCGACCCCGTCGGCCAGCGCGGCCACGGCATCGGCGATCGCCCGCAGGCCGAAGACGCACGGGCCGCACTGTCCCGCCGACTGCTCGGCGAGGTAGTCGATCACCCGCGCGCTCTCGTGCAGTCCGCACCCGCTCTCGCCGAGCGCGATCAGCACGCCGGAGCCGAGCGAGCAGCCCACCGAGCGCAGATCCTCCCGCGCCAGGCGCAGCCGGAGCGCCCGCGAGGAGTCCACCCAGGTGCCGAAGTAGCCGCCGACCAGCAGCGCGCGCAGCGGCTCGGTCGAGCCGCCGGCGGCTTCTAGCAGGTCGATGATCGGGGTGCCGAAGGCCAGCTCGTAGACCCCCGGGGCCGCCACCGCGCCCGAGATCGTGACCAGCGCCGAGCCGGGATCGGCGTCGGTCCCCAGCTCCCGGTACCACCCATCTCCGTAGCGGGCCACGAGTGCGACCTGGGCCAGCGTCTCGGGGTTCTGGATCAGCGTCGGCCGGCCGCGGTAGCCGCGCTCGAACGGCCGCGGGGGGACGAAGGTGGGGAGCGGGGGGCCACCGTTCAGGTGGTGGATCACGGCGCTCTCCTCGCCGCTCACGTATCCGACCGGACCCGGAGCGATCTGCGTCACCACCCCGTCATCGGGGCGCACCGAGACCGCGCCCTCCAGCGCTCGCCTCGAGTCGACGGCATCCTCGCCGAGCTTGACGATCACCTCCCGCGCCCCGATCGCGGTGGCGGCGAGCACGGCGCCGTCGAGCACCAGGTGCGGGAGCCGCGTCAGCAGCAGCCGGTCCTTGGCGCTCGCCGGCTCGGTCTCCGAGCCGTTGACGACGAGCACCGTGCCGCGCCGGCGCCCACGCACCGACCGCAGCTTGTGCGCGGTCGGGAAGTCCGCGCCGCCGCGGCCGCGCAGGCCGCTGCGCTCCACCGCCTCGATCAGCTCCGCCGGCGCGGGCCTCGGCATCGGGCCGTGGATCCGCTCGTGATCGGCCCGGGTCATGGGCCCGCCGCTCGGGTGCAGGCCGGCGAGCAGGCGTGGAAGGGCCGAGGGACCGATGCTCATCCGTCGCTCCTGCTCGCTCGCAACGTGCCGGTCACGGCGCCACTGGCGTCATCGATGTTGAGTGAGGCAGAGAGACTCAACGCGGTCCCAGATCCGCGCACGTGCGCCACCAGCTGCTGGCCGTGGAGCGAGACGATCTTGCCCTCCATCACCGAGGGCAGGCCGTCGGTGAGCAGGTCGACCTGGCTGCCGGTGAGCGACAGCCCGCCGTTGCCGAGCGGCACCCCCCCGAGCCGGATCCGCAGCCTGCCGGTCGGGCTCCCGGTCGGGCTCCCGGTCAGCCGCAGCTCGAGGTCCACGATCGCCCCGCCCGGCTGCGCGGACTGGGTGGCCGTTCCCTGGAGCCTGGCACTGAACGGAATCCTCAGGCGCTGCTTGGTCGAGCTGACCCGCACCGTCGTGGCCGGAGCGCCGGCGGCATGGGCGAGCAGCCTGGCCGGCGTGCCGGCGCGACGCGCCCACCCCGTCTGGAGCGGCCCGGCGAGGGTGAAGATGGCCAGCGCCACCGGGGCGGCAAGCGTCAGGGCCACCGCTGGGGCCCGCAGCGACGCGCGCGCGAACCGCGAGCGCGAGATCCGGACCAGCATGGCGATCGTCACCGCGCCCACGCACACGCCGGTGAGCGCCAGCATCCACCACACCTTCGTGTCGCTGCCCGTGCCCAGGCCGTGGAGCACGGCCACCGGCCAGCTCGCGTAGGCGAGCCAGTGGACCAGGCGCCAGCGGCGATAGCCAACCCGGCGCCGGAGCAGGCTGGTGATCGTCAGCGCCAGCAGGATGTCGAACGACAGCGCCCCCAGCCCCAGCCACAGCGGCCGGTAGCGGCCCGCGAACGGGACCACGGCGTCGGTCAGCGCGATCGGCGCGAAGCTGTCGAGCACGCTCGTGAGGATGTGGACGGCGAGCAGCGCCAGCACCATCAGCGAGACGTCGCGGTGCAGCGTGTCGATTGCGAACCGCGGCCACCGCGGCGCCACCGCGAAGCGCACCGAGCCGAGCACGCCGAGCACGACGCTGGCGCTCAGCAGCACCAGCGCCACCGCGCCCGTGCCCCGGGTCAGATACCAGTAGGCGCTGGGGCCGGCCGCGGCCAGCGGGAGGCTCATGCGATCACCGCCAGGTCATCGCCCTCGGCGGGCCAGCCGGCCAGATGGATCACGCTGCCGTCGCTTCGGACCAGCCGGCTCGGCAGCGCCAGCGACCGAAGCCAGTCCGGGGCCCGCCGGCCGCGGATGATCGCCGCGGTGCTGGCGATGTTCGCGTCCAGGCAGGTGCCCGCGGCCACGCTTGCCGTCCGCCACACCACCGCCGCGGGTCCGCCCGTCGCCGGATCGACGAGATGGTGCGCGGATCCCCACCGACGGGTCGTCGTGCTCGAGCTCGCCAGGCCGCCGGAGCGGACCGCGATCCACTGACCGGGAGCCTCGGTACCGGCCCGGTGGTCGTCGGTGACCCGGATCCGCCAGCCGCCCTCCGGTGCCGGTCCGGCGACGGCGAAGTCGCCGCCGAGCCCGACCATTGCCCCGCACCCCGCCGCCCGGTGCGCCGCGTCCGCCGCCCGGTCGGCGGCCAGCGCCTTGGCGGTCGCGCCGAGGTCGAGCGTGACCCCGCGGGGCACGCGAACCGACGCCGCGGCATGATCGAGCTCGACCGCCCGCCAGCCCGGCACCGCCGCCAGCGAGATCGGCCGGGCTTCGGCTCCTGACCGCGCCGACACGGCGGCGAAGTCGCGATCGTAGCCGAGCGCGATCAGCGCCTCCCCGACCGTCGGGTCGACGTCGCCCGCGGTCACACGCGCCGCCCGCAGGGCCGCGTCAAGGGCATCGAGCAACAGCGGGCTGACCTCGACCGCGGTCCCCGCCGCCCGGTTCAGCGCCGACAGCTCGGAGTCCGCCCGGAACCGCGAGCAGGCGAGATCGAACTCGGCGATCACGCCCTGCACCACTCGCTGGGCTCGGTCGAGCCCGTCCGCCTCGGTCAGCGACACGATCGCCGTGCTGCCGAGCGCGGGAAAGCCGACGCAGGGTTGGTTGGCCATCGCGGGTCGGTTGGGCTCAGGAGCCGCCTGAGACCGGCGCCGGTGACGGTGACGCTGCTTGCTGCTGCGGCGCCGGTGACGGTGACGCTGCCTGCTGCTGCTGCTGCTGCGGCGCCGGCGACGGCGGAGCGCTTGCCTGCGGGTTCTGGGACGGGCCTTGCAGGCCGAGATCGCCGGCGCTCGCCGGTGGCGGCATCCGCGCCGACGAGGGCCCCGGTGCGGCGTTCCGGGCGCTGGCCGCGCTGGATGCGCCGGATGCGCCGGCGGCGCCGGCCCGGGAGTGAGCCGAGCGGCCGGGCACGGCCGCGGACGCGGCCGCCGCCAACCCGGCGGTGCCCGCGGCCGCGCCGACGAACAGCCAGCGCCGCGCCCGGCGCAGGCGCCCGAGCGCGGCATCCCGCTCGCGCTGCGCCCGCGACCGGCCGAGCCGGCCCGTGATCCGATGCTTGGCAGCGACCATCATCACGATTCTTGGCGCACGGAATCACAATTCGCTAAGAGCAGCATGAGAATTCGTCCATGGCCGGCGCCAGGTCCGGCCAGGCGGCGAAGCTCAGTGCAGCGCCGGGAGCTCGACGGTGAACGCCGGGCCCTCGACGACCACGCAACCGCCGTGGCGCTCCACCACGGCGGCGACGATCGAGAGCCCGAGGCCCGACCCGGACCGCGGGGCCGCGTCGGGGCCGCGCCAGAACCGTTCGAACAGGCGGTCGCGGTTGCCGGGATCGGGCCCGCGGCCCTGATCGCGAACGGTCAGCAGCGCGCGACCGTTCTGCGCCGTCAGCGCGACCGTCACCCGGCCATCCGCCGGCCCGTGAATGAGCGCGTTCTCGATCAGGTTCTCGAGCACGCGCCGGAGCGCCTCGGGCTCCCCCCGGACCGAGATCGGCTCGACCCGCTCGAGCCTCACCCGTCCCGCCGGGTCCTGGTGGCTGTGCACCACCTCCTCGACGAGATCGTCGAGCTCGATCGGGGCCAGCTCCGGCTCCGCCGCGCCGGCCCGCTCGAGCGCCAGCAGGTCGTC
Organism: uncultured Solirubrobacterales bacterium; assembly: GCA_963723555.1. GTDB lineage: Bacteria > Actinomycetota > Thermoleophilia > Solirubrobacterales > Solirubrobacteraceae > Palsa-465. The sequence continues at coordinate 520,943 of CAVRRC010000001.1, read as the reverse complement.
GACCAGCCGCGCCAGCCGGGTGGCGTCGCGGCGGAGGTCTGCCAGCACCTCCTGGTCGGCGCCGTGGCGAACCGCGTACTCGACGTTGCCGAGCAGCGCCGTCACCGGCGTGCGCAGCTCGTGGGAAGCGTCGGCCAGGAACCGCCGCTCGCTCTCGCGCGAGCGCTCGAGCGCGGCCAGCATCCGGTTGAGCACGCCGCTCAGCTGGGCGATCTCGTCCGCCACCGCCGGCTCGGGCAGGCGCTTGGAGGGATCCGCGGTCCGCTCGATCTCCTCGGCCGCGTCGGCGAGCCGCCGCAGTGGCCGCAGCTCGCGCCGGCTCAGGACCGCGGCGACGAGCGCGGCCAGCAGCGCCACCCCGGCGCCGATCAGCGCCAGCAGGAAGCCGAGGCGGCCGATCGTGTTCCTGATGTCGGTCGTGTCCGAGGCCACCAGCACCGCGCCGCCGGCGGCGGGACCGCCGGCGTCGGCGATCGGGGCGGCGTAGAGCCGGAACCGGCGGCCCCCGATCTCGACGGTCTCGTATCCCGTGCGTCCGCTCGCCCGCGCGGCCCGCGCCAGGCGATCCTCCGGCAGCAGCTCCGCCCCCAGCGTCAGCGACCGGGCGATGATCCGGCCGCGGGCGTCGATCACCTCGACCACGATCTGGTGGCCCGACACCGGGCTCTCGAGCGCCCCGGGGCTATCCAGCACCGCCGGCGCCGACACGGCCAGCTGCGCCACCTGCTGTGCGCGCTCACGCAGCGCGCGATCGAGCGAGCTTCGCAGCTCGTGGGAGACGATCAGCACCGCGGCGACGGCGAACGCCGCCACCCCGGCGAGGATCGCCGCCACCGCCACCAGGACCAGGCGGGCGCGCAGCGTGGGCGGAGTCTTGATCAGGCCCTGAGCGCGAATCCTGCACCCCTGACGGTCCGAATCAGCGCCGGGGGCCCAAGCTTGCGGCGAAGCCGGGTGACGTAACGGTCAACGACATTCGGTTCAGCGGCACTGTCCCAGATCTGCCGAAGCGCCTGCTCGCGCGTGACCGTCCGCCCGGGCCGGCGCAGCAGCAGCTCCAGGAGCGCGGCCTCGCGTCCGGTCAGCGCGATCGCGCGACCCGCCCGGAGCAGCGATCGCGCCCGCACGTCGAGCACCAGATCGGCGTAGGAGATCAGCGCCTGCGACTCGGAGTGGCGCCGGGTCAGCGCCCGGATCCGGGCGATCAGCTCCTCGGTCGCGAACGGCTTGACCAGATAGTCGTCCGCGCCCGCCTCCAACCCGGTGACGCGGTCGGACACGGCGTCGCGGGCGGTCAGCATCAGGATCGGCGTCGGCAGGCCCTTGCCCCGCAGCCGCCGGCAGACCGCCAGCCCGTCGAGGCCCGGCAGCGCCACGTCGAGGACGATCACGTCCGGGGCCGAGCGCTCGGTGGCGACGAGCGCGCCGCCGCCGTCGCTCACGGCCGTGACCTCGAACCCCTCGGCCGACAGGGTTCGCTCGAGCATCCGCCGCAGCGGCGGGTCGTCGTCGACGACCAGCACGCGCTCCCTCGGCGACGGCGATGGCGCGGCCTCGGGGTCCTCAGCCACCGGCCACGTCGCGGCGCAGGAACACCAGGTAGGCGGCGAGCAGCGCCGGAATCCCGTACAGGGCGCACACCCACGCCGCGCGAACGATCGGCGCCCAGTCGATCGGCGTGCGCAGCAGGCCCTGCCAGGCGTTGAACTGAGTGCTCAAGAGGTAGGGCTGGAGGCCGCCCAACCCCGGGAGGATGCCGATCAGCTGGATCAGCAGCGAGATCATCAGCGTCCCCACAACGGCGGCGGCGCTGTTGCGGGTGATCGACGACAGCAGCAGCCCGATGCACACGATGGCGCCGATCGGGATCAGGTACACCAGCAGGCTGACGTACACCAGCTCCAGCGCCTTGGGCGCCGAGACGATCGTCCCCGACAGACTCTGCAGCGAGTTGAACCCCGACTGGATGCTGCCCGCGATCACCGCCACCGTCCCGTTCAGCAGGATCGCCGCGATCGCGTAGGTCGCCGCCGCCAGCGCCTTGCCGGAGAAGATCTGACCGCGCTCGAGCGAGCGGGTGAAGATCGTCTTCAGGGTGCCGTTGTGATCCTCGGAGGCGACGATGTCGCCGGCCACGAGCGCGGTGATCAGCGGGAACATCCACACCGCGCCGAACAGCAGGATCACCAGCGGGACCGCCAGGCCGCTGCGGTCCAGATACGACGAGAAGGCGAAATCTCCGCCGTGACGGTCGTGGCGGAAGTGGATCGCGACCACGAAGATGATCGGCACGATCGCCGCCGCCCCGAGCCCGAGATAGGTCCGCTTCTGGTAGCGGAGCTTGGTCAGCTCCCAGCGGTAGACGGTGGCCACGGTCGGCCTCATCGCGCGCCGGCTGCGGTTCCGGGGTCGCCCTGGGGCGTGGTGGCGGGCAGCGGGGCGGGGCCGCCGGCGCCGTCGACGCCCTCGGTCAGGGAGAAGAACAGGTCCTCGAGCGTGACCGTCTGCGGGGTCAGCACGCGAATCAGCGCGCCCGCCTCGACCAGCGCCTGCGACAGCTCGGCCACCGCCGGCTCGTCGGCCTTGAACGAGATCCGCTCGTGCTCGAGCTCTACGTCGGTGATCCCGGGCTGGGCCCGGCACACCGCGAGCGCCCGCTGGTCGTCGGTGCTCTCGAGCCGGTAGGAAGTCCCGGCCCCACGCTTGAGATCGGCGATCGCGCCCTCGTAGACGATCGCTCCCAGACGCACGATCGCCACCCGGTTGCACACCTCCTCGACCTCGGCCAGCAGATGGCTCGAGAGCACGACCGTCATCCCCTGGTCGGCCAGGCGCCGGATCAGGACCCGCATGTCGCGCATCCCCGCCGGGTCCAGGCCGGTCGCCGGCTCGTCCAGCAGCAGCAGCTTCGGGTCGCGCAGCAGGGCCGCGGCGATCCCCAGCCGCTGGCGCATCCCGTGCGAGTAGCCGCCGACCTTGTCGCCGGCGCGGTCGGACAACTCGACGGTGTCGAGCGCCTGCTCGATCCGGGCCCGCGCGTCGTTGCCGTCGAACGCCGCCAGCAGCTCGAGGTTGCGGCGCGCGGTCAGGTAGGGGTAGAAGGTCGGCGCCTCGACGAACCCGGCGACCCCCTGGAGGGCTTCCACGCTCTCCATGGGATCGCGGCCGAACAGGCGCACCGTCCCCGCCGTGGGCCGGATCAGGCCGAGCATCATCCGCAACGACGTGGTCTTGCCGGCGCCGTTGGGACCGAGATAGCCGTAGACGTCGCCGACGTTGACGGTGATGTCGACGCCGGCGACCGCGGTCAGCTTGTCGTAGCGCTTGACCAAGCCCCGCACCTCGAGCGGCGCGGGACCATGGGGCCACGGAGTCACAGTGCCTTGGCCGCTAACTCGGCCGCCACCGGCGGCACCGAGCCGATCACGGTGTAGGCCACGCCGCCGCGCGTGAACCGCAGGACCGTGCCCAGCGGGGTGGCGAGCTCCTGCGCCGTGGCGCCGTCGATCGACACCGTGGGCAGGCTCAGGCCGCCCAGTCCGCCGGGAGAGCTCTGCGCCTGGCTGGCGCCGGACGGCTTGGCCGCCTGCTCGATCACCGCCACGCCGCCGAGATTCTGGCCGTAGGTGATCAGCGCGGCGGGGCTCCCGGCCCAGTCGAGCAGCGTCACCGACCGGCGCACCAGGCCGTCATGCGGGAGCAGACGAGGCGCGGCCAGCGGGAAGGGCAGATGGCGCGCGACCGCGGCGGCGCCGGTGATCTCGGCATGAGCCTTGCCGCCCTTGGTGGCCTCCCGGGCGGGGGGGCCCGACGGGGTGGCGATCCGGACGACCTTGGCGCCGGAGGGCGGCGAGATACCGAAGATCGATTTCACATCCGACTTCGAGAACGCCCCGTAGGAGATGTCGGTGGCCTTGAGCTCCAGCACCGGTGAGTTCGAGCCGCTGGCGTAGATCCCGATTCGCAGCGGGATGCCCTTGGTGGCATCCCACGCCAGCTCGGCCGCGCCCAGCAGCCCACCGTCGTGCTTGGGCGCCACCCGGACGGTGTAGGTGGGCCGGCCGGCGACGTCGCCCGGGATCGCCCCGGACACGTCGAGGTGCTGGGCGAGACGATTGATGAAGCGCTCGATGTCGGCGATCGACGGCATTCCCTCGTGCCCGGCCGAGTGCTCGGCGCCGGCCTTGTGCGCGCCGTCCGCCGGCAGGCTGCCCTCGTACACCGTGTTGGACGCGGGGTCGTAGATCCAGAACGATCCGTTGTTGACGACCACCTGGCCGTCGCCGTTGTCGGACTGGAGCTCGAGGCGCATGCGGCCGTCGTTCGAGATCCACAGCCTGCCGGTGGCGCCCTGCAGGATCGGATCGGTGGGGCCGCCCTGGAAGTCCGAGGAGCTGATGAGGTGGTTGGTGAAGCTGATGCGGGCAGAGATTCCCTGTACCGGGGGCGCGGTCAGAGCCGTGTGGATCGCCCGGGCCAGCGAGGTCTTCGGGGGGACCGGACCCGATCCCGCCGCGGCGACCGCGATCGCGGTGCCGACGGCGATCGCGGCCAGGACCCCCGCGATCGTGGCCAGCAGACGCCTGGTTGAAGCTGTGCGTAGGAACCTGCTCATCTCAACGCCTTTCTCGTGGTGTCTCCACCATAGGCCACAAGCCTGAAAGTACTTTGACAGACGAGTTTCGCCTGTCCAGCCGGTCCTCGCCCGCTACCCGCCGGCGTTCATCTCCCGCAGCCGCCGCTTCAGCACCTTCCCGGTCGGATTGCGGGGCAGCTCGTCGAGAAACGTCACGTCCCGGGGCACCTTGTAGCGCGCCAGGTTCACCTTGACGAACTCTTTGACGTCTTCCTCGGTCAGCTCGCTTCCCGGCCGGCGGACCACGAACGCCGCCAACCGCTGGCCGAACTCCGCGTCCTGCACCCCGATCGCCGCCGCCTCCTCGACCGCCGGATGGGTCAGCAGCAGCTCCTCGACCTCGCCGGGGAACAGGTTCTCGCCGCCGGAGACGATCATCTCGTCGTCGCGCCCGTCGACGAACAGCCGGCCGTCGGCGTCGAAGTGGCCGACGTCCCCGGTGCTCATCAGCCCGTCGATCACCTCCTTGCTGCCCCCGCCGGTGTAGCCGTCGAACTGGAACGGGTTGCCGACGAAGATGCGACCGGGTCGGCCGGGCCCGTGAACGGGACGGTCGTCGAAGTCGTACAGGCGGACGACGGCGCTGAACGGCACCCGGCCGGCGGTGCCGGGAGCGGCGCGAAGGTCCTCGGGGGTGGCGAAGGTTGCGTAGGCGACCTCGGTCGAGCCGTAGAAGTTGTAGAGCTTCTCGCCGATCGTCCGGCGGGCACGGCGGACCAGCTCCGCCTCCAGCTGCGCGCCGGAGCAGAACACGATCCGCAGCGAGCTCGTGTCGTACCGGTCGGGCTGGTCCTCGAGCACGCCGACGACCCGCTGCAGCATCACCGGCACGACCACGAGCGCGCTCGGCCGGCGAGCGGTGATCGCCTCGAGCACGCGCTCGGGATCGAACCGCCGCTCCACGATCGTGGTGCAGCCGAGCGTCACCGACAGCACCATCTGGGTGAAGCCCAGGCCATGGAACATCGGCGCGGCCACGTAGGTCGCTTCGCGCGCTCGGTACGGGACCTTCGACAGCAGCGCCCCGATCGGCGCCAGCGAGCGGCCCTGATGACGGGGCGCCCCCCTCGGCGTGCCCGTGGTGCCGCTGGTCAAGAGGACTACCGAGGCGGGCTCCGCCGGCGCCGGCGGCGTGCACCCGGCGAAGGCGCCGAGCAGGACCTCGAGCGAGTTCGCCGGCGGATCGCCGTCGGTCCACCCCAGCAGCCGCCCGTGGCGGGTCTCGACCCCGCCGACCAGCTCGGCGTACTCCTCGTCGTGCACGAGCAGCGAGATCGCCTCCCGCTCGCACACGTCCCGCAGCTGCGGTCCCGCGAAGTCGGTGTTCAGGTACAGCAGGCGGGCGCCGACCTTGGCCGCCCCGAACGTGATGTCGAGGAACCCGCGGTGGTTGCGGCACAGGATCCCGACGCCGTCGCCCTCCCGCAGGCCGCGCGCGCGGAGCGCGCAGGCCAGCGCGTCCGCGCGCGCGTCGAGCTCGGCGAAGGTCAGCGTGCCGCGCTCGTCGGTCAGGCCGGGGCGCTCGCCGTGGCGGATCGCGGCGATCGCGATCGCGCCGCCGAGCTGCCCGAGGCGGTCGAGCGCGCGGAGCACCGCGATCGCGCGGCTGGGGCGATCGAAGGCGACCATTCCGGCCCGGTGGGCGTGACCCAGGGCGCGCGCCTCGACCGCCCCGCGGCGCCCCAGCTCGGCGGCTCTGCTCAGAATCGTGGGCACGGGCTCGAACGTTATCCGCCGGCGACGCGCTGCCGTCGGCGCCGGTGAGCGCGAACGCCATCCGCCGGCAACGCGCTACCGTCGGCGCCGGTGAGCGCCAGCCTCATCTACCGCAGCCGCCACGGCTACGAGCTGCTGATGCGAGCCCTGTACGGCCGCCACTACGAGGACCGGATGCGGATCGTGGCCGACCAGGTTCCGCCGGGGGCCTCGGTGCTCGAGCTGTGCTGCGGCCCGGGGACCCTCTATGACCGCTACCTGCGCCACCGCGCGCGCTCCTACATCGGCCTCGACGTCAACGCCGGGTTCGTCGAGCGGCTGCGCCGCCGCGGAGTCGACGCCCGGCTAGTGGATCTGGCCGGCGGCCAGGAGCCGCTGCCGGGCGCCGAGGTCGCGATCATCCAGGCCAGCCTCTATCACTTCCTCCCCCAGGCCGAGCGGATCGTCGACCGGATGATCGCCGCCGCCAGCCGGCGGGTGATCGTGTCCGAGCCGATCCGCAACCTGGCCTCGAGCGCCACGCCGGTGATCGGGCTGCTGGGGAGGCGGGCCGCCGATCCGGGCGTCGGCGGCCACGAACAGCGCTTCAACGAGACGACCCTGGACCAGCTGATGGCCCGCTATGGCGCGCGCGTCGAAGCCGCCTTCCTGATTCCCGGCGGGCGCGAGAAGGTCTACGTGCTCGACTCGCGCGACTGACCGGTGCCGATCCGGGCGGCCGGGGGCTCGGTCCCGGCCCGCTCCTCGGTCGAGTCGGCGACGATCGCCGCTTCGGCCGGGTCCCCCACGGCCTGCTGGTCGATCAGGAACAGCGGCCGGTCCTTGACCTGCTCGAAGATCCGCCCGACGTAGAGCCCGACCACGCCCACGCTGACGATGATCACCCCGGCCAGCACGAGCAGCAGCACGGCCAGGCTGGTGTAGCCGGGGACGGTCTGGTCGGGCTCGGCGAAGTAGTCGACGATCTCAAAGCCCGCGATCACCAGGCCGGCGAGCGCGACCAGGAAGCCGACCAGCACCACCAACCTCAGCAGCACGGTGCTGCGGAAGAACATGCCGTCGAGCGCCACCCTGATCAGGCGCTCCAGCGTGTAGCCGCTCTCGCCGGCGTGGCGCTCGTGATGATCGATCTCGATCGCGGTCGAGTCGAAGCCGAGCCAGTCGAGCGCGATCATGTACTCGCGGTCGCGGTCGCGCAGCCGCAGGAAGGCGTCGACCACCCGGCGGGAGAGCAGGCTGAGATTGCTGTAGTCGGGCCGGACGTCGGTCTCGAGCGTCAGCCGGCGATACAGCCGGCTCGTCCAACGGCGGAACGCGGAGTGACGCCATCCCCGCCGGATCGTTCGGACCACGTCGTACCCCTCGCCGGCCGCCGCCCACAGGCGCGGGATGTCCTCCGGCGCCTCCTGGAGATCGCAGTCCATCACCACCGTCCACGCCCCCCTCGATTGCGCGAGGCCAGCGGTGATCGCGGCGTCCTGCCCGAAGTTGCGGCTGAGGCGATAGGCCCGGACGTGAGGGTCCGCCCGCGCCAGGCGGCGCAGCACCTCCCAGCCCTCGTCGACGCTGCGGTCGTCGACGAACACGAACTCGTAGCGGTCGGTCAACGGCGCCACGCTGCGGGTCAGCCGCTCGTGGAGCGCGGCCAGGCACTCGGCGCAGCCGTACACGGGCACGACGACACTCAGCTCGAGCTCGGACCCACCTGCGCCTGGGGTCTCTCCGGCCATGCCCGTAAATAATGTCCGCTCGACGATAAAGCCCTGCTTAGGATCGTGTTTTTATTGATGGGGCCATCCGCGGCTGGGTGAAGATCAGCAATGCCGCCGGCGTGTGGCGGAAGAATTTCGGCGCCAGCCTCGAGAGCTGGTCGATGCTGAGCCGCCGGGGATGGCGAAGGGCGAACTCGGCGATGACCCAGTTGTCGACGCGGAACCGCGCCAGCAGCCGCGCGCCCGGCGGCGCCACCGAGCGGGGCAGGGCCCGCCCCCGCGGCCTGGGCGCCACCACCGAGCCCGTGACCGCGGAGCGCCGGCGCCGGGCCGGGGCGAGACGCTTGGCCGGGGCCAGAGCGAGACGCTTGGTCGCGCCCACCACATCGATCTCGGCGATCCTCACCCGCCGGTTGTGAGGCTGGGTCCAGTCCACGCTCGGCAGATAGATCTTGAGCGGGTCGGCCGTGGTGCCGTCGGCGGCGAGGATCGCCCGGGGCACCACCGCGGGGCCGAGCGCGTGGGCGACGTTGCGCCAGTCGGGACGCTCGAACAGCGGATGGGTCTGGACGTAGATCGCCGCCGCCGAGAACATCGTCAGCAGCGCGATCGCCAGCGCGGTTCCGGCAACCCGGGCCCGCGGGGCCGCGCAGGCCGCGGCGATCACCGTGGCCAGCGGCACGAACGCCGGGATCTCGTTGCGAGAGTAGAAGTAGTCCCGGCCGATCAGCCCCAGCGCCACCGGGGCCACGAACACGAACAAGGCGATCGCCGCCGCCACCGCGGCACCGCGGCGCGTCCGCCGATCGCCGCCGAGGGCAAGCAGCAGGATCACGATCACGGCGAGCACGGCCAGGCCGGTGAACGCCATCGCCATCGTCCCCCGCCGCAGCAGCAGGCTGACTCCCCACTCGAGGATCGCCAATGAGATCCGGTGCTCGGCCGGCACGCGCGTGAGCCAGCCGACACCGTGGCCGGTGTCGGTGACCGCGAGCGGGAGCATCGCCAGCTGGGTCAGCGCCACCGCGGCGACGGCCACGCCCGCGGCCCGGTTCCGGGCCGCCCACAGCAGCCACAGCGCCTCCGGCGCGACCAGGAATCCGGCGAAGAAGTGGGTCATCAGCGCCAGCGCCGAGAAGCACGCCCACCACGTGAGGTTGCGGGCGGAGGGGTCGCTCCGGGCGCGCACGAACCACACGAACGAGGCCCCGGTCAGAGCCGCCAGCAGCATGTAGGCCCGCGCCTCCTGGGAGTACCAGATCAGAAACGGGTTCACGGTCACGAACGCGGCCGCGATCACGCCGGCCCACCGCGAAACCAGATCTCGCGCGGCCAGATAGGCGATCGGGACCAGGGCGATCCCGGCAATGGTGGAGATCGAGCGCAGCGCGATCTCGCCGGTGCCGAACGCGTGGGCCCACGCCCACACCAGCACGAAGTACAGCGGCGGTGTCGTCTCGACGTGCGCGACCGTGTTGATCATCGCCCCGAACGGCAGGTGCGCCTCGTACGCCGTCAGCGCCTCGTCGGCCCAGAAGCTCTGGTTGTTGATCGTGATGATGCGGATCGCCGCGGCGACCGCGATCAGCACGCCGAGCGCGACGACGTCGGCCGGGACCCGCCGGATCGAGATCGTCTCGCGCGGCCGGGACAGCCGGCGGGCCTCGCCCAGCGATGTCGCCGGATACTCCGAGGTGCTCATCGCGGATCGAGCAGGTCGGTCAGCGCCCCCACCACGTCATCCTGGTCGGCGTCGGTGACGTTCGGGCCCAGCGGCAGGCTCAGGGTGCGCTCTGAGATCGTGTTGGCGACCGGGAAGTCCTCCGGCACGAGCCCGTAGCGCTCCCGGTAGAAGGGATGCAGGTGGACGGCGCGATAGTGCACCCCGGTCCCGATGTTGCGCTGGGTCAGTCCCTCGAGCAGCTCGTCCCGGGTCATCGGGGCCTCCGGCCCCAGCAGCACCTGGTAGAGATGGCGGGCGTGCCGCGTCTCGGGATCGGGCGGGGGCGGGGTGGCGAGCGGCAGGCCCGCGAGCAGCTCGTCGTAGCGCTCCCACAGCTCGGCGCGCCGGTCGATCCAGGCATCGAGCCGCGGGAGCTGGTGAACGCCGACCGCGGCCTGGATGTCGGTCATGTTGTACTTGTAGCCGGGCTTCACCACCTCGTAGTGGCGAAACCCGCTGTCCGAGAAACGCTGCCAGGCCCCGAGGCTCAGCCCGTGCAGCGCCAGCCGCTCGACCTCCTCCGCGACCTCGGGGCGCTCGGTCGCGAGCGCGCCCCCCTCGATCGTGGAGATGTTCTTGGTCACGTAGAAGGAGAACGCGGTGACGTTGCCAAACGACCCGATCTGCCGCCCCCGCCATCGGGCGCCCAGGGCATGGGCGGCGTCCTCGACCACCAGCAGGTCGTGGCGATCGCGCAGGCGGTTCAGCCGTTCCATGTCGACCGGCCGGCCCGCGAGGTGCACGGGCATGACCGCGCGCGTGTTCGTCGTCAGCGCCGCCTCGGCGGCATCGAGGTCGATCAGCCCGGTGCCGGGCTCGCTGTCGACGAGCACCGGCCGCGCCCCCGCGTGCTCGACCGCGTTCGCGGAGGCCACGAACGTCATCGCCGGCACCAGCACCTCGTCGCCGGGGCCGACCCCGAGCACTTGCAGGGCCAGGATCAGGGCCGCCGTGCACGACGAGACGCAGCGGCAGTGGGGCACCTCGACGTATTCGGCCAGCATCGACTCGAACCGCTGCACCTTGGGGCCGGTCCCCACCCACCCCGATCGCAGCGAATCCACGACCTCGGCGATCTCCTCCTCGCCGATCGTCGGGCTTCCGAAGACCAGAAAGCTGTCCCGCATCCGAGCTGCCGTATCGACTCCGCTTTGATCGAGAAACCGCATTCCTCACCGCCCGGTGCGCCGCCAGGCTGCGCAGAGCGTGCTGACAGCGCGTAAGCGGGCGGTAAATACCGTGCGCGCTTTTGGTTAGGCGCCTGTGCGACCATCGTCGTGACAATGTCGGTGCAGGACCCCGCTCTCCCCGCCGGTTCACAGGTTCCGACCGGCTCCGGCCTCCCCCCCGGCCCGCGCCTCCCGCGGGTGCTCCAGACCGCGGGCTTCATGCTCGGGGGCCCGCGTTTCCTGGACGCATGCCGGCGGCGCTACGGGAGCGCGGTCACGTTCAGCACGCTGTTCGACAGCCGGTTCGTGATCCTGTTCGAGCCCGAGCTGGTCAAGGAGGTCTTCCGAGGGTCGGCGGACCAGCTGCACGCCGGCGAGGCGAACGCGCTGCTCGGGCCGATCCTCGGCCAGCGGTCGGTGCTGTTGCTCGACGGCGCCGAGCACCTGCGCCACCGGCGGCTGATGCTGCCCCCGTTTCACGGCCGGCGGATGCAGGCCTACGCCGACGCCATGCGGGAGTCGGCCGACATCGAGATCGACTCCTGGCCGGTGGGCGAGCCGTTCCCGATGCTCCCCACCATGCAGTCGCTGACGCTGCGGGTGATCATGCGCGCCGTGTTCGGCTACGAGCCGGGGGCGGCCGAGCAGGAACTTCGCCGGCGGCTGCGGGAGATGATCGAACCGATGGCGCGCCCGCGGGGGCTGCTGGTGCTGACCACGCTCGGCCGCCTCGGCAACGACCGCCGGGCGGCCCGGCGCTTTGAACAGAGCCGCCGCGCCGTGGACGAGATCCTGTACGCGGAGATCGCCCGCCGCCGCTCCGATCCGGAGCTCGGCGGCCGCGACGACGTCTTCTCCGCCCTGCTGCTGGCCGAGGACGAGGAGGGCCGGCGTCTCAACGACCGCGAGGTCCGCGACGAGCTGGTGACCCTGCTGCTCGCCGGCCACGAGACGACCGCCACCGGCCTCGCCTGGAGCTTCGACCTGCTCCTCCACGCGCCGGCGATTCACCAGCGCGCCCGCGAGGGCGACGATGCCTACCTCGACGCGGTGGTCAAGGAGTCGCTGCGGATCCGGCCCGTGATCCCGGGCGTCGGCCGGGTCGTCCGCGGCGAGCCGTTCCGACTCAACGGCTATCTGATCCCGCCCGGGGTCGAGATCAACCCCTCGATCAGGATGATCCACCGCCGCGCCGACCTGTATCCGGCGCCGGCCACGTTCAAGCCCGAGCGCTTCCTCGGCCCCGACGCCCCCGATACCTATACGTGGCTGCCGTTCGGTGGCGGCACCCGCCGCTGCCTCGGCGCCAGCTTCGCCCAGACCGAGATGCGGGTCGTGCTCCGGCGGGTGCTCGAGCGCGCCGCGCTCCGGCCGGCGTCGCCCGAGCTCGACAAGATCCACTTCCGCGGGATCACGCTGGCGCCGCGCGACGGCGCCCGGGTGGTGCAGGATCGCCCGCCGTCTCCCCGCCACCAGGTCATCAACCGTCGGCGATCCAGTTCTCGCGACTGACGGAGTGGACGACGACGTGCTCTCCGAGGAGGACGTCGGTGCGCAGCGGGCTCATGCCAAGCCGCTCGGCGACGCGAATCGAGCGCGGGTTGTCGGGCCGGATCATCGCCGTGATGTACGGCAGCGCGAGCGTCCGAAAGCCCCAGTCGACGCACGCGCGCGCCGCCTCGGTGGCGAAGCCGTGCCCCCATGTGTCTGGGCGCAGCACCCATCCGACTTCGGTCTCGCCGAACTCAGGCCAGTACTTCAGCCCCGACCGGCCCACCAGGCGCGCGTCGATGCGCTCGAGGATCGCCAGCCGCCCGTACCCGCGCTCGCTCCAGTCCCGCTCACTGCTCTCCATCCACCGCGTCAACTCCGTGCGACCGAACGGGCCCATGAACCGTCTGACCTCTGGCGCAGCGTGAAGCGAGACGAGTTCATCGAGATCAGCGGTCTTGAACCGCCGCAGAAGTAGCCGATCGGTTTCGAGCAACGCGAGCGGAGTTTGACGAGCCGCGCTGACGCTGCCAAACCGGCGCCTAGCCCCTAGCCCTGGCTGGGCTCGGGCGACTGCACCCGGACGTCGATCGCCCGCAGCGTCCCGTCGCCGAAGCTGAAGCTGACCACCGCCAGCACCCGCAGCGGCAGCGCCACGACCACGCCGGCGTTGCCGTCGATGATCGCCGGCCGGGCCAGGTGGGGCGACGGATCCCGCTCGAGCACCCGGCGCGCCACCGCGGCCAGGCCGGATGCCGCGATCGGCGTGGCGTCCGTGAAGCTGGTGCGGCTCGACCTGAACACCACCTCGGGATCGAGCACCGCCATCAGCGCCTCGAAGTCGCCGCTGCGCGAGGCGGCCAGGAACGCGTCGATCACCGCCCGCTGCTCGGCCAGGTCGGCTGCTTTGCGCCTCGGTGTCCGCGACCGCGAACCCGCCGGCGGGCGCGGCTGGCCAGCTGTCGCGTGGCCGGCACGCTGCGCTCGAGCATCGGGCGCGATGTCCTCGAAGGCGAAGCCGAACATGTCGTGCAGCACGAACGCCAGCCGCTCCCCCGGGCGTCGAGCCGTCTCCAGCACCACCAGCATCGCCAGGCCGACCGACTCCGCCAGCAGCGCCTCCTGCTCCGGGTCCTGCGCCGAGCTCGAACGCGCTCACCGGCTCCGGCGGCCAGTCGTCGACCGGTTCCTCGCGCCGGGCGCGCCGGGCGCGCAGCATGTCCAGGCATATCCGGCTGACCACCGTCGTCAGCCACCCGCGCTATGTTCTCGACCGCCGCGGTGTCCGAGCGGCTGACCCGCAGCCAGGTCTCCTGGACCGCGTCGTCGGCCTCGGCGCCCGACCCGAGCATCCGGTAGGCCACCGCCCGCAGGTGGTCTCGATTCTGCTCGAACTGCTCTGCCTGCCACGCTGCGCGTTCATCGGTCACGTCCTTCTCGTTGGTCATCCGTCATCCAGCGATGACGAATCTCGACGCGGGCCGATGTGACCCGCAGGAGGCATGAAGCCCATGCAAGCGATTGAAGCGTCCAGTCTTGAGCAAGACGCTATCCCGGGCGGGGTCGAGGCCGTCAAGGCGGTCGACTTCGAGGTCGCGCCGGGTGAGGTGTTCGGCGTGCTCGGCCCCAACGGCGCCGGCAAGTCGACGCTCGTCGGGCATGTTCACGACCACGATCGTCCCCACGGCCGGATCGGCGCGGTCGCCGGCCACGATGTCGGCCGGCCAGCCGCTGCTCGTCCGCGGCGCCAGCAGCGTGGTCTTCCAGGAGGCGGTCGTCGACCACGCTCCTCAGCGGCCGTGCGAACCTCGAGTTGCACGCCCGGCTGTGGGGCGTCCCCCGGCCCCGGCCGAGCGCCGATGGACGAGCTCCATCGACGCCCTCGGGCTCTCCGAGCTGATCGGACGGCCAGTCGAGACCTACAGCGGGGGCGAGCGCCGGCGACTCGAGATCGCCCGGGCCCTGATCTCCCAGCCCCAGGTCCTGTTCCTCGACGAGCCACGGTCGGGCTCGATCCGCGGATCCGTGCACGAGCTGCTCGACATCATCGCCGGCCTGCGCGCCCGCGAGGAGCTGACGATCCTGATCACCACGCACTACCTCGAGGAGGCCCAGCGGCTGTGCGATCGGGTGGCGATCGTCCACGACGGGTCGGTGGTTGCCCTGGCCAGCCCGCAATCGCTGCTCGCCGGCCTCGGCGAGGAGATCCTCGAGCTGCGCGTCCACGACGAGCCCCACGCCACCCTCGCCCATCTCCGGGACCGCGGGATCGCAGGCGAAGACGCATTCGCGATCGGCGCCCGTCTGACCGTGCCCTCTGCACGGACGCGCCGCCGGCGACGCACTTTCGGCGATCGAGGGAGAGCGGATCCGCGTGTCGGAGATCTCCACCCGAGCACCGACCCTCGACGACGTCTACCTGCAACTGACCGGAACCAACACCAACTAAAAGGAGCCATCTCATGTCCACGTTTGCGCGATCGCAGCATCCATCCCCCTCCCCCGCCCCGCCTCGCGGGCTCGAAGCGCCGGCGCGCTGAGGACGCTGGCCCGGCGCCGGGCCGCGCTCACCGCAGGCAACCCCCGCCAGGTCGCGGTGCCGCTGCTCGGCCCGATCCTGCTCGCGGTCGTCGTCGCCCCCGGCGCTGAAAGCCGCCACGGGCGGCTGCACTCGGGCATCGACTACCAGTCGTTCGTCGGCGTCGGCACCGTCGGGTTGGTCGTCCCGCTGAGCTGCATCTTCGCCGGCTTGAGCGTGATCGTCGATCGCACACAGCGGCGCCCAGCGCGAACTGCTGGCGGCGCCGATCCCACGGGCCTACATCGTGCTCGGCAACGTGATCGTGGTCATCGGCCTGGCGGCGCTCCAGGTGCGTGTGCTGCTCGGCGCTGTCGGCCCTGCGCGGCGCGGCCTTCGACGTCACCGTCTCCGGCATGGCCTGGTTCATCGCCGCACGCTGCTGTTCACGATCGTTCATGTACGCGTGGCCGAGACGCTGGCCAGCAAGGTGGGCAAGCAGGAGGAGTACATCGGCGCCACGCCGGCGCTAGCGATCCTGCCGTTCTTCTTCGCCGGCGCGCTGTACCCGATCTCCGCGATGCCGGGGGCGCTGACCACGATCGCGAAGTTCATGCCGCTGACCCACGCGCTGCGCTGATGCGCTACGGGCTGGTCGACCCCAGCGGCAAGGGCCTGCACCAGATCTGGGGCTGCAACACGACCGTGGAGGCGTGGCTCAGCCTCGCCGTGGTGGGGCTGTTCGCCGCCGCCCTGACGGCGATCTCGATCCGGGTGTTCTCGAGGTCGGTCGTGAAGTGAGGCCGGCGGGCGGAGCTCTCGCGGCGGTTCGCCCGGCGCTCACGCCCCCCGGCCCGGTGGGCTTCGCCTCGCTCACGCCGGCATGGCTGTCACATTTCGGACGGCATGCGTGATTATGCGGTGTGATGGCGCGTGTGCAACACGATGTGGCACGGTTGGCCAGCCTGTCTGATGCGGAGCTGCTGGCGCGGACGGCAAGCGACATGGACGCCTTCGCCGCCTTCTACCGCCGCCACGTCGGCTAGCTCCTGCGTGTGGCGGCCCGTCGTACCAGGAGCCCCGAACATGCGGGCGACCTGACCGCCGAGGTGTTCGCAGCCGCGCTGCTCGCCGCCCCGCGGTTCCGCCGTGAGCGCCCTGACGGCGCCGCCAACAACTGGTTGTTCGGAATCCTGTTGCACAAGCTGGCCGGATTCGAGCGCCGCGGTGCGGTTGAAGGTCGCGCGCGGAGGCGCTTGCGGATGATCGGGCGCGGTGATGAGTGCGGATGAGTTCGAGCTCGTCGCCGGCGAGGACGACCGCGCACCGAGCATCGTCGCCGCGCTCGAGCGTCTGCCCTCGTCACAGCGGGACGCCGTCCGCGCGAGGTGATCGAGGAGCAGTCGTACGACGAGGTCGCGGCCCGGTTGCACATCAGTGAAGCGAACGCGCGCAAGCGGGTCAGCCGTGGGCTCGCGCTTCTGCGCGCGGAGATGGAGAAACAGGCCTCGTGAGCGGTTACATCGAACAGCTGGAGCGCGAGCTGGTTCGCGCCGGACGGGACCATCAGCGCCGGCGGGCACGGTTCGGCGCGCTCGGCGCCGGCTGGCGACCGCGGGTCGGCGAGGACGCGATCCCGGCGCGGGTCAGCCTTGGCGGAATCGTCGCGGTTCTCGGCACGGCCGTCGCGGTCACGATCGTCGCGCTCGCGTTTGTCCTCCTTCAGCACAGCCGTAACCAGCCGGCGGCCACGATCCCGGCGGGCACGCCTGCATCCTCGCGACAGCTCGTGTCGATGCTCGCCGTCCTCCGCCGGCCGCAGACCGCCGCCGACCGCGCGATCTCGGCCTCTGACCTGCACTTCCTCGAAGGGACGTTGGGCCGATCGTCACAGGTTTGACACGTGTGGTCGCCACGATCGGTACCACGAAGTTGTTCCTGTTCGTTGTCAGGCCGAGCGAGGCAATCGAGGTCAGGCAAGGGCCTCTGTGGAGCCCGGCACTGGGCGACCGGATCTTCGTGGCTGAGGCGAACACCAGCGCCCCGCAGCTACCGGTACCGGCGGTGGAGCTCCGCGACCCGTATAGCGACTCGTACTCGTACATCAGCCGCTCGCAGAAGCAGTTCTCCGTTGCGATCGTCCCCGACGGAGTGACACGCGTCCGGATGGTGTTTCCCCATGGCACGGTCTACGCGCACGTCGCCAATAACGTCGCTGTTGCGCCGGCTCCGCCGTCCAGCAACGAGGATTTGAAGAGCATCACGTGGTACCGCCGGCGGCCAGGTGATTCCGACGTGACGCCAACGTCGGATCCGGCGAGGCTGCGGCCCTCGCCACCAGGCAAGCGCCGACCGAGCTTCTATCATCGCGCGCGCGGCACTATCCCCAACCGGCGGCGCCGGCGCTGCTCCACGACTTCGACGTGTTCGCTCCCAACACCGAGCGTCCCGTGAGCGCCTCAGCATCACCGTCTCGCACCCCGCGCTCTCGTCCGTGCCATTCATCGCCTTGGAGTTGATCAACAACCCGCGAGCCATGCGCGCCGTGATGACGCAGTCAGGCCTGAATTTTTGCATCGACCCTGGCCCCGCCAGCGTGTCCGAGTCCAACGCCGAATCCGCGAGTTGACCCACGTTTGCCTCCTGCAGCCGCCCAGACCCACGCACTCGTGCTGACAGCTACACCCGTGTTCGCCGGCGGACTGTCGGCGCCACGAAGCTCCAGACGTCAGAACGTGATCTACGGATCGTGCCGAAGACGAATCAGACGATCGCCGCGCGCCTAAGCGCAGGAGGCACGCGCACCGTCCCGTCGTTCACGGCGTCGTCGTCACACCGGCCGCCGCGTGACGAGCTCGTCGTCCGGAGCTGACGAAAATCTCGTCAGTCCCCGCCCCACGTGTGATCAACTGAACCCGGCACGCGCCCGCGGCGGCGGCGCAGTCCGGGAACTCTGGCAAGCTTCCCGGCGCCGCGAACGCCATGCTCCTCTACGACAACCAGGTCTCCGGAAACTGCTACAAGGTCCGGCTGCTGTTCTCGCACCTCGGGCTCGAGTACGAGCGCCGGGAGCTCGACGTGATCGATCGCTCGGACCGCCACGAGGTGCTCGGCGGGCTCAACCCGGCGCTGCGCGTCCCCACGCTGATCTTCGACGACGGACGCGCATTGGGTGAATCGGACGCGATCCTGTTCTACTTCGCCGAGGGCACCGGCTACCTGCCCGAGGATCGCTTCGAGCGCGCCCAGGTGCTTCAGTGGCTGTTCTTCGAGCAATACAGCCACGAGCCGTACATCGCGGTGGCGCGGTTCTGGCAGATCGCCGGGATCACGCCGCCCTCAGCCGAGCTGGAGGCCACGCAGCGCGGGGGCCGAGCCGCGCTCGCGGCGCTCGACGCGCACCTCACCGACCACCCGTTCCTGGTCGCCGACCGCTACACGATCGCCGACATCGCGCTCTACGCCTACACCCACGTCGCGCCCGAGGGCGGGTTCGAGCTCGAGCCCTATCCGGCCGTCCGCACCTGGCTGGCGCGTGTCGCGACCCAGCCCGGCCACATCCCGATCACCGATTGATGGCGGCGCTGGCCTTCCGCGAACGGCCCGCCACCGGGCCAGCGGCCGGGCTGTTGGTCCTGCACCACGGGCGCGGCACGAGCGAGCTCGACCTGCTGCCGCTGGCCGACGTGCTCGACCCCGACCGCCGCTTGCACGTGGTCGCGCCCCGCGGGCCGCTGCAGCTTCCCGGCGCGCCCGGCAACCACTGGTACACGGTGCTGCGGGTCGGCTACCCCGATCCGGCCACGTTCGGCTCGGCCTACCGGGCGCTGGCGGCGTTCCACGACCAGCTGTGGGACCGGACCGGCATCGCCCCCGGGCAGACCGTGCTCGGCGGCTTCTCCATGGGGGCGGTGATGAGCTACGCGCTGGGGCTCGGCGGCGATCGGCCGGCGCCGGCCGGGATCCTCGCCTTCTCCGGCTTCGTGGCCACGGTCGAGGGGTGGGAGCCGCACTTCGCCGACCGCCGAGCCACGGACGTGTTCATCGCCCACGGCGTCAACGACCCCGTGATCGAGGTGGCCTTCGCCCACCGGGCGCGAGAGCTGATCGAGGCCGCTGGGCTTCCGGTCGAGTACCACGAGTCGGCCGTCGGCCATCAGATCGAGCCCGCGAGCATCAACGCCGCCACGCGGTGGCTTCTGTTCTTCCCTCACTAAATCTATCTCCTTTCTCTCTTCTTTCTTTCTCCTTATACTATATCTGCTTTTACACTTCCTCGGGTGTGGCGACCGGCGCGCGCGCGGTCGGTGTTGTAGTAGGTGAGGTATTCGTCGAGGTCGCGTCTGAGCGCGGTGAGCTTGGGACGAGCGAGCGCGCGAAGCTGGGTCGCCAGCATTCCTCGAGGATCGTGAGCTGCACGCGCTCTACGCACCGTTTGAGGTCGGACTACCAGCTTTGATACGTCGCTGTGGGCGCCGCGGCTCCACGACCTTACCGAAATCTCCGAGACGAACTCCACCCGTTATCCGTGTCACTGTGTAAGCTTCCACCCGCGAGCGCGAGCTCGTGCGCGAGGCGTGAAGCAGCGCTTAGCAGTGCCTGAGCGGGTTGCGCTCTGAGCTGTGCAGCTCCGCCCACGTGTAGCCAGAGGCACATCGATCGCGTGTACTGCCACACCGAACCTTTGCTGCCCGATAGCCGGCCGATGAAGAAGCAGTCCATCTGCACGATCTCTCCAGGCTCGGTGGCGTCGATATGACGCTCTGGTGGCGGCGGTGAGGCGCCGCTCGTACGGTCGCGGTGGCGCGCTATCACGCCAGGCGCCTGGCCCGGGTATTGAGCCCCACACGGCATCAGCGCCCGCCAATGCCGTGCTCTGAGACTCGCAGCCGCCCCACTTCTCCCGAGCCAGCTCCGCGCTGATCCTGCGAGGACCGAACCCAGGATGCGCCAGCGAGAAAGCGACGATCCGCTGCTCCAGGTGCGGCCGATCTCATTAGGCATCCTGCGCCGGCGTCGCTCTCTCACCCTCAGCGCCTCAAGTCCCCACCGGTCTACCTGGCGCTTCCAGCATAGTAGGTCGAGCGATGCACACCCATCAGTCGGCACGCCTCGCTCACGTTGCCCAGCTCATCAGCCAGCGTGAACAACCGCAGGCGATAGCCGACCAGCACGTCATGCTCTGTCACGACGACTGCTCTTTCCTTCTTGTCTTGGCGTCAGAGGGAGCCTGAGCAGACGCACTACGGCCCCACCAGCTGGTGGCGCCGTCCCCTACAAGCTCTTCGTCGATCTACCCGGTGTCGCCACAACTCCGGGTTAGCCAGCTCCCAACCCAGGGACGGCCGAGGGCGAGGAGAGAAGCCCCGGCCGTCCGCGTCACCCTGGCTGTCAGGTGATCGGCGCCTGGGTCGCCATCACCTCACGGGCTCGCCGCTGCTCGGATCCAGGAACAACCGCCGATCGGGACGGCCGCCGAAGTCGAACATGTTGTCGAGTGTGCCGGCGCTTCGTCATCGGCCGATCCGTTTCCAATCCGCTCATCCCCGAGCCAGTTGTCCTCGATGAAGCTGCACCACTGAGGTCTGAGTCGGTGAACGTGTTGTCCACGAAGTTGCGCTTGCTGAACGGGAGATGACCAGCAGCGGCTGTCGCGGTCCGACGCCGCAACGAGCCTGCTCGGCCGCTTGGCACCTTGGCCGGCGTTCGCTGCCGCAGGGCGCCGCTCCCGGTCAGCGCGTCGAGCGGGGTCTGCGACTGCTTGATGATCGGGCCCGATCTGGTGGTCGTACCACCCGTCGCTGTCGTCGTAGATGATGATCACCGCCGTGCTCCTCCACGACGGCAGCCGCTCGAGGTGATTGATCGTCTCGATCAGGAACGTCTGCTCGTCGAGCGGATCGGAGTAGCCGGCGTGACCGTCCTGGTACTTCGGCCCCCTTCAGGTACGCGACCGCCGTTAGGTTGCCGGTGGTCGGCCGCCGCCCAGAAGTCCTTGAGGTCGTACTGGTGGTTGGCCTGGTCCTGATGTCCGATCATCGTCGATCGACGTCGGCGGCAAGTGCTTCGGGTTGGCCGTCGGATGCGTAGTACTGGAACGGCTCGTGGTGCGGGCTGTAGTCAGCTGACCGATGCGCCGACGACGTTCTTGTGTGAAGCCGGTGCAGACGGCCGAGAGGTCGTCGGTGCTGGGCTTGCCGGACACGTAGTTCGGACTGGCGAAGCCGCCCTGGAACCAGCCCCAGGTGACTCCCGCCCGGTCGAGCAGATCGCCGATGTTCTCGCCTCCCATCTGGATCGTGTCCGCGGCTGTGGGCCATCCTCCGGTCGTCGGAGCAGATGTCGTGGTTCGGATCGGCATCGCCGTACACCGTGCCCGCGCCCTGCGGCGCTGGAGGTCCCCGCGGTGTCGCGTCCATGCTGCCGGGATCAGCTGTGCACGGCGCCGCATTGATACACGGCGCCGCTCGGACCGCAGATCGCGCCGAATGTGTTTGTGCCGGTCACGTTGATCGCCCCCGGCGTCGAGGGGCCGAAGCCTGGTCGCCGTAGGAGTTGTCACTCATCGCGAAGTGCTGGGCGTAGTTCCACAGGCCGGTCACGGCGTTCCCGTCGTAGTAGTCCATCACGGCGTAGTTCGGGTCGCTCCGCCGGCCGGCGCGGGATCGTTCACCGACGCCAGGCACTGGGCCAGCGTCAGGCCCTCACCGGTGTCCTGCACGAACTTGTCCATCAAGCCCATGTCGAACGCCTGCTGTTCGGCGGTGTAGTCGTGGTCCTGGTCGCAGGTCACCGCCTGGGAGCGATCGAGGCGCTGCGGGTTTGACTCGTTCGGATTGTCGGTTAGCAGCGCTCCCGACAGCCCGTTCACCGATGGGGTGTGCCGCGAGGCGTAGAACGCGGGCTCGCCGGGCGGGTTCGTCGCATTCGGATAGGTCGCGAAGTAATGGTCGAACGAGACGTTTTCCTGAAAGATCACCGCCAGATGCTTGATCGGGGTCGCCGTCGGACTCGAGCTCTTCCAGACACCGGCGAGCCTGATGTGCGAATCTCGTCGGACCCCGCCCGCTGTCGCTGTCTGCGCGAGCGCCACCGTCGCCGCGACGACCAGCAACGCCGCGATCAGCACAGGAACCGTGCGCCTGAGCGCCATCTCGTCTCCTCGTGGGTCGGTTTGAAGTTGGGGTGTGAGCCCGGCCGGATCGCTTCGGGCCACTCGGAACTCTCCCGTGCTGATCGCGCCGAAAAGTTGCCGCGATGTGAACCAGGCGTGTCGGTATTGGTGACTGCTTCTAGTTGCGGGTGATCAGGATTGCCAGCGGGCGACTCATGCCCGGTCGGTTCACCGTCCGCGGGCCCGATCCCTCCCGTACCATCCCCTCCCCCGTGACCCTGAGCCGGCCACCATCAGCCTCCCAGCAGGCCCACGAGGCGACCCTTCATGAGGTGATCGTGGCGCTGGCGCCGCTGGAGCGTCGGGCGGGATCGCCGGCCGAGGAGCAGGCGGCGCGCTGGCTCTCGGAGCGACTCGCCCGCGCCGGGTGCGAGACCCGGGTGCAGGAGGAGCAGTTCCTCGACGGCTATGCCCGGGTGATCGGACCGCTGGCCGCCGCCGGGGCGGTGGCCGGCGCGGCCTCGCTCGCTCGCCGGTGGCGGACGGCGGCCGGCCTCGCCGGGGCGTTGGTGACGGCGGCGATCGCCGACGACGTCTCCAACGGCCCGCGGCTCTTCCGCCGCGCCACGCAGCGGCCCCGGCCGACCTGGAACGTGGTCGCGAGCGCGGGCGACGAGCGCGCCGACCGAACGCTGGTCGTGCTCGCCCATCACGATGCCGCCCCCACCGGGGCGATCTTTGACGACCGCGCCCAGACCGCCCTGGGCGAGCGGTTCCCGGGCCTGCTGGAACGGATCGACACCTCCCTCCCGCTGTGGTGGCCGGTGCTCGCCGCCCCGGCGCTGGTCGCGCTCGGCGCCGCCACCGGCCGGCGCGGCCTGAGCGCCGCCGGGCTCGCCGGCTCGCTGCTCGGCACCGCGGCGTTCGCCGACATCGCGCGCCGCCCCGTCTGCCCCGGCGCCAACGACAACCTGAGTGCGGTGGCGGTGCTGGTCGCGCTGGCCGAGCGCCTGCGCGAGGAGCCCGTCGACGGCCTGCGCGTGCTGCTCGTCTCCTGCGGCGCCGAGGAGGTCCTCCAGGGCGGCATCCACGGCTTCGCCGCGCGCCACTTCCCGGCCCTCGACCGCAGCCGGACCTGGGTCCTGAACCTGGACACGGTCGGCTCGCCGAAGCTGATCCTGCTCGAAGGGGAGGGCCCTGTGGTGATGGAGGACTACCACGACCGCAGCTTCCGGGACCTGGTTGCGCGCAGCGCCGAGGCCGCCGGCGCCCCGCTCCGGCGCGGGTTGCGGGCCCGAGCGTCGACGGACGCAGTCGTCCCCAGTCGGGCCGGCTATCCGACGGCCACCCTGTCCTCGGTGGACCGCTACAAGAGCCTGTCCAACTACCACAAGATGACCGATACGGCCGAGCGCGTCGACTACCGCACCGTGCTCCAGGCGCTGATCGTCACCGAGGCCGTGGCGCGCGAGCTGGCGGCCAATCCGTGGCTCTGAACTGTCTCGAGCGGCCAGGGTCCGTGGCCGGCGCGGTGGCGTCCGGGGCGGGTCGCGGGATGACCGCTCGCGCCGGCGCCAGCGCAGCTGGCCCACGCGGAACCGCTGGGCGTGTTCTGAGCCGCCCGGGTACGCTCGCCCCATGCCGCCGGCCACCGAGCTCGACCTCCCGATGTTCGACCACACCGACCCGGCGCTGCGCGGCGATCACTACCGGGAGGCGATGGCCGGCGTCGAGGGCCATGACGGCTGGCTGGCCGCGAACCCGTTCGGGTTCACCGTGCTCGACCGGGAGGCGGGCGAGTTCTTCCTGCGCACCAAGGACGCGGTGTTCCCGGGGCTGACGATCGCGCAGCTGTTCGGGATCGAGGACGGGCCGCTGCACGAGGAAGTGGTCAAGAACATCATCAACATCAACGGCGACGACCACCGGCGGCTGCGGAACCTGATCAACCCGGCGCTGGCCCCGCGGGCCGTGGACCGCTACCGGCCGGCGATGCGCCGGTTCCTCGGGCAGCTCCTGGGCCAGCTCCCCGGCGATGGCCGGTGCGAGTTCATCTCGGCGTTCGCCAAGCCGTATCCGTCGCTGGTGATCGCGGAGGTGATGGGCGCACCGCTCGAGGACGCACCGCGCCTGCACCACTGGTCGAACTGGATCCAGCGGCAGTTCGACGCCCAGAGCCTGATCGCCGAGCGCGCGCTGATCGAGCAGGCGGTGGCCGAGTTCTACGTCTACGAGGAGGCGCTCATCGCCGGCCGGCGCGGCTCGCCCGGCGACGATCTGATCTCGGCCCTGATCCAGGCCGAGGAAGCGGGGGATCGGCTGAGCGACGACGAGCTGCGCAACCTGGTCCTGAACATCCTCGTCGGCGGCGTCGACACCAGCCAGAGCCAGCTCGCGCATGCCGTGCGGCTGTTGGCCGACCACCCCGACCAGTGGCAGCAGCTCCGCGCCAATCCGCGCGGGCTCGCGCTGGCCGCGGTCGAGGAGGCGCTCCGGTACGAGCCGATCACGCCGTTCACGGCCCGGATCACGATCGCCGAGATCGAGCATCGCGGCGTCACCTTCCCGCCCGGGACGGTCGTCCTCGTGTCAGCCTGGCATGCCAACCGCCAGGGTGCCGCCAACGATGGCTTCGACATCATCGCCGAGCGCAGCCGCGCCCGCGTGCTCACGTTCGGCGCCGGGATCCACTACTGCGTGGGCGCGAACCTGGCCCGGGCCGAGATGGAAGAGGGGTTGGCGTTCCTGGCCGAGAACGTCCGCGCGCTCAGGCCCGACGGGGAGCCCGAGTTCGGAACGCCGTCGGGGATCTATGGCCTCGAGCGGCTGCCTCTCGTGCTCGAGCTGGATCGCTGATCGGCGCCGCCGGCGCCGCGCGCCACACGGCATCGTCTCCCAGCGGCTCGCGCACGGCGCGACCGTCCGCGACCAGCTCGATCAGCGCCGCCTCGGCGGCGACGCGGTCGGGGTCGTCGTTGCCCTGGGTCAGCAGCAGCGCCACCTCCTGCGTGGTCAGCCCCTCCGGGAAGCGGTCGAGCAGCGGCGCCGGCGCCTCCGGCGGCGGCTCGCGCATCAGCGTCGGGTCGAGGTTGGCGACCAGGACGTCGTAGGCCTGGATCGGCTGAAAGCCGCCGGCGACGAGGCGCAGGCCGTGGCGCTCGAACACCACCGACGGGGCGGTGAACCGCACCGGCCCGTCCGTGGCCGCCGTCTTTCCCTGCAACTCGGCCGGCGACCCGGCGGCGGTCCGGGCCTCGGCGCGGTCGCGCTCGTAGGCCTCGCTGACCTCGGGCGAGTCGAGCATGTCGATGATCCGCCTGGCGTCGACGCTCGGGCACCCGGGCGATCGCCTGCTCCAGCATGGCCTCGTCCTCGAGCACCAGCGAGGTTGTGAAATTGTCGAGCTGGAGCGCCCGCAGCACCGCCCATTCGCTGCCCGGGGACAGCAGCCGCGCCGCCACCACCGCCCGGCAGGCGCGCGCGGTGGCGCTGACCCGCGGCTTCGGCGCCGGCGAGAACGGCATCCCGTAGCGGCGGAAGCGGAGCTGGCCGAGGGCACCGCGGACGGGCGTGTAACCGCGAGCCTCGTACTGCTTTGCCGACTCGGTCAGGCCGATCATCACCAGCCGCCAGTCCAGCTGCGAGCCGTAGCGCCACTGAAGCACCCGCAGCGCCGGGATCTCCGAGTACGCCCACGGACACCCCGGATCGGTGTAGAGAGTGGTGGCGATCACGTCGTTGATGCCTCAAGTATATGCGCCAGCTGGCTGCCGGGTCCCCGGGTCTCGGGGGCGAGCTCGCCAGCGGGGGCAACCTTTACGAAGTCGAAGCCGGCCGCATGCAGCGCGGCCTTGGCCTCGGCGGCGCCCGAGAAATGGAGATGGACGCGGCCGCGCACGAACGCCGACAGCAGCACCCGGAACCCTCGGATCGCCACTGTCTGCACCTCGCCGACGTGCAGGTCGGAGATGTAGCGCCCGCTGGGGAAGGTCCCCAGGACGCGCGCGAACCGCCGCCACAGGCGGTCGACCGACTGACGATCGAGATACCCGAGCAGCCCCTCGGTGATGATCGCCAGCCCCCGCGCCGGATCGAGTTCCGCGGTCAGCGCCACGAGGCTCCCCGGACCGTCGTCGCGCAAGGCGTCGATCTCCTCGACCCGGTGGTTCGCGCTCAGCGATCCGATCCGCTCGAGGGCCGCCCGCTTGCGCGCCGCCATCGCGGGCAGATCCGCTTCGACGTAGCCCAGCCGGTCACCGTAGCGGCGGGTGAATCGCCAGCCCCGGGCGGAGAGGCCGCTGGCGACCTCGACCACCTGGGTGATCTGGCCGTCCTCGATCGCCCGCTCGAGCAGCGCGTCGATCGCGCGGTGGCGGGCCAGCAGATAGGGCTCGAGCGAGGGCCCGCCGAGCGCGCCGCTGACCGTCATCGCCGGGCGCAGCGCCTCGAACAGGATCCGTCCCTCGGTCGTGGCCAGCGCCGGATGCGAGAGCCCGTTGCGGGCCCAGACGTAGCCGGTGTAGTGCGCGGTCGGGCTGATCGTCTCCCCGGCACTCATCCGGTCAGGTCCGCGAGCCGGTCGAGCAGCTCCGCCTGCGCCGGATTGATCTTCTCGCGGGCGAGCGTAAGCGGGAACCACTCGGCCCGGTCCACCTCCGGCGTCTCCATCAGCCTGCCCGACCGCGGCGGCCACTCCAGCTGGAACGTATTGCTGGTGATCCCGGCCACGTCGAGATCGGCCTCGAGCGCCCAGGCGCGCACGAGCTTGCCCGACTTCTGGCGGACCTGACCGAGATCGATGACCTCGCCGACGGGCGCCGGCGTCCCCAGCTCTTCCTCGAACTCGCGCCGGGCGGCGGCTTCGGGATCCTCGCCGGGCTGATACTCGCCCTTCGGAATCGACCAGGCGCCGAGGTCGCGTCGCGCCCACAGCGGGCCGCCCGGATGGACGAGCAGCACCTCGACCGCCCCGCCCCGCCGGCGGTGCAGCAGGATCCCCGCGCTGGTGAGCGCCATGCGGTGATCCTAGGGACCGGGCGGCTCAGCGTAACCGGAGCTCGTAGTGCTGATAGACGATCGGCGGCCCCCAGACCGAGGTCTCTCGCTCCCAGACGACGGAGAAACCCGCGGAGCGGTAGATGTGCGCCGCCGCCGTCAGCGCGCTGAACGTCTCCAGCTCCAGCATGCTGTGGCCGGCTTGCAGCGCGTGTTCGAGCAGGCCGTCCATCAGCCGGCGGCCGAGGCCCTGGCCGCGGAGCTCGGGCGCGAGCACGAACCAGCGCACTCGGCCCACGGCGCCCTCGTCGGTGAGCGCCAGGCACCCGCTCATGCGCTCGTTCTCGCCGATCAGCCACACGGCGCCCGATCGTGCGGGCCAGCCGGTGCGCACCGCGGCCTCGATCCCCTCGGCCACACCCCGCACGAACGCCTCGTTCAGCCCGAACTCCGGCACGTACACGGCGCGGTGGAGCTCGGCGATCCTGGCCGGGTCGGCTGGCCGCAGCTCGCGGCGGATGTCGATGGCCCTGGTGGAGCTCATGGAACGATTGTCCCGCCGGGAAATTCAGACGTCCAACATAATTATGCGAACGAATTAATCGTGAACTGAGCTGAAATCGCCGCGATGGAGATCCGCCAACTGCGCTACTTCGAGGCCGTGGCCCGCCACCGCCACTTCACCCGCGCCGCCAACGAGCTCCACGTGGCCCAATCCGCGCTCTCCCATCAGGTCCGCCGGCTCGAGCAGGAGCTGGGCGTCGAGCTCCTGCGGCGAACGACGCGGTCGGTGGAGCCGACCGAAGCCGGCGCCCTGGTCGCGGCGCATGCCCGCGCGGTCCTGGCCCAGACCGACGCCCTGCGCGGCGAGATCGACGAGCTGCGCGGACTGGTGCGCGGACGGCTGGCCGTCGGCGCGATGCTGTTCGGCGGCGAGCTCGACATTCCGGCGCTCCTCGCCCGCTTCACGGCCAGCTTCCCGCACGTCGAGATTGGCATCCGGGAAGGGACCGCGCAACGGATGCTCGACTTGCTGCGCGACGGCAGCCTCGATCTCACGTTTGCGCTCGAGGTCGACCCTCCGGCTGGGGTCGATCGACTCGAGCTCTCGAGCGAGGAGCTGACCGTGGTGGTGAGCCTCGATCACCCGCTCGCCGGTCGGCGCCCGCTGCGACTGTCCTCGCTCGCCGGGTATCGGTTGATCGCATTCGAGCGCGGCTCCTCGACGCGAGCGCTGCTCGACGCCGCGCTGGCCGACGCCGGTGCCGAGCCACCGATCGCGGTCGAGGCCAGCGATCTCACGCTGATCCGCTCGCTCGCCGCACGCGGGCTCGGCGTTGCCGTGCTGCCGCGCTCGTTCGTCGAGCTCCCGGGCCCGAAGGTCTCGTTCCGGCCGCTCTCGCCTGCCCTGCGGATGCGCGTGGTCCTGTGGTGGCACAGCGGGCGCTCGCTCTCGCCCGCCGCCCGCGCGTTCGTCGAATTCGCGCGCTGCCACCGGACCGCCGGGCGGCGGTGAACCGCTACGCCGGTGCCTGCAGGTACGCGAGCGCCCGCCCCAGCCACAGCGGCGCCTGCCCCGCCCACACCGACAGCGAGTGGGCGCCCGGGTAGCTCGCGAACCAGTGTGGAATCCCGGCGGCCGTGAGCTCGCGGTTGAGGGCCAGGTTGTCAGCGTAGAAGCGGTCGTCCTGGCGGCCCACGTAGAACCCGATCAGCGTGGGGCGCTTTCGCACCGCGGCGGCGAGCGACGCGGCGGGCCTGATCCGGGCCCGCTCGTCGGCTTTCTTGGAGCCGAGTTCGAGCACGTGCCAACCGCTCGGGTCGGTGGCGGCGAAGTAGCCGCTCCACGCCTCGACGGCGGCGAACGTGGCCAGGTGGCGCAGCCCGATGTTGAAGGAGCCGAAGCCACCCGCGGACACGCCGATCAGCGCGCGGCCGCGGCGGCCCGCGATCGTCCGGAAGCGGTGGTCGATGCACGTCGTCAGGTCGTGGGTGATCGCCGCCGGCCAGTCCTCGCGGGTTCCGCAATCGAGGTACTCGCGATCGTCGTCGGTCCGGCGCGATCCCTGCGGCGCGACGACGATCGCCGCGTGGTTGCTGGCGGCGACGGCCGCGGCGACGAACCCGTTGATCTTGTACGCGGTCGGATTGGCGGGCAGGCCGTGGAGGAAGTACACGACCGGGTAGCGGGCGTCGCCCGCGTCGTAGTTGCGAGGAAGGTAGATGGCCGCGGGCAGGCGGCCGCCGAGCGAGGGCGAGGAACAGCTGATGTACAGCGTCTGCGGCGCCTGGGCGCCGGCGGAGGACAGCTTCTGGCCCACCGCCAGGCCGCCGGTCAGCGCCACGGCGGCTATCAGCATGATCAGACGACGTCGGCTCGGTGTTCGCACGCGTCCCTACCTTGTTCCGGCACAGACAGGTGTGCGCCCAGCGCCGTATCGCCCGACGATGTTAGCGGGAGGTTAGGTTAGGCCGCCAGCGCTTCGGGCTCCTCGACGCCGCCCTCGGCCACGTCGGCCACCTCGGCCACCTGAACCGGGCCGGCCGGCGCCCGCAGCAGCAGCGCGGCCATCGCCGCGCCGATCACGCACAGCGCGGCGCCGACCTCGAACGCGGCCACGAACCCGTTGGTCAGCGCCGCCGCGTGAGCGACGCCGGTGGCGGCGTGCGCCCGGCCGGCGGCGATCGTGCTCAGCACCGCCAGCCCGATCGCGCCCCCGAACAACCGCGAGGTGTTCAGCAGACCGGACGCGAGCCCGCTCTGAGTGCGCTGCACGCCCTGGGTGGCCGCGATCGTCGAACCCACGAGGCCCAGGCCCATGCCGATCCCGGACAGCACGCCGCCCGGCAGCACGAGCGCGAAGTAGTCGCCACCGGGCCGGATGCCGGTGAACAGCAGCAGCCCCGCCGTCGCCAGGACCATCCCCGCGCTCACCGTGCCGCGAACCCCGAACCGGGCCACCAGCCGCGGTGCCAGCGTCGAGCCCGTGAACACCGACAGCGTCATGGGCAGGAACGAGAGCCCGGCCTGGATCGGGTCGTCGCCCAGCACCTGCTGCAGATACAGGGTGATGAAGAAGAACATCGAGAACAGGGCCGCGTACATCAGGACGACGATCAGGTTCGCGGTCCGCAGCTGGCGGAGCTTGAAGATCGAGAACGGGACCAGCGGCGCCCGCGCGAGCCGCGTCTCGACGAACGCGAAGGAGACGATCAGCAGCAGCGCCGCCGCGAGCGCGCCGAGCACCACCGGCGAGCCCCAGCCGAGCGCGTCGGTGCGGACGATCCCGTAGGTGAGGGTGACCAGGCCGGCGGTCATCAGCGCCGCCCCGGAGATGTCGAAGTGACGCGGTCCGGCCAGCCGCAGATCCCCGGGGATCACGCGCAGACCGAGCACGATCACGATCACACCCACCGGGACGTTGATGGCGAAGATCGCGGGCCAGCCGAAGATCTGCGTCAGCAGGCCGCCGAGCAGCGCGCCCGACGACGCGCCCAGGCCGCCAATCGCGCCCCAGGCGGCGAGGCCGCGGTTGCGCTCCGGCCCTTCCGGCAGCGAGGAGGTGATGATCGCCAGCGTCGCCGGCGAGACGATCGCGCCGCCGAAGCCCTGCAACGCGCGTGCGCCGATCAGCATCGAACGCGAGTCGGCCAGCGCGCACGCCAGCGAGGAGATCACGAACAGCGCCGTGCCGGCGACGAACACGCGCCGGCGCCCGAGCAGGTCCGCCGAGCGGCCGCCAAGCATCAGGAAGCCCGCGAACGTGATCGTGTAGGCGTTGACGACCCACTGCAGGCCGGTGGTCGAAAAATGCAGCCCATCGCGCATCGACGGGAGCGCGACGTTGACCACGGCGACGTCGAGGATGACCATGAACTGGGCCAGGCAGACGACCGCCAGGAGGAAGCTGCTAGAACTGAAGCGATGATTGGAAATGGCTTTGGTTGCGTTCACGCAATCAAGTGTGCGATCATTCGTATCCAGGTACAAGAGAAGGGTTTATCCTGGTAGTAGAAATCACCCCCAACGGATCGGGAGCGCCGGCGCGGACGGCCACCAACGGGCAGCGCCGGCGCGAGGAGCTCGCTGACTTCCTGCGTAGACGCCGCGAGAGCATCCAGCCCGAGGACGTCGGCCTGCCGGCCGGCGGGCGCCGGCGAACGCCCGGCCTGCGCCGCGAGGAGGTGGCGCAGCTCGCCGGTGTCGGCGCGACCTGGTACACGTGGCTCGAGCAGGGGCGCGACGTCCGAGCGTCATTCGACGTCCTCGAGGCCCTGTCGCGGGCGCTGCGGCTGACGCCGGCCGAGCGCGGCCACCTGATCCTGCTCGGCCGCGGCGAGGAGGCGCCGGCGTGCAAGCCGCCGGCCGAGCGGGTCTCCCCCACGCTCCGGCGCCTGATCGAGAACCTGGGGCTGAGCCCGGCGGTCGTGCTCGGCCGGCGCTGGGACTACCTGGCATGGAACCGGGCCGCGTGCGCGCTGTACGGCGATCTCGGCAACATCCCCCGCCCGGTCCGCAACCACCTGTGGCTGATGTTCATGGATCCGCTGCGCCGCGAAATGTTCACTGACTGGGACCGGAGCATCCGCCTGGCGGCGGCGAAGTTCCGCGCCGACAGCGCCGCCCATCTCGGCGATCCCTCGTTCGAGCAGCTGATCCAGTCGCTGCGGCAGTCCAGTCCCGAGTTCTGCAAGGTGTGGAAGCGCCACGAGGTGGCGCGCGGCGGCGAGGGCCGCAAGGAGCTCAACCACCCCGTGGCCGGAAGGCTCGTATTCGAGCACGCCGTGTTCAATCCCATCGAGGCCCCCGAGCAGCGTCTGGTCCTGTACACGCCGGTGCCGGAGGCCGACACGCCGGCGAAGCTCGAGCAGCTGCTCGAGGACGAGCCGTTCCGTTCGCCGCTCGCGCTCGCCCACTAGTGCTCCCCGTCACACTAGCCCCGATCTCTTCGCCAGCTCTTCACCGAAATTGACGTCGCTCTCGCGATCGGGTGGTGGAGTGGCGCCATGTCCACTCCAGCCACAGCACCACGGTTTGATGGCCAAGCCACGCCGGTTGCCAGCGCGCACCCGACCGCCCCGCTCGAGCCCACTGCCGACCGCCGGGCCGCCGATTCGCTCATGCGGCTCGACCACCGCACCCGGAGCCGTGCGGTCCCCCACCGCCTGGCGCGGCGTGGCCCGCACCTGGCGGCGGGCACCGGGCTCGAGACCCGTCTGATCCCGCTCGAGGACAAGATCACCCACATCGGCCGTGGCCTCACCGCCGACGTCCGGATCGAAGATCAGGCCGTCTCGCGCACCCACGCGATCATCGTCCGCCACGGTGCCCACGCCCGGATCCTCGACAACCGCAGCTCGAACGGCACGTATCTCAACGACCGGCAAGTCGTGGCCACCAACCTTCACAACGGCGACGTGATCCGGGTCGGCTCGGTGGCGCTGCAGTACGTGGAGATCGGCTGACCCGCGGCACGTGGAGATCGGCTGACCCGCAGCACGTGGAGATCGGCTGACCCGCAGCACGTGGAGATCGGCTGACCCGCAGCACGTGGAGATCGGCTGACCCGCGCCTCGGAACCACGCCAACGTCACGCGCATTCAAAGTCGGATCGGTCGCGGTGACGCTACCGCTCCCTGGTGGCGGCAACGTCACGGCGACATGGAGCCGGGGTGCAGCAGGTGACGTTGCCGTCCCCCAGGCGGGTCCGCGATCCGCGCCGCCCCGCCGCAGCGACACCCAAAGGGCGCGCGACGCGCGCCCCCATCATCACCCCTATCCCTCGACCGGCTCCTCGGCGATGTCCCGCGCCACCAGCGCCGCGTACAGCCCGCCCCGCTCGAGCAGCTCGTCGTGGGTTCCCCGCTCGGCGATCCGGCCGTGGTCGAGGACCACGATCTGGTCGGCGTCGCGGACGGTCGACAGCCGGTGGGCGATGGTGATCGTGGTCCTCCCCTCGGCCAGGCGCTCGAGCTCGGCCTGAACCGCGGCCTCGGTCTGGGTGTCGAGCGAGCTCGTGGCTTCGTCCAGCACCAGCACCGGCGGGTTGCGCAGGATCGTGCGGGCGATCGCCATCCGCTGCTTCTCGCCGCCGGAGAAGCGGTAGCCGCGCTCCCCGACGATCGTGTCGTAGCCGTCCGGCAGGGAGGCGATCAGGCCGTGGATCCGGGCCGTGCTCGCCGCCTCCTCGATCTCCGCGTCGGTGGCGTCCGGCCGCGCGAAGCGCAGGTTCTCGCGCACGGTGGCGTGGAACAGATAGGTCTCCTGCGAGACCACCCCGACGGTGGCCGCGAGCGACGACAACGACGCCTCGCGGACGTCGACGCCGTCGATGGTGACCCGCCCCTCCTGGGGCTCGTACAGCCGCGCCACCAGATACCCGAGCGTGGTCTTGCCGGCGCCGGTCTCGCCGACGACCGCCGTCCGGGTGCCGGCGGGGACGGTGAGGTCGATCCCGCGCAGGGTCCACTCGTCGGCGCCGTTGGCCATGTACCGGAACGACACGTTCTCGAAGCGCACCTCGCCGAGCAGCTCGTCCGGGCGAAGCTGCACCGGCCGGGCCGGCTCGACGATGTCGATCGGCAGATCGAGGTACTCGAAGATGCGATCGAACAGGGCCATCGAGGCCTCGACGTCCGCGCCCACTCCCAGCAGCGACTGGATCGGGAACAGCAGCCGGGTCTGGAGGGTGGTGAACGCGACCACGGTCCCGATCGACAGCGAGCCGATCCAGCTCTGACCGGCCAGCCAGTAGACGATCGCGGGCTGGATCGCGAACGTCATCTGGATCGTCGACATCAGCCAACGGCCCGCCATCCGCGAGCGCACCTCGAGGTCGGCGATGTCCTTCGACTCGGCCGTGAAGCGGTCGGCCAGGTCGCTTCCCCGCCCCATCGTCTTGCCGAGCATGATTCCCGACACCGACAGCGACTCGGCCACGAGCGCGGACAGGTCGGCCAGGCGCCGCTGCTGCTCGGTGGTGATCTTGCGCCGGACCTTGCCCACGCGGCGGGTCAGCCACACGAACAGTGGCACGAACACCAGCGAGATCGCCGCCAGCCGCCAGTCGAGCAGGCACATGGCCACGATCGCGGCGATCACCGTGGTCGCGTTCTGGGCGATCGTCGTCGCCGTGTTGGTGACGACATTGTCGAGGCCGCCGATGTCGTTGGCGATCCGCGACTGGACCTCGCCGGTGCGCGTGCGGGTGAAGAAGGCCAGCGACATTCGCTGCAGCCGCTGGTAGACGGCCGCGCGCAGGTCGTGCATCACCCGCTGGCCAACCACGTTGGACAGGTACGTCTGCCACACGTTGAACGCGGCCGTGACGATCGCGATCGCGATCATCGCCAGCACCAGCCAGGTCAGCAGCGTGGTGTTGTGCTTGAAGATCCCGTCGTCCAGCACGTCGCGGAGCAGGAACGGCTGGAGCATGCTGAGGCCGGCCGAGAACACGATCATGCTCAGCACCACGGTGAGGCGCGCCTGGTAGGGCTTGAACAGCCGCAGGATCCGCCGGCGGTCTCGCTCCCGGGTCGGGTCCATCAGCGGCGGTGGCTTCTTGTCCGGGTCTCGGAACCGGCGCATCGACCCGGGACCGGCGCCGTGCGCCGCTCCGAAGCCTCGGTCGCCGAATGCACTCATATGCACTCATGATGACGGGTCCGCCAACACAGCCCTCCGGCTTGCCCGCCGGCCAGGCTCCCCAGGAACAGTTCGCTCGTAGGCGAAATATCGCGGCGCTATCGTTACGGCGGTGGACGGGGATACGGACATCGCCACGATCGGGGCGTTGGTCGCCGATCGGGCCCGCGCGCGGATCCTGCTCACGCTCGGAGACGGAAGGGCGCTGCCGGCGAGCGTGCTCTCCGATGAGGCCGGCGTCGCCGCCTCGACCGCCAGCGCGCACCTATCGAAGCTTGTCGCCGGCGGACTGCTGAGCGTCGAACGCCACGGCCGAAATCGCTATTTCCGCCTTTCCGGACCGCAGGTGGCGGAGCTGATCGAGGCGCTGGCGCGGCTCTCGCCGCCGGCGCCCGTGCGCTCGCTCCGGCAGGGCACCAAGGCGCAGGCGGTGCGCTTTGCGCGGACCTGCTACGACCATCTGGCGGGCATGCTCGGGACCGAGCTGATGAGCGCGTTCCTCGACCGGGAGCTGATCGCGGGCGGCGACGGCGCGTTCGATCCCGGTGCCGCCCGGGACGATCGGCTGGCCTCGCCGGGCTTCGACCTCGACTACCGGCTCACCGCACGCGGCGTCGAGCAGCTCGCGGCGTTCGGAATCGATTTCGACGCCCTGCCCCGCCGCCGGGCGTTGATCCGCTACTGCGTGGACTGGAGCGAGCAGCGCCATCACCTGGCCGGTGCGCTCGGCGCCGCGGTCGCCGACCGCGTGTTCGAGCTCGGGTGGGCGCGCCGGATCAAGCGCAGCCGCGCGGTCCAAGTGACCGACGAGGGCCACGCCGGCCTGTGGGCCACGTTCGGCGTCGAGCTCAGCCGGTAGCCGGCGTCGAGTTGAGCCGGTAGCCGGCGTCGAGTTGAGCCGGTAGACGGCGTCGAGTTGAGCCGGTAGACGGCGTCGAGGCGCCGGCGCCGGGCCCCTGTCCCGGCCTGCCGGCCCCGCGTCACTTCTGTTCGGGGAAGTACCCTGGCGGCAGGAGCAGCGACCACACCCGCTGCGGCCGCTCGGCGCCGGCCCGCCGGCGCTCGGCCCTTCGGGAAGTGGCCCTGGGCTTATCCCGCCGGACCGCTCGCGGGCGCTGAATTGGCTTGTGTTTCATCATGCAACCTTCCGCTGTTGCATTTGTGACTACCCACGAGTTTATTCGCCAAATCCAGGGGATTCGTGCCCGTTGTTTGAAACCAACGTCGGTGCTCTGACCGATCAGCGGCGGCGGTGACCGCGGCTCCCGCGCTGTTGCTGGCGGCGGCCGGGGTGGGGCTGGCCCACGCCGTCCTCCCCGACCACTGGGTGCCACTCGCGGTCGTCGGGCGCACGCAGCGCTATCCGCTGGGCAAGGTGGCGCGGCTGTCGGCGCTCGCCGGGGTCGCGCACGTGCTCGTGTCGGTGATCCTCGGCGCGGTCGTGATCGTGATCGGGCTCGAGTTCCGCTCGGCCGTCGAGAGCGCTCAGAACGGGATCGTCGGCGGCCTGCTGATCGCGACCGGGGTCGGATTCATCGTGCTCGAGGCCGTCGGCCACGGACACCATCATGATCACGACCCCGAGCACGGCTCCAGCGCTCACCGGCAACCACAGCCGACGCCGGGCGCCGGCGCCGGGTCGCCGTCGCGCGCGGCCTCGCTGGCCGCCGTGATGGTCCCGTTCGGCGCCGCGGCCTCACCGGATCTCACGATCCTCCCCGTGTTCCTGGCCGCGGCCGCGGTCGGGCCGGGGGCCGCCGTCGGATCGCTGGTCGTGTTCGCGGCGGTGACGATCGCGACGATCGTGGCGCTGACGCTGCTGGCGGCTGCCGGCGGCTACCAGATCCGCGGGCGCTGGCTCGAGCGTTGGGGCAATCTCCTCACCGGCGCGGTGCTGATCGCGATCGGCGCCCTGGTCCTGTTCGGCGTGCTCTGAGCCCGGCGCTACGCGGCGAGCTCTCGCGACTCGGCGACGACCTTCGCCCGCCGTGGACCGTCGTCGACGGCCTTCAGCTCGGTGCGGGTGGACACGCTGCGACGCAGCCGCGCGAACCCGTAGGTCCCGCCCAGCGTCGGCACCCACAGAGCGATCGCGTGGTAGAGCACGACCGCGGCGGCGGTGGGGACCGCCGGCAGGCCGTAGAGGACCAGCGCACCGAGCAGCCCGCCTTCGAGCACGCCGAGCCCGCCGGGGATCGGGATCAGGTTGGCGAGGTATCCCACCTGGTAGCCGACCACGACCGCCAGCACCGGCGCCGAGACGCCGACGGCGCGCAGGCACGCCCACAGCACCGCGATGTCGAACATCAGATAGCCGATGGCGCCGAGCATCCGCGGCTCGAGCCGGAAGGCCACGCCTTCGCTGTCGCGGACCCAGCCGGCGACCCGCCTTATCGCCGGCGCCAGCCGCCCTCGACGCACGTGGGAGCTGACCCACGGCATGACCAGGAAGAACGAGAGGCCGGCGATCGTCGCCGTCGCCGGCACCAGGCCGTACACGACGCCGGTGCGGGCGCTGCCAATTCCCAGCCACACCGCGATCCCGGCCAGGACCATCACCGCGCCGTTCACCGCGCTCGTGACCAGGAAGATCACCGCTGAGCGGTTGACGATCCGCGACCAGGCGATCCCCCACGCTCGCATGGCCCAGGCCCCGACGGCGAGGCCGCCGGCGCCGCCGACCGGGACGACGGCGCCGAACGCCATCTCGGCCCACGCCAGCCACCGCGTCTCCCGCACCGGGGCACGGCGGAGCACCAGGCGGACGACCATCACATAGCCGAGACAGGAGGCGATCTCGAGCGCGACGGCCAGCAGCAGCCAGCCGGCGTTGGCATGCGCGGCGCGGTGCAGGATCCCGCGCAGATCGGGCACGGCAAGCCCGATCCCCAGCAGCAGCAGGGCCAGGATCGCCGTCCAGATCAGCCCGTTGCGAAGCCGGTGGGCATCGCGCTCGGCGGACCCGACGGCCCCGGGAGCGGTCTCGCCGGCGCCATCGCGGAGCTCACGGCCGATGGCACTTCTCCGGATGTCGTCCGCGGCGGTCCGCTGCATGTGGCTTCCCGGTTGACCTTGGTTCCGGCAACCATTGTACAGGTCAATCGTGCGTTCTGCCAAGTATTGAGCCCGCAATTAGTGTGATAGCGAGCACACTGGGACGGCGGGCAGCGCCGGCGAGCCTCCGCCAGCTGCTATCCCACTGGCCGCAATCTCACCGGCAGCGTCTTCAGCTGGTTGATGAACGCCGACTCGGCGAACACGGGCCGGCCGGCGATCTCCATCGCCGGATAACGGGCAAGCGTCTCCTCGAGCATGATCCGCAGCTCGAGCCGCGCCAGCGCCGTCCCGAGACAGAAGTGCCGCCCGCCGGCGCCGAACGCCTGGTGATCGGGATTGCGACGGACGTCGAAGGTGTCGGGGTCCTCGAAGCGGGTCTGGTCGCGGTTCGAGCTCACGTACCAGAGCACGACTTTCTCGCCCCGGCGGATCTCCTGCCCCGCGAGCTCGGTGTCGCAGGTGGCGGTCCGGCGGAAGTGCGCGAACGCCGGGTACATCCGCAGCGACTCCTCGACCGCGCTCGGGATCAGCGAGGGGTCCTCGAGCAGCAGCCGGCGCTGGTCGGGGTGCTCGATCAGCGCCCGCATGGCGCTGCAGTAGGTGGCCTTGGTGCTGTCGTTGCCGGCGGCGACGAGCAGGAAGAAGCCCATCACGATCTCGTGCTCCTCGAGCTGCTGGCCGTCGATCTCCGCGTGCACGAGCACGCTGGTCAGGTCGTCGGTGGGCCGCTCGCGGCGCTCGGCGATCATCCGCTGGCAGCGGCCGAAGATCTCGGGGATGTCCTTCTCGACCACGCTCATGATCCCGTCGGGATTGAGATCGGGATCGCCGGCGCCGAGGGCCGAGTTCATCAGCGTCGCCCACGCCGCGTCATCCTCGGGCGGGATCCCCATGAAGCTCCCGATCACGCGCGAGACCACGGGCTGCGCGACGTCGGTGACCAGGTCGCACGCGTCGCGTCCCTCGAGCTTGTCCAGGACGTCGACCACGATCGCCCGGATCGCCGGTTCGTGCGCCGCGATCCGCTTCGGCGTGAAGCCGGCCTGGAACAGCATCTTCAGGCGATCGTGCTTGGGTGGATCCATGCCGATGAACATCGCCCGCATCAGCTCCAGCGGGAACACGGAGGTGACCGCGGTGATGCCGCCGAGCTCGGACGAATACGTCTGCCAGTCGAGGCTGACCTCGCGGATGTCGTCCGGCCTGGTCACCGACCAGTAGCCGGCCTCCTCCGGGTACTCGCTGATCCGGGCGGTCCAATGGATCGGGCACTCGGCCCGCAGGCGCTTGAACACCTCGTGCGGAGGGCCATCGAGCCACAGTTCTCGCTCGCCGAGCTGCACCTGCGACAGATCGCCAAGCTCCACCTGCGACAGATCGCTGTTCGTCGTCGACACCCGGACCTCCTGTAACGCGAAGACAGTGCGCGGATCCTACTGGCTGGCTGGCCAGTCCGGGAGTGAGCGTGAGCACAGATACGCTCTTCCCAGCAACCCTGCCGAGAGGAGAACGCAGTGAAGATCACGGCCGCGGTGCTCGAGGAGTTCGGCCGCCCGCTCAACGTCACCGAGGTCGACTTGTCGGAGCCGCGCGACGGCGAGGTGCTGGTCCGCCTCCAGGCCTGCGGCGTCTGCCACACGGACATGTACACGGCCTCGGGCGCCGACCCGTCGGGGTATGCCCCCACCGTGCTCGGCCACGAAGGCGCCGGCACCGTCGAGCAGACGGGCGAGGGCGTGAGGAGCGTCGCGCCCGGCGATCTCGTCGTCACCCTGTTCTCGCCCCAGTGCGGCGAGTGCGAGCACTGCCGCAGTCCGAGGACCAACCTGTGCCTGGCCATCCGCGAGCAGCAGAACCGCGGCTATCTGCCCGACGGCACGACGCGCCTCTCGCGCGAGAACGAGCCGATTCGCCACTTCATGGGCACGAGCACGTTCGCCGAGTACACGGTGATGCCGGAGATCGCGCTGGCCAAGATCTCCCCGGAGGCCGAGCCCGACCACGCCTGCCTGTTCGCCTGCGGCCTGTCCACCGGGCTGGGGGCCGCGATCAACACGGCCCAGGTCGAGCCCGGGTCGACCTGTGTCGTGTTCGGCGCGGGGATGGTCGGCCTCGGCGCGGTGGCGGGCTGCCGGCTGAACAAGGCGGAGCGGATCATCTGCGTCGACCTCTCACGAGACCGGCTCGAGCTGGCAATGCACCAGGGCGCCACCGACGCCTGGATCGGCGGCCCGGACACCGTCGAAAGAGTGCTGGAAGAGACTCGCGGCTTCGGCGCCGACTACACCTTCGAGGCCACAGGCCTCGTCCAGGTCATGCGCCAGGCGGTGGAATCGGCGCGGATGGGCTGGGGCCTGTGCACCGTCGCCGGCGTGGCGGGCAAGGGCGAGACGCTCGAGGTCGTGCCCCGCTATCTGATCACGGGGCGCCGGGTCTGCGGCTCCTCGTTCGGTGGCGTGAAGGGACGCGACCAGGTCCCGGAGCTGGTGCAGCTCTACCTCGACGGCGAGATCGACGTCGACTCGTTCATCTCCCACCGGATCACTCTCGATGACGTCAACCGCGGGTTCGAGCTGATGGAGCGCCAAGACGGGATCCGCAGCGTGATCTCATTCGATTAGTGCCCACCATCACCCCCTCCGCGCGATCCATCCCCGGCGGGTGGCGCACGGAGTTCGTCATCCTGGCCGCGACCTGGGGCTCGAGCTTCCTGTTCATCAAGGTGCTGGGAAGGCACTGGCCGGCGCTGTGGGTGGCGCTCGGCCGCGTCTCGCTCGGGGCGCTGACGCTGATCGCGCTGACCTGCTGGCGCGGCGAGCGGCTGCGGTTCGAGCGGCGAGTCTGGCTTCACCTGGTGGTGGCCGCGGCGTTGTTCAACGCGATCCCGTTCACGCTCTACGCCTACGGCGAGCAGCACGTGTCCTCGGTCCTCGCCGGGCTGTGGAACGCGACCACCCCGCTGTGGGTGCTGACCGGCGCGCTGATCGCCTTCCCCGAAGAGCATCCCACGCGCAGCAGGGCGCTCGGCCTGGCCATCGGGTTCCTGGGCGTGGTCACGCTGTTGGGGCCCTGGCAGGGGCTGAAGGGCGGGCAGCTCGACGGGCAGCTGGCCTGCGCCGGCGCCGCCGGCTGCTACGGCCTGGCGTTCCTGTACGTGCGCCGCCACCTCGCCGGCCGGGCCGAGAGCGGGGTGGCGCTGTCGGCCGCCCAGCTCATCTGCGCCACCGTCCTGCTGGCGCTGCTGGCACCGCTCAGCCACCTGCCCACGGTGCACATCGGGCTCGATGGGCTCGGCAGCCTGCTAGCGCTCGGAGTGCTCGGCAGCGGCATCGCCTACGCGCTCAACTACGCCGTGGTCCGCGCCGCCGGGGCCACGATCGCCTCGACCGTCACCTACCTGATCCCGGTCTTCTCCACGCTGCTCGGCGTGATCGTGCTGGGCGAGACGTTCAGCTGGAACCAGCCCGTGGGCGCGGCGATCCTGTTGATCGGGATCGCGGTCTCCCAGGAGCGGCTCCGGATCCGCGCCGCGCGCGCCGGGGTCAGGTGAAGACCACGGTCCGGTTGCCGTAGACCAGGACCCGGTCCTCCAGATGCCACTGGACGGCGCGGGCGAGCACGGCGCGTTCGATGTCGCTCCCGATCTGGTCGAGCGCCTCGACGGTGGCGCGGTGGGTGACCCGAGCGGTGTCCTGCTCGATGATCGGCCCGGCGTCGAGGTCCTGGTTGACGTAGTGGGCGGTGGCGCCGATCAGCTTCACGCCCCGCTCGCGAGCGCGCGCGTACGGCTCGGCGCCCGGGAACGCGGGTAGGAACGAGTGATGGATGTTGATGATCGGGGTCTCGACGCGGGCCAGGAAGTCGGGGCTCAGGATCTGCATGTAGCGCGCCAGCACGATCAGCTCGTACTCGCCCT
Organism: uncultured Solirubrobacterales bacterium; assembly: GCA_963723555.1. Classification (GTDB taxonomy): domain Bacteria; phylum Actinomycetota; class Thermoleophilia; order Solirubrobacterales; family Solirubrobacteraceae; genus Palsa-465. Next base: position 479,251 of record CAVRRC010000001.1, on the reverse strand, counting down.
CCAGCACGTCGAGGAGCCGCTGCTCGGCGGCCGGCTTCGCGCCCTCGAGAACCGGGATGTGGACGTAGCGAACGCCGAACATGGCCACGTCGGCGCGCAGGTCCTCGTGGTTTGAGACCACCAGCCGGATGTCGCAGTCGAGCTCGCCGCGGCGCCAGCGCCACAACAGGTCGAGCAGGCAGTGGTCGGGGCGCGAGACCAGCAGCGCCACCCGTTTGCGCTGGCCAGAGTGGGTCAGGCGGAAGTCCATCCCGAACTCCTCGGCCACGGTGGCAAAGCGCTCGGGAAACGCCGCCAGCGCCCCGGGGTCGAGCTTGAACTCGAGCCGCATGAAGAACTGCCCGCCCTCGGGGTCGGTCGAGTACTGATCGGATTGGATGATGTTCGCGCCCGCGTCGGCGAGCGAGCGCGAGACCGCAGCCACGATCCCCCGCCGGTCGGCGCAGGTGATCAGCAGCCGGCCGATCGGCTGCGTGGTCTTGCCCCCGCCGCCCCCGGCGAGCACGTCGGTGTCGCTGTCGGTCACCTTTTCCCGAGATCCGGATTGCCCCGCACCGGTAGAGTAACGGCCGGCGAATCCGACATGGGCACGAACGAAGCCGGGCGAGTCGCTGCGCGCATCGAGGCGGGGGAGGCCGCGGTGGCTCGGACGGTGGTGGCCGAGGTGGCGCGCCACACCCCCGTGCTCACCTCCCGCAGTCTCGCCGAGCAGTGTGGTGGACAGGTCCTGCTCAAGGCGGAGAACCTGCAGCGGACGGGGTCGTTCAAGCTCCGGGGCGCCACGCACAAGATCTCCCGCCTGCGCCAGCCGCGCGGGGTGGTCGCGGGCAGCGCCGGCAACCACGGCCAGTCGCTGGCCTACGCGGCGCGCGCAAACCAGATCCCGTGCGAGGTGTTCATGCCGCGGGAGGCGCCGGTGGCCAAAGTGGCCGCGGTCGAGGCCTTCGGCGGGACCGTCCAGCTCGCCGGCGAGTCCGTCGACAGCTGCGTGGCCGCAGCGCGCGAGCGGGCCGCCGAGGCCGGCGTCGCCTTCGTGCATCCGTTTGACGACCCGGACGTGATCCTGGGACAGGCCACGCTCGGGCTCGAGTTGCTCGAGGACGCCCCCGACATGGCCGCGCTCGTCGTTCCGGTGGGCGGCGGCGGGCTGATCTCGGGCGTCGCCGGCGCGGTCAAGTGCGCGCGCCCCGAGGTGCGGGTGACCGGGGTCCAGGTCGACGCCTGCGCCGCGTTTCCGGCGTCGCTGAAGGAGCATTCCCCGGTCGCCTGCGACGCCACCCCGACGATCGCCGACGGGATCGCGATCAAGCAGCCGGGCGAGATCACTCTGCCACTGGTCGAACGCTGGGTCGACGACCTCGTCGTGGTCGGCGAAGACGACATCGCCGAGGCGATGGTGTGGCTGATGGAGCGCGCGAAGCTGGTCGTCGAGGGCGGTGGCGCCGCCGGCGTGGCGGCGCTGCTGGCGGGCCAGGTCAAGCCCGCGGGGAGCGGCTCGACGGTGATCGTGCTGTCGGGCGGCAACGTCGACGCGGGCCTGCTCGCGGCCATCGCCTCCCGCCACGAGACCACGGCGGGGCGCCGGCTGCGGATGTTCACCCGGATCTCCGACCGTCCCGGCGGGCTCGCCGCGCTGTTGACGCTGATCGCCGACGCCGGCGGCAACGTGGTTCACACCGACCACGTACGCGAGGCGGTTCCGCTCCACGTCCGCGAGTCCGGCGTCGAGATCGCGCTCGAGACCCGCGGCGCCGAGCACAGCGACGCGATCGTCGCCGCGTTGACCGAGGCCGGGTACGAGATCCGCCGGCTGTAGGGACCGGTGGCGGCCGGTGCGCCGGCTGTTGGGACGGGCGGTGGCCCGTGCGCCGGCTGGGCGCGGAATTGCACGATCGCTCCCGCCCGGAGGGATCGCCCCGCCGTTCGCGAACAGCCTCGTGTTGGCAAGCGGTAAGGAGCTAGGCATGAGCGAGTTCGAGAGATCCGGGACGACGGTCGAGGAGCCCACCAAGCGCCGATCGGCGGCGGCACGATTCGGCGATTTGAGCGATCGGCTGTCTCGCACCTTCGGCGGCTTCGACCGCCCGAGGCCCGAGCTGCCGTCCTGGGTGACGGGCGAGGAGCCTGACTACCCGCCCGCCAGCGAGACCGTGGCCTGGTCGCCTTCGGAGGGACGCTTCCCGGTGGTCCGGACCGGCTATGACTGCGCCGCCGTCGATGAGCAGATCGCCGGGCTCGAGCGGGAGCTGGCGGAGCTGAGGGCCCGGGGCGGGTCGGGCGACGCGGTCGCGGCCGAGATCGATCGGATCGGCACGCAGACCGCAGCCGTCCTCCAGGCCGCCTACGAGCAGGCGGCCGAGATCACGCGTGACGCCCGCCACCAGGCCGACAAGTGCCTGTCCGACGCCGCGGCCAACGCGGTCGAGATCACCGAGGACGCCAACCGGCGGCTGCGCGAGCTCGACGTCGAGACCGACTCGGTGTGGCAGGAGCGGGCGCGACTGATCGACGACGCCCGAAGTGTCGCCACCGCGCTGACGGCGCTCGCCGATGACGCGGCGGCGCGATTCCCGACCGAGTCCGAGAAGCCCGACCAGCGTGCCCCCCACTTCCCCCAACCGTCGCCGGCCTCCGAGCCGCCTGCCCCCCCGCACCCGGTGGCCGCCGACGAGCCTGCCCCCGAAGCGACCGAGCTCGAGAGCTGACCCATTCCAGGGCCCAGCTCTTGAGCTCGGCGTGAACCGTAGATTCCAGGATCAGTAGGCGCGCGAGCTGCTGCTCGACGAATTGCCGCCCATCCCCGGGCAGTGGTGGGAGCCACTCCGGGGGGCGCGCTTCTGAGCCTGCGCCGGCGCGGTCGGCTTGGCGCTCGTGCTCGTCGTCGTCGACGAGCTCGCGGCGTTGGCGATGGCGGCGCCGCCGCCGACGAGCGCGCCGGTCACCGCGGCGGCGGCCAGGACTCTTCGCATCGGATATCACCTCCTTTGCTCATTTCCACGGACGATCCTCCCCGTCCGTCAGAGCCACGTAGGAGTGGGCTAAGAGTTGGGGAGCCTGATCGTGACCCTGGTGGCGTAGACCTTGGTCGCGGTGGAGGGCCCGTCGAGCGGATATTCCTGCACCGTGTTCGAGGGCCCGAGCGGCACCTCGACCCGCAGCCGCCGGTCGCGCCCGGCGGTCATCCGCGCCGAGATCCGCTCGTTCCGCGCGGTGATCGTGACCTGGTAGCGCCCGTGGCGCGCGTACACCGGCGGGGTGATCACGGTCGCGCTGCCGCTGCCCCGTAGCGAGAAGCCGCGGATCCAGGCCCGGGTCAGAGCGCTGAACTCCTCGACCTTGCGGTGCATCCTGACCCGCCAGCCGTAGATCTCGTAGCTCGGCTCGGCGGCCTCGAAGGTGATCCTCGCCGGCGCCGGCAGCGGATGGGCGAAGTCGTACATCACACGGCCGATCGACTGGCGCAGATCGCGAACCCAGTACGGCCAGCTGTGCGTCCCCGGCCCGTAGTCGTCGTAGTAGCTCGGGATGCGCAGGGCCTCGAGCCGGGCGTGGAACAGCCGCGTCAGCACCTCGACGCCGGCCTCGATCACCGAGCCTCCCGGATTGGGGCCGTGGTCGAGCGGTCCCAGCTTCCCGTTGCCGGTGAACATCTCGAGCCGGGTGTCGGCGAGGTTCTCGGCCAGCGTGGTCGGGTCGTGCGCGGCCCAGTTGATCTCCTCGCTTGTGCGCGGGCCGAACATCGAGTTCGCCGGGACGTGGTCGAAGGCCAGCTCCGTGGCGGTGATGATCGGGGTCACCAGCGCCTGGGCCTCGCTGTCGTAGGCGATGTCAGGCGCGCCCGAGAACGACAGCGCCGTCCCGAACAGGTCCGGGTGCCGAGCGGCGTAGCTCATCGAGCAGAAGCCGCCCTGGGACAGGCCGGCGATCGCGCGGCCGGCGCGCGAGCGGATCGTCCGCAGGTTGTGATCGACCCATGGCAGCAGCTGATCGATGTGGAACGTCTCCCACTCGGGTAGGCCACGGGCGCCGCCGTTCCACCAGTTCGTGCACCAGCCGCCGCCGTCGTCGCCCAGCGCGATGTCGGGCATGACCACGATCAGCGGCTTGTGCGCGGTGGTCTGCTCGGCGTCCCCCACCGTGGTCCAGTCCGCGGCCCCGCCACCCGTGCCGTGGAGCAGGTACAGGACGGGGTAGCGCGCGCGGGGGTGGTGGGCGTAGCCCGCCGGCAGCAGCACCCGGACGTTGGCCGGTCCCGGCAGCGCCGAGGACTTCACCGTCAGCGCGAGCAGCCGGGAGTCGAGCCGCTTGACGCCGAGCACGTGGATCCCGTCGGCATCGTGGAAGGTGAGCGCCTGCGCGCCCGCCGCCGCGGCCAGCGCGGCGAGGGCGACGAGCAGTCCGGCGAGGCGCCTCACGACTCGGGGAGGTTACCTCGGGGCTAATCGGCGCGCGGCGCTTAATCCTCGACTCGGGCCAGCGCCTCTCGCCCGAGGCGCTGCAGGCCCCGCAGGTAGTCGAGATGGGCCTCCCAGCGGGCGTCGGGGACGAAATCGCCCGCCAGCCGGGCGGTGTCCTCGTGGGCGTCGAGCAGCTCGTAGACCAAATCGCTCAGGTACCCGACGGAGGTAACGCCGCTCGCGTTCAGCATCTTCCCAGTCCCAAAGAATGAACCGGCCGCCGGACGTTATGTAACTACGTGAGCGGCCCTGTGCGCCGCTTTACCCACCAGTAGGGGTTGTCAATCCCGTCTGCGCGCCGCCGGCGCCAGCGCCGGGTTCTGCCAGCCCCCGTCGCCGGGATTCAGGTTGACCCCGGGCGGGACGATCTCGTCGATCCGATCGAGCACGTCGTCGGACAGCCGGATCCCGGCGGCGGGGAGCTGCGACTCGAGCTGCTCCATCGTCCGTGGGCCGATGATCGCCGCGGTCACCGCCGGATGGCGGATCACGAACGCCAGCGCCATCTCGATCACGCTGATGCCCGCCTCCTCGGCCACTTTCGCGAGCGCGTCCGCGGCCTCGAGCTTGCGCTGGTTGCCCGGAAGCGACATGTCGTAGCGGCTGGGGATGCGCTCGGCCCGGCGCGAGCTGGGCAGCTCGCGATCGAGGCGATAGCGACCCGACAGCCACCCTCCGGCCAGCGGGCTCCAGGGGATCACCCCCATCCCGTGGCGCCGGCAGGTCGGGAGAACGTCGTTCTCGACCTCGCGGACCAGGATCGAGTATGGCGGCTGCTCGCACACGAACCGCTCGCGTCCGCGCCGCTCCGCCACCCATTGGGCCTCGACGATCTGCGACGGCGGGAACGTCGAGGAGCCGAGATAGCGGACCTTGCCGGCGCGGACCAGATCGGTCAGCGCCCCGAGCGTCTCGTCGATCGCCGTGTCCGGCTCGGGGCGGTGGATCTGGTAGAGGTCGATCCAGTCCGTGCCCAGCCGGCGGAGGCTGTTCTCGACCTCCCTGATGATCCACCGCCGCGTGTTGCCGAACTCGTTCGGGTCCTCACCCATGGTGCCGTGGACCTTGGTCGCCAGCACCACGTTGTCACGGCGCCCGCCGGCCAGCGCCTTGCCCACGATCTCCTCGGACTCACCGCGCGAGTAGACATCGGCGGTGTCGATGAAGTTGATCCCCTCGTCGAGGGCGCGGTGGATGATCCTGACGCTCTCGTTGTGGTCGGGGTTGCCCCAGGCGCCGAACATCATCGCGCCCAGGCACAGCGGGCTGACCTTCACTCCGGTGCTGCCAAGCGTTCGCATGTCCATTGGCTTCACCCTACCGGCCGCGGACCCGCTGGCTCAGCTCACGAGCCCGAGCCGCTGCGCCCGCTGCACCGCCTCGGTGCGGTTGCGCACGCCGAGCTTGCGGTACAGGGCGCTGGTGTGCTCCTTGACCGTGTGCTTGGAGAGATGGAGCGCCTGCGCGATCTCCGGATTGGTGGAGCCGCCGGCCATCAGCTCGAGCACCGAGCGCTCGCGGTCGGAGAGCCCGAGCACGCCTTGGCGATCGTGACGCTCGAACATCGTCTTCCCCAGCCCGACCAGCCGCACGGCGCTGGCGATCCGCCGCGCCGGCCAGTCCTTGTAGGCAAACCCGGAGGCGCCGGCGGCCTGCGCGGCCTGGGGCGAGATCTCGCCGGCGCCGGAGAACAGCAGCACGCGCGTGCGCGGCTCCGCGGCCCGGATCTGCTCGCAGATCTCGGCCCCCGACTCCTCGCCCAGGAACAGGTCGACGAGCGCGACGTGAGGCCGGTAGCGGACCGCCATCGCGACCGCCTCCTCACCCGAGTGGGCACTCACGCATCGCTGCACCCAGGCCTGCTGAGTCAGCATCAGCCGGAAGCCCCAGTGGACGACATCGTGGTCGTCGACGACCAGCACCGTCAGCCGCTCCGGGCTGCGCAGTTGCTCAGCCATCGCCGGGCACGACCAGCCGCACCTGCCAGGTGCCAGGGTCGCGCTCCCCGAACTCGACCACGCCGCCGCTCTGCAGCGCCTCGAGCGCCGCCAGGCGCAGTCCCATCCCGGCGCGACGCTGGCGGCCGCTGACGCCGTCGTTGGCGATCTCGAGTACGAACGCGCCCTCCACGCGCCGCACCCGCACGGTCACCTGCGTGGGCGAGGCATGCTTGTGGGCGTTGCGGATGGCCTCGGCCAGCACCGACTGGGCCAGCGGCTCGAGGCTGGCCGGGACGTCACCCTCCCCGCCCTCCTCGAGCGTCACCCCGAGCTCGGGATGCAGTCGCGCCAGACGGTCGACCTCGGCCATGAACGTCGTCTCGGTCGCCCGCGGCGCCCGCCCCAGCGGGCGCTGCAAGGCGCTGCGCAGGTCGGCCAGCGCGGCCTGGGTCTCGCTCGCGCAGCGCTCGCGGGCGGCGGCCGGCAGGTCGCCGTCGCCATCGAGCGCCATCGAGACGCCGAACAGCCGCTGGATCACCCCCTCGTGGATCTCCCGCGCCAGGTCGATGCGCTGCTCGAGCTGTTGCGCCTTCTCCGCCTGGGTGGCGACGATCCGCGAGACCGACGCCAGCGCCGCCGCCTTCCCGAGCGTCCACAGCAGGTGGACCTCGGCGCCGTCCAGCGGCGGCGTTGAGAGCAGGCGGTCGGCCAGGATCACGCCGATCGCGCGCCCGGCCGCGATCATCGGGGCGCAGACGAAGCGCACCGGCTCCGGGAACAGCGCCGCGTACTCCTGGGGGATCTGCCCGACCAGGTCGCCGGTCACCTCGACGACGCGGTCCTCCTTGAGCGCGCGGGCGGCGATCGGCGCCGACTCGACGGTGACGTGTGCGCTGGCGAACTGCTCGAGGTCGAGGCCGTGGGCGCCGGCCGCCCGCACGCGCCGCCGGGCGGCGTCGTAGCGGAAGATGACCGCGCGGCGCATGTGCGCGAGCCGGCAGATCGCCTCGCACAGCCGGTCGTAGAAGCCTTCGCCGGGCGCGGCGCTCTGCTCGGATTGCGAGAGCACCTCGACGAACAGCTCGAGCGCGCCGATGCCCAGACCGGCGGAGTGGTCGACCTCGCCGGTCATGGTCATGACGCGGGAACGGCTGGCCGCGGGGTCAGTCGGCGCCGGCGTCCATCAGCCCGATGCGCAGCGCCTGCTGGGGGGCCAGATAGACGCGCCACAGCGCTCGGCAGCGGGGGCACCAGCATTGCACCGAGGGATCGTAGTCCTCGAGCGCGGCTTCCCAGTCGACCTGCTCGCTGCCGAGGCAGATCGGGCATGCCAGCGAGGCGGTCACGAGCGAGTCGGGATCGTCAGCGCGGAAGCGGGCGGTATCGGCGAGTACGGCCACGGCGCGAGCATCCCCCGGCCGGCTGGCGCCGACAACCGCCCGGACGGCGCAACCCCCCGGCTGGGGGGATGTGGCTCAACTCGCCAGCGCCTCCGCCCTGCCGATCGGCAGCTTGCCCCAGCGGCTGCGGGTGGCGAAGTCCAGGAGCCGCTCCAGATAGTCGCTCAGGGGCGAGCTCTCGATCCCGCTCGGTTCCAGCCGGGCCCGGCTGAGCGCGTCGTCGAACACGGTGTCGACCGAGAAATAGGGGAAGTACGCGCTGCTGCCCTCGAGCGCCGACCGAGCCGCGCCGCGGTCTTCGAGCGCCGCGAACTCGGGGGGCGTGAGCACCCGCGGCAACGGGCGCTTGAAGTAGCGGCTGGCGGCGTGGGCGATCTCCCCGATCGTGCTCGCGTTCGCGCCGGCGGTCAGGTGGTAGGTCTCGCCGATTCCCCCCGGCGACTCGCACAGCTCGTGGGCGGCGTCGGCGACGTAGTCGACCGAGACGACGTCGACGGGCGCCGAGGTGATCGCCGGGATCTCCGTGAACAAGCCGCGTGAGAACGCCCGCAGCGGCCAGTAGAGGACGTTGAAGGCGGCCGTCCAGCCGCTGCGCCGGTCCCCGACGACGATGCTCGGGCGCAGGATCGTGAACGGGATCTCGGCCTGCCGGCGGACCAGTGTCTCGGCCTCGAACTTCGACTGCTCGTAGGAGTTGCGAAACTGCTGGCCGACATCCAGGTCGGACTCCGCGAAGTGGCCGTGATGGGTGCCGGCGACGTACGCGGTGGAGATATGGGCGTAGCGCTCGAGCCCGCCCTGGCGGCGGGCGTGGCCCGCGAACTCGAGCAGCCGCCGCGTCCCCTCGCGGTTGATCGCCCGCGCCTGTTCGAGCGGCTCGGCAAACGACACCGAGGCCGCCGAGTGCACGATCGAGGAGACCTTCTCGGCCAGCTCGGCGTAGCGACCCTGGCCCAGGCCCAGCCGGGACGCGGTCAGCTCGGCGGCGACGGCCCGGACCCGTCCGGCGTAGTCGCGGGCACGGCGCGCGCCGAACAGGTTGGTCAGGACGGCTTCCATCCGCGCCTTAGCCGACTCGTCGTCGGGGGCGCGGACGAGGGTGACGATGTCCCGATCGCCCCGCTCGAGGTAGCGCGCCAGCAGTTCCATGCCCACGAACCCGGTGGCGCCGGTGAGCAGAATGGTCCCCTTCTGGCTCACGTGGTCCCCTTCTGGCTCACGCGGCCCCCCCGAGCGAGCGAAACGCCCACGACAGCCGTGCGCGGGTCTGCGCCGGCGCGATCAGCTCGTCGACGTAGCCGCTGCCGGCGGCCACCTGCGGGCGCAGCTGCGCGTCGGCGTAGCGGGCGGCCAGCCGCTCCCGGGCCTCGTCGGGGTCCTCGGCGGCGGCGAGCTCGCGCCGGTGGATGATGCCCACGGCCGCCCTCGATCCCATCACGCCGATCTCGGCCCCCGGCCACGCGAACACGTAGTCCGCGCCCAGGTCCTTTGAGTTCATGGTGATGAAGGCCCCACCGAACGCCTTGCGCAGGATCACGGTGACGCGCGGCACCCCGGCCTCGGCGAACGCGTGCACGAGATCGGCGCCGGAGCGGATCACCCCCTCGGTCTCCTGCCTGGTCCCCGGCATGAACCCCGGCGTGTCGACCAGCACCAGCAGCGGGATCCCGAACTGGTCGCACTTGGAGACGAAGCGCGCGCCCTTACGCGAGGCGGCCGCGTCGAGGACGCCGCCGAGGTGGCGGGGCTGGTTCGCGATCACGCCCACCGTGCGCCCGTCGACCCGGGCGAACGCGGTCACGAGGTTGCGGGCCCAACCGCTCGAGACCTCGAGCATCGCGCCGCCGTCGACCAGGCACCGGACCACCTCACGAACGTCGTACACGCGGCGGGCCTCGGCGGGGACGGGTCGGACGGATCGCGCTCGGGCGCCGGCCGTGGCGGGGCGATCGGCGGCGGCAGATCCCGATGGCTCGGCAGGTAGCCCAGGAGCTCGCGGGAGAGGTGGATGGCGTCGATCTCGTCGGCGGCGACGAACTGGCAGACGCCATTGCGCTCGTGGACCCGGCGGCCGCCGAGCTGCGCCGCCGTCACCTCCTCCCCGAGCGCCTCCCGCACGACCGCGGGCCCGGTCAGGAACATGCTCGACTCCTCGGTCATCACCACCCAGTCGGTCAGCGCCGGGGAGTAGGCACCCCCGCCGGCGGAGAGCCCGGTGACGATCGAGATCTGGGGCACGCGCCCGGACAGGCCGACGATCCGCCGGAAGATCCGGCCGTAGCCGCCGAGCGCCCCCACCCCCTCCTGCATGCGCGCACCGCCCGAGGCCACCAACCCGACCACGGGTGCGCGGGCCCGGCCGGCCAGCTCCATCACCCGGACGATCGTGTTCGCGTGGGCGTCGCCGAGCGAGCCGCCGGCAAAGCTCTGATCCTGGGCGTAACAGAACAGCGGCCGGCCATCGACCAGCCCCGAGCCGCCGAGCACTCCGTCCCCGACCTGGGCCTTCGCGCCCATCGCCGGCGAGATCACCTCGGTGCGGAACACCTCGAGCGTCCCCGGATCGCAGAGTGTCTCCAGGCGCTCGAGCGGCGACAGCGGCCCGTCGGCCCGTTCGGCTCGTTCGGCCAGCGCCAGGCTGCTCATGCCGTTCCCCAGTCGATCACGGTCGCCCCCCAGGTGAAGCCGGCGCCGAAGGCACCGAGCAGCACCCGGCTGTCCAGGGCCAGCCGCCCTTCGCTTTCACTGAAGGCAAGCGCCAGCGGCAGTGTCGCCGCGGACGTGTTGCCGTAGTCGCCGATGCAGTCGATGACCCGGTCGGCGGGGAGCCCGAGCCGCTCGCCGACGGCGCTGAGGATCCGGCCGTTGGCCTGGTGGTAGACGAACAGGTCGATGTCCTCGAGCCCGATCGCGGCCGCGCGGGTCACCTGGAGGGTGACCAGCGACAGCCTGGCCACGGCCTCGCGGAATGTCTCGTGGCCCCGCATCCGGATCACGTTGTCGGAGCGCTCGATGACGATGTTGTCGGCGCCGGCGCCGTCGGCGCCCAGGACCACGGGTCCGATCCGGCTCTCCTCGCTGGCCACGAGCACGACCGCGCCGGCGCCGTCGGCGAACACCGCGGCCGTGCCGCGGTCCTCCTGGTCGGTGATCCGCGACATGAAGTCCGCGCCCACCACCACCACGCGCCGCGCCCGGCCGGCCTCGATCTGGGCCGAACCCACCGCCAGGGCCGACAGGAAGCCCGTGCATGCCGCCCCCACGTCGAACGCGCCGGCGCACTCGGCTCCGAGCGCGTGCGCCACCAGCGGCGCCGCGTTGGGCAGCACCTCGTCGGCGGTGGTGGTGGCAACGAGCACGAGGTCGAGCTGCTCCGGGCTCACCTCCGCACGCTCGAGCGCCTGGCGTGCCGCCCGCGCGGCGTGCGTGGTCAGCCGCTCGCTCGGCTCGGCCACGTGCCGTTCACGGATCCCGGTGCGGCGGACGATCCAGTCCTCGTCCACGCCCAGCCGGGCGGCGATCGCGCGGTTGGGAACCGTGGTCGCGGGCACGCTGACGCCGACCGAGGCGATGGCGGCTCCGGTACGGGTGAGGGGCCCTCGCCCCAGGGACGCTGTGGCGCGCGTGATCGCGGTCACGTCCGGAACAGTCGAGCCTGAGCGCCCCCGGCGCCAACTACGGGGCGCGGATACCCGACACCCGGGGGGTGGGAAGGCGTGCCGGCTGGGCGCACTGGAGCGCCGTCGGATCTCGACACCTCGTGCGTTAGTGTCGCCTCATGAGCGAGACCGCGCCACCGCTCAGCGCCCCTGGCCGCCTGGCCCGCTGGCGCCACGCCCTCAGCACCGTCAACCCTCCATCCGGCGAGCTCGACGCGGTCTCGAAGTGGCTCGTGATCACGCGCGCCGGCGTGCTGCCGATGACGCTCACTGCCGGGGCGCTCGCCGGACTGCTGGCGGTTCGCCACCATGGCTTCGCGCTCGGGTGGTTCGTGCTCGCGTTCGTCGGGATCGTGCTCGCCCACGTCTCCAACAATCTCGTCAACGACCTGTTCGACGTCGACGCCGGGCTCGACGTGGAGGACTACCCGCGGGCGCTGTATGCGCCGCACCCGATCTTGTCGGGGATGATCGACCGCGCGGGCCTGGTTCGCGTGGCGGTGGCGGTGAACGTGGCGGACCTCGTGATCTTGGCTGTCCTGGTAGGGGCGCGCGGGCTGGTCGTGCTCGCGTTCGGCGCCGCCGGCGTGTTCTTGAACCTGGCCTACACCGCGCCGCCGCTGCGGCTCAAGCAGCGCGGCCTGGGCGAACTGGACGTGCTGCTCGTGTGGGGCCCGCTGATGATCGCCGGCACCTACTACGCCGCGGTCGGCAGCGTGCCGTGGCAGGTGTGGCCGGCGTCGATCCCCTACGGCCTGCTGTGCACGGCGGTGCTGATGGGCAAGCACGTCGACAAGCTGCCCTGGGATCAGGCCGCCGGGGTGCGCACGCTGCCGGTGATCATCGGCGAGCGCCGCGCCCGGCGGCTCACCGAGTCGCTGATGATCGGCTTCTACGTGGCGATCGTGGTGTGCGTGATCATCAGCGCGCTACCGTGGCCGGCGCTGGCCACGTTCGGTGCGTTGCCCCTGCTGGCGCGGGCGCTGAAGGCTCTGCGGCGGGCCCGGCCCGCGCGGGCGCCGCGCGGCTTCCCGGTGTGGCCCCTGTGGTTCGCCGCCTTCGCGTTCACGCACACCCGGCGGGCCGGAGCGCTGCTGGTGGCGGGAGTCGCCGTCACCGCCGTGCTCGGGATCGGCCCGGCGTGGCTGCGTTGAGCCGCCGCCCCTGATAGTTGCGCCAACAACTACCTGCTAGCATCACCGGCATGGAACTTGGACTGGCCACGTTCGCCGACCTCAGCTCCGGCGTCGCCCCGGAGCGCCGCATGCGCGACCTGATCGAGGAGGCCGAGCTCGCCGATCAGCTCGGCCTCGACGTATTCGCCGTCGGCGAGCACCACCGCCCCGACTTCGCCGTCTCCTCGCCGGCGGTGGCGCTGGCCGCGATCGCGGCGCGGACCCGGCGGATCCGCCTGTCGAGCGCGGTCACGGTGCTGAGCTCGGACGATCCCGTGCGCGTGTTCGAGCAGTTCGCCGAGCTCGACCTGATCTCCGGCGGCCGCGCCGAGATCATGGCCGGCCGCGGTTCGTTCATCGAGTCCTTCCCGCTGTTCGGCTACGACCTCGACGACTACGACGAGCTATTCGCCGAGAAGCTGGAACTGCTGCTGAAGATCCGGGACAACCCCTACGTCAGCTGGAGCGGCAAGCATCGCGCGCCCCTGCACAACGCCGGCGTGTGGCCCCGCGCGGTCCAGGATCCACTGCCCGTGTGGGTCGCGGTCGGCGGCACGCCGCAGTCGGTGATCCGCGCCGGCGCCCTCGGCCTTCCGCTCACGCTGGCGATCATCGGTGGCCAGCCTGAGCGGTTCGTGCCCCTGGTCGACCTCTACCGCCAGGCCTTCGCGGCCGCCGGCCACGACCCCGTCCCCGCGCAGGTCGCGATCAACACCCACGCCTTCCTGGGCGAGACCTCGCAGCAGGCCGACCAGGCGTTCGCCTCCTCCTATTTGAACATGATGAACCGGATCGGCCGCGAACGGGGATGGCCGCCATCCGGCAAGCCCGAGTACGAGGCCCTGCGCTCGCCGCGGGGAGCGCTGGCCGTCGGCTCTCCCGAGCAGGTGGCGGAGAAGATCCTGTTCGAGCACGAGCTGTTCGGGCACCAGCGCTACCTGGGCCAGATGAGCGTCGGCGCGGTGGCCCATCGCGATGTCCTGCGCTCGATCGAGCTGTTCGGCACCCGGGTGGCGCCGGTCGTCCGCGCGGAGCTCGCGAGGCGCCAGCTGCACGCGCCGGCGCCCGAACCCGCCGTCGAGCAGGTCTCCTCCTGACAGCATGCGTCTGTCCGTACTCGACCAGTCGCCGATCTCCGAAGGGTCCACCGGCGCCGAGGCCCTGGAGAACACGCTCGACCTCGCCCGGCTGGCCGATCGGCTCGGCTATCACCGCTACTGGGTGGCCGAGCACCACGGCGGGCCGATGCTCGCCAGCGCCAGCCCCGAAGCCCTGATCGGCCCGATCGCGGCCGCTACCCAGCGGATCCGCGTCGGCAGCGGCGGCGTGATGCTGCCGCACTACAGCCCGCTCAAAGTCGCCGAGACGTTCACGATCCTCGCCGCGCTGGCCCCAGGCCGGATCGACCTGGGCATCGGCCGGGCCGCCGGCACCGACCCCATGACGACGTTCGCGCTGCAGCGCGATCGCCGCCAGCCGGCGCCCGACGACTTCCCGCAGCAGCTGGCCGAGCTGCTGGCCTACCTCGAGGACGACCTCCCGAGCGACCATCCCTTCCGCCATCTCGCCGCCACCTTGCCCGGGCGGCCGGCGCTGCCCGTCGTGTGGCTGCTCGGCTCCTCGCCGCAGAGCGCGATCTGGGCCGGACAGCTCGGCCTCCCGTACGCGTTCGCCGACTTCATCAATCCCGGTGGCCAAGAGATCGCCAAGCTCTACCGCGAGCGCTTCGAGGCCGCGCGTGAGCTGACCGGGCCGCGGACGGCGGTCGCGGTGTGGGTGCTGTGCGCCGACACCGACGAACAGGCCCAGCACCTCGCGGCCAGCAGCCGGATGACCCTGACGATGCTGCGCCGCGGCCGGCTGATTCCGGTGCCGCCGCCCGAGAAGGCGATCGAGTTCCTGAACGCCGAAGGCAAGGCCACGACCGGCTCGCTTCCGGGCCGCCGCGGGATCATCGGCTCGCCGGAGACCGTCCGCGCCGGCGTCGAGGCGCTGGCCGCCGAGTACGCCGCCGAGGAGGTGATCGTGGTCACGATCACCCACGACCACGGCGCTCGCCGGCGCTCATACGAGCTGCTGGCCGAGGCCATGGACCTCGCGCCCGAGCCCGAGGCCGGAGCGCCGGCGCTGCGCTGACCGATCCGACCGCCGGCGATCTCACAATCGGTGGCGCCGCGGCGTTCTCCAGGCATGATCTACACCACTTTCGACAGTCCTATCGGCGAGTTGCTGCTGGTCGGCGACGGCATTGCGCTCAGCCGCCTTTCGATGCAGTCGGCGCCGCGGCCGCGCGCGATCGATCCCGGCTGGCGGCGAGATGATCGCCCGTTCGCCCCGGTCCGCGAGCAGCTCGAGGAGTACTTCGCCGGCGCTCGGGCCACCTTCGACGTCGAGCTGGCGCTGGCCGGCAACCCGTTCGAGCGCCGGGTGTGGGACGCGCTGCTCGAGATCCCCTACGGCGAGACCGCCAGCTACGGCCAGATCGCCACCGAGCTCGGCGAGCCGGCGGCGGCCCGCGCGGTCGGAGTGGCCAACGCCCGCAACCCGGTCGCGGTGATCGTGCCCTGCCACCGGGTGATCGGCGCCGGCGGCGCGCTCACCGGCTACGGCGGCGGTCTCGAGCGCAAGCGCTACCTGCTCGATCTCGAAGCCGGAGTGCTGCCGCTGCTGTCAGCCTGACCGGGCCAGTTCGCGCGCGGCGGCGTCGACGAAGCCGCCGGCGATCCCGTCGCCGATCCCGCCCACGGGCAGGAACCGAGGAACGTCGAGGTTCGCGGCCAGCCGCAGCTCGATCCGGGTCCGCGGCCCGTCGGCCACCCGCCAGGCGACCTGAAACTCGTGCTCGTCGGAGGGCTGGTCACGAACGCGGTCGAGCGTGACCGTCGGGGGCCGGACCAGGACCGCCATCAGCAGGTCGAAGTCACGGGTCACGGGGCCGTAGCTCAGGTGCAGGTCGGCGGCGACCTCCGAGGGCCGCCCGTCGCCGTCACGCCTGGTCACCTCGACCCGCCGCACCACCTCCGGGTACCACACCGGATAGCGCTCGACATCCTCCAACAGGGCAAGGCACTGCGCGGGCGAGGATGCCACCTCGCGGGAGGCCGTTCCCTGAAGCCGCTTCACCCCGGACACGATAACCGCGGTGAGGACACGGGTAAGGAGAGCGGGCGTGCCCCACCACATCAGAGAGACATCGCTGCAGGTGGTCGCGGGCCGTTCGATCGTGGCGCCGCTGCGGATCGCCGGCCTGCCCGACGAGATCATCGCCCTCGGCGAGCGCTGGCGGCGAAAGCTCGAGTTCCACCTCACCGCCGTCTCCGCGTGCACGCTCGAGCGGGCCGGCGCCGGCCGGCCCGACCTGTGGGAGCTGGTGACGCAGGTGGTGGCGGGGAGGTCGGTGGGGCCGATCGTGGCCGGCGAGGAGGTGCGCCGGGTCGCGCATCCCGACCGGCACGAGCTTCGCACGCTGATCGTGATGGCGCAGGCGGGCGGGATCGCCGCCCTGCACGAGGAGCTCTCGGCGGCGCTGGGCGCCGAGTTGCGTCCCCCGCCGAGCCACGTCACGCTCTACTCCACCGATCCCGCCGAGGGCATCGGGATCGACGACGAGGCCCAGCTGGCCGAGCGGGCGCCGCCGCTGAGCGAGGCCGAGCAGCGGGAGATCCGGCGAGCGATGTCGTTTGAGCGGGTGTTCTTCGACGACGGCGGGATTCCGTTTGACCCGGACGAGGAGCGCGACCGGCCCGTCGTGGAGCTCGGCCGCACCGATCCGCTGTTCACCCCCCGAAGCTTGCGCGCGCTCGCCTACGCCGCGCACATCCACGCCGACCAGCGCCGCAAGGGTGGCCAGGTCCCGTATCTGGCTCACCTGCTCGCGGTGGCCGCGCTCGTGGCCGAGGAGGGCGGCACCGAGACCGAGATCATCGCCGCGCTGCTCCACGACACCGCCGAGGATCACGGCGGCGAGCAGCGGCTGGCGGACGTGCGACATCGTTTCGGTGCCGTCGTCGAGGTGATCGTGCGGGCCATGAGCGACTCCCTCACGCCCGAAAAGGAACCGTGGCGGCCGCGCAAGGAGCGCTACCTGGCGCACCTGCGCCAGGAGCAGAATGCGGCCGTCCTGCTGGTCGCGAACGCCGACAAGCTCCACAACGCCCGCTCGATCCTGACCGACTACCGCCGGCACGGCAAAGCGATCTGGGCTCGCTTCCAGGCGCCGGAGGCGGACCAGCTCTGGTACTACGGCGAGCTCGTCGCGGTGTTCAACGACAGACGGCCGGGAGCGCCGCTGGCCCGCGAGCTGGCCGAAACGGTGGCCACGCTGCGCCGCGAAGTCGATCGCGGCGACGCCGCTGGGTAGGGGACGGGATCAGGCGTTCACCCGGACGACGTCAGGCGTCGAGCCGATCGTCGCGTTCGGTCGCCTCCCGCGGCAGGTTCTCGGGGTCCTGGTCGGGATGCGGCTCGCTGGTGCTGGTGGCGCCGGTCGGGGTGTGCGGCTCGTCTCCGTAATCGCGATCCGGGTCCTCCGGGTCCCGGGGGTCCTCACGCTGATCGTAGGGGTCGGGCCACTCCGTGGGATCGGGCTCGCCCACCGGGTTGTTCAGCTCGTGATGGGGATCGTGCTCTTGCTCGGAGGTCATCGGCTTGTGCCTGCCCAGCGTACCGCGCGTGCAAACGCGGGCGCGGTGAACCAAGCCGTCCGAGCGCCCTCCTAGCGTTTCGAACGAATGTTCGGCACGGCCGCCGCACGCCCCGCACTCAGCCCGCAGACCACGCCGTGGCTCGACGAGCTGAACCCCGAGCAGCTCGCGGCGGCCACGCATCCCGGCGGCCCGGTGCTGATCCTCGCCGGCGCCGGCACCGGCAAGACGACCACGCTGTGCGCCCGCGTGGCCTGGCTGGTGAGCCAGGGCGTCGCCCCCGAGCGGATCATGCTGCTGACGTTCACCCGCCGGGCGGCGCGCGAGATGCTGCAGCGGACCCGGGCGCTGGTGGCGTTGCCCTCGGGCAGCGGCGGCGTGCTCGGGGGCACGTTTCACTCGGTCGCCCACCGGTTCGTGCGGATCCACGCGGCCTCGCTCGGCCTCACGCCCGCCTTCGCCGTGCTCGACGCCGGCGACGCCGCCGACCTGCTGGATCTGATCCGCGAGGAACACGGCCACGCCCAGAGCCGGCGGCGCTTCCCGCGCAAGGGCACGCTGCTCGACATCTACTCGCGCACGGTCAACTTCCAGCGACCCCTTTCGGAGATCGTCTCCGAGGCCTTCCCGTGGTGCGAGGAGCACGTCGAGGACATGGCGAGCCTGTTCCGGACCTACACCGCCCGCAAGCGCTCGCTCGGCGTCCTCGACCTCGACGACCTGCTGCTGTACTGGCGCGCGCTGGCGGCCGACGAGCTGATCGGCGCCGCGATCGAGGACGCGTTCGACCACGTCCTGATCGACGAGTACCAGGACGTGAACGGACTCCAGGTGGAGATGGTGCGCGGGATTCGCCGGCGCTGCCGAGAGCTGACCGTGGTCGGAGACGACCTCCAGGCGATCTACGGCTGGCGCTCGGCCTCGGCGCGATACATCCTCGACTTCGCTGCCCACTTCCCCGACGCCGCCGTGATCACGCTCGAGCGCAACTATCGCTCCTCACAGCCGATCCTCGACACCGCCAACGCGCTCGCGGCCCAGGCCAGCCGCGCTTACGAGAAGCGGCTCCGGGCCGAGCACGAGGGAACCACGCGGCCGGCGATGGTCTGGACCCGGGACGAGTCCGAGCAGGCGGAGGAGGTGTGCGAGCGGGTCCTGGAGGCCCGCGAGCAGGGGATCGAGCTGCGCCGCCAGGCCGTGCTCATGCGGACCTCACACGACAGCGACCTGCTCGAGCTCGAGCTCGCCCGCCGGCGGATCCCGTTCGTAAAGTACGGCGGTCTGCGCTACCTCGAAGCCGCGCACGTCAAGGACCTGATCGCGCTGTTCCGCCTGGTCGGTAATCCCGCCAACGAGCTCTCCTGGTTTCGCGTGCTCCAGCTGCTGGACGGCGTCGGCCCCGTGACCGCGCGGCGCGCGCTCGACGCGATCGTGACCTCCACGCAGACCGACCGGCTGCTGGGGTGGGAGCGCGGGCGAGAATGTCTGCCCGCGGGCGCGCGCGAGGCCGGCGATGCGCTGGTGGCGGCGCTGGGCGACGCACGGGCGGCGCCGGGCGCGGGCGTGGCCGCCGAGCGGGTGCGGGACGCGCTGGCGCCGGTGGTCAAGGCTCGGTATCCGGATGGGGCGGCCCGGCTGGCCGATCTCGACCAGCTCGTGGCCGCCGCGCGGGAGTCGTCCGATCTCGGCCACTTCGCCGCCGAACTGGCGCTCGACCCGCCGCAGTCGAGCGCCGACCTCGCAGGGCCGCCCCATCTCGACGAGGATTACCTGGTGCTCTCGACGATCCACTCGGCCAAGGGCCTCGAATGGGAGGCCGTTCACGTCCTGGCCCTGTACGACGGCAACTTCCCGGCGTGCATGTCGGCCGGCACCAGCGAGAGCGTCGACGAGGAGCGCCGGCTGCTGTACGTCGCCGTCACCCGCGCCCGCCGGCGCCTCCACCTCCACGTGCCCGTGCGCTACTACCACCGCCCCCGCGGCAGCGACGACGCCCACGGCTACGGCAAGCCCTCGCGGTTCTTGACCCCCGCGGTCACGGCCACCTGCGAGGTGACCAGGCGCGAGGAGGCCGGCGGCCTGCTGCCGGCGGGCGGCCCGCCCCGGAGGATCGAGGTCTCGGTCGACGGCTTGTTCCGCTGATGGCCCCGCAACGGCACGGCCACGACGCGGTGATCGTCGGCGGCGGCCACAACGGCCTCGTCGCCGCGACGCTGCTCGCGCAGGCCGGTCGCTCGGTGCTCGTGCTCGAGCGCCGGGGTCAGGTCGGGGGGGCGGCGATCTCGGGCGCGCCGTTTGCCGGCGTCGGCGCCCGCCTGTCGCGCTACGCCTACCTGGTGAGCCTGTTCCCGGCGGCGCTGATCCGGGCGCTAGGGCTGCCGGTGCAGCTGCGGCCCCGCCGGGTCGCCTCCTACACCCCGCTCGGCGACCGCGGCCTGCTGGTCGACGGAACCGGTGAATTGTCACCCGGGACCGGCGAATTGCCGTCCGGATGGGGTCACGAGCGCGACGCCTGGCACCGGTTCCACGGGATGCTGGGCCGCCTCGGCGAGCGGCTGTTCCCGACCCTCACCGAGCCGCTGCGGACGCGCGCGGAGATCCGGCGGCTGATCGACGACGAGCAGGCCTGGCGGCTGCTGTTCGAGCAGCCGCTGTCGGTGGCGCTGGAGGAGACGTTCGCCACCGACGTCGTCCGTGGCGTCGTTCTCACCGACGCCACGATCGGCACCTTCGCGCCCGCCGGCGATCCACTCCTGCGCCAGAACCGCTGCTTCCTCTACCACGTGATCGGCAACGGAACCGGCCGCTGGGATGTGCCGGTGGGGGGAATGGGGGCGCTGGTCGACGCGCTCGAGCAGCGCGCCGTCGCCGCCGGCGCCGAGATCCGCACTGGCACCGAGGTCGTCTCGATCGCCACCGACGAATCTCGGGCGGAGGTCCGGTGCGCCGGCGGAGCGGAGTTTCCGTGCGCGCATGTCCTCGCCAACGTCGCCCCGGCGGTGCTAGCGCGGCTGCTGGACGAGCCGCCGCCGGCCCCCGAGCCCGAGGGCTCGCAGCTCAAGGTCAACATGCTGCTGAAGCGGCTGCCGCGGCTGCGCGACCCGGGCGCGGCGCCGAGCGACGCCTTCGCCGGCACGGTTCACATCAACGAGGGCTACGAACAGCTCCAGCAGGCGTTCGTGCAGGCGCGCGACGGGCACCTCCCGGCGCTCGCGTCGTGCGAGCTCTACTGCCACTCGCTGACCGACCCCAGCATCCTCGCCGGCGACCTGCGCGCCACCGGCGCGCACACGATCACCGCGTTCGCCCTGCACATGCCCGCGCGGCTGTTCGCGGGCGGCGGCGAGGCCAAGGAGAGGGCGCTGGCGGCGACGCTGCGCTCGATCGACGCCGTGCTCGCCGAGCCGATCGAGGACTGCTTGTTCCGCGCCGGTGACGGCACGCCGTGCCTCGAGGCGCTCACCCCGGTGGAGCTCGAGGCCCAGCTCGGGATGCCGGGCGGGCACATCTTCCATCGCGATCTCGCCTGGCCGTTCGCCGAGTCCGACGACGAGGTCGGCCGCTGGGGGGTCGAGACCGGCCACGACAACGTGTGGTTGTGCGGCGCCGGCGCGCGCCGGGGCGGCGGCGTCAGCGGGATCCCCGGCCACAACGCCGCTCGCGCGGTGCTCGATCGGCGCCGATGAGCCGCTTCAGGCCGGGGGCCCGCCGAGCGTGATCGACGCGTGGACCTCGCCGGCGGGGTCGACGATCCAGCGGCGGTTCCCGTCGCGGACGAACAGCTTCTCGCCCGGCTGCGCCGGCCCCCGGAACTCGATCTCGACGTCGAGCGCGTCGAGTTCGCCCTGGCTCAGCAGCTCTTCCTCCAGCGGCTGCCAGTAGGCCGCGTTGTTGATGTGGTCGGCGACGTCGCACTCGGTGGCCCGGAACCGCCACCGGATGCTCGGCTCGAGCGCCGGCGGCGCCGGATGCCGCAGCCGGGCGCTCACCCGGCGCCCGTCGCTCGCCTCGCCGTAGGTCGCCATCTCCTGCTCGCTGAACGGGAACGGTCGCTTGCTCACCGGGTCGAGGTGGACCCACAGCGACACCGCCTCGACGTCGCTGTGCTCGCTGCCGGCGGGGAGGATCGAGGTCCGCCGCTCGGCCCACATCTTCCCCATGCCACTGCAGAACGTGGACAGGCGGTGGCGCTCGCCGAAGCGAGGGAAGCGTCTGACGCGGATCCGGGCGCGGCGCACCACCCACACGGCGCTGGCGGCGAGTCCCGCATCCTCGACGTCGAAATAGGCGACGTCCTGGAGCCAGCGGGCCAGCGCGTCGAGCCGAACCCGGCCCGAGGGCGCGCAATCGCCGAGCCCCGGCCGCTGCGACTGCGTGAACACCCGGCCGCGCGGCGGCGGCGCGACGAGCTCGGTGAAGGCGGATCCAGTCATCTCACCCCCCGGCTCCCCGCCGCTTCCCGCTCGAGGTCGAGCTCGGTGCGCACCCCGAGCTCGTGAAGTGCCTCGTTCGCCTCCTCGAGGCTGCCCGCGCCCAGCACCGCACGGGCCAGCCGCCCGGTGGCGGTCATCGTCGCCCCGATCCCGACATAGAACGTCAGCGCGGCGGCCGTCGACAGCTGCACCTCCCGGAGGCCGCCGCGGATCGTCGCCGTGCCCGAGGCGCCCCGAAACGCGCGCACGGCCTGCGCGCTGGCCTCGGTCGGGACCAGCTCGATTGCCCCCTCGAGCCGCTCCGCGACCGGCTCGGTGAGACCGCGGGCCCCGAGCAGCCCGCCCGCCGCCGCCACCTTCGCCAGCCGCCCCAGCACCTCATCCGGAGTCAGCTCGGCGTCGCAGCCGAGGCCGAAGACGCCGCCCAGAACCGGGAGCCCTGAGTCGCACAGCAACGAGCCAGCGGCCAGCATGATCGCGTCGCACAGCGGGCTGCGCAGACCTGGCTCGTCGCCGTACGCGATCACGTCGCCACCGACGTCGATGAACACGAGCAGATCGCATCCCAGCCGGCTGCTGGCCGAGGCAAGCCCCTCGGCCACCGCTGACGGGCCGCCGTGGACGTCGACAAGCACCGTGCGCTCGCCCAGGAACTCGGCCATCCGCGACTCGGCGAAGTAAACCTCGCGGTCGCGCACCCGCGTCTGCGGCCCCGCCAGCAGCATGCCCGGCGCCAGCTCCTCGGCACCCTCGATCTCGTCGACGGCCCGCGGGCCGGGCGCGGGATCGATCGCCCCCCGCTCCCACGTCAGCCCCCCGAGCACCGGCTCGGCGCCGTCGTAGAGACGGGCGTACTCGGCCGTGGCCAGCGCGCCGACCACGTCCCCGCCGCCGCCCATGCCGAGGACCAGCGGACGCCTGGCCCGGCGAAGCACCACCTCGGCGTCGTCCATCGCCCTAGTTCTACCGGGTAGCTCTGTGAACCACCCCCGCCGAGGCGCAGGTGACCAGCGCCAGCGGCAGATCGTGGGGATCGATCCCTCGCAGGTCCGGGTGGCCGAGATCGATCTCGATCGTCCGCCCGGCCGCGAGCGTCCCCGTGAGGCCGATGCTGCTGTAGCCGTTACGACACAGCGTCTGCCACAAGTCGCCCACGGATGCCAGCAGCCCGGCCCGGAGCTCCCGCTCCCGCCGCGACCCGGTCTCGAGCTCGCGCGCCTCCTCGAACGGGTCGATCCGGACCTGGGAATCGCTGCCGATGGCCAGCGGGACCTCCCGCTCGTGGTAGCTCATCGCCGGGAGGTAGCCGTCGCCCAGGTTTCCCTCCGTGGTCGGGCAGGAGACGATCGTCGTGCCCGTGCGCGCGACCAGCTCCACATCCCGAGCCGAGACGTGGATCCCGTGGATCACGCTCGCCCGAGAGCCGAGAAAGCCGGCTCGCTCGAGCAGCTCGATCGGCGAGCAGCCGTACTCGGCCTGGCACTCCTCGAGCTCGCGCCGCTGCTCGTGGGCGTGGACGTGGCGGACGAGGCGGTGGCGCTCCGCGTACTCGGCGATCGCCGACAGCCACCGGGCCGGCACGGCGCGCACGCTGTGCGCGGCCACGCCGACCGAGACGCCGGCTCGCGCGGACGCCCACGCTCGCAGCTCGTCGGTCCGGCGCAGGAAAGACTCCACGTCCGGGTCGCAGAAGCGCCGCTGGCCCGCCACCGGCGGTCGGTCGGACCCGTCCCAGCCGTTGCGGTGATACGCGGCCGGCAACAGCACGATCTGCAGACCGGCGTCGGCCGCGGCCGTCGCCACCGCCTTGGCCATCTCGTTCGGATCCGGATACGGCGTGCCGTCGGGCTGATGGTGGACATAGTGAAACTCGCCCACGGCCCCGTAGCCCGCCGCCACCATCTCGACATAGGTCTCGAGGGCCCGCTCGTACATCGACGTCGGCGTGAGGCTCCCGGCCAGCTTGAACATCTCCGTCCGCCAGCTCCAGAAGTCATCGCCGCGTTCGGGGCTGAGCCCTTCGGCCCGTCCCCGGAGGCCGCGCTGGAAGGCGTGGGAGTGAGCGTTGGGCATCGCGGCGATGGTGGCGCGCTCGGACATCAAGGCGCCGCCAGCGTCGCCAGCGCCCGCTCCACGACCGTCGCCGCCACCGCCGCGTCGTCGAGCTCGACGTCTTCCGCGGGCGAGTGGCTGACCCCGGTGGGGTTGCGAACCAGCACCATGCCCGCGGGAGCGAGGTCGGCCAGGACGCCGGCGTCGTGACCGGCGAAGCACACCACCTCGGGCACCGCCGCACCGACCACCTCCTCGCTCGCGCCCCGGAGCTGCCCGCGGACCCGATCCGGGAACTGGACCCCGTCCGAGCGCGAGGCTTCGGTGATCGCGATCTCGACCCCGGTGCGAAGGGCGAGCTCGCCGGCTTCCTCGGCCAATTGCCGGGCCCAGCGCTCGACCGGGTCCGGATCGGGAGCCCGCGCGTCGAGCCACAGGCGGACACGGGCGGCGATCGTCGTTGGCGCGCCCGGCTCGGCCACGATCCGCGAGGCGGTGACCGTCAGCCGGCCGGGTCCCTCGGCCAGCTCCTCGGCGGCCACGATCAGGTGCGCCGCGGCCGACAGCGCGTCACGCCGCTCGGCTCGCGGGGTGGTGCCGGCGTGGTCCGCCCGGCCGCGCAGATCGACCTCGAGCCGGCGCCGGCTGGCTAGCGATCCGACGATCCCCACCGGCACCCCGGCGCGGGCCAGCTCGGTCGTCTGGTCGATGTGGATCTCGATGAAGCCGGCGAGCCTTCGCAGCCAGCGCCGGGCTTCGCCGATCCCGTCGGGGTCGACCCCGCTGGCCCGCATCGCCTCGCCCAGCGAAACGCCCTGAGCGTCGCGGCGGTCGAACACGGTCGCCGCGTCGAGTTTCCCCGCCAGCGCCTTGCTCCCGAACGTCGGGGTGTTGAAGCGGGCGCCCTCCTCGTCGGCGAACGACAGGACCGCGATCGGCGTCGGCGAGCGGGCAGCGATCTCGAACCCGCACGCGACTCCGAGCGGCCCGTCGAACCGGCCGCCGCCGCGCACGCTGTCCAGATGCGAGCCCACTCCCCACCACGGCGGCTCCTGCTCGGGGCACGCCCACAGGTTCCCGGCCGGGTCGCGCTCCACGGTCAGCCTGAGCTCGGCGGCCTGCTCGGAGAACCACGCCCGCGAGGCCGCGTCCTCGGCGCTCCAGGCCATCCGCACCACGCCCTGCGGCCCGACTCCGACCCCCTCCAGTCCGCTCAGCCGCCGCGCGATCGCCTCGGCGGTGATCGTCACCCCAGCCTCCACTCGGAGTCCGGACGCACGTGGACGAGGCGGCCCCCGGCGAAGGCCAGCGCCACCGGGTTGTGCCCGAACCGGTACGGCATCCGCTCGATTGGCCCGTCCAGCACCAGCACGTCCCCGCGCTTGCCGACCTCGAGCGACCCGGTCTGCTCCGAGAGCCGCAGCACCCAGGCCGCGTTCAGCGTAAGCGCCAGCAGCGCTTCACGCACCGACCAGCGGTAGCGGCGCACGGCCAGGCCCATGATCAGCGGCAGGGACAGCACCGGCGAGGTCCCGGGGTTGAGATCGCTGCCAAGCACACAGATCGCCCCCGCATCGGCCAGCGCTCTCCCCGGCGCCGTTCGCTCCTCGCCCAGGAACTCCGCCCCCGGCAGCAGCACCGCGGCGCATTCGGCGGCGGCGAGCGGCGGGAGCTCGTCCTCGGGTAGGCAGGCCAGGTGGTCGACCGATCTCGCGCCCGCCTCCACGGCCACGGGCACGGAGTGGTTGGCGCTGAACTGCTCCACGTGCGCGCGCAGGTCCAGTCCGCGCGCCGCGGCGAGCGCGCCCATCCGCCGGAGATGGTCGTTGCCGAAGGCCACGCTCTCGACGTAGATGTCGAGCGCGCTGACATTGCCGGCGTCGAGCAGCGCCGGCAGCATCTCCTCGACGACGTCCATCCAGGCGTCGGCGTCGTATCCGTCGGGAACGGCGTGCGCCGCCAGCGCGGTCGAGCGCGTGAGCTGGGCCACGCGCGAGCGCAGCTCGGCGGCCAACCGGATCGCGCGCGTCTCGCCAGGCACCGACAGCCCGTAGCCGCTCTTGCACTCGAACGTGGTCGTGCCGTGGGCCAGCATCTCGGCCGCCAGCGTGCCGGCCTGCGCCAGCACGTCGCTGTCGTCGGCCTGCGCCAGCGCGCGCGCCGAGGAGCGGATCCCGCCGCCGGCGCGGGCGATGCTCTCGTAAGACGCGCCGGCGATCTTCTGCTCGTACTCGCGCTCGCGCCAGCCGGCGAACGGCAGATGGGTGTGACAATCGACGAACCCGGGGATGACGGCGCAACCGCGGGCGTCGACTTGGACCCGGGCCTCCCGCGAGCCGTCAAGGCCCGCGATCGCCCCCGAGGCGATCAACAGCGATCCCGGCTCGGCGCTCAGCTCGCTGGCGCGGTCGTGGCGCAGGTACGGCAGACCGTCGCTGGGTGGCCGCAGCACCTGCGCCGCGGCGTTGATGCTGACCGTGGTGGTGTCGCTCACGCGTCGGCCGGCTCGGGATCGAGCATCGGCATCTGCAGCCCCGCGTCGGCGGCGAACGACAACGCCTCCTCGTACCCGGCGTCGGCGTGGCGTACGACCCCGAGTCCGGGATCGGCGGTGAGCACGCGGCGCACGCGCTCGGCCCCGAGCTCCGAGCCATCGGCGACCACGACCTGGCCGGCGTGGATCGACTTGCCCATCCCGACGCCGCCGCCATGGTGGACCGACACCCAGCTGGCGCCGCAGGCCGTGTTCAGCATCGCATTGAGAATCGGCCAGTCGGCGATCGCGTCGGATCCGTCGCGCATGGCCTCGGTCTCGCGCTCGGGCGAGGCCACCGACCCCGCGTCGAGGTGATCGCGGCCGATCACGATCGGACCCGCCAGCTCCCCGGTGGCCACCATCTCGTTGAAGCGCAGGCCGGCGCGGTCGCGCTCGCCGTATCCGAGCCAGCAGATCCGCGCCGGCAGTCCCTGGAACTGCACCTTCTCCCCGGCCAGGCGGATCCACCGCGCCACGTGTTCCTGGTCGCCGAACAACTCCAGGATGGCCTCGTCGGTCTTGCGGATGTCCTGGGGATCGCCGGACAGCGCCACCCACCGAAACGGTCCCTTGCCCGCGCAGAACAGCGGCCGGATGTAGGCGGGCACGAACCCCGGGTACTCGAACGCGTGCTGGTCGCCGTTGGCGGCCGCCAGCCCGCGCAGCGCGTTGCCATAGTCGAACGCCTCGGCGCCGGCGTGAGCAAGCTCGCGGATCGCCGCGACATGGTGCACAGCCGACTCACCCACCCGTTTCAGGTACTCGTCGGGATCGCGCGCGCGCAACACGTCGGCCTGCTCGATGGTCAGCCCCGCGGGGACGTAGCCGTTGAGCGGGTCGTGGGCCGAGGTCTGGTCGGTGACCACGTCGACCTCGACTTCGCGCCGCACCAGCTCGGGGACGATCTCGGCCGCGTTGCCGAGCAATCCGATCGACAGCGCCCGACCGTGCGCGGCGGCCTGCTGCAGCCGAGCCAGCGCGTCGTCGAGATCGGCGGCGCGCTCGTCCAGGTAGCCGGTCCGGAGCCGGCGCTCGATCCGCCGCAGGTCGACCTCGATGCACAGTACGGTGCCGCCGCACATGGTGACCGCCAGTGGCTGCGCGCCCCCCATCCCGCCGAGCCCCGCGGTCACCACCAGGCGACCGCGCAGCGTTCCGTCGAACCGCTTGCGGGCGGCGGCGGCGAACGTCTCGTAGGTGCCCTGCAGGATCCCCTGGCTCCCGATGTAGATCCAGGAGCCCGCGGTCATCTGCCCGTACATGATCAGACCGGCGGCGTCGAGCTCCCGGAAGTGCTCCCAAGTCGCCCACTCGGGGACCAGGTTGGTGTTCGCGATCAGCACCCGCGGCGCGCGCTCGTGGGTCTCGAACACGGCCACGGGCTTGCCCGACTGCACGAGCAGCGTCTGCTCCTCGCCCAGCCGCATCAGCTCCCGGCGGATCGTGGCGTAGCTGGAGCGATCCCGCGCCGCCTTGCCGATGCCGCCGTAGACGATCAGCTCGCCGGGGTTCTCGGCCACGTCGGGATGGAGGTTGTTCTCCAGCATCAGCAGCGCCGCCTCCTGCTGCCATCCGCGGCAGCGAGATGGTCCTGTTCCGGGCGCGGCGCTCACGCCCTCTGCTCGGTCGCGACCATTTCGGGCAACGCTATCTAGGATCCTCGGTCGGTGTTCGCCGTCTTCGCCTCAGAGATCGATCGCGAGAACCCCCTGGGCGGCCTCTCGGTGGGGGAGCGCCCCGCGCCCGAGGCGCCCGACGGCTGGGCCACCGTGACCGTCAAGGCGGCCTCGCTCAACCACCACGACCTGTGGTCGCTGCGCGGCGTCGGGCTCAGTCGCGACCGGCTCCCGATGATCCTCGGCTGCGACGCCGCCGGAATCGACGAGGAGGGCAACGAGGTCGTCGTCCATTCCGTCATCACCGAGGACTCCTGGCGCGACGACGAGACGCTGGACCCGCGCCGGTCGATCCTCTCCGAACGCCACCAGGGGACGTTCGCCGAGCGGGTCGCGGTCCCCCGCCGCAACCTGTTGCCCAAGCCCCCCGAGCTCTCGTTCGAGCACGCCTCGTGCCTGCCCACCGCCTGGCTCACCGCCTACCGGATGCTGTTCACGCGCGCCCGGCTCGCCCCCGGTTGCACCGTGCTCGTCCAGGGCGCCGGCGGCGGCGTGGCCACCGCGGCGGTCGTGCTCGGCACCGCCGCCGGGATCCGGGTCTGGGTGACCGGCCGCACCGAGGAGAAGCGGGCCCAGGCCGAGTCGCTCGGGGCCGACCAGGCGTTCGAGTCCGGCGCCCGCCTCCCCGAACGGGTCGACGCGGTGATCGAGACCACCGGCGCGGCGACCTGGTCGCACTCGGTCAGGGCGCTGAAGCCGGGCGGCCAGATCATCGTCTCCGGCGCCACCACCGGCGACGGGCCGCCGGCGGAGCTGACGCGCGTGTTCTTCCTCCAGCTGTCGGTGATCGGCTCGACCATGGGTACGCGCGACGAGCTCGGGCGGCTGATCCAGTTCTGCGTCGATCGCGACGTGCGCCCGGTGATTCACGACACGCTGCCGCTGACCGAGGCCCGGCAGGGGTTCGAGTCGCTGCTCGCCGGCGATGTGTTCGGCAAGATCGTGTTCACGCGATAGCGGCCGCCGCCCTCACGGCGCCCCCGGCCGCGTCAGGCAGAGCGCGCCGCACTCCGCCCCCACCGCCGCCGCCTCGGCGATCGACCCGCCACGCGCCAGCCCGAACGTGAACCCGGCGGCGAACGAGTCGCCGCAGCCGTAGCTGTCGCGGCGCTCCCCCGCCGGCGCGACCGCCGGCCAGGACCCCTCCGAATCGCCCCGCCAGCTGCCTCCGTGCGCGCCGTTGGTCCGCACGAGCCATCGTGCCCGCGGCGCGATCCGCTCCGCCCACCCGCACTCGTCGCGATCGCGCGCGCTGAACACCAGGGCCTCGATTCCCGGCCCGTCTCCGCCGAGCGCGTCCCGGGCCCGCGGCGAGGCCGTGACCACTTGAGCCTGACGGGCAAGACCCAGGGCCTCGTCGTCGCCGGCGGTGAAGTACACCCCCTCGGCACCGCGCAGCCGTTCCCAGTCCAGCTCGTCGCCGCCGCGCGGGTTCAACCGCTCCCCGATGGTCACGATCGTGCGCTCCCCGTCACGCTCGAGCAGCGTCACCGCCCGGCGCGTCGGCTGCCGGCGCCAGGCCACGTGCATGCGGACCCCCCGCTCGGCCAGCTGCGCCGCCGCGGCTTCGCCGTCGGCATCGCGCCCGAGCGCGGTGAAGAGATCGACCTCGGCGCCGAGTTCGGCCAGCACGGCCGCCACCACTCCGCCGCCGCCGGCCGCGCGCGTGAACGCGCTGTGGGCATGAAGCACCTCGCCCGGCGCCGGCATCCGCTCGACCGCGATGAAGTCGACCCACTCGATGTGACCGACGACCCCGACCCGCATCACGACGCGAGCATCTTCACCAGCCGGTGCTCGAGCTCAGTCTCCATCGCCGCATCGTCGCAGGCATGCGCCAGGCGTCGCTTCGGCATAGGCTGTCGGCCGCGATCATCAGCGATTTGATCGCTTTGCTGCTCGCAGGCGCGCGAGCAGGATAGTGTCCGCGTCAACCGTCAACACTCGGAGGGAGACATGCCGCAAGCTAGAAGTGGAGGTTCGAGGTCGACCTCCCGTTCACGGAGCACGTCCGGAGCCAAGCGCAGCTCCGGACGCAGCCAGACGAAGCGCTCGACCTCGAGCAGCTCGAGCTCGCGCGCCCGGTCCACGCGCGCCAGCAGTTCGCGCAGCTCGGCGGCGTCGTCGGCGACGAGCGCGGCCGAGGCCCGCTACGAGGCCGCCGCGCAGCGGGTGCGCAAACTCAACGAACGCATCATCGAGGCGGGCAAGGAAGCCGGCGAGACCACGCTCGACAGCTATGAGAAGGCGCTGAAGGCGATTGCCAGTGCGATCGAGCAGGGCCCGGGCAGCAGCGAGATCGATTGGATCTCTGGCCTGGCCACGGCGCAGGCGAAGTTCATCCGCGACGTGACCACGGCTTGGACCAAGGCCGCACGCTCGCGGCTCAAGTAGACGATCTGAACAGGCGGCGGCGTCTTCCCGCCGCCTGAATCACTGGACAAACGACCTCCTCGTTCGGTACACTCGCGTACCATGACCGCGGTGGCCCTCACCCAAGCCAAAGCGCTCGACGAGACGACGCCGGCGCCCTCCCCCGCCGGCCCGGTCAAGGACGATCGCCCGCTCCGGTTCCCACCGGGCCGCGATGAGTCTCGCTGGCGGCAGTCGATCCGCTTCGTGTCCAGACCGATGGCCTTCAGCCTCGGCGCCCGCCGCGAGTTCGGCGACGTGTGGCAGCTGCGGCTGCTGTCGCGGCGCGAGCCGTTCGTGGTCACCACCCACCCTGACCACGTCAAGTCACTGTTCAAGGCCAAGCCCGAGGACGCGCCCTCGCTCACCGGCGAGTCTCCGCTGCGTCCGATCCTGGGGCCCAACTCCGTGCTGACCTCGGTGGGCGAGCGGCACATGCGCCAGCGCAAGCTGCTGCTGCCGCCGTTCCACGGCGAGGCCGTGCAGCGCTACGTGGAGATGATCACCGAGGTGGCCGAGCGCGAGATCGATCGCTGGCCGGTCGGGACGCCGTTCGCGCTGGCGCCGCGGATGCAGGCCATCACGCTCGACGTGATCATGGGCGGGATCTTCGGCATCGGGACCGCCCCACCCCGGGGCACGATCGAGCGCCGGCTGCGCGACACCGTCCGGCGCCTGTCGCAGGCATCGACCAGTCCCGCCTACCAGCTGCTCGAGCTTCGGAACGCGGGACGGCTGGAGGCCCGCGGAATCCTCCGGGCGCTGCTCGGGGTCGTCGACCGTCAGCTCTACGCCGTCATCCGCGCTCGCCGCGCCGCGGGCCCGATCGAGGGCCGGCACGACATCCTCTCGCTGCTGCTCGAGGCCCGCGACGAGCAGGGCGAGCTGCTGACCGACCAGGAGCTCCGCGACGAGTTGCTCTCGCTCGTGCTCGCCGGCCACGAGACCACGGCCAACTCGCTCGCCTGGACCTTCGAACGTCTGCTGCGAACGCCGGCCGCCTACGACCGCCTCCGAGCGGCCGTGCGCGGCGAGGATCCCGACGCCGACGAGCTCCTCGACGCCACCGTCTACGAGGGCATGCGCGTGCGACCGGTGATCCCGTTTATCGTGCGCATGGTCAAGCGTCGCTGGCAGCTCGGCCAGCACGTCGTGCCCGCGAACACGCCGGTGGCGGTCAGCATCATCGCCCTGCATCACCGCGACGACGTGTATCCGGATCCTGGGGAGTTCCGCCCTGAGCGGTTCGTGGGCCACAAGCCCGGCACGTACACGTGGATCCCGTTCGGGGGCGGGATCCGGCGCTGCCTCGGCGCCTCGCTGGCGCTGGCCGAGCAGCGGGTGGTGCTGCGCGCGATCACCGCCCGCACCGATCTGCACCCGCCCGACCCCGCGCCCGAGCAGCCACGCCAGCGCAACGTGACGATGATCCCGCAGCGCGGCGCGCGCGTCGTGGTGCAGCGCAAGCACGCCGTGTGAGCAGACCGCCGGGGCCGCTACCGTGCTGGGGGTGCCCAGCAAGCAAACCGCCCCCGCCGAGGCGACCGAGCGCTTTTCGCACCGCGAGCGGCTGATCGCGGCCATGGCGCGCTCGATCGAGGCCAAGGGCTACCGCGAGACCACGGTCGCCGACGTGGTTCGCATCGCCCGCACCTCGCGGCGCACCTTCTACGAGCACTTCGAGGATCGCGAAGCGTGCTTCCTGGCCCTGTTCGATGCCACCAACGACGACACCATGGAGCAGATCGCCGCCGCCGTGGATCCCGACAGCCCGCTCGAGGAACAGGTCGACTGCGCGCTCGATGCCTACATCAACAGCATCACCACCCACCCGGCCCTCTACCAGAGCTTCGTCCGCGAGCTGCCCGGCCTCGGCCAGGCCGGGGCCGAGCGACAGCTGGCGGTGATCGAGCGCTTCGCGCAACTGCTCATCGACCTCGTCGAGTCCGGCCGCCGGGCGCGGCCCGAGATCGGCGCCCGGCCGCTGACGATGGACATCGCGATCATGATCGTCGGCGGCCTGCGGGAGCTCGCGGTGATCTCGCTCCAGCAGGGTCGTGACCTGCGCGAGCTGCGCGCGGCGTCCAGCCAGACCGTCAAGGCGATCCTGGCCGGGGCGCTGCTGTAGGCGCCGGCGACCGCCGCGCTGGCGCTCAGCGACCGCCCGCTGGCGCTCGGCGACCGCCCGGCTGGCGCCCGGCGACCGCCCGCTGGCGCCCGGCGACAGGCTGTGGTACGCTCATGTACCGCCACTCAATGGACGCCACCCTCACAAGCCCCAACGGCAACCAGCCCTCGGCCGAGCGGTTCGAGATCGCCATCGTGGGCGCCGGCTTCTCCGGCCTCGGCGTCGCCATGGCGCTGAAGCGGGCCGGCTTCCACGACTTCGTGATCCTCGAGCGCGCCGGCGACCTCGGCGGAACGTGGCGCGACAACACCTACCCCGGGTGCGCGTGCGACATCCCCAGCATCCTGTACTCGTGGACTGACGATCAGAACCCGCGCTGGAGCCAGGCCTTCGCCGGCCAGCAGGAGATCTGGGACTACATGCGCGAGGTCGTCGCCCGTCACGACCTCGCCCGCCACATCCGCTTCGATTGCGAGGTCCAAGCCATGCGGTGGGTGGCAGCGGACCAGCGCTGGGAGATCGACACCGCCCGGGGAACGATCACCGCCGACGTCGCGATCTCCGCCGTCGGAGCGCTCGCCGATCCGGCGCTTCCGGACCTTCCCGGGCTGGACACGTTCACGGGCACCGTATTCCACTCCGCCCGCTGGGACCACGAGCACGACTTGAACGACCGCGAGGTCGCCGTCGTCGGCACCGGCGCCAGCGCGATCCAGTTCGTGCCCGAGATCCAGCCCCGGGTGAAGCGGCTGCACCTGTTCCAGCGCACGCCCCCGTGGGTGATGCCGCGGGCCAATCCGCCGATTCCCGCGGACTGGCAGCAGCGGTTCGAGCGGCATCCGAGGCTGCAGCGCGCGCTGCGCACGGCGGTGTTCTCGCTGTTCGAGTCCTTCCACGTGCTGTTCACCCACCCGCGACTGAGCCGGCTGACCGAGCGTCGCGCCCGCCGGCACCTCGAACGCCAGGTCGCCGACCCCGCCCTGCGCGCAAAACTGACGCCGACCTACCGGGTCGGCTGCAAGCGCATTCTCGGCTCGGAGGACTGGTATCCGGCGATCTGCGCCGACAACGTGGACGTCGTCAGCGCCGGGATCGAGGCGGTCACTCCGACCGGAATCGTCGACCACGACGGAGTCGAGCACCAAGTCGACACGATCATCTTCGGCACCGGGTTCAAGGTCACCGACCCCCCGATCAGCCATCGCGTGACCGGTCCCGACGGCGAGACGCTGGCGCAGAAATGGAACGGCAGTCCCAGGGCCCACCTCGGGCTCGCGGTGGCGGGCTTCCCCAACTTGTTCATGCTGCTGGGCCCGAACACCGGCCTCGGGCACAATTCCGTCCTGCTGATGGTCGAAGCCCAGATCGAGTACGTGCTCAAGGCGCTGCGCCACCGCCGCCGCCACGGCTACTCGACGATCGAGCCCACCGCCGATGCCCAGGCCCGGTTCGTGGCCGAGGTCGACGCCGGCACCAGGGGCAGCGTGTGGACCGCCGGCGGCTGCGTCAGCTGGTACCTGGACGCGACCGGCCGCAACTCGGCGCTGTGGCCCGGCACCGTCCGCGCCTACCGCCGGCGGCTGGCCCACTTCGACCCCGGCGACCACTACTTCTCGGCCCCGCGCCCGGCGCGCGTCCGCGAGCCGGTGGCCGCGTGAGCGAGCAGACCGCCGACGTCGGCCGGGGCATCGGCCTCTGCTACGAGCGCCTGGGCTCGCCCGCCGATCCCCCGCTGCTGCTGATCATGGGCCTCGGCCAGCAGCTGCTGGCCTGGCCCGACGAGTTCTGCGAGGCGTTGATCGCCCGCGGCCTCCAGCCGATCCGGTTCGACAACCGCGACATCGGCCGCTCCACGCACGCCTCGACGCCCCCGCCGCGGATGGCCCAGTTCGTCTCCCGGCGGTTCGCCCCCGACCAGTACGACCTCGGCGACATGGCCCGGGACACCGCCGGCCTGCTCGAGCTGCTGGAGCTCTCGCCCGCCCACGTGGTCGGCATCTCGATGGGCGGCATGATCGCCCAGATGCTCGCCGCCCGCTATCCCCAGCACGTTCGCAGCCTGGTCTCGATCATGTCCTCGACCGGCGCCCGGCGCGTCGGCTGGGCCGCGCCCTCCACGCTGCGGATGATGTTCAGGCCGCCGCCCCACGATCGCGAGGCCGCCGCCGAGCGCGCGGTCCTGATGTTTCGCCACGTCGGCTCGCTCGGGTTCCCGTTCGACGAGGAATCGATCCGCGAGCGCTCCAGGAAGGCCTTCGACCGCGATCCCCGGGCGGCGGCTGGGACCGCGCGCCAGATGGCGGCGATCATCAAGTCCGGCGACCGCACCGCTGAGCTGCACCGGATCGCCGCGCCCACGCTGGTCATCCACGGCGACCGCGACCGGATGGTCCATCCCTCCGGCGGCCGCGCCACCGCGGCCGCCATCCCGCACGCGCGGCTGGTCACGATCGACGGCCTCGGTCACGACCTCCCCGCGGGCGCGCACGCGCGCCTGGTGGAGCTGATCGCCGGCCACGCGCAGCAGACCGCCGAGCGCACACTCGCCTGAGCCACGCCGTCACGGCGGCGTCCTATCCTCGGACGCGAACGCCATGAACGACAGCGGCGAGCAACAACTGCGGGCGGCGGTGATCGGCGCCGGCCCGGCCGGCTTCTACGCCGCCGACCAGCTGCTCAACGCCGACTTCCACGTCGACCTGATCGACGCGCTGCCCACGCCCTACGGCCTGGTCCGCTCCGGGGTGGCCCCCGATCACCCCAAGATCAAGTCCGTCACCCGGGTCTACGACAAGACCGCGGGCCGCCCCGGCTTCCGCTTCTTCGGCGGCGTCTGTCTCGGCAGCCACATCACCCGCGCCGAGCTGCTCGAGCACTACCACGCGGTCGTGTACGCGTTCGGCACCGAAGACGACAACCGCCTGGGGATCCCCGGCGAGGACCGCCCCGGCTCCTACCCGGCCACCCGGTTCGTGGCCTGGTACAACGGCCACCCGGACGCCGAGGAAGAGGAGTTCGTGCTCTCGGCCCGGCGTGCCGTGGTGATCGGCAACGGCAACGTCGCCGTCGACGTGGCCCGGATGCTGATGCTCGAGCCGGGCGAGCTGGCGATCACCGACACCGCCGATCACGCGCTGCCGAAGCTGGCCCAGGCCAGCATTGAGGAAGTGGTGCTGCTGGGGCGCCGCGGCCCGGCGCAGGCCGCCTTCACCAACCCGGAGCTGCGCGAACTGGGCGAGCTGACCCGTGCCGACGTCCACGTCGATCCGCTCGACGTCGAGCTCGACCCCGACAGCAAGCGGTGGCTCGAGGAGCATGGGGACGGCACGGCCAAGCGCAACGTGGCCCTACTGCGCGAGTACGCGCAGCGCCCGAGGACCGGCAAGACCCACCTGGTCGAGCTGAAGTTCCTGCGCTCGCCGATCGAGGTCCTGGGCGAGGGCGAGGACGGGCCGGTCACCGCCCTGAGGGTCGTCCGCAACCGGCTCGAGCCCGACGCTCGAGGCAACCTTCGGGCCATGCCCACCGAGGAGACCGAGACCATCGAGTGCGGGCTGGTCCTGCGCTCGATCGGTTACCGCGGCCGTCCCGTGGACGACATCCCCTTCGACGACCGGCGCGGCCTGATCCGCAACATCGGGGGCCGCGTCTGCGACGAGCAGCAGCGCCCACAGCGCGGCGAGTACGCGGTGGGCTGGATCAAGCGCGGGCCCAGCGGGGTGATCGGCACCAACAAGAAAGACGCCGCCGACACCGTGGCGCGGATCGCCGAGGACGCCGCCGCCGGCGTGCTGAACCGGCCCGCCGTGGCCGACCCCGACGCCACCGCCGAGTGGATCGCCGAGAAGTGCCCCGACGCGGTCAGCTGGGAGGGGTGGCTGTCGATCGACGAGCACGAACGGCGCGCCGGCGAGCCCCACGGCCGCCCCCGCGTGAAGCTGGTCAAGCTCGCCGACCTGATCGCGGCCGCCCGCGCCGGCCTCCCGACTCACTGAAGCTCAAGCCGGGACGGCGGCCCGATCCTGGCCGTACTCGTAGAACCCGCGGCCGCTCTTACGACCGAGCCGGTTCGAGGCCAGCATCCGCTTCATCAGCGGCGGCGGCGCGTACTCGGGCCGCTTGAACTCCTCGTACAGGGAGTCGCAGACGCTGTAGAGCACGTCGAGGCCGATGAAGTCGCACAGCTGCAGTGGCCCCATGGGGTGGCCGCAGCCCAGCCGCATGCCCTCGTCGATCGCCTCGGCGGTGGCGAAGCCGTCCTCGTACATGCGCACCGCGGCCATCAGGTAGGGCACCAGCAGCATGTTGACGATGAACCCCGAGCGGTCCTTGGTCTCGATCGGCGTCTTGCCCAGCCGCTCCACGAAGGCGCGGGCGGCGGCGACGGTCGCCTCGCTGGTGTCCAGCGCCACCACCACCTCGACCAGCCGCATCACCGGCACCGGGGAGAAGAAGTGCAGGCCCAGCACCCGCTCCCGGCCCGGCACCGCCGAGGCCAGCTGGGCGATCGGGATCGACGACGTGTTCGAGGCGATGATCGCCTCCTCGCCGACCAGGCCGGCGATGTCGGTCAGCACCATCGTCTTCAGCCGCGCGTCCTCGGGCACGGCCTCGATCACCAGATCGGCGTCGCGCACGCCCTCGCGGTCGGTGGTGGTCTCGATCCGCTCGAGCGTCTGCTCGGCGGCGGCGGCGTCGAGCTTGCCCCGCTCGGTGGCGCGGTGAAGCGACTTCTCCAGCCGTCCGCGCAGCAACGCCAGCGCGCGATCGTCGACCTCGCGGACGACGACGTCGAAGCCCGCCACCGCGACCGACTCGGCGATCCCCGATCCCATCAACCCCCCGCCGAGGACTGCTACACGTTCGATGCTCATCGGTCCATTTTGGCACCGGCCCCGCGTAACCTCCTCGGCACGTCGCCCGCGAAGGACACCCCGCCCACGACCCTCCTGCTGAGCGTCGACTTCGAGGACTGGCACCAGCTGGTCCGCCGGCGGCTCGGCGCTCCGGGCTGGCAGCAGCCCGGTCCGGCCCTCGAGCGCCAGACCGATGCGCTGCTGGGGCTGCTGGACGAACTCGGGGCCAAGGCCACGTTCTTCATCCTCGGCATGGCCGCCCGCGCCCACCCCGCGCTGCCGAAGGAGATCGTGGCCCGCGGCCATGAGATCGGCTGCCACGGCGATCAGCACCTCCCGGTTCACCGCCAGACGCCGGCCGAGTTCGCCGAGGACCTGAAGGCCGCCCGGGAGACGATCGAGGAGCTCACCGGCTGCACCCCGCGCGGCTACCGGGCGCCGGCGTTCTCGATCACCCGCGACTCCCCGTGGGCCTACGAGGTGCTGACCGAGCAGGGGTTCGCCTACGACGCCAGCCAGCACGACTCGCCGCGGATCCCCGGCCGGATCGAGCCCCGGCGCGCCGGCCCGCATCTGCTGAGGACGGCAAACGGCGGCGCCCTGTGGGAGTTCCCGGTCGCCGTCTCCCGGCCGGGCAACGCCCGGATTCCCGTCGGCGGCGCCTCCTACTGGGCGGCGTTGCCGAACCGGCTGGTGCTCGACGGCCTCAGCCGCGCGGGAGCGCTTGCGGGCCTGTATCTGCACCCGCACGAGTTCGATCCCCAGCCCCTGCACGTCGAGCTGCCGCCCCAGGCGCCGGCGGGCCAGAGGCTCAAGGGCGCCTTGCGCGCCGCGCAGCGCAACGGCGCCCGCCGGCGCGCACCGAGCACGATGCGGGCGATCGCCCGCCACTTCCGCCTGATCCCCTATGGTGAGGCGCATGCCAGGCTCAGCGACGACGCCGCAGCGCGTCCGTAACCGCTTCCGCGACAAGGCCCAGCAGTTCGACGACCTCTACGAGGACGAGCGGCCGCTGGTGAAGCTGCTGCGGCCGGGGCTGTTCCGCCGCCGGCAGCTCGCGGCCGACACCGTCGCCGCCTACGAGCGGCCGCAGGTCCTCGACGTAGGCTGCGGCTCGGGCCGGATCGGCGAGTTCGCGCTCGCGGGCGGGGCCGCGCACTACGTCGGGATCGACTTCTCCGAGCCGATGATCGAGCTCGCCCGCAACCGGCTACAACGCTACGGCGAGCGCGCCGAACTGATCACCGACGACTTTCTCACCGCATCGCTGCACGGTCCCTTCGACGTGGTCCTCGCCCTCGGGCTGTTCGACTACCTGCCCAACGCCCAGGAGTTCAGCGACAAGATGTTCGAGCTCACCGCCGCTCGCGGCGCCCTGGTGGCCTCGTTCCCGAGCTGGTCGCTGCTCAAGGGACCAGTGCGCAAGGTCCGCTACGAGTGGATCGGCGACTGCCCGATCTTCAACTACACGCGCGCGGGCCTCGCGCAGATGCTCGGCGCCAGCGGCTTTGACCGCACCGAGATCCGCAGCCCGGGCCACAGCGGGTTCCTGGTCAGGGCGTACCGCGGCTAGCCGCGCGACTGTGCGATCGCCGCCTGCGCCGCCGCCACCCTGGCGATCGGCACCCGGAATGGTGAGCACGAGACGTAGTCCAGGCCGGCCATGTGAAAGAACGCGATCGACTCCGGGTCGCCCCCGTGCTCGCCGCAGATCCCGAGCTTCAGCCCCGGATGAGCCTCGCGTCCCACCCACGCCGCGAGCCGCACCAGCCACCCCACCCCCGGGGAATCGATGGTTTCGAACGGCGAGCGGTCGACGATCTTCTGCTCGATGTAGGTGGGAATGAACTTCGATTCGACGTCGTCGCGCGAGAAGCCGATCGCGGTCTGGGTCAGGTCGTTGGTGCCGA
This sequence comes from uncultured Solirubrobacterales bacterium, assembly GCA_963723555.1. Lineage (GTDB taxonomy): Bacteria > Actinomycetota > Thermoleophilia > Solirubrobacterales > Solirubrobacteraceae > Palsa-465. The sequence goes on along the minus strand of CAVRRC010000001.1, from coordinate 439,974 downwards.
ACGAGAAGAAGTCGGCGTGCCGGGCGATCCGGTCGGCGACGAAGCACGCCCGCGGCAGCTCGATCATCGTCCCCACCGTGTAGTCCTCGAGCTCGCGCAGGCCGTGCTCGGAGGCGACGCGTACGACCAGGTCGCGCATGATCTCGATCTCGTGCTCGTAGGCGACGAGCGGGATCATCACCTCGGGATGGGGCGGCTCATCGACGGCGCGGGCGGCACGCATGATCGCGTGCACCTGCATCTCGTAGATCTCGGGGTAGAGGATCCCCAGGCGGCAGCCGCGGGTGCCGAGCATCGGGTTGCCCTCGTGGATCTCCTCCACCCGGGCCAGCAATCGCTCCAGCTCCTCGAGGTCGTCGGCCTCCTCGATCCGCGCCCGCTCGACCTCGGCCCGCAGCTCCGGGAGGTCGGGCAGGAACTCGTGCAGCGGGGGGTCGAGCAGCCGGATCGTCACCGGCAGCCCACGCATGGCGTCGAACAGACCGACAAAGTCGTTCTCCTGCAGCGGCAACAGCTCCCGCAGCGCCTCGCGCCGGCCCTGGGAATCGCCGGCCATGATCATCGCCCGCATCTTCGGCTGGCGATCCTGGGCCATGAACATGTGCTCGGTCCGGCACAGGCCGATGCCCTCGGCCCCGAGCTCGCGGGCCCGGATCGCATCGCGCGGCGTGTCGGCGTTGACCCGGACGCCCAGCCGCCGGAGCCCGTCGGCCCAGGCCAGCACCTGCTCGAAGCGCTCGTCGAGCTCGGGCTCGATCAGCTGCGCCCCGTGCTCGACCACCGCTCCCTCCGAGCCGTCGATCCCGATCAGGTCGCCGCTGCCCCATACCTGGCCGTCGATCCGCAGCTGCTGTGACTCCAGGTCGACGGCGATCTGGGCGCCGGTCACCGCCGGCACCCCCATCCCCCGTGCCACCAGCGCCGCGTGCGACGCCTTGCCGCCCTCGGAGGTGAGGATCCCCTTGGCGGCGTGGAAGCCGGCGACGTCGTCGGCGGCCGTGAACGGACGGACCAGGATCACGTCCTTGCCCTCGGCGGCCGCGGCCACCGCGTCCGGCGCGGTGAATACGATCGCCCCCGCGGCCGCGCCCGGCGAGGCGGCGACGCCGCGGGCGAGCACGTTGTAGCCCTCGCCGGTGACGAACGTCGGGTGCAGCAGCGCGTCGAGCGAAGTCGGGGTCGATCGTCTCGATCGCCTCCGCCGGCGTGAGCAGCTCCTCGGACACCGCGTCGACCGCGAAGCGCACCGCGGCCTGGGCCGGGCGCTTGGCGTTCCGGGTCTGGAGCATCCACAGATGCCCCTCCTCGATCGTGAACTCGGTGTCCTGCATGTCCTTGTAGTGCGATTCGAGCGTGCGCAGGATCTCGCGCAGCTGGCGGTCGGCGTCGGGCATCACCTCGGCCAGCTCGGAGATGTCACGCGGCGTGCGCACGCCCGAGACCACGTCCTCGCCCTGGGCGTTGATCAGGAAGTCGCCGGAGGGCTCGGGCGCGCCCGTGACCTCGTCGCGGCTGAACGCGACGCCGGTGGCCGAGGTCTCGCCCTTGTTGCCGAACACCATCTGCTGCACGCTGACCGCCGGTGCCCCAGTCGTCGGGGATCCGATTGATGCGCCGGTAGGAGACGGCGCGCTCCCCGGTCCAGGACTCGAACACGGCCCGGATCGCGTGCCTGAGCTGCTCCTGCGCGTCCTGGGGAAACTCGTAGAAGCCCTCGAACCGCTGCACCAGCTCCTTCAGGGCAGCGACCGGACAGCTCGGCGTCGGTGGACACGCCCTCGGACCGCTTGACCGACGCGATCGCGTCCTCGAAGCGCTCGCCAGGGACCCCGTGGGCGACGTTCCCGAACATCTGCACGAGCCGCCGATAGGAGTCCCAGGCGAACCGCTCGTTGTCGGTGGCCCGCGCCAGCCCGACCACCGAGCGGTCGTTCAGCCCCAGGTTGAGGATCGTGTCCAGCATCCCCGGCATCGACTCGCGAGCCCCGCTTCGCACCGACACCAGCAGCGGGTCATCGTCGTCCCCGAAGCGCTTGCCGGCCAGCTCCTGCAGCCGCTCGAGCGCCTGGGCCACCTGCTCGGCGAGGCCGTCGGGCTCCCGCCCATCGCGCATGTAGACCACGCAGGCCTCGGTGGTGATCGTGAACCCGGGCGGGACCCGGTCGGTCCCCAGCACCCGGGTCATCTCCGCGACGTTCGCCCCCTTGCCGCCGAGCAGCTCCCGCATCTCACGAGACCCCTCGGCGAAGTCATAGACCCACCGCTCGCTTCCCATCACGGGAAGCCTGACAGATCCCAGCGGCGCGGCGGTGTGATGTGATGCCGCCACATGAACGGCCTCCTGCGCCAGAGCCGGATCTACCTCGACGGGGTCAGCGGGCGCCGGCCACGCGTCCCCCTCGACGCCCGCCGCCTCGAGCGCGGGGCCCGGCGCGCCATGTCCCGCGACGCCTTCGCCTACGTCCGCGCCGGCGCCGGCAACGAGCGGACGATGTTCGCCAACCGGGCCGCGTTTGACCGGTGGCGGATCGTCCCCCGGATGCTGCGCGACGTCTCCGAGCGCGACACCGGCGTCGAGCTGTTCGGGCGCCGCCTGGAGAACCCGTTCCTGCTGGCCCCGATCGGGGTGCTCGAGCTGGCCGACCAGGAATCCGACGCGGCCGTGGCCCGGGCCGCGGGCGCCACCGGGACGCCGACTGATCCTCTCCAACCAGGCCTCGCGCCCGATGGAGGAGGTGGCCTCGATCCTGGGCGCGACCCCGCACTGGTTCCAGCTCTACTGGAGCAAGTCGGACGAGCTCGTCGAGAGCCTCGTCGCCCGAGCCCAGGCCTGCGGCTGCGAGGCGATCGTGGTCACGCTCGACACCACGCTGCTCGGCTGGCGCTCGCGCGATCTCGAGCGGGCCTACCTGCCGTTCCTGCGCGGCCAGGGAATCGCCCAGTACACCAGCGACCCGGTGTTCACCCGGCTGATCTCGCAACCGACGCCACCGCCGCCACCCGAGCAGCGGCCGAGGCTGAACCTGGCCACGCTGCGGACGCTGATCGCGATGACCTCGGCGTATCCCGGCCCGTTCTTGGAGACGCTGCGCTCAGGCCGCGGGCGCGCCGCCGTCCAGCGGTTCATCGACATCTACTCGCGCCCGTCGCTCAGCTGGGAGAACATCGGGTTCCTGCGCGAGCGGACCGAGCTGCCGATCGTGCTCAAGGGGATCCTCCACCCCGACGACGCGCGGCGAGCGATCGACGAGGGGATCAGCGGGATCGTCGTCTCCAACCACGGCGGCCGTCAGGTCGACGGGTCAATCGCCACGCTCGAAGCCCTGCCCGAGATCGTCGCCGCGGTCGACGGCCGCATCCCGATCCTGCTCGATTCCGGGATCCGCGGTGGCGCCGACGCGTTCAAGGCCATCGCGCTGGGGGCGACGGCGGTGCTGATCGGACGGCCGTACGTGTACGCGCTGGCGATTGCCGGCGAGGCCGGGGTGCGCGACGTACTCGAGAACTTCAGCGCCGACTTCGACCTCACGATGGGCCTGGCCGGCTGCCGCTCGGTGGCCGAGATCGGGCCCGAGGCGCTCGTCCCCGGCGCGCCGCTGGGCATCTGACCGCCCCCCGTTTCCTACACCCCCGGCTTGCCCCTGGGCATCTGACCGCGCCCGTTTCCGACCCCCGAGGGTCGGGTACGCCTCTAACGAGGAGGAGCCGTCATGGAGCGAAGTTCTGCTGAGACACAGCGGCACAGGTTTGGCGCCCGTCGCGCTCGACCCGGCCCGCTCGCCCGTCTTGACCGGATTCCGGTGTGGCCGTATGAGCGCAAGCTCCTGTGGGTCGTCGGCGCCGGCTACTTCTTCGCCTTCTTCGACATCGTCACGATCTCGTTCGCCGCGCCCGTGATCGCGACCCAGTTCCACGTCTCCAAGGGCACGGTCACGCTGTCGGTGACCAGCAGCCTGATCGGCTACATCATCGGCGCCTTCGCCGACTCGACGATCGCCGACAAGTGGGGCCGGAAGCTGAGCCTCGGGATCTCGGTGGCGGTGTTCTCGCTGGGCACGATCCTGGCCGCGATCAGCACCAACGTGGTCGAGCTGATCATCTTCCGCTTCATCGCCGGCCTGGGGATCGGCGCCGAGATCGCCGCCGTCACGACCTACATCGGCGAGCTCTCGCCGGCGCGGCTGCGCGGTCGCTACACCAGCTGGGCGACGACCGCCGCCTACGCCGGGTTCGCCGTGGTCCCGTTCGTGGCCCGCGGCCTGGTCCCGACGTTCGCCTCCGGCTGGCGGATCCTGTTCCTGATCGGGGCGCTCGGAGGGCTGACGATCCTGTTCATGCGCCGCAACCTGCCGCCGTCGCCGCGGTGGCTGGTCACCCAGGGCCGCACCGAGGAGGCGCACGAGGTCGTCGCCGAGGCCGAGGACAAGGCCCGGGAGGACGTCGACGGCCAGCTGCCCGAGCCCGAGCCGGTGCCCGACGAGGCGGAGGCCGAGCGCTTCCCGGTCGCGGTGCTGCTGCGCCCGCCGATGGTCGGCCGCCTGGCCCTGTTCGTCGGCATCTGGTTCATCTACTACATCGGCAACTACGGCTGGCTGACGCTGGCGCCGACGCTGTTCACCGACAAGGGCTACAGCCTCGCCGACAGCACCACCTACCTGATCGTCTCCGGGATCGGCTTCCTCGTCGGCGCCTACGCCACGACGCGGTTCAGCGACCGGCTCGAGCGCAAGTACACGTGCGCTGTGTTCGCGGCCATCTGGGGCATCTCGCTGTTGGTGATCGGCTACCGGGTCTCGCCGGCGATGATCATGGTCTTCGGCTTCATCGCTTCGGTGACCATCGGCCTGCTGGTGCCGATGCTCTACACGTACACGGCCGAGCACTTCTCGACCAACGCGCGGGCCACCGGCGTGGCGCTGACCGACGGCCTCGGCCACGTCGGCGGGGCGCTGGCGCCGCTGATCGTGCTCGGCGCCAACTCGGCCTGGGGCTTCTCGTCCTCGTTCCTGGTCATGGCCATCAGCGGGTTCGTCGCCGGCGCGCTGATCCTGTTCGGGATCCGCGCCACCGGCCGCTCGCTCGAGACCGCCACCGCCGATTAGTCATGTAGCCCCCGGCGCATGCGCCGGGGGGCCCGGCGCCGCATGCGGCGCCGGTTCGGGTGGGCGCATGCGCCCACCCGAAATAGAATCGCGCCATGAACGACCCCCAAGTCAAGTTCCTGCTCGACGAGCGCGCGATCCCCACCCACTGGGTCAACCTGATGGCCGACCTGCCCGGCGACGCGCCGCCGCCGCTTCACCCTGGCACCAGGGAGCCGGCCGGCCCCGACGACCTGGCGCCGCTGTTCCCGATGGCGCTGATCCTCCAGGAGGTCTCGCGCGAGCCCGAGGTCGAGATCCCTCCGCCGGTCAGGGAGATCTACAAGCTGTGGCGGCCGACCCCGCTCTACCGCGCCCGCCGGCTCGAGCGCGAGCTCGACACCCCCGCGCACATCTATTACAAGTACGAGGGCGGCTCGCCTCCCGGCTCGCACAAGCCCAACACAGCGGTGGCCCAGGCCTACGAGAACGCCGCCGCCGGGATCAAGAAGCTGACCACCGAGACCGGCGCCGGCCAGTGGGGCTCGGCGCTGGCCTTCGCCTGCCGCCTGTTCGGGCTCGACTGCGAGGTGTGGATGGTCGGCTCGAGCTACGACCAGAAGCCCTACCGCCGCTCGATGATGGAGACGTGGGGCGCCACCGTCCACCGCTCGCCCTCGGAGGTGACCGAGGGCGGCCGCGCCCAGCGCGAGCACACAACGGGCTCGCTCGGGATCGCCATCTCCGAGGCCGTCGAGGTGGCGGCGCAGAACCCGGACACGAACTACTCGCTGGGCTCGGTGCTGAACCACGTGCTGCTGCACCAGACGGTGATCGGCCAGGAGGCGCTGGCGCAGATGGCGATGGCGGGCGAGGAGCCCGACGTCGTCATCGCCTGCGTCGGCGGCGGCTCGAACTTCGGCGGGCTGACGTTCCCGTTCCTGCGCCGAGTGATCCGCGGCGAGGCCAAGACCCGGTTCATCGCTGCCGAGCCGGCGGCCTGCCCGACCCTCACCCGCGGCGTCTACGCCTACGATTTCGGCGACACCGTCGGCCTGACGCCGCTGATGCCGATGTACACCCTCGGCCACGGCTTCGTGCCGCCGCCGGTGCACGCCGGCGGCCTGCGCTACCACGGCGACGCCCCGCTGGTCTGCGGATTGGTTCGCGGCGGCCTGGTCGAGCCACGGGCGTACCGCCAGAACGAGACCTTCGAGGCCGCGGTCCGGTTCGCGCGGGCGGAGGGAGTGATCCCCGCGCCCGAGCCCGCGCACGCGATCCGCGCCGTGATCGCCGAGGCCGATGCGGCCCGCGAGGCCGGCGAGGAGCGCGTGATCCTGTTCGGTCTCTGCGGCCACGGCCACTTCGATCTGAGCGCCTACGACGCCTATCTCGCCGGCCAGCTCGAAGACCCCGAGTTCTCCGAGGACGACCTGAGCGCGGCGCTGGCGGCGCTGCCCGAGGCGCCGGCGCTGGCCTAGGCCCGGGGCCGTCGCGTTTGCTGTCGGCTGGCGCCGTTGCGTTTGCCGTCGGCTGGCGCCTAGTCCGGCCTGCGGCCGGACGATGCGGAGTCGACCTGCTCGGAATCGCACGGCAGGGCCAGCGCCACCGCGCGGAATTGTCGTGCTGTGCATGCTCAGACCGCCGCACCGGGCCAAGCGCCGGCGCGCGCCGGCCCGCGATCCCGCCCATCCCGACCCACCCCCTCCCTAGCCCATCACCGAGCCGGCCGCCCCGCGCGGCGCGGGCGCGAAGCGCCCGCCCTCAGGAGTCCACAGCGAACGGGCCGACGAACAACTGGGGCCCTACGCCTCGCCCAAGCCACCGCCACCGCCCGCGCCTACGCCTCCCCCAAGCGCCGGCTCACCGCCCCCGCCACCGCCCGCGCCTCCGCCCCCAGCCGGCGCACGACGTCGCCGGCGGGCTCGGCCCGGACCAGCGAGTAGGCCTGGCCCGCCCACAGGTTGACCGCGTCGGCGTCGCCGGCCTTCCGCGCCGCCGCCCGGATCGGCGTGGTCAGGTGGTGGACGTCCGGATAGGCCCGCGGCGCGGCGTCGCCGTGCTCCTCCATGAACCGGTTGACGATCCCGCGGGCCTGTCGCCCGCTGAACGCGCGGGTGAGCCGCGTGGCGCCGGCTCGGACCAGGGCTTCGCGGTGCGCCGGCGAGGTCCCGGCCTCGGGGGTCAGCATCAGCGCGGTGCCGATCTGCGCCGCCACCGCGCCGGCGCACAGGACCGCCGCCACCGCCGCGCCATCGGCGATCCCGCCGGCGGCGACCAGCGGCAGGTCGACTCGCGCCGCCACCAGCCGGAGCGCCGCCAGCAGGCCGAGGTCCTCGGTGTCCGGGTCATCCTCGAAGTAGCCGCGGTGCCCGCCGGCCTCGAACCCCTGGACCACGAGCGCGTCCGCGCCGGCGTCGCGGGCCTGGGCCGCTTCCGCAGGACCGGTCACGGTCACCCACACGTCGCAGCCGCCGGCCTGCAGCCGTTGGACGATCTGCGGCTCGGGGCAGCCGAACGTGAACGAGACCACCGCCACGCGCTCCTGCGCCAGCAGCTCGAGCTTGGCCGCGTAGGCGTCGTCGTCGTGGCGAGGGTCGCCGGGCTCGACCCCGTAGCGGGCGGCCTCGACCCGGAGGCGGGCCGCGTAGCCGGCGAGGGCGTCGGGGTCGCCCGCCGGCGCCGGCGGCGCGAACAGATTGACCCCGAACGGCGCGTCGATCAGCGAGCGCAGTTCGCCGATGTCCTGGCGGACGGCGTCCGCCGGCTTGTAGCCGGCGGCCAGGAACCCGAACCCGCCGGCGCCGGCGACCGCGGCGGCGAGCTTCGGGGTCGAGGGGCCGCCGGCCAGCGGCGCCTGGACGATCGGCTCAGACAGCCGCGCCAGGTCGAGCACGGCGCTGGTGGATGTTTGGGTCCATATGGAACCCAAATATCCCAGAGCGCCCCACCACCCGCCCCTACCGCCCCGCCGCCCGCCGTTACCGCCCCGCCGCCCGACACACCCACACGCCGCCCGCCGCTACCGCCCCGCCGCCCGCCACACCGACACGCCGAGCAGCCCCGCCACCGCCACCGGCAGGACCCACCACGCCGCCACGGCCGTCCCCGCCACCAGCGCGGTCACGCCGATCGCCACCACCACGCCGGCGGCGATCCGCCAGTCGTCGCCGATGACGAAGTCCCACAGGAACCGCAGGAACGCCTGGATCTGGCTCACGACGCCCGCACCACCTCGCCGCGCAGACCCGCCGCCGCCGAGCGCCCCCGCCGGCGCAGCGCCGCCGCCAACGCGAGCGCGAAGGCCAGCGTCAACGGGATCACCGCCAGCAGCGCCGCGTCGCCACCGGGCCAGCTGGCGCCGGCGCCCTCGGCGCCCCAGAACATCCCGAACGACGTCAGCATCACGCCGACCCCGAACTTCAGCGTGTTCTCGGGTACCCGGGCCAGCGGCGCGTGGACGGCGACCCCGGCGCTCACCACCACCAGCACCGCGACACCGGCGGCCACCGCCGCCAGCCCCACGTCGTGCTGGTTGGCGCCGAACGTGAGCACGATGAAGACGACCTCAAGTCCCTCCAGCAGGACGCCCTTGAACGCGATCGTGAACGAGTAACCGTCAAACCCGCGATCGACCTCCCCGGCGGCGCGCGCCGCCGACAGCTCCTCCTGATAGCTCTCGAGCTCGTCGTGGAGCGCCTTCAGTCCCGCGGCGCGGAGAATCGCCTTGCGCAGCCACTGCAGCCCGAAGACCAGCAGCAGGCCGCCGACGATCACGCGCAGGACGTTGATCGGCAGCGCGGTCAGCGCCGGCCCGAGCACCGCTGTCAGCGCCGCCAGCAGGACGATCGCCGCGCCGACGCCGGTGAACGCCGAGCGCCAACTGCGGGTCACGCCCACGGCGAGCACGATCGTCAGCGCCTCCACCGCCTCGACGGCGCAGGCCAGGAACACCGAAATCGCCAGTCCGAGCTCTTGACCGCTCATCGCCGCTTCACCGTACGTCCAGCGAGTAGTCGAGCCACTGCGCCCGGGCCCCGCCGACGCGATCGTAGACCGCCTGGGCGCGGTGGTTGTCGAGCGCCGTCTGCCAGCTCAGACGAACGGCGCCGCGATCGCGGCACCGGTCCCGGCAGGCCGCGATCAGGGCCTCGGCCACCCCGCCACCGCGCCGTCGCGGCTCCACGAACAGGTCGTTCATCACGCCGATTCGCCCGCCGGCGTTCGTCTCCCAGCTCCAGAACAGGGTCGCGAACCCGAGCGGCTCGCCGCCGTCGCCGCGGGCGAGGAACTGCACGCCCTCGCGGACGGGATCGCCGATCAGGGCCCGGCTGATCGCCAGCAGCGCCTCGTCGCTCGGGGTGGAACGATAGAAGTCGCAGTACGCGCGCATCAGCGGGAGGAGGTCGGGGAGATCCTGCTCGGTGACTTCCACGATCTTCATCGCGCCCGAGTATCACAGCCCCGGCGGGTAGCACTGCCCTATGGCGGCAGACAACCACAAGGTCGCGTTCGTGCTCGGGGGCGGCGGGATCCTGGGCGCGTGCGAGGTCGGGATGCTGCGCGCGCTGGCCGAGAGCTCGATCGAGCCCGACCTGATTCTCGGGACCTCGGTGGGCGCGATCAACGGGGCGCTGTTCGCCGCCCAGCCGGACGCCGAGGGCGTCCGGCGGCTGAGCCGGCTGTGGAGCGACTCGAATCTCTCCGACGTCTCGGCTGCCCTGCTGCTGCGCCGGATCACCACGCTCGCGCGCACCGGCACGCATCTGCAGTCGCCCACGGAGGCGCGCGGCCGGCTGGCGGCGGCGCTCCCGGTCGAGCGGGTCGAGCAGCTCGAGATCCCCTTCCAGTGCGTGGCGGCATCGATCGAACGGGCGGCGGAGCACTGGTTCGATCGCGGTCCGCTGGCGGATGTCGTGCTGGCCTCGTGCGCCGTCCCCGGGATCCTCCCCCCGGTCAAGATCGGCGAGGAGCACTTCATCGACGGCGGGATCGTCAACTCGATTCCGGTGGCGCGGGCGGTGGCGCTCGGGGCGAGGACGATCTACGTGCTGCAGGTCGGGCGCCTGGAGAAGCCGCTGCAGCCGCCACGCTGGCCGTGGGAGGTCGCGTTGGTGGCGTTCGAGGTGGCTCGCCGCCACCGATTCGCCCACGACCTCTCCTCCCTGCCCGATGGCGTCAAGCTGCACCTCCTGCCCACCGGCGGTTCGGCCGCGCCGGCCTACAACGACGTTCCGGGACAGCTCCGCATCCGGCGGCTGGCGCGCGGCGTCGAGCGACAGATCGATCTGTCCTACGAGGCGGCCCGCCGCTACCTGGACGTGCAGTGATGCCGGTCGCCGCCGTCAGACGCCCGCTGACCGTCACCACGTGGCTGCTGATGTCGATCCTGTGCCTGGTGCTCTCGCCGCTGCTGCTCGCGGTCGCGGCCGCGGCGTCCGCCCTGACCGGCCGCCCCCAGCCCTTGATCCTGGCCCGCCTCGTGATCGCCTACTTCGCCCGCGAGCTGCTCGTGCTCTTGGCCTGCGGAGCGCTGTGGCTGGCCAGCGGCGCCGGCATCTGGATGCACTCGCATCGCTTCCAGCGCCTTCACCATCGGCTCCTGCGGTGGTTCGTCCACGGCCTCACCGAGCGCGCCCTGAGCGTGCTTCAGGTCGAGGTGACACCCGAGCTCTCCTCCGAGGCCAGCCGCGCCCTGGAGAGCGATCGGCCGCTCCTGTACTTCAGCCGCCACGCCGGCCCGGGAGACACCGTGCTGCTCGTCGATCAGCTGATGAGCCGCTATCGCCGCTTCCCCAGCGTCGTGTTCAAGCAGACCCTCGCCATCGATCCGTCCGTCGATCTGATCGGCCACCGTCTTCCCCACGCCGTGCTCGACACGGCCCGCCCCGAACAGTGCGAGGCGCGGATCCGGGAGGTCAGCGCCGGGCTCGGCGAGCGCGGGGTGCTGCTGCTGTTCCCCGAGGGGGCGAACTTCACCTTCGAGCGCCGGCGCCACGCGCTCGGCAAGCTGTCGCGCAAGGGCCGCCGCAGCGAGGCGGCGGCGGGGTCGAAGATGTCGCACGTGCTGCCCCCGCACCCGAGCGGCGCACTGGCTGCGCTCCAGGGCAACCCCGCTGCCGACGTCATCTTCGGCGCCCACACCGGCCTGGGGCTGGCCGCGTTCCCGCGCGAGCTGTGGCGCCAGCCGCCGATCGGGCGGACGTTCAGGACGCGAATGTGGCTGGTGGCGGCGGACGAGCGCCCGACCGACCCCGACGAGCAGGTGCGCTGGATCTACGAGTGGTGGCAGCGGATCGACGAGTGGATCGATCAGGCCGGCGAGGAACCCGCCGCCGCGGGGGTGGAGAATGCGCGCTGATGACCTCGGCGCTCGACAACCTGAAGATCGTCGACTTCTCACGCGTGCTCGCCGGCCCGCTGACGACGATGGTGCTGGCCGACCTCGGGGCGTCGGTGACGAAGGTCGAGCCCCCGGGCGGCGACGATACGCGTAACTGGGGGCCGCCCTACGACGAGGCCGGCGAGGCCACGTACTTCCAGTCTGTGAACCGCAACAAGCAGAGCCTGGTCCTGGACCTGACCCAGCCGGAGGATCTGGAGCGGGCGCGCCGGCTTGCGGTCGAGGCCGACGTCCTGGTGGAGAACTTCCGGCCCGGGGTGATGGAGAAGTTCGGCCTCGACTACGAGCAGCTGCGCGAGCTCCACCCGGAACTGATCTACTGCTCGATCACCGGATTCGGGCGCGGGGCCGGTGCCACCTTGCCCGGCTACGACCTGCTGATCCAGGCCCTGGGGGGGCTGATGAGCATCACCGGCGAGCCCGACGGTGAGCCGCAGAAAGTGGGCGTCGCCCTCGTCGACGTGCTCGCCGGCCTGTACGCGACGGTCGGGATCCTGGCCGCGCTCGAGCATCGGCGCCACACCGGCGAGGGCCAGCGGGTCGAGGTCGAGCTGCTGTCGGCGCTGCTGGCCGGGCTCGTCAACCAGGGCTCGGCGTACACGATCGGGGGCGTGGTCGCGAGCCGGATGGGCAACCAGCATCCCAGCATCTCGCCCTACGAGCTGCTGCGCTGCGCCGACGGCGAGCTCGTGCTTGCGGTCGGCAACGACCGGCAGTTCGCCGCGATGTGCGAGACGCTCGGTGCCGGCGAGCTGGCCGGGGATCCCCGGTTCGCGACCAACCCGGCGAGGGTCGAGCATCGTCAGGCCCTGCGCCAGGCGCTCGAGCCGCTCCTCGCCGAACGCTCCGCCGCCGCCTGGGCCGAGAAGCTGACCGAGGCCCGCGTGCCCGCTGGCGTCGTCAACGACATCGCCGGCGCGTTTCAGCTGGCCGAGCAACTCGGACTCGAGCCCGTCGTCAACGTCCCCCGCGACGATGGGACGACCGCGGCGCTGACCCGCAATCCGATCACGCTGTCGGCGACGCCGGCGACGTATCGCTCGGCGCCACCGCGGCTCCGGCGCAACGGCGACTCAATCATCTAGAGTCGGACGGCGACTTCGACCGGAAAGGAGCGGGATGGACATTGGCATCGGGCTACCGAACGCGGTTCGCGGTGTGGATCGGCACGGGATCGTCGAGTGGGCACGCCGGGCCGAGGAGGCCGGCTTCTCCTCGCTGGGGGTGCTTGACCGGATCGTCTATCCGAACTTCGAGTCGCTGATCACGCTCGCCGCCGCGGCCGCGGTGACCGAGCGGGTCCGTCTGGTCACCGACATCCTGATCGCGCCGCTGCGGACCAACACCGCGCTGCTGGCCAAGCAGACCGCCACCATCGACGCGCTGTCGGGCGGGCGGCTCGTGCTGGGGCTGGCGGTCGGTGGCCGGCCGGACGACTACGAGCTCTCCGACGCCGACTTCCGCGGTCGCGGGCGGACGTTCGATCGCCAGCTCGGGGAGCTGACCCGGTTGTGGGCGGACGACGAGGTCGGCCCCGCGCCGGCCAACGGCAAGCGGCCCACGCTGCTGATCGGGGGCCAGGCGGACATGACCTTTCGCCGTGCCGCCGAGCATGCCGACGGGTGGACGCTGGGCGGCGGCACGCCGGACCAGTTCTCGGCGGGGCTCGACAAGCTCCGGCAAGCCTGGAGCCAGGCCGGGCGCGACGGGCGGCCCCGAACGATGGCGCTGTTCTACTTCTCGCTCGGCGAGGACGCGGCCGGGCAGGCGGAGCGAAGCCTCGGCGACTACTACTCGTTCCTCGGCGACTACGCCCAGCGGGTGGTGGGGTCGGCGGCCAAGGATGCCGACACCATCAACGGCTATCTCGCGGCCTTCGAGCAGGCGGGTGTCGACGAGGTGATCTGCTTCCCGGCGTCGGTGGACACGGCGCAGGTCGGGCTGCTGGCGGAGGCCATCGGGCGCTTGTAAGCCGATCGGACAGGCGGCGCGGCCGCGCGGCTGCCATCGGACGCTCGTACGCTAGGCCACGCGGGCGCGCGGTTGCCGATCGGCCCGTTCCAGGAACCGCGCCAGCGCGGCGTGAGTCTGCTTCGGACGCTCGAGCTGGGGAACGTGACCGCAGTCCAGCTCCACGTGCTCGGAGTGCCGCAGCGCCCGGCGGACGTGGTCGGCGAACCGGATCGGGACGAGGCCGTCGCGCCGTCCCCACACGAACAGCGCCGGCGGCCTGAGCCCGGGCAGCCGGGTCCAGAAGCCGTTCGGTCCGTGAGGTTCCTCCAGGTAGATGTTCCGGGCCGCGGCGTAGAACGCCGCCCGTCCCCGCGGGGTGAGGTACGAGCGCAGGAACTCGTCGATCCCCGCCGCCGTCCACTCCTCATTCGCGCCCGGGATCACGTGGCGGACGATGCCCTCGACCACCGGCCGTGGCGCCGGCTGGATCAACCCGAGCTGCGGTGAGACCAGGCGCAGGAACGGCGCCCACGGCCGATCGCGCAGCCACGCCAGCGACGGCGCCAGCAGCCCCAGGGCGCCGACTCGATCCGGCGCCCTCAGCCCCACCTCGATCGCCACCCGCCCTCCCATGCTGTTGCCGAGGAGGTGGGCGCGGTCGAGTTCGAGGGCGTCGAGCAGCGCCAGCGTCGCGCGGGCGAAATAGGCGGCGTCGTAGGAGGCGCGGATCGGCTTGTCGGAGTCGCCGAAGCCGGGCAGGTCGACCGCGATCACGCGGTGCGATCCCGCCAGCGCCGCGACTGTGGGCAGGAACGACACCTTCGTCGCCCCGAGGCCGTGGAGCATCACCACCGCGGAGCCGGTGCCCGCCTCGCTCACCGACAGCGTGCCCTCTGCGGTCCTGACGCGGCGGAACCGCAGCCCCGCGTCCTCCCCAGCGGCCGTCGCGGCCAGGAAGCCGACCCCGAGGTTCAGGTCGTGGCGGACACTCAGCCTGCCCGAGCGGAACGCCGCCATCCCGCCGCCCAGATCACGCGCGATCTCCTCCCACGTCCGGGCGTCGGCAGTGAGCTGCGCATCGGGGCGCCGGCCGGTGTCGGCGGGCACGAGCGTCACCGTGTTGCCGTCGAGGAGGGCGTCCACGGGCTCCGCGCCGGCGCCGGCCAGGCGGACCCGGGCCGAGCGGCGCCCGAGCTCGAACACGGCCGGGTCGTAGCGGTGAGCGAGCTGCCGGAGTGTGCGCGGAAGCGGCTTCGTCATGGCACCGACCTCGCCGTGAGTCTGTCAGAGCTGCCGGCGGGACGCCGGCGTAGATACCCGGATCACCGCACGATAATCGAAAATCAGGTCGATCGCCGCCACAGGTTGACCGACGCCATCGCCGCTACGGATCGACCGACGCCATCGCCGCTACAGGTTGACCGACGCCATCCCCGCCTCGTCGTAGCGCTCGCCGGAGACCTCCGGCAGCTCAGCCTCGATCCGCGCCAGATCGTCGTCGCTGAGCTCCACGTCGACCGCGTGTGCGTTTTCCTGCAGGTACTGTCGGCGCTTGGTCCCGGGAATCGGGACGAGGTCCTCGCCCTGGGCCAGCACCCACGCCAGCGCCAGCTGGGCCGGCGTTATCCCCTTCTCCTCGGCGATCTCCGCTACCTTGGCCGCGAGCTTCAGGTTGGCCTCGAGGTTCTCGCCCGTGAACCGCGGCCCGCTGCGGCGGAAGTCGCCCTGGTCGAGCTCCTCGGGTGACTTGAACCGGCCCGAGAGGAAGCCGCGGCCCAGCGGCGAGTAGGGGACGAACCCGATCCCGAGCTCGCGGCACGTCGGCAGCACCTCGGCCTCGGGATCGCGCGACCACAGCGAGTACTCGGTCTGCAGCGCCGTGATCGGGTGGACGGCGTGGGCGCGGCGGATCGTCTCGGGCGCCGCCTCGCTGAGCCCGATGTGGAGGATCTTGCCTTGCTGCACCAGCTCCGCCATCGCCCCGACCGTCTCCTCGATCGGGACCCTCGGATCAACACGATGCTGATAGAAGAGGTCGACGCGATCGGTCCCGAGACGCTTCAGCGAGCCGTCGATGGTGCGGCGGACATGATCCGGCGAGCCGTCGAGCGGGCCGATCGTCGACATCTCGCCCGGTACGGCATCGTCCATCCGCCGCGCGAACTTGGTCGCGATCACGTACTCGTCGCGACGGCCCTTGATCGCGCGGCCGACCAGCTCCTCGTTCGTCAGCGGCCCGTACAGCTGTGCGGTGTCGAGGAAGTTGATCCCCAGCTCCAGCGCGCGCTTGATCGTCGCCGTCGCCTCGCCCTCGTCGGTCGAGCCGTAGAACGCCGACATCCCCATACATCCCAGCCCGAGCGCCGAGACCTCGAGCGAGCCAAGCTTGCGTGTCTTCATCGCTGCTCCTTTCCCGAACCGTGAGTGCGTGAGGGCATACCCTCACCTTACGACCGCGACCCGAACTTTGGCGGTTGGGTTCGACCCCTCCGAACTAAATTGACGTGATGAAGACGACTGCGGCAGTCGAGCTCGAGGTCGCCGGCCGGACCGTCAAGGTCAGCAGCCCCGACCGCGTGTACTTCTCCGCCCGCGGGGAGACGAAGCTCGATCTGGCCCGCTACTACATGAGCGTCGGCGACGGGATCGTCCGGGCGCTGCGCGAGCGCCCGTGCATGCTGCACCGCTTCCCGAGCGGCGTCGACGGCGACAAGGTCCACCAGAAGCGGGTGCCCTCCGGCGCCCCGGACTGGATCCAGACCGTTCGCGTCCACTTCCCCCGCTACGGCCGGCACGCCGACGAGCTGTGCGTGACCGAGCTGGCCAGCGTGATCTGGGCCGTTCAGATGTCGACGGTGGAGTTCCATCCCTGGAACTCCAGGCGCGCCGACGTCGAGCGGCCGGACGAGTGGCGGATCGACATCGATCCGATGCCCGAGGCCGATTTCGACACCGTGCGACGCGTCGCCCACGTCGCCCACGAGGTGCTCGAGGAGCTCGGCGCGGTCGGCTGGCCCAAGACCTCGGGAGGGAACGGCCTGCATGTCTACGTCCGGATCGAGCCTCGGTGGGGTTTCGCCGAGGTCCGCCAGGCGGCGCTGGCCTTCGCCCGCGAGGTCGAGCGCCGCGCCCCGGCGGACGCGACCACGACCTGGTGGCGCAAGGACCGCGAGCGGGACAAGGTGTTCGTGGACTACAACCAGAACGCGCGCGACCACACGATCGCGTGCGCCTACTCGGTCCGCGGGGTCAAGGAGGGCACGGTCTCAACGCCGATCGCCTGGGACGAGCTCGATGACGTCGACCCGCACGAGTTGACGATCGCCACCGTGCCCGAGCGTTTCGCGCGGCTCGGGGACCTTCACGAGGGCATCGACGACGCCGTGTTCTCGCTCGAGCCGCTGCTGGAGTGGGCCGAGCGGGAACCGCCGGCGGATGGCTAAGCCCAGGGACCGCCAGAAGAAATCCCCCGCGCGGGGCGTCATCTCAACCAACCAACACCCCACCGAGGTTGTCAGCAGACGATGGCAACGGCAGAATTGATCAGACTTGCACGAATTCGAGGAGGTCAGACTTGCCTACCTTGATCGGGGCTTCCACCGGTTGGGACATTGGGCTGGTGCTCGGAATCATCGTCGCGCTGGCGGCGGCGGCGATCGTGATCACGATCGTGGTCTTGGCGCAGCGGATCGCCACGCAGGCGCGGACCGCGGTCGGGGGGGTCGACAAAGTGCGCGAGCAGACGACTGAGCTGAACAACGTCGGGCGGATCAACGACTCGGGCGTGAGGATCCTGCACTCCGCCCGAGCGCTCCGGAAGGTGGCGGTGGGGAAATGACGCTCGCCTTCGCACTGACCAACCACGGCGCCTGGGGCATCGCGCTGATCATCGGGCTGATCGCCGCGCTGGCTGTCGCGGCCCTGCTGATCATGCTCTTGAGGGCCACCGACGACATCAAGAAGTCGGTCGGCCGGCTGCTCGAGGTCGCGGGCCTCGTCGCCGGCAACACCACCAACATCCCGCAGCTCGAGGCGACCGCGCCTGTGCTGGGGCAGATCGTCGACGAAGCCGTGGTGCAAGACGGCTACATGAACGCGCTGACCGACGGGTTCGGGGCCGCATGAGCGAGACCGTCCTCATCATCCTCAGCGTGGTCCTCGCCCTGGTCGTCATCGGCGTGCTCGCCGCGGCGCTGATCCGGGTCCGCCAAGATCTCGAGTCGATCTCGGAGGGCCTGGCCACGCTGGCCAGCGCGCTCCAGGGCGTCGAGTCGGAGCACCTGCGCCCGCTCGAACCGGCGGTCAAGGCGATCAACGGCCAGTTTGACGTGATCCTGAGCGCGCTTCCGGGCATCGCCTCGAAGGCCGCGGTCGTCGCCGAGAGGAGGCCGAAATGATCCTCGAGTGGATCGGAGACGCCGTGCTCCTGCTGGTGGTCCTGCCGGTCGTGGGGTATTTGCTGCTCGGCGTCCTGCGCGCCGCCAACCGCATCATGCCCAGCGTCCAGACGATCGCCACCACGGCGCACGCGGGGTCGAAGGACCTCGACGCCACCTCGCTGTTGCTGACCACGCAGGACCAGGTAAAGCAGACGATCGAGACCGCCGCCAACTACGGCGGCTCGCTCGACGTGATCATCGACGACGCCCGATAGGAGGAACGATGCCAGCAGCTGGTGTGGTCATGATCATCGCGGTGGTGTTGATCGTCGCCGCCGTCGTCTACTTCCTGGTGGCGACGATCCTCGCCCTCCAGAAGATCACCAAGGGACTCGACGAGGCGATCGCGGGCGTGGTCGGGATCATCGAGAAGAGCGCTCCGGTCAACGACGTCGTGCAGTCGATCAACGGCAACCTCGACGCCGGCGTCGACCTGCTCGAGGGCCTGCTGGTCAAGAAGGCCGGGCTCGAGGACGCGGTCGGCCTGGTGGACGGGCTCTACCCGGGCGCGGCAGCGGCGGGGCTGCGGAACTTCCCCGACAGCACCAAGGTCCGGGCGCCGCGGATCGGCGAGGTCTACACGAAGGGCACGCTGACGCTGGCCCGCCTGGGCCGGGAAGCGCCGATCGCGGCCGCCAGCCCGGCCGGGCCCGCGCTGCGCAACCCCGCCTATGGCAGCGCCGCCGCGCTGGCCCTGTATCCGGGCGGGCGGCCGCGGCGAGGGCCCTCGCCGGCGCTGCCGCGCTCCCCGGTGATCGGGGCCGACTCCCCGGTGCAATATCCGGAAAGGAGCGACGATGCAGACCCCCGGTCCGTTTGAGTACGAGCGGGCGCGAAGCGTCGAGGGCGCGATCGCCTCGCTGGCGCGGCTCGGGTCCGAGGCGCGGATCATCGCCGGCGGCCACAGCCTGCTGCCGATGATGAAGCTGCGGCTGGCGAACCCGGAGTATCTGATCGACATCAATGACCTCGACGAGCTCGCCTACATTCGCGAGCAGTCAGGCGAGATCCGAATCGGGGCGCTGACGCGCCACGCCGAGCTGCTCGACTCCGAGCTGCTGGCCGAGCACTACCCGGTGTTCCGGGACGCCGAGTGGGTGATCGCCGATCCGGTCGTCCGCAACCGGGGCACGATCGGGGGCTCGCTGTGCCAGGCCGACGCCGCCGAGGACCTGAGCGCGGTCTGCTCCGCGGTCAAGGCCCGGGTGGTGATCCGCGGCGCCGACTGGGAGCGGGTGGTGGCGATGGACGAGTTCCACATCGGCCCGTACATGACCGCCGTGCAAGACGGCGAGCTCCTCACCGAGGTCCGGATCCCGCTGCGCCCGGGCGGCGGCAGCGCCCACGAGAAGGTCGAGCGCCGGGCCGGCGACTGGGCGATCGCGGCCGCGTCGGCGGCGGTGTGGATCGACGGCGGGACGATCGCCGACGCCGGCCTGGCGCTGAGCGCGGTGGGGCCGACCACGGTCCACCTCACCCGGGCCGAGGAGCTGCTGCGCGGAAAGCCGCCCTCCGAGGAGCTGTTCGCCGAGGCGGGCGAGATCGCCGCCGAGGACTGCTCGCCGGTGGCCGACGGCCGCGGGCCGGTCGACTACAAGCGCCACCTCGCCGGCGTGCTCACCAAGCGCGCCCTGCGCCGGGCGTCGGCCCGCGCCCTGCACACGGAGGTCTGACCGATGCGACTGAACATCACGATCAACGGCGAGCAGGTCTCGCGCGAGGTCGAGCCGCGCCAGCTGCTCGTCCACTACATCCGCGACACGCCCGGCCTGACCGGCACCCACTGGGGCTGCGACACCTCCAACTGCGGCGCCTGCGTGGTGCTGATGGACGGCAAGCCGGTGAAGTCGTGCACGATCCTGGCCGCGATGTGCGAGGGCCACGAGATCCGGACGGTCGAGTCGCTCGAGCGCGACGGCGAGCTCGACCCGCTCCAGCGGGGATTCCACGAGATGCACGCGCTGCACTGCGGGTTCTGCACGCCCGGGATGCTGATGACGACCCGGGCCCTGCTGGACGAGAACCCCGACCCCACCGACGCACGAGATCCGGACGGCGATCTCGGGCGCGATCTGCCGGTGCACCGGCTACAAGAACATCGTCGCCGCCGTGCGTTGGGCGGCCGAGCACGAAGCCGCGACCCGATCCCCCCAGGCCCCGACCCCCCAGGAGGTCTAAGTGCCCCAATTCAGAGATTCACTGACATGGCCGTAACCGAGAACCTCCCCAGCCCCAGCACCGAGCGCCCGATCGGCTTCGGCCGCCTGAAGCGCAAGGAGGACGCCCGCTTCATCCGCGGCCAGGGCACCTACCTCGACGACATCCGCCTCCCGGGCATGCTCCACGGCGCGCTCCTGCGCAGCCCCTACGCGCACGCCAAGATCGTCTCGATCGACACCTCGCGGGCGCTGGCGCACCCGAACGTGGCCGCGGTGGTCACGGCCAAGGACCTCGAGACGCTGGGGCTGGCGTGGATGCCGACGATCTCCTACGACACCCAGGCCGTGCTGGCCGGCGACAAGGTCCGCTTCCAGGGCCAGGAGGTGGCGTTCGTGATCGCCACCGACGAGTACTCGGCCCGCGATGCCCTGCCGCTGATCGACGTCGAGTACGAGCCGCTGCCGGCGATCGTCAACGCCCGCAAGGCGCTCGATCCCGACGCGCCCCTGATCCGCGACGACAAGGAGGGCCAGACCGACAACCTGGCCAGCCCGCTGTGGGAGGCCGGCGACGAGGAGGCCACCGACCGCGTGTTCGCCGAGGCCGACACGGTCGTGACCCGCGACATCATCTACCCGCGCTGCCACCCCGCCCCCCTCGAGACCTGCGGGATGATCGCCGCCTTGGACCCCGAGACCGGCCAGCTCGACATCTACAACGGCAACCAGGCCCCGAACGCGCACCGCACGGTGTACGCGCACGTCGCCGGGCTGGCCGAGCACATGATCCGGATCCGCACGGGCGACATCGGCGGCGGCTTCGGCAACAAGGTCCCCGTCTATCCGGGCTACGTGTGCGCGATCGCCGGCTCGATCGTCGCCGGCGCGCCGGTCAAGTGGATCGAGGACCGGACCGAGAACCTGGTCTCGACCGGGTTCGCCCGCGACTACGTGATGCACGCCGAGATGTGCGCCAAGGAGGGCAAGATCACCGGGCTGCGGGTCGACGTGATCGCCGATCACGGCGCGTTCGACTCGACCGCCCAGCCGACCAAGTTCCCCGCCGGCTTCTTCCACATCTGCTGCGGCTCCTACGACCTCGAGGCCTCGCACGTCAAGGTCAAGGCCGTGTACACGAACAAGGCGCCCGGCGGCGTCGCCTACCGGTGCTCGTTCCGGATCACCGAGGCCGTGTACCTGGTCGAGCGGATGGTCGACGCGCTGGCGCTGGAGATGGGCGTCGATCCGATCGAGCTGCGGATGCGGAGCTTCATCCAGCCCGAGCAGTTCCCGTACGAGACCACCACCGGCTGGACGTACGACTCGGGCGACTACGCCAAGACGATGAAGGTGGCGATGGACATCGCCGGCTACGACGAGCTCCGGCGCGAGCAGGCCGAGAAACGCGCCCGCGGCGAGCTGATGGGCATCGGCGTCTCGTTCTTCACCGAAGGCGTCGGCGCGGGCCCGCGCAAGCACATGGACATCCTCGGGCTGGCCATGAACGACGGCGCCGATCTGCGGGTGCACCCGTCGGGCAAGGCGATGGTCTCGATCTCGGCCCAGACCCAGGGCCAGGGCCACGAGACGACGTTCGCCCAGATCGTGGCCGAGGAGCTCGGGATCCCGCCCGAGGACGTCCAGGTCCGCCACGGCGACACCGACAGGACCCCGTACGGGCTGGGGACGTACGGCAGCCGGTCGACGCCGGTCTCCGGCGGGGCGGTCGCGGTGGTGTCGAGAAAGGTCCGCGACAAGGCCCGGCTGATCGCGGCCACGATGCTCGAGACCCGGCCTGAGGACCTGGCCTGGGAGAAGGGCCGCTGGTACGTCAAGGGGGACCCCGAGAAGGGCGCGCTGATCGAGGAGATCGCCGCCTACGCGTACAGCGGCGAGCCGATGCCCGAGGGCATGGAGGGCGGCCTCGACGCGCAGGTGATCTACGACCCGCCGAACCTCACCTACCCCTACGGCGCCTACATCGCCGTCGTCGACATCGATCCGGAGACGGCCGCGGTCAAGGTCCGGCGGTTCATCGCCGTCGACGACTGCGGCGTGCGGATCAACCCGATGATCGTCGACGGCCAGATCCACGGCGGCCTGGCCGAGGGGATCGGGATCGCGCTGATGGAGGTGCTCACGTTCGACGAGGAGGGCAACTGCCTGAATTCCTCGTTCATGGACTACCTGATCCCGACCGCGCTGGAGTGCCCGGACTTCGAGCTGGGGGCGACGGTCACCCCGTGCCCGCATCACCCGCTGGGGGCGAAGGGCGTCGGCGAGTCCCCGACCGTGGGCTCCCCGCCGGCGATCGTCAACGCCGTGATCGACGCGCTCCATGACAGCCACGGCGTGAAGCACATCGACATGCCGTGCACGCCGGCGCGGGTGTGGGCGGCGATGCAGGGCCGCCCCGAGCCTCCGCAATGACCGCCGCCGACGAGGTCCTCGCGCTCGTCCCCGACGTCGAGACGCTCGCCCAGCGGCTGGCGTCGGTCGATTATCTCGTCGACGAGGGCCTGGCCACGTCGATGTTCCTGTCGCTGCGGCTGCCCCAGCCGCTGCTGCTCGAGGGCGAGGCCGGGGTCGGCAAGACCGAGGCCGGGAAATCGGTCGCGGCCGTGCTCGACACGCCGTTGATCCGCCTGCAGTGCTACGAGGGGATCGACGCCGCCGAGGCCCTGTACGAGTGGAACTACCCCCGGCAGCTTCTCTCGATCAGGCTCGCCGAGGCGCGCGGCGCCGAGCTCAGCGAAGCCGATCTGTTCGGCCGCGAGTACCTGACCCGCCGGCCGCTGCTGCGCGCGCTCGAGCATCCCGGCCCGCGGCCGGCGGTGCTGCTGATCGACGAGATCGACCGCGCCGACGACGACTTCGAGGCCTTCCTGCTCGAGCTGCTGGGGGAGGCGGCGGTGACGATTCCCGAGATCGGCACGGTCCGCGCCACCCATCCGCCGATCATCGTGCTGACCTCGAACCGCACCCGCGACCTGCACGACGCGGTCAAGCGCCGCTGCATGTACCAGTGGATCGACTACCCGAGCCCGTCGCGGGAGGTCGAGATCATCCGCCGGCGGGTTCGAGGCGCCTCGGAGACGCTGGCCGTGCAGGTCGCCGACGCCGTGGCCCGGATGCGCGACTCTGACGTGCAGAAGCCGCCCGGGATCGCCGAGGCCATCGACTGGCTGGCGGCGCTGAGCGAGCTGGGCGTGCAGGCCTTGGACACCGTCGCGGTCGAGCGCACGCTGGGCTCGGTGCTGAAGTACCGCGAGGACCAGGAGGTGGTCCGCGCGGGCGGCCTGGAGGCGCTGGTTGGCCGCCCGGACTGAGCGGCCCGCGTTCGGCGTCGAGACGATCGAGCTCGACCTGCCCGCCGTGACGGGCGCCTTCAGCCGCCGGTTGCGCGAGACCGGCCTTCCGGTGAGCACCGAGCGGGCGGCCTCGTTCGCGCGGGCCCTGGACGTGGTCAGGCCGGTGTCGCGCCGGCGGCTGTACTGGACCGCGCGGGCCGTGTTCGTCTCCGACCGGGCCCAGGTGAAGGCCTTCGACGCGGTGTTCGGAGCGGTGTTCGGGACGGGTCGCGGTGCCGACGCGCCCGAGCCCGAGCCCGAGCCTGACGTCGACCGCACGGTGCCCGCGCCGGCGGACGGCCAGCCGCGCTCCGAGCGGCCGACGACACCGGACGCGCAGCTCGAGCCCCCCGAAACGCCGTCCGTCGCCACGACCGACGGCCACGGCGACGACGCCGACGCCGGCCGAGGTGCCGGTGCCGATGGCGCCGAGCGACGAGGAGTTGCTGCGGGAGAAGCGCTTCGACGCGCTCTCGCGCGAGGAGCTGGCGCAGCTCTATCAGCTGATGACTCGGCTCCGGCTGGCCACTCCGCTGCGGCACACGCGCCGCGCCCAGAAGTACCGCCACGGCCGGCGCATCGACGTGCGCCGGACGCTGCGCGGGAGCATGCGCACGGCCGGCGACCCGGTCACCCTGCGGCGCCGGCGCCGGCGGGTGGTCCCCCGGCGGGTGGTGATGCTGTGCGACATCTCGGGTTCGATGGAGCCGTACGCGCGGGCCTACCTGCAGTTCTTGACCTGCGCCGCCGGCAGCGCCGGTAACGCCGAGGCGTTCGTGTTCGCCACCCGGCTGACCCGCCTGACCCGGGCGCTTCACTCCCGCAACCCCGAGCGCGCGATCGAGAACGCCGCCGCCGCCGCGCCCGATTGGTCGAGCGGGACGCGGATCGGCGACGCGCTGAAGACGTTCAACGACCGCCACGGCCGGCGCGGGATGGCCCGCGGCGCGGTGGTGGTGATCCTCTCCGACGGCTGGGAGCGGGGCGACCCGACGCTGGTGGGCCGCGAGATGGAGCGGCTGGGGCGGCTGGCCCACCGGATCGTGTGGGTCAACCCGCGTGCCGCCGCTGACCGGTTCGTGCCCCGCGCCGGCGGGATGGTGGCGGCGCTGCCCCACTGCGACGCGCTCCTCAGCGGCCACAACCTGGCGGCGCTGGGCGACGTCGTCGACGCGATCGGCGCGGACCTGGTCGAGCCGCCACCGCCGCCGGGGCAGCCCGAGGACGAGGAGCCGTGGGCGAGCGCGACGCCGGTCGCCGGCAGCTCGGTGGCGATGCCGAGCGGCTACGGTCCCAAGCGGGGCCGCACAACGCCCGGATGGAGTCTCGGTGGCGGCTGAGCCGAAGAAGTGCATCTATCCCGGCTGCGACCGTCCCGCGGTGCCGCCGCACCCGCTCGGCGGTCCGCAGCCGAGCTTCTGCGACCTCGAGGACCACAACGCCTTGACGGCCCACCAGGAGCGCCAGCGCCTGGCCCTCGAGGCGCTCGACCGCGAGGAAAACGAACGAGGAGGCTGATTCGTGGCCAACGAGGCATACCGGGCAGTGTTCCTGCGCGTGCACCCGACCGGCAAGATGGTGCTGAGCCTGACCACCGAGTCCGACGGCAAGGAGGGGCAGTACGCCCAGCTCGTCGCCCGGGAGCTCGGCGTCCCCGCGCTCGACGTCAAGGTCGTGCCCGCCGACCTCGACCGGTTCGGCGAGGGCCACGGGTTCAACACCAGCCCATCCGAGGGGACCGCGGCGGCAGTCGAGAGCGCGGCCGGGAAGATCCGCGCCAAGGCCCAGCTGCTCGCCGGCGCCGCCCTCGACGACCCCGCCGAGGGCCTCAAATGGGACAACGGCGCGTTCGTGTCCGGGGGCGATCCGGGTCAGCTCAAGACGATCGCGGATCTCGCGCTCTATGCCCACGGGACCGGCGCGCTGCCCCCGGGGGTCGAGGGCGGCCTCGATGCCCAGACCGTCTACCGCGATTAGACCTTGGCCTCCACCGTCACCTCGACCGCGTCCGCGACCTTGAGCGTGCCGAACAGGATCGAGTACGGCTTGAGGCCCAGGTCCGTCTGCCTGACGGTGGCGCTCCCGGTCAGGCGCTCGCCGGCGACGGTGAGCTCGACCTGGGTCGGGATCGTCTTGTCGAGCGCCTTGAGCTCGCCCCACACGCGCAGGCGCTCGCCGCCCTCGCCGCCGTCCACGGCGCTGGAGCGAAACTCGATCGAGGTGAGCTTGAGGATCTCGTCATCGATCGTCTTGGCGATGGCGGTCTTGTCGTCCTCGCCGAGCGCCTGCATCCCGCCTCTCCCCTCCCGCACCCGCAGCGAGCCCCCGTCGGCGGTGAGCGCGACCGAGCTCTGGCTCGGGTCCTCGCCGACCTCGAGCGTCCCGCTCCACCGCGTGACCTCGATCTCGAGATCGTGCCCCGCCTTCGCGGCCGCTCCGGTCCGTGTCGTGTGGATCAGCAACGTGGCGTTGTCCGGACCGAACGAGTGCTTGCCGGGCTTGAGCGACATGACCGCGGCACCCTAACCTAGGGCACGGAATGGTTGAGCTGGACCACTCGTTCTCGACCTCCAAGCCGCTCGACGAGAGCTGGAGCGCGATTCTCGCCCTCGACCGCGTGATCCCGGCCGTGCAGGGCGGGACCGTGATCGAGCGCACCAGCCCGGACAGCGCCAGGGCCGAGATCAAGGTCAAGATGGGCGCGATGTCGATGACCTTCGCCGGCACCGTCGCCGTGACCGAGAAGGACGAGGCCGAGCATCGCGCGGTCATGCAGGTCAAGTCCAGGGAGGTCGGCGGCCAGGGCTACGCCAACGCCGACGTGACGTTCGCTTTGACCGACGGCGGCGGCACCATCCACACCGCGGCGCAGATCACCGGCAAGGCGGCGTCGATGGGCGAGGGTGTCGTGGTCAGCGTCCTCGACGCCCTGATCAAGGACTTCACCACCAGGCTGGGCGCGATCTGAGATGGTGCGGCGCCCGATGCGAGCGGTCCAGGAGGGCGAGGTCCCGATCGATGGCGGGACCGCCGTCCAGGAAGACCCCGACCGGCCCGTGTTCCGCGGCAACGGCCGGTACGACTACGTCTGCGTGCAGTGCGGCAACGTGCTCGCGACGGCGATGGACCCCGAGTACATGACCCGCAGGGTGCGAGTCCGCTGCGGCCGGTGCCGGACGGTCAACATCTCCGCCGAGGTGCCGTTCGCCCCCGCCAGGAGACCCCGGCGATGATCAGCGGCGAGCTCGCCGACCGCGCCCGGCGGCTGACCCAGGAGCGCGTCCCCTACGTCCTCGCCACCGTGGTCCGTGCCCAGCGCCCCACCAGCGTCCGCCCCGGCGATTCCGCGATCGTTCTCGCCGACGGGAGGATCGAGGGGTTCGTCGGCGGCGTGTGCGCCGAGTCGAGCGTGCGCCTCTACTCGCTGCGCGCGCTCGAGACCGGCGAGGCGCTGCTGCTGCGGCTCGAGCCCGGTGACGGCGGCACCGAGGCGGGCGGCCCGGTCGACGGAGCCGTGGTCGAGCACAACCCGTGCCTCAGCGGCGGGGGCCTCGAGATCTTCCTCGAGCCTCAGCTCCCCGCGGCCCGGGTGGTGGTCGTCGGCTCCTCGCCGATCGCCGCGGCGCTGGAGCGGGTCGCGGGCGCCGCCGGCTACGAGGTGGCGCGCGACGACGAGGTCGAACCCGGCGCGCAAGACAGCGCCGTGGTCGTTGCCTCGCACGGCACCAACGAGGAGCGGGTGCTCACGGCGGCGCTGCGGGCCGGTGTCCCCTACGTCGCCCTGGTCGCGAGCTCCGCGCGGGGCGCCGCGGTCCGCGACGCGCTCGACGTGCCCGCAGAGCTGCGCGCCCAGCTGCACACGCCGGCGGGTCTCGACATCGGCGCGCGCACGCCGGCGGAGATCGCGATCGCGATTCTGGCCGAGCTGATCGCCACCCACCACGCCCGGCCGGGGGCCGCCGCGTCGCCGGCGACGATCGCGGTCGATCCGGTGTGCGGCATGGAGGTCGCGGTGACGGCAGCGACCCTGTCGCTGGGTCCCGACGGCGAGCGAGTCTACTTCTGCGGCACCGCGTGCCGCGACGCCTACGCCCAGCAGCACGCCGGTCATGGCGCCGGGGGCTAGGCCCTTCGTCACCGGGCTGGTGCTGGCCGCCGGCGGCTCCAAGCGCCTGGGCCGCCCCAAGCAGCTGCTCCCCTACGGCGATGCGACCGTCCTCGACCACGTTCTCGACGTCGCCCGTGAATGCCCATTTCAGCAGCGGCTGTGCGTGCTCGGCGCCGGCGCCGGCGACGTCCGCGCCACCGTCGAGTTGACCGGCCTCGAGGTGGTCGAGAACGTGGACTACGGCGACGGCTGCTCGTCCTCGATCGCGGCCGCGCTCGCCGCCGTTGACCCCCGCGCCGAGGTGCTGGTGCTGATGCTCGGCGACCAGCCCGGCGTCGTCCCCGCGACCGTCAGCGCGCTGCTCGCCGGCCGCGGCGAAGCCTCGCTGGCCGCCTGCGCCTACACCGACGGCCGCGGTCATCCGCTGGCCCTCGCCCGCACCACGTTCCCTGAGCTCGCGGCGCTGCACGGCGACAAGGGAGTGTGGAAGCTGCTCGATCGCCACGGCGAGCGGGTCGCTGACGTCGCCATCGACGGCCCGATCCCGCGCGACATCGACACCTGGGACGACTACGAGGCGGTGCTGGCAAGCGCGGCCCCGAGATCGAAAGGCTGATCGCCGGCCCGACGAGCTCGTCCTGCGCAGCGGACGCGCAACCCCGCGCACCCCCACCTCGGATTCGGGTTTTCCCCACCCCATGACGCCAGCAGGCGTTCTGGTTGCGAACGGCCGCCGGTGAGACCGTGACGAGCGGCTGAAAACCACTCACCGGAGGAGCGAAGACAGTGTTCAAATCGAATCTCGCCGCCCGCGCCGGCGCATGGAGCGCACGGCATCGCAAGCGGGCGATCATCGGCTGGTTCGCGTTCGTGGCCGTCGCCTTGGTGATCGGCGGTGCGCTGGGCACGAAGACCGACACCCACGAGGGCAGCGGCCAGTCGGGGCGCGTGGACACGTTCCTGCGGGCCCACTTTCCCCAGACCTCGACCGAGACGATCCTGATCCAGGGCCGCCACGGGCAGACCGCGTCCGGTCCGCAATTCCGGGCCGCGATCGACGACGTGGCCGCCCGTGACCGGCGCATCGCCCACGTCACCGACGTGGTCACGCCGTACTCGCCGGGCCAGCGGGGCGCGATCTCCAAGGACCGGCGCTCGGCGCTGGTGAGCCTCCAGCTCGGCAGCAAAGGCAACGTCGACGAGGTGCTGGCCGCCACCGCCGCCGCCGCGCACAGCTACCCGGCACTGCGGATCGAGGAGTTCGGAGACGCCAGCTCGCAGAAAGCCCTCAACAAGAGCCTCGGCCAGGACTTCTCGCGGGCCGAGACGCTGTCGCTGCCGATCACGCTGCTGATCCTGGTGCTGGCGTTCGGCTCGATGATCGCCGCCGGGTTGCCGATGCTGCTCGGCCTGACCGCCGTGGGCGGCACTCTGGGGCTGATTGGCGTCGTCTCACAACTGCTGCCGATGGACGGCGCGATCAGCTCGGTGGTGCTGCTGATCGGGCTCGCCGTCGGAGTCGACTACTCGCTGTTCTACCTCCGGCGCGAGCGCGAGGAGCGGGCCGCCGGCGCCGGCGACGAAGCCGCGCTCGAGGCCGCCGCGGCCACCTCGGGCCGCGCGATCCTCGTCAGCGGCCTGACGGTGATGATCGCGATGGCGGGGATGTTCTTCGCCGGATCGAGGGTGTTCACGTCGTTCGCGGTTGGGACGATCATGGTCGTCGCGGTGGCGATGGTCGGCTCGCTGACCGTGCTCCCGGCGATTCTGAGCAAGCTCGGCTCGCGGGTCGACAAGGGCCGGATCCCGCTGCTCCATCGGCTCCGGCGCGCCGGCGCGGGCGATTCCCGCCTGTGGGGACTGGTGCTGGCGCCGGTGATGCGCAAGCCGGGGCTCGCGGCCTCGATCAGCGCGCTGGCACTGATTGGGCTGGCGCTGCCCGTGCTGACCATGCACACATCGCTGCCGGGGGCGTCGGAGCTCCCGCGGAGCATCCCGATCGTGCGCACCTACGACCGGATCCAGAAGGCGTTCCCCGGCGGCTCCGAGCCGGCCGACGTCGGCATTCAGGCCCATGACGTGCGGACGCCGGCGATCCAGGCCGCGATCAAGGACCTGATCGCGAAGGCGAACCGGACCCCGGGGCTGCTGCGGCCGGTCACGGTGCAGCAGAGCCGCGATCGCCAGGCCGAGACGATCTCGATCCCGCTCGCCGGCAATGGCACGGACGCGAGATCCGACGCCGCGCTGGCCCGGCTGCGGGCGCTGGTCCCGGCGACCGTGGGCGCGGTCCCGGGGGTCGAGGCCGGCGTCACCGGCAACACCGCCGGCACCGTCGACTTCAACTCGACGATGGACTCGCACCTGGCGATCGTGTTCGCGTTCGTGCTCGGCATGGCGTTCCTGCTGCTGATGTTCACGTTCCGCTCGATCGTGATTCCGGTCCAGGCGATCGTGCTGAACCTGCTCTCGGTCGCGGCCGCCTACGGCCTGCTCGTGCTCGTCTTCCAGCACGGCTACGGCCATCAGCTGCTGGGCTTCCAGGGCACCAGCGAGATCACCTCGTGGCTGCCGCTGTTTTTGTTCGTGGTCCTGTTCGGCCTGTCGATGGACTATCACGTGTTCATCCTCAGCCGCATCCGCGAGGCCGTTGACCGCGGCGTCCCGGCCCGCGAGGCGGTCAGCCAGTCGGTGCGGAGCACCGCCGGCGTCGTCACCAGCGCCGCCCTGGTGATGGTCGGGGTGTTCGCGATCTTCGGCACGCTGAGCCTGATCGAGTTCAAGCAGATGGGCGTCGGCCTGGCGGCGGCGATCCTGATCGACGCGACGATCATCCGCGGCGTGCTGCTCCCGGCGACGCTCGCGCTGCTCGGCGAGCGGGCCTGGTACATGCCGCGTTGGCTGGGCTTGCGGCGGACACCTCCGGTGGCGATCGAACCCGCCGCTTGATAGCGGGAACGGGGCGCCGGGCTCTACATTGTCCGGCAGTGCCCGTCCTCGAAGCGCACGGGATCTGCAAGACCGTCGGCGCCGGTCGCGCCGCCCGGCGTGTGCTCGACGATGTCGGCCTCGAGGTCGGCACCGGCGAGCTCGTCGCGGTGCTGGGCCCGTCGGGCAGCGGCAAGTCGACGCTGCTGCATCTGCTCGGCGGCCTCGACCGGCCCGACCGCGGACGGATCGTGCTCGGCGACCAGGAGCTGACGGCTCAGGGAGCCCGGGCGCTGGCGCGCACGCGCCTGCGCCACATCGGCTTCGTGTTCCAGTCCTTTCACCTGATCGAGGAGCTGAGCGGCGAGGAGAACGTGCTCTTGCCGGCGAGGCTGCCCGGGGCGCGCCGCGGCGGCGAGCGGCGTGGCCGCGGGCTGATCGGCGAGCTGGGACTGGCGGAGATCGCCGACCGCCGGCCGCACGAGCTCTCCGGTGGCGAGCAGCAGCGGTTCGCGATCGCCCGCGCGCTCGTCAACGACCCCGACCTCGTGCTCGCCGACGAGCCCACCGGCAATCTCGACCAGGACAACGGCCGGGCGGTGCTGGAGCTGTTGCGCAGCCTCCCCGGGCGGGCGGTGGTGATCGTCACCCACGAGCCCGAGGCGGCCGCGATCGCCGACCGGGTCCTCCACCTCCAGGATGGGAGGCTGATCGACGGCGCGGCGGGACCAGCCCCATGGCTGCGGGAGTTGGCCTGAGGGCGGCGCTCGCCGCGGCCCGCTATGGCGTGCGGGTGCGCCGCCGGCGGTCGCTGCTGACCGCGCTCGGGATCGCGCTGGCCGCCGCGATGCTGGCCGCCGCGCTGGTCGTCTCCGACGGCCTCGGCCGCGGCTTTGACCGCGCCGCCCATGCCGCCGATCTCCCGGACATCATCGTCCGCTTCAACCAGCAGCCGGCCTCCCGGGTCGCCGGGCGCATCTCCTCCCTCCCGGACATCGCGGCGTTCTCGCTGCGCCAGGAGGCCACGGGCGTGGACCTGGAGGCGGGCTTGCACCAGAGCTCGAACGGCGACGTCGAGGTCGTTGGGCCGGGCCGCCGCGGCTACGCGCTCGTCGCCGGCCGCCAGATGTCCACCACCAGGCCGGGCGAGGTCGTGGTCGAGCGCGGCCTCGCGGCGGCGTGGGGCGTCCACCTCGGCGGCACCGTCTACATCGACGGCCTCGGACAGCAGCGGGTCGTCGGCTTCTCCGAGAGCCCCGACAACGTCTCCTATCCGCTGGCCGCGCCCCGGGTCTACGTCTCCCAGGCGGCGCTCGAGCGCCGCTTCGGCGCCACCGGCGACCCGCAGGTCGACCTGGCCCAGATCTGGCTGCGCGATCCGCGCTACCTCGACCAGGTGCTGGTGCAAGCGCGGGCGATCAGCTACGGCCTCCACGGGCTGCAGTTCGTCACCCGCTCGGGTGTGCGCGTGCTCCTCGACCAGGCCGCCGGGATCGTCATCGACCTGCTGGTGGCGCTGTCGGTGATCGCGCTCGTGACCGCCGGCGTGATGCTGGCCTCCTCCGCGCGGGCCGAGGTCCAGCGCCGGCTCGGGGGGATCGGCGTGCGCCGCGCGGTCGGCGCCTCGCGCGGTCATCTCGCCGCCACCCAGGCGCTCGAGAGCCTGTTCGTGGCCGTCCCCGCGGCGACGCTCGGGACGGTCGCGGGCACGCTGGCCACCTACTCGCCCACGAGCCGGCTGCTGATGCTGCTGAACGAGCCGCCACCGGGGGCGGCGCTGCTCGGTCCGCTCGCCGCCGGGTGGGCGGCGAGCGTCGCGATTCCGGTGCTGGCGGGGCTGTGGCCGGCGTGGCGCGCGGCCGGGCGCTCGCCGGTGGCGCTGCTCCGCGGCGCCGAGTTCGTGCCGGCCCGGCGACACCGGCTGTTCCCCCGGGCCGGACCGGCGCCGCCCCGGCGACACCGGCTGTTCCCCCGGACCGGACCGGCGCCGCCCCGGCCCCGCCCCCTTCCCCGCCTGGCTGGCTGGCCAGCCAGCCTGGTTGGGCTGGGCGCGCGGCTCGTCGGGGCGCGGCGGACGCGCTGGCTCGCGACCGCGACCGCACTCGGGATGTCGACCGCGTTCGTGCTCCTGATGCTCGCCCTCGCCTCCGCGCTCAGCGCGCTCGAGACCGACCCGCAGGCGCTCGGCAAGCGCTACCAGCTGACGGCCCAGCTCCCCGCCTCGGCCGCCGCCCGCGTGCGCCGGATCCCCGGCGTGCAGGCGGCGGCGCCGCGCTACGAGGAGGAGGCGCTCGACTCGTTCTCGCTCGACGAGACGATCGACGTGATCGCCTACCCCGGGACCGAGACGACGAGCTTCGAGGCGCCGCCGCTGGTCTCGGGGCACCCGATCCGGGGCCCTGGGCAGTCGGTGGTCGGGGCCGGGCTGGCCGATGCGCTGGGGCTCGATCCCGGCGCCACGCTGGCCATCCAGCTGCCATCGGGCAACGAGCTGCGCACTCGGGTGGCGGGCGTCGTGAGCTCGCTGGACCACGAGGGTCGCGTCGCCTACGTGCCCGCGGCCGCGCTGCTCGCCGGCGATCCCACCGCCCCCGAGGAGATCGCGGTCCGGCTGCGCCCCGGGGCCAACGCCGCCGCGGTCACCAACGCGCTCGGCCCGACCGCGGCGCCCGCGGCCGGAGCGACGGCGCGCGGCGTCCCGCTGGTCAACACACTGCGGGCGATCCTCCAGGCGATCGCAATCGTCGACGGCCTGGTCTGCCTGTACGCCTTGGTCCAGGCCTGCGCCCTCACGGTCCAGGAGCGCCGGCGCACGGTCTCGGTGGTGCGGGCGGTCGGGGGCGGCGGAGACGCCGTCAGGCGGCTGCTCGCCGGCGCGGTGCTGGCGCTGATCGTCCCCGCCGCGGTGCTCGGGGTCGTGCTCGAGCGCATGGTGCTGGGGCCGGCGATGTCGCGGCTCGCTGCGAGCTACGCGACGCTGCCGCTGGCGGCCAGCGACTTGGAGGTGGGCGCGGTGCTGGTCGGGCTGGCGCTCGCCGGGACGGTGGCGGTGGTGTGGGTGGCGCGGCAGGCCACCCGCGAGGCGGTGCTCGCCGGGTTCGGGGCGGGGGTGTGATGAAGGCGATCACGAGACGCCAGGCCCTGGTCGAGATCGCCGCCGGGGCGGCGCTGCTCGCGGGCTGCGGCGGCGGCCGCTCGGGCCGGATTGCGGCCTCGGGCTCGACCCTGGACGCCACCTGGCGGGATCTTGGCGGCATCGGCGTGCTCACCCCTGGCGCCGGCGAGCCGCTGATCGCGCGCACGGATCTCGGGTCGCGACGGGCTCCAACCGGCGTCCTGGCGACGCTCGCGCACGTCACCGACGCCCACGTGCTCGATGCCTCCTCGCCGGCCCGCGTGACCTTCCTCGACCGGCTGGGCCCGCCGTTTCAGTCGACGTTCCGGCCCCAGGAGACGCTGACCACCCAGGTGCTGGCCGGCGCGGTGGCGGCGATCAGGGCGCTTTCACCCGATCTCGTGATCCAGGGCGGCGATCTGATCGACAACGATCAGGGCAACGAGCTCTTCCAGGCGCTGGCGGTGCTGCGGGGCGGCACCGTCCGCCCGGGCAGCGGTCCGCACGGCTACTTCGGGGTCCAGCTGGCCAGCGACCCGGACCCGTTTTACTACCGCCCCGACCTCGACGCCCCCCGCCATCCGGGACTTGCTTCGCCGTGCGGTCCGCCCGTTCATCAGCGCCGGCCTGCGCGTCCGCTGCTGCCCGGTGCTGGGAGACCACGACATCCTCCTCGCCGGGGAGATCCCGCCCACCGGCGAGACTCGCGCGCTCGCCCTCGGTGACCGGGCGGTGTGGGAGCTGCCGCCGGGTCTGGCGCTGCCGCCAGGGGCGTCCCTGGACGCGAGCTACTCGCCTGACGGCCCCCCGGCCCCCCAACTCGTCAACTGGCTGCTGGCCCGCGCGCTGGCCGCGCCGAAGGTGCACGTCCCCCCGGACCCGTCGCGGCGTGAACTGGAGGCGAGCGAGGTCGTGGCCAGGCTGGCTGCTGCCGGGGGCGTGCATCCGGCCGCCGGGGGCGTGAATACCGCCGTCGGGGGCGTGCATCCCGCCACCGGCGGGCTCGACTACGTCCTCGACCACGGCGAGCGCCTGCGGCTGATCGTGCTCGACCTGGCCCGCCGCGCCGGCGGCTCCGGTGGCCTGGTCCGCCCCGGTCAGCCGGCGTGGCTTTCCTCGCAGCTCTCGCGGGCCGGGAATCGCTGGGTGATCGTGGTCTCTCACCAGCCGCTCGAGAGCTCCGAGGGAGGCGAGGGGCTGCTGGCGCTGCTCGACGGCCACGACCGCGTGATCGCCGCGCTCGCCGGCCACACCCACCGCAACCAGATCACGCCCCGCTCGAGCACCGGCCGCGGCGGCTACTGGCTGATCAACACCGCGTCCCTGATCGATTACCCACAGCAGGCGCGGGCGCTCCGGATCGTCGGAACCGAGGGCGGCGGCGTGGCGATCCACACCTGGATGCTCGACCACGTCTCGCCGCCGGGGAGCCTCGGCGAGGTCTCACGCGAGCTCTCGTATCTGGACGCGCAGGGAGGCCGGCCGCAGGGGTTCGCCGGCGGGCGCCTGGACCGCAACGTCGCGCTGTATCTCGACTAGGTTGAACTGACCCCGTACTCCAGGCTGGCGCAGACTAGGTCGGCGGGGGCTCGGTCGCCGGCGGTGGCGCCGGGGGCGGGGGCTCGGTCGCCGGTGGTGGCGCCGGAGGTGGGGGCTCGGTCGCCGGCGGTGGCGCCGGGGGCGGTGTCGAAGACGAGGGCGACGGTTCCGCCGCCGGCGCCGGCGGCGCGGTGCCCGGGGTCCCGGGCACGACCGGCTCCGCCTGCTGCCCGCGCAGCGCGAAGTAGAGCACCGACGCGGTCAGGGCGGCCACCGGCGCGATCGCGGCGTTCGCGGCCCACTGGATCAGTGACCGCCCGAACGCGCCGAGGCCGTTGGAGATCAGCCCCGCCGCGACGCTGACCACGACCACGGCCAGATACAGGACCACGATCACCCCGAACACGTTCCAGCCGTTGCCGCGGACGAGCTGGCGGCTGCGGCCGAAGGTGGCGAACACGCCGGGGCGCTCGAGCACCATCACCGGGCCCACCACGGCCCAGATCGTGAGCAGGATCAGGCCCGGGACGATCAGCAGCAAGAAGCCGATCCCGACGCAGATGCCGAAGATCAGGGACACCGCCATCAGCGGCAGCAGCACGGGCTCGACGCTGCGCAGCAGCTCCCCGACCGAGTGATCGCGGCGGCCGTCCTGGATGTCCTGCACGAGCTCGACGACCATGCCCTGGTAGAGCGTGCTGAGCACCCAGAACAGCAGCGCGGTGAGGATCCCGACCAGTCCCGGGAGCAACAGGTAGACGAGGAACTGCACCGCGAACAGGACCACCGCCGTGCCCAGCAGCACGCCGGCCTGATCGCGATAGATCTCCCACATCCGGCCTACGACCGCCTCCAGGCTGATGTGCTGGATGCCCATGAAGACCCCTCTCCTCGAGTGTTCCCGACCCGCGGAACCATACTTCGCCCCGGCTGGTTCGATCCCGATGGAGATCTATCGCCATATGGGCGATGGATCTCCGTCGGCCCGCGGAAGGCCGGGCGCCGGCCGGTTCGGGCGCGCAAGCCACGTAGCGCCAGGCGCCACCGCCGTCGCCTCAGCGAATCTGCATCCCTGAGATCGCGCGGGCGATCACCAGTCGCTGGATCTCCGAGGTGCCCTCGAAGATCGTGTAGATCTTGGCGTCGCGGTGCATCCGCTCGACCGGGTACTCGCGTGTGTAGCCGTTGCCGCCCAGGATCTGGATCGCCCGGTCGGTCGCCCACACGGCCACCTCGCCGGCTTTGAGCTTGCTCATCGAACCTTCGGCGTTGTCGAAGTCGTGGCCGTGGCGGCCCATCCAGGCCGCCCGCCAGACCAGCAGCCGCGCCGCATCGATCTCCATCTTCATGTCCGCCAGCGCGAACGCGATCGCCTGGTTCTCGACGATCGGCCGGCCGAACTGGACTCGCTCCTTGGCGTAGCCGAGCGCGTACTCGTACGCCGCCCGGGCGATCCCCAGCGCCTGGGCGCCGACCGTCGGGCGGCTGAGCTCGAACGTTCGCATCGCCGCCTGGCCGCGGGACCCCTGCCCTTCACGGGCCCGGGCCAGCCGCTGGTCGAGCTTCTCCTTGCCGCCGAGCAGGCACGCGCCCGGGATCCGGACCTCGTCGAGGAACACGTCGGCGGTGTGCGAGGCCCGCAGCCCGTGCTTCTTGACCTTCGTGCCCATCTCGAGCCCCTTGGTGCCGGGCGGGATCACGAACGACGCGTGGCCGCGCGCCCCCAGATCCCGATCGACTTGGGCCACGACCACGTGGATGTTCGCGATGCCGCCGTTGGTCGCCCACGCCTTCTGGCCGTTCAGGATCCATTCGTCGGTGGCGTCGTCGTATCGCGCCCGGGTCCGCAGCGAGGACACGTCCGACCCCGCGTCGGGCTCGGAGACGCAGAACGCCGCCACCTGCGGCTCACTCTCGGTGCCGAAGCACTGCGGGATCCACTCGCCCCACTGCTCCGGCGTCCCGTTAGCCTGGATCGCGGCCACGCCGAGCGTCGTGCCCATGATCGACATGCCGATCCCGGCGTCGCCCCAGAACAGCTCCTCGTTGACGATCGGGAACAGGATCCCGCTGGCGTCGTACCAGAACTGGGCGATGCCCTCGAGGCTGTAGAGCCCGATCTTCGCCGCCTCCTGGATCACCGGCCACGGCGTCTCCTCGCGTTCGTCCCACTCGGCCGCCGCTGGTCTCACCGTCTGCTCGGCGAACCCGTGCACCCAGTCGCGGATGTCCTTCTGATCCTGGCTGAGCTCGAGCGAGAACGGCGGCGCGTCGCCTTCGCCGCCTTCGGCCGCGAGCTGGTGCTCCGTCGCTGCTTCCATGTGGTCTCGATCCTTTCCTGATTCGTGCGATCCGTAGTTACCCGTGAGTAGGCCGTCCTCACAGGGTACGGTTCTCGCATCGCCTCCTCCTCCCCCGGCAATGCTCGGCTCGTCGTGGCGGTCACCGGTCCGACCGGCACGTTCGGGTTCGGGCTGATGCCTCTGCTCCAGGCCGAGCCGCAGATCGCCCGGATCGTGGGGATCGCGCGTCGGCCGTTTGATCCGTCCGGGCACGGCTGGACGAAGCTGGAGTACCGGCAGGGCGATGTCCGTGACCCGGCGAAGCTGCGCGCGGCGTTCGAGGACGCGGACGTTGTCGTCCATCTCGCGTTCATGATCACCGGCACCGCCTCGGCGCAGACGATCCGGGCCATCAATGTCGACGGCACCCTGAACGCGTTCCAGGCCGCGGCCGACGCGGGCGCCAGGCGGTTCGTGTACGCCTCCTCGGTCGCGGCCTACGGCTTTCATGCCGACAACCCCGTGGGCATGGACGAGCAGTGGCCGACGCGCCCGGCCGCGCGCCTGTTCTACGCCCGCGAGAAGGCGGAACTGGAGCAGTTGCTCCGCGAACAGGCCCGGGCGCACCCGGACCTCGACCTGTACGTGGTCCGCCCACCGATCGTCCTGGGACCCCACGCGGCGGGCGCCAAGGACGCCGTCCCCGCCCTGGCCCGCGCCGGCCGGAGGATGCTCGACCTCGTGGGCCGCACCCCCGTGCCCGTCCCCATGCTCGCGCCCGCCGTCCAGGTGCAGTTCATCCACGAGGATGACGTCGGTCAGGCCCTGCTCAAGTGCGTCCTCGGCCAAGGCCCTCCCGGCGCCTACAACATCGCCGGCGACGGCGTCCTCACCGGCGCCGACATCGCCCGCGAGCTGGGGCTGGCGCCAATCCCGATCCCGGCGCGCGCGGTTCACGTCGCCGCCCGCGCCGCGACGTCGCTGCCGCGCCCGCCCGGCGCGCCCCCGGCGACCGAGTGGGTCGAGGCGATCAGCCACCCGGCGATCATGGACACGAGCAAGGCGAAGGAGAAACTCGGGTGGGCGCCCCGGTACACGGGGCTGGAGGCGCTGCGCACGACCCTGGGCCGCGACTGAGTCCAAGGGCTATATTGACCGGCGATGCGCGGCAGGCTGGTGCTGCTGGGTGTGGTGGCGATGGGAGCTGCGGGCGCCGCGGTGGCCACGGCCCTCCCGGGCGCGGGTTCGCCGGCCCCGGGTCCGGCGATCACGGGCACCGCTCGGCCGGTCGCCCGTGTCCCCTCGGCCCCCGTCCAGGTCCCGTCGGCGCCCCTCTCCCACCGCCCTGCGGCCAAGCCGCGTCCCAGCTCGTACTGGCACAGGCACGTCGATGTGATGTCGACGCTCCCCGAGAGGGAGTCCCGCTGCCAGAAGGCGCCGGCGCCGGTGGCGGAGCATCCGATCAGCCACCGCCGGTGGTTGACCGGGGTGACGATCACCGAGTACTACCCGGCACCCGAGCGGTGGTTCATCGGCCGGCGCACCCAGGCGCCAGGCCTGCCCGGCCGGCATGCCGTGGACTGGCTGTACTCGGCTCGCGGGCTGGCGATGGAAGGCGATGGCGTCGATCTGCGCGGCCGCCCCGTGCACATCGCTGCGCTGGGCTCGAGCGGATGGGTCAACGCCGCCGGACGTCCAACCGCCCCGGTGTGCCTGGGCAAGTGGAGCCGCGGCTTTCCGGTGTGGCTGACCGGCGGGTGGCGCAACGCCCGCGGGGCAGTGACGTTCCCGCTGTCGGCGGGCGGATGGTCGAACGGACGCGGGGTGCGGCGCTACCCATACGGTGGCCTCACGTTTGCCGCCGGCCCGTCGCTGCCGCTTCGCTACTACCACAGCATCGCGGTCGACCCGCACCTGATCCCGCTCGGCAGCCGCGTCTACGTCCCCGCCTACCGCCACATCGGCGGCGGCTGGTTCATCGCCCAGGACACCGGTGGCGCGATCGTCGGGCGCCACATCGATGTCTACCGGCCGGCACCGGCGAGCCCCCAGAACGAGGGCCGGTACATGACCGGCCGGCGGATCCTGGTGATTCCTCCGGCCGGAGCCTGACCAGCCACCGCTATCCTCACCGCGCGTGTCGCGAGGGCGATCGACACTGGCGGCGGCGTGCGTCCTGCTCGCCACAGCCATCCTCTTGCCGGCAGATCACGCCGGCGCGCTCGCGCGTGCACACGCCGGCGCGCTCGCGCGTGCGCGCGCGCGACCGCCTCTGGGGCGCTCTGGGCGCTCTGGGCGCGCCCATCCCGCTGGATCGCGCCTCCCCGTGGCCGGAGATGCGCCATGACCCGCGCAACACCGGGCTCAGCTCGATCGTGGGCCGCTACCGCGGTGATCGGCCGTGGACCTTCCGGACCGGCCGGGGGATCTTCTCGACCCCGGTGATCGGTGGAGACGGGACGATCTACGTCGGCTCGGCCGACACCTACTTCTACGCGATCGCGCCTGATGGCAAGCTGCGCTGGCGGTTGAAGACCGGCGGCATCATCGACGCCGCCGCTGCTCTCTCGGCCTACGACCGCCGCCTGCACTCGGCGCCGCTCACGTTCGGCTCCGCCGACGCGCGGCTCTATCACCTCACCACCCCGCCTCGCGGGCGCCCGCGGATCCTGTGGAAGTTCCGGGCCACGGTGCCGCCGGTCAAGGCCCAGCGCGTGGACTGGTGGGAGGGGAACGTCGCCGTCGGCCCAGGCGGCAACCTGTACGCGGGCAACACCGGCGGCACCGCCTACGCGCTCAGCCCGGACGGACGCCTGCGGTGGACGTTCACCGCCGGCAACTCGCTGTGGACCACGCCCGCGTTCGCGTCCGACGGCTCGAGCTTCTGGGGCTCGCTCGACTTCCACGTCTACCGCCTCGACCCGCACGGCCGGCCGCTGTGGCAGACGTTCACGCCGGGCTATGTGATCTCCTCACCGGCGATCGGCTCTGACGGCACCGTCTATGTCGGCTCATTCGACTCGAAGCTGTACGCGCTCGACCCGGCCACGGGCGCCCCGCGGTGGACGTTTGCCACCAGCGACCACATCTATGCCTCGCCGGCGCTGGGCCGGGACGCGCACGGCCGCACGGACGCGATCTACATCGCCTCCGCCGACGGCTCCGTGTACGCCCTGTCCCCGAGCGGGCGGCTGCGGTGGCGCTACGACACCGGCGACCCGATCCGCTCCTCGCCGGCGCTGGGCGCCGCGGCCGGGGGCGGCGAGATCCTGTACGTCGGCTCCTCCAACGGCAAGCTCTACGCCCTGAACGCCGCCACCGGTCGGCGGCGGTGGTCGTTCGACACCACGCCGCGCAACCCGCAGCTCCGCGACCGCAATGACCTCAACGCCTCGCCGGCGCTCGGGCGGACCGGCGTCTACATCGCCGGCGAGGACGGGTACGTCGACTACGTCCCCTACGACTACTGCCTGCACCGCCGCGATCCCCGCTGCTCGACCAACCCGGGCGAGGACCTCGGGAGCAACGTCGATCGGGTGTTTCCGGTCAGCGCCGGCGGCAGCACGCTGGACACCTCGCGACTTGACCACGTCGCGCCGGCCACCGTGATCAACCTGCGGCTGATCGTCCGCCGCCATGGCCAGACGATCAACGCCGCGATGCTCGACCCGAGCCGGATCGTCACCGTCTCGCCCCGGTTCGCGTTCACGACCGAGGAATCCGGCGACGGGCACTTCCTGTACGTGATCCCGCGCGGGCTGCTGCGGGCGGGGACGACGTACCGCTTGCGGATCGCCGGCGGCTACACCGACAATGGCGTCCGGATGGGCAACTTCAACCCGGCCGGCCCGGTGGCGGGGACGCTTCGACCAGCGGATCACGCTCCGCACCGCCAGGACCGGCGGGCGGCTGCCGCTGGTGGCGGGCCGCGACCGCGTCAGCGCGATCACGATCAGACGGCTGGCGGTGCCGATGCCCGCGTTTCTGCCCTCGGTCAACCAGATCGGCTTCGACAGCTACGACTGGATCGCCTCCACGATCGCCCGCACGCGATCGCGGGTCTTGCTGTGGGTGATCGGCGCCGTCAAGGATGCCCGCGGGGTCGAGCGGGTCGACCCCCATAGCGCCTTCGGCTTCCCCCTCACCGGCCGCTACGCCGGCCGAGCGCTGAGCCTGTCGAGCCCAAACGTGCCGCTGGTGTTCAGTTTTGGCCTGGTGCCGCTGCGCCGCTTCGAGATGCGCGGCGACCTGGGGCCGGGGCTGAGCTTCGCGCCCGGCGTGTCGCTGTTCGCGGACACGGTCTGCGCGACGGTCCCGAACTACGGGCCCGAGCTGACCTTCACCGGGATCTGCAATCCGCGCGGGGTGCTGGCCGCGAGCGGCACGTTCCTGTCCGGCGCCTACCGGGGCACGGCGAACCTCAGACCGGCCGGCACGCGAATCGGCTCACTGCGGTTGACGGCACCCGGACCGGGCACGAGCGGCCATGTCGACGCCCGGCTCACCGG
Organism: uncultured Solirubrobacterales bacterium; assembly: GCA_963723555.1. Lineage (GTDB taxonomy): Bacteria > Actinomycetota > Thermoleophilia > Solirubrobacterales > Solirubrobacteraceae > Palsa-465. The sequence goes on along the minus strand of CAVRRC010000001.1, from coordinate 398,109 downwards.
GTCCCGGCTCCCGTCGGCCGCCCGGCACGTGGCGGCGATCCTCCTCACCAACGCCCAGACCGGGGCTCCGGTCGAGACCGACTACCGCGCGCAGACCTCGTTCTCGACCACCGGTCGTGACCGGATCGCGGGCGTGCACCTGACGCTGCCGGCCGGAACCGTCCTGCCCCGGCGAGTGCGGGCGTATGTGATCGTCGATGCCTTCCCGCTCGGCGCACGAGTGCTGGCCGTGAACGCGGGCACGTAGCCCGCGCGCGAGGGCGCGGGCTACGTCCTGGCCGGGGTGCGCTCCCGCTCGGGCTCCGGCTCCGGCCCACCTCCGACCTCGCCGCCCTCGCCCGCCGCCACCGCCGAGTGGCCCTCGATGTTGATCCTCGGCAGCCGCTTGTCGAGCCACGGCGGCAGGTACCAGGTGGAGGGTCCGAGCAATTCCAGCACCGCCGGCAACAGCACGCAGCGGACGACGATCGCATCCAGGAACACCGCCGCGGCCAGCCCGAAGCCGAACTCCCTGACCACGCGCTCGTCTCCCAGCATGAACGACAGGAACACGCAGATCATGATCGCCGCGGCAGCGCTGATCACCCGACCGGTGTAGGCGATCCCGTCCGCGACCGCCCGCGACGCGTCGCGATGGCGGACCCACTCCTCGCGGACGCGGGAGATCAGGAACACCTCGTAGTCCATCGACAGTCCGAACACGACCGCGAACATCAGCACCGGGATCCACGGCTCGACCGGTCCCTTGGTCACCCCCAGCACGCTGGCGAACCATCCATCCTGGAACACCAGCACGGTGGCGCCGAGCGCGCCGCCGATGCTGAGCAGGTTCATCAGCCCGGCCTGGACCGGGATCACCAGCGAGCGGAAGATCACGAACAGCAGCAGCGCCGAGAGCACCACGACGATCCCGATGAACAGCGGCAGCTTGCCCGCCAGCACGTTCGAGAAGTCGATGTCGCCGGCCGTGAACCCGCCGACCAGCGCGTTCACCCCGTACTGCTGCTTGAGTGGGGGCAGCACGTCGTGGCGCAGGTGGTTGACCAGATCGGTGGTCGCGCCCGCCTGGGGCGCCGACGCCGGAAACGCCTCCATCACCACGACCTTGCCCGACGGGGACACCCGTGGCGGCGTGACCGCGACGACGTCGGGCGTCTTTGCCAGCGCGCCGCGGATCGCCGGCACGGCGGCGTCATGGCCGGCGCTCGGCAGCTCCACGGCCACCAGCAGCGGGCCGTTGAAGCCCGGTCCGAACCCCTGCGCGAGCAGGTGGTAGGCCTGGTACGTGCTCGTGTTCGAGGGGTCGTTGCCGGCGTCGCTGGTGTCCAGCCGCATCGCCAGCGCCGGGACGATGAACAGCAACATCACCGCCAGCGAGGCCGCGGCCAGCGAACGCGGGTGGGCCTGGACGGTGTGGCTCCACTGCCGCCACCGCGATTCCCGCGGCGGCTCGCCCTTCTTCGCCCGGCGCCGGGCGCCCCGGCTCGGGCGCGCGACCTTCTCCCCCCAGCGCGATAGCGCCGCCGGCAGCACCGTGAGCGAGGCCAGCAGCACCATCAGCACCGCCAGCACCGAGGCGATCGCCAGCCCGTACATGAAGCTCACGCCGGTGGCGAACATGCCCAGCAGGGCGATGATCACCGTCGTGCCGGCGAGCAGGATCGCCCGGCCCGAGGTGTCCATCGCCTGCACGACCGCCTGCTCGACGTCGCCGCAGCGGCGGTAGTTCTCCCGGAAGCGGGTGACGATGAACAGGGCGTAGTCGACCCCGACCCCGAGCCCGATCATCAGCGCCAGCTCGGGAGAGACATTGGACATGTCGGTGACGTGCGTGGCCAGACCGACCAGCGCGATGCCGGTGATCAGCCCCAGGCCGGCGGTCAGCAGCGGCATGCCGGCGGTGATCAGCGAGCCGAACGTGATCAGCAGGATGACCAGCGCCGCGATCACGCCGACCGCGGTGGCCGGCCCGATGCTGAAGCCCTCGGCCTGCTCGATCACCTGGCCGCCCGCGGCCACCTTCAGCCCGGGCACGTTGATCTGGTTGATCGCGTTTAGGACCGGCTTGCCGGTGTTGTTGGGCAGCAGATTGGCGCGCTTGTCGTAGTTGATCGTCGCGAACGCCGTGCGCCGGTCGTGCGAGACCTCCACCGCTCCCTGGGCGCTGTACGGGCTGATCACGCTGACCACGTGCGGCATGTCCTTGACCTTGGCCAGCAGCGGCTTGATCGTGGCCCGCACGTGCGGAGCGTCGACGGTGCCGTTCGCGTAGTGGAAGACGATCGTGTCGGTGTCCCCGCTCTGCGACTTGAAGTCGTTCTGGAGCAGGTCGGTGACGCGCTGAGCTTCGGTCCCGGGCAGGCTGAAGTTGGTCGCGTACCGGCGACCGACGGCGCCGGCCAGCACCGTCGACCCGATGGCGATCGCAATCCAACCGACGATCACCCACCGACGATGGGCGATACACCAGCGACTCAGTCCAATCATCAGCTTGACTCCTCGAGGGGGGATCGGGGGGTTCGCCCCACTGTAGCCAGAAGGGCATCTCGGCTCTGTGACGGCCGTCGAAGATCCGGATAATGGCGGCATGCAGCGACGCCGCCTCGGATCCTCGGAGCTCGCGGTCTCGCGGCTTTCGCTGGGCTCGTGGCGGACGTTCGAGCGGATCGGCCGGGACGACGGCTCTGGCCGTGATGCGCGCCGCCCGCGAGCACGGCCTGAACTTCCTCGACGATGCCCGCTACAACGACGAGACCGGCGAGGCGCCGATCGCCACCGGCTACTCCGAGGTGCTGTTCGGGGAGCTGTTCCGGGCCGCCGGGTGGGACCGCGCCGACACCGTCGTGGCCAACAAGCTGTGGTGGGAGTTCTGGCCGCGGCAGAGCGCCGCCGCGGAGCTCGAGGACTCGCTGGGGCGAATGCGCTTCGACTACGTCGACGTGATCTACGCCAACCCCCCGCCGGCCGAGCTTTCGGTGGCGGAGATGGTGGCCGCGGTCGGCGAGCTCCTGGCCTCGGGCAAGGCCCGGGCGTGGGGGATCGTCAATTGGGAGGCGGGACAGTTCCGGGAGGCGGTCGCGGCGGCCTCCGACCAGGGGCTGGCGATGCCGTGCGCGGCCCAGCTCCCCTACAGCCTGCTGGGGCGGGAATGGGTCGAGAGCGCGGAGATGAGCGATGCGCTGAACGCTTCCGGCGCCGGCGTGGTGGCCTCGTTCGTGATGGCCGGCGGCGTGCTCACCGGCAAGTATGACGCCGGCGGCAGCGGCCGGGCGAGCGCCGAGCTCGAGGATCCCCGGACGGCGGCCGCGCGCGAATGCGGCCGGCGGCTACGCTCGCTCGCCCAGGACGTGGGGAGAAGCCCGGCGGCGCTGGCGATCGCGTTCGCGCTGGCCAACCCGGTGGTCGCCTCCGTCCTCTTCGGCGCTACCTCGCCGGCGCAGATCGCCGAGAACGTGGACGCGCTGGAGATCGACTCGGCAACCGTGGACCGGGTAATCGCCGCGATTTAGCCTCACCGGTCGTGCCGGCCGGCCCAGCGCTCGATCAGGAAGCGGGCCACCGACACGCTCGGCGGCAGCCGCAGCTCGGGACTGCGGCCGTCCAGGGCGTCGCGGACGGCCTCGCGCGTGAACCATCGCACGTGCTCGAGCTCCCCGTCGCCTCCCCGCGGCTCGCCGCCATCGGACTGCGCCTCGAAGCCCAGCATCAGCGAGGAAGGAAACGGCCACGGCTGGGAGGTGACGTAGGCGGGGTCGCGTGCGAGGATCCCCGACTCCTCGCGCACCTCGCGCACGACCGCCTCCTCGGCCGATTCGCCCGAGGACACGAATCCCGCGAGCACCGAGTAGCGCCCCGGCGGCGACACCGATCGCCGCCCCAGCAGCAGCCTGCCCGCGTGCTCGACGGTCATGATCACCACCGGGTCGGTGCGGGGAAAGTGGACCGTCCCGCACCGCGGACAGCGACGCGAGTACCCGGCCTCCTCGATCACCGTGCGGGCGCCACAGTTGGAGCAGAAGCGGTGCCGGCGGTGCCAGTTCAGCAGCGCGGCGAGGTACGCCGCGAGACCAGCCTCGGCGTGCGACAGCGTGGCGCCGGCCTCGCGCAGAGGCGCGATCTGACCGCCGTCCATCACCGCCGCGCGCGCCGCCGGGGCAACCGCGTCGAGGTCGACCGCGAACACCGCCCTGCCGTCGTCGAGCCCGAGCAGGATCGGCTCCCGTTTCGCCTCCGGCGGGAGTTCGGTCCTCAGGACCGCGGGCATGGCGCCGTCGCCGATCAGCACCCCGTCCCGAGCGGCCGCCACCGCCCGCGTCGCCGGATCCTCGAGCAGCCGCTGGACCCGTGCCGGGTCCTTGCGCTCGGTCACGGCGCGGTCGAGGGCCATGCCGGTGAATGGCCGCGCGCCGGGCGTGGGATCGGGGGTGGGCATCGGCCGTTAGCAGCGGGGCGGGCATCGGCCAGTTAGTAGCGGGGGCGGGCACCGGCCGTCGGTTAAGCGTACGCGGGCCGGCGAGAGGCCCGGGGCGGCTCGTTGCTAGGTTTGCCGGATGGCCGTCATCGGCGTCTCAGCCCCCCGCCGCGATTCCGAGCCGAAGGTGCGCGGCAGCACCCGGTTCGCCGCCGATCTGCCCGTCCCAGGCCTGCTGCACGCCCGGCTCGTCCTCGCGCACGAGGCCCACGCGCTGATCTGCGCGGTGGGCACGGACGCGGCGCGCGCGGTTCCCGGCGTGGCCGCGGTCCTGACCGCCCGCGATCTGCCCCTCACCGCCACCGGGCCCGGACGGCAGTTCGAGCCTCTGGCTCGCGACGAGGTCGTCTACGCCGGCCAGCCGCTGGCGCTGGTGGTGGCCGAGAGCGAGGCGCTCGCCGCCGACGCTGCGGAACTGGTCGAGGTCGAGCTCGAGCCGCTCGAGCCGGTGCTCGACCTCGAGGCCGCCGCCCGGCGCGGATCGGCCCGGGCCCGGGTGAAGGAAAGCGGCGAGGGTGCCGGCTCCGAGGTCGCCGATGCCCACGCGTCCGTGGCCGCCGGCGATCTCGGCGACGACGAGGAGCTGTCGGCGAACGTGCTCGGGACGGCGAAGCTCGAGCACGGGGACGTCGACGCCGCCCTGGCCGCGAGCCACGTCGTGGTGCAGGGCCGGTTCGTCACGCCCTGGATGTACCAGGGCTACATCGAGCCGCAGGCCGCCACCGCATGGCTGGAGCTCGACGGCGAGCTGGTCGTCTCCACCGCGACCCAGGCGCCGTTCGCGACCCGCGACTCGCTGGCCAACCTGTTCGGCCTCCCGGTCGACCGCGTCCGCGTCCGGGCCGCCCCGCTGGGCGGTGCGTTCGGTGGCAAGCTGATGATCATCGAGCCGCTGGTGGTGGCCGCGGCGCTGGCGGTGGGGCGCCCGGTGCGCCTGGAAATGACCCGCAGCGAGGACATCGCGGCCACGAATCCCGCCGGCGCCGAGGTGCTGGAGCTGGAGCTCGGCGCTGACGCCGACGGCCGGCTCACCGGGATTCGCGCCCGCGTGCTCGTCGACCGCGGCTCCACCGACGACTTCGGCGTCGAGTCGATCGCCGCGATGCTCACCGCCGGCCCCTACCGGTGGGACGCGCAGCAGCTGACCTCGCTCGGCATCGCCACCAACCGGGTCACGTTCGGCGCCTACCGCGCCCCGGCCGCGGCCCCGGCGGCGTTCGCGGTCGAGTCGCTGATCGACGAGCTGGCCGAGCGGCTGGGGCTGGACCCGCTCGAGCTGCGCCTGCGCAACGTCGCCGGCGAGGGCGACCGGGCGCCCTCCGGCCAGCCGTTCCCGACCTTCGGCGCCCGCGAGTGTCTGGAACGGGTCCGCGATCACCCGCTGTGGGCACAACGCGGCCAGCTGCCCGCCGGCGAGGGCATCGGGGTCGCTGTGGGATGGTGGCCGGGCGGCTATGAACCGGCGGCCGCGGTCTGCCGCCTCGATGCCGACGGCCGCCTCACCATCATCACCGGGGCCGCCGACATGACCGGGGTGGAGACGGGCTTCCGCGCGATCGCCGCCGAGGCGTTCGGCGTCGATCCCTCACGGGTGCGGGTCGTCTGTGCCGACACCGCCAGCGCGCCCTACGCCCCGATGAGCGGCGGCAGCAAGGTCACCTACACGGTCGGCCGCGCCGTCGAACGGGCGGCCATCGACGCGCGGGAGCGACTGCTCGCGGTGGCGGCCGAGGAGCTCGAGATCGCCCCCGACGACCTCGAGATCGTCGACGGCGCGGTGCAGCCCCATGGCGTGCCCGCCAAGGCGATCCCGATCGACAAGCTCGCGGGGCAGATCCTCAGGTTCGGCAGCCCCCACCCGCCGGTCGAGGGTCACGGCCGGGTCGCCCAGCCGCAGGCGCCGCAGGCGGCCGCACACCTTTCGCACGTGCGGGTCGATCCCGACACCGGCGCGGTCACCGTGCTCGCGCACGTGATCGCCCAGGACGTGGGCCGGGCGCTGAACCCGGCGCTGGTCGAGGGTCAGATGCGCGGCGGCACGGCACAGGGTCTGGGCTGGGCGCTGCTCGAGGAGATGGCCCACGACGGCCACGGCCAGCTCACCACGGGCACGTTCGTCGATTACGCGCTGCCGACCGCGGGGACCATCCCCGCGATCGACACCGAGATCGTGGAGGTGCCGGCGCCGGAGGGACCGTTCGGCGCCAAGGGCGTCGGCGAGGCCCCGGTGTCGGGCGTGCCCGGGGCGGTGGCCAACGCGATCGCGGCCGCGACCGGCGGGGTGCGGATGCGACAGCTGCCGATGACCCCCGAGCGGGTGTGGCAGCGGCTGTCGTCGCGAGCATGATCAGGACCGCCTGCGCCGGCCGAACCGCGTGACGCTCAACGCCAGCAGCCAGCTCTCGATGAACAGCGACGCCATCCCCAGCGTGCACAGCCAGTTGCCGACGTCGGGCGCGTCGCCGGGCAGCCCGACCGTCCGGCTCCACACGTAGCCGGCCAGCGGAGCGATCGCGATCGCCGCGGCGGCCGCCCAGGCCAGCGACGAGGCCCACTGCAGCAGTGACAGGGCCACCGGGACGGCGGCCACGATCAGCGCCAGGTAGGCCCAGAAGATCCACCGCGTGCTCTGGTAGGTGCCGACCGCGTCGAGGATGTGGATCAGCCCGATCACGAGAAGGCCGAACACGCCGAGCACGCGCGCCGTGCTCTCGCTGATCGGGGCCGGCAGGTCCGGGTGGCGGGCGGGCGGTGACAGCGTGATGGCGTGGGCGCCGTTGGTCTGCGTTGTCGTCTCCATGTGCGGATCTCTTATGCAGCGTAGTTGGTTGCTTGCCTATGGAGACGGACCCGCTCCGGCGATCCTTCCTCGTTCACCGAACTCTTAGTGGTCTCCGCCGTAAATACGTCGCACCGAGAGTGGGCACGGGCGGATGGCTGGCGAGGACGCAGGAGCGAAGCTGTAGCAGCGCTACAGCGAGCTCCGAGGACGAAGCCAGACGCCGCCCGGGGCCGCTCGAATGCGACCGTATTTATGGCGGGGAGCACTTAGTCTGGGAGGCCAAGGCAGGCGCCGAGGTCGTTCCAGCCCAGGCGCCACCGGAGCCTGGCCGAGTTACGGGAAAATACGGCCCGTTTCGCGGCCACCCCCCCGCCCGGCCACCCCCCGCCCGGCCCCCCCGCCAGGCCACCCCCGGCCGGCCCCCCCGCCCCGGGCGGCATCAGAGGGGAGTCAGGAGCTGACGGCGACCGTCTGCAGCGTCTCCGCCGCCTGGCGCTCGAGCACCACGCTGCCGTGCCGGCGGGCGACGGCGATCACCTCTTCCAGCAGCCTGCGGTCATCCGCCTCCAGCTGCCCGTGCTCGGACAGCTGCACGCGCGCCAGCCCCACCCGCGCGCGGGCCAGCCAGATCGGGGCGTCCATGCGCGCGTGCATCGCCTCGGCAGCCCGGAGATGGGCTCGCGCCTCGTCGAAGCGCCCCAGGACCCGGGCCAGGAGCCCGAGATGGAGGGACGCCGCGCCCCAGATCCCGACCAGGTTCCACAGGAAGTGGTCGGCGTAGGGCGCCATCTGGGCGTAGATCTCGGCCGCGGCCTCGCGGTTGCCGAGGCGCGCGGCCACGTTGGCCCACCGGCCCATCGTCGTGATCCAGATCCCGCCGCGCTCGACCGATGTGAACCGATCGCGGGCCACGCGCTCCAGCAGCGTCGCGGCCTCCTCGTTGCGGCCCGCCTCGCACAGCGCCAGCGCCAGCATCGGCCCGAACGAAGGGATGTTGGGATTGACGGCCTGCATCCCGTGAAGGGTCTCGGTGAGCTCGTTCAACCGCCCCTGCTCGTAGCGAACGCCGAAGATCTGCGAGCCGAAGAACGCCCGGGCGTCGGGTTGGCCGGAGGCGCTGCCCACCGTCAGCGCTTCGTGGGCCAGCCGCTCCGCCTCCTCGACGCGCCCTGCCAGCAGCGCACGCGGGCTGCAGGTGAACAGCAGCACCCAGCGCAGCGACGGCTGGGGCACGATCTCGACTAGCTCGGCCATCCGCTCCAGGCACACGTCCCACCCAGCCACGTCCCCGGTCTCGAGCGCCATGCTGCGCCGCGCGTAGGCGTGGAAGCGCAGCGTCGGGTCGCCGATCCGGTCGCACAGGGCGACGTGCTCGGCGGTGTGGCGCATCCGCTCCTGGAGCGTCGAGGGATCCGCCGTGGCCAGCGGATGACAGGCCAGCACGTGGGCCAGCAGCAGGGGCTCGCCGTGGCGGCGGGCGATCCGCAGGGCCTCGTCGGCGAGCGCCTGGCGCTCGGCCAGCGGGACGGTGTAGGCCAACTCGAGCGCGAGCAGCGCCAGCACCCGCGCCCGCCGCGGGTCCTCGCTCGGCAGCACCGCCGCCGTCGCCCGGAGCATCTCCACCAGCTCGTCGTCGGTCTGCCCGACCGAGTTCGTGAACCCTCGGCTGGTGGCGAGCACCGCGTCGGCGAGCTGGTCGAGGTCGCCGCGCTCCTGGGCCAGGCGGGCGGCCTCGAGCAGCGTCTCCTGGAACGCCGGCTCACCGCTCTGGCGCTGGGCCTCGCCGAGGCCGATCATCAGCCGGCAGCGGCGGGCGGTGTCCCGGTCGCCGGACTGCTCGTCGAGCTCGAGCGCCCGCTCGAACCATTGCCGGGCCTGCACCGGGGCCAGCGACGACAGCGCCTGCTCGCCGGCCAGGGTGGTGTAGTAGAGCGCCTTGCCGACGACGGCGGGCTGGACCGCGGCCGCCCAGTGATGGGCCAGCTCGCCGAGCCGCCCGTTGATCTGCTCCGGGGCCAGCGCCTCGAGCTCGGTGGCCACCTTCTGGTGCAGTCGCGCCCGGCGGGTCCGGCCGAGCTCGCTGTAGAGGGTGTGCTCGATCAGCGCGTGGGCGAACGTGAAGCGGCCGGAGACGGCCACGCTCTCGCGCAGCAGGGAGGCGGAGACGCCCTCTTCGAGCAGTCCCAGCACGCGCTCGGGGTCGGTCCCGACCACCCGCGCCAGCACGTCCAGGTCGAAGTCCCGGCCGATCACGGCGGCGGCCGACAGGGTCTGGAGTGCGTGGGGCCCGAGCCGCTGCACACGGTGGCCGACCACCTCGCGCACGCTCTGCGGAAGGTCGAGCTGGGACATCCGGCCGACGGTCCAGCGTCCGTCCTCGCCCTGCGTGATGATCCCCTGCTCGACCAGGTGGCGGAGGATCTCGGCGGCGAAGAACGGGTTGCCGTTGGTCTCGCGGCGGAGCTCCCCCGCCAGCTCGAGACCGGCAACGTCGAGCTCGTGACCGGCGGCCGCTTCCATCAGCGCCGCCACCTCGGTGTCATCGAGCCCCTTGAGGGCGATCCGGTGGACGTTCGGCTCCCGGCGCAGCTCGGCCAGCACGGAGCTGAGCGGATGCTCGAGCCCGATGTCCGAGTCGCGATACGTGCCCACCACCATCAGCCGCGCCTCGGACGATCCCTGGGAGAGATGCTTCAGCAGCAGGACGCTCTCGCGGTCGGCCCAGTGGAGATCGTCGAGCATCAGCAGCACGGGGTCCTCGCCCGCGCTGGCCTGCAGCAGATCGGCGACCGCGGCGTAGAGCAGATAGCGCTCGGTCTCGGAATCGCTGCCCCGCGGGGCGGGGGCGGAGGGCGCCCGCGTGGCCAGCTGCGGGACGAGCCGTCTGAGCTCGCCCCCGTGACGTTGGACGTGCGCCTCCAGCACGTGGTCCTGGACGTGGTCCACGAGATGGCCGAGGGCCTCGATCCAGGGCTGGTAGGCCGCCCCCAGGTCCTCGTCGCAGCTGCCGTAGAGCACGGTGGCGCCCTGCTCGTGGGCGCCATGGGCGAAGTGGGTGGCCAGCCGCGTCTTGCCGATCCCCGGCTCGCCCGAGACCAGCAGCACGTTGCGCTCTCCGTCCAGCACCCGCTGCCACAGCTCCTTGAGCTGTGCGCGCTCGACGTGCCGACCCACGTAGCCGGCCTCGAACATGCCCCGGATCCGCGCCGGCAGCGGGATCGCGCTGGCCCCGTGCGGCAGCGGCTGCCACACCACCTCGGAGGCGGGCACAGGGACCGGGAACCCCTTGAGCTCGAGCTCGCCGACGGGCCGGAACGAGTAGTCCTCGCGGGTCCCGGCCATCAGCCGCACCACTTCGCTGGCCAGGATCTGGCTGCCGGCGGCGGCGTCGCACAGCCGGGCGCCCTCGACCGCCGGGGGGCCGTAGTAGTCGCCCTTGTCGGTGGTGACGTCGCCGAGGCTGATCCCCACCCTCAGCGCCAGCGGATATTCGCCCCGCCGGTTGCGCTGTTCGATCGCCTGCTGCATGGCCACCGCGCAGCGGGTCGCGGCCACCGAGCTGGCGAACGCGACCATCAGCCCGTCGCCGCGGCTCTTGACCTCGCGCCCGCCGGAGGCCGCGATCGCCTCCCGCAGAAGCGCGAAATGCTCGAGCCGCAGGCGCTCGGCGGCGTCAGGGCCGACACGCGACGCCAGCGCGGTCGACTGGACGACGTCGGTGAACAGCAGGCACACGGTTTGCTCGGCCATCAGCAGGTAGCCTCGCGCGCATGGACTACGAAACGCTCATCTACGAGCAGGACGGGAACGTCGTCACGCTGACCTACAACCGGCCTCGGCAGCACAACGCCGTCAACCGTGTCATGAACGCCGAGCTGCACCACGCCTGGCAGCGGTTTCGTGACGACGAGGACGCGTTCGTGCTCGTGATCACCGGCGCCGGCGAGACCACGTTCTGCGCCGGATGGGACCTGCAGGACGCAGCCGAGGCCGGCGAGCTGGGCGACTGGGACGCCTACCGGGTCGGCCTCTACAACAACCCGGGGGAGTGCGGCTACACCCGGAAGGTCGACATCTTCAAGCCCGTGATCGCCGCCGTCAACGGCTACGCGTTCGCGGCCGGGCTGGAGACGGCGCTGCTCGCCGACATCCGGATCGCGTCCGAGAACGCCGAGTTCGGCGCCCTCGAGCGGCGCTGGAACATCGTCGCCGGCGACGGGATGACCGTGCGCCTGCCGCTGGTCGTGGGCTTCGCCCGGGCGCTGGAGCTGATCATCACCGGACGCCGGATCGACGTCCACGAAGCCGAGCGGATCGGCCTCGTCAACGAGGTCGTGCCCCGGGGGGCGGCCCTCGAGCGCGCGCAGGAGCTGGCCCACGAGATCGCCGCCCTGCCCCAGGGGGCGATCCGCAGCGACAAGGAAAGCGTGATGCGCGGAGTCGGCCGCACGCTCGAGGAGCGCCTCCGGATCGAGGCCGAGCTGCTGATCTCGATGTTCATGCGTCGCGACAGCCACACGCTCGGCGCGGCCGCGTTCAAGGCCGGCGACCTCAGGCCGCAATGGCCCCATCACGGGCTTTGAGGGCCTCGGTGATCTTCGCCGGCGCGGCCCGCGACTCGAGCACGACGCGGTAGGCCGTGGCCCAGATCGAGCGGGGGCTCATCACGTGGGCCGTGCCCGCCATCAGGACCCGCATCAGCCGCCAGGTCCGCTCATCGGTGGCGGCGACGATCTCCTGGCGCCGGGCCGTCCAGCGCTCGAGTCCCTTCTTCGGCCACAGGTGATAGTTGCGCCGATCGTTGTGCATCTCGACCACGTCGAAGTGGGACCGGGCCAGGGCGCGTGTGAACGAGGGCAGGTAGACCATCCGGAACGCGCCCGGCCACACGTACTTGGTCACGAATGAGGCGATGCCCCAGGGCCGGTCCCTGGCCGCGAAGTCCATGTAGATCCGCCCTCCCGGAACCAGCCAGGCCCGGAGGCGCCGCATCACCGCGCGGTAGTCCGAGAGGTCCTCGAGCGACCCCATCAGCGTGATCCCCTTGAACCTCCGGTCGGGCCGGTAGGTGAAGAAGTCCTGGTAGTGAGCGGCCGCGTCCAGTCCCCGCAGGGCCAGTTGCTCCTTGGCGTAGGCCAGCTGATGGCGCGAGAGGCTGATCCCGGTGGCGCGCACGCCGCGCTCGGCGCAGTAGCGCAGGAACCCGCCCCACCCGCAGCCGACGTCGAGCACGGAGTCGCCGGCGCTGACCCGGAGCGAGTTGAAGGCGGACTCGAGCTTGCGCTCGGCTCCTTCCTCGAGCGTGTCGTCCTCGCTCTCGTAAACCCCGGGCGTGTACACCCGGTAGTTCTGATCGAGCGCGTAAAGCTGCATGTTCCCGGAGTCGTAGTGCTTGGCGATCCACTTGGGGTTCATTCGCTTGCGGCCCAGCACCAGCGGCCCCAGCACGGTTCCGGCCCAGATCAGCGGCTGCACGTCCGACATCGCCCGCCGGAGGTCCATGGCCGCGATCAGGTCGCCGTGGAGGTCGATGTCGCCGTCGAGGTAAGCCTCCACCACCCGCAGCTCCGAGAGCGAGTTGATCGCCTCGCGGCCGCGCTGGTTGCGGACCTCGACCTCGATCGTCGCCGGCCCGCGGCCGATCGACTCAGCCCGACCGCCGAGATCCCGCACGGTCAGCGGGATCCCTTGCTCGCCCAAGCGCCGATGCGCCCGTTCGCTCAGAAGCGCGCTGCTCACGTTGCATTCCACTGTTTGTGCAATCCATCCCCCCCTGCAGCGTCGACGTCCGTGGACGTGAACGTTCAAAAAGAAGTCTACTGCGGGTAAGGTCGCCGCGGGATGAGCGCGCATCAGACCGCCGACGTCGCCGAGCTGGCGTCCGTGTTGGCCGAACGGGGCGTCGTCGGCGTCGCCGTCTCATACGTCGACAACAGCGGCATCGCCCGGGTCAAGACGGTGCCGGTGGCCCGCCTCGAGCACGCGGTCAGGCACGGGATCGGCATGTCCCCGGTGTTCGACGTGTTCATGTTCGACGACGCGATCACCTCCAGCCCCAGCTCGACCGGCCCGGTCGGCGACCTCCGTCTGTTCCCGGACCTGGCGCAGCTGGTCGTGCTCGCCGCCCAGCCCGGGTGGGCGTGGGCGCCGCTTGACCGCCGCACCCAGGAGGGCGAGGCCCATCCGGTGTGCCAGCGCACGTTCGCCCGGCGGATGGCGGAGCGCGCCGCCGCCCACGGGGTGCAGGCGCTGATGGGATTCGAGCTCGAGTGGGTGCTCGACGCCGGCGCCGGCACCGACCACGTCCCGGCCACGTCCGGGCCGGCGTACGGGATGGATCGCCTGATCGAGGTCTCCGACTACTGCCGCGACCTGCTGTCCGCGCTCGAGGCCGAGTCCGTGGTCGTGCAGCAGCTGCATCCCGAGTACGCGCCGGCGCAGTTCGAGCTCTCGCTCGGGCCGGCCGACCCGGTGGCCGCGGCCGACGGCAACCTGCTCGTCCGGCACACGATCCGTGCGGTCACGGGCCGCGCCGGGATGCGGTGCTCGTTCGCCCCGGCGATGACCGCCGGCGGCGTTGGCAACGGGTGCCACCTGCACACGAGCCTGTGGTGCGACGGGCGAACGCTGATGACCGAGGGCCCGGGACCGCACGGCCTCGCCGAGGAGGCGCAGGCGTTCATCGCCGGCGTGCTCGACGGCCTGCCGGCGCTGCTGGCCGTCGGCGCGCCGAGCGTGGCCAGCTATCTGCGCCTGATCCCGCAGCGGTGGTCGGCGCCGTATTGCTGCTGGGGGCGCGAGAACCGGGAGGCCGGGGTGCGGCTGGTGGCCGGCTCCGCCGATGGGAATTTCGAGGTCAAGTGCCTCGACGCGAGCGCGAACCCGTACCTGCTCATCGGCGCCGTGCTGGCGCTCGGCCTGTCGGGAATCGAGCGCGGTCTGTCGCTGCCTCCCGAGGTCACCGTGGATCCGGCCACGCTGGACGAGCAAGCCCTCGCCGCCGCCGGGGCCGAGCGACTGCCCCGCCGTCTGGACGAGGCGCTAGAGCAGTTTCGCCGCTGCGAGGTGCTGGCCGAGGCGATGGGCCCGGCGCTGTTCGGGACGATCGTCGCCGTGCGCGAGACCGAGCTCGAGCAGTTCGCCGACGCCTCCGAGGACGAGATCGTCGCCGCGACGCGCTTTCGCTACTGACCGTGGACGTCGCGCTCGTCGATCACCACTGCCACGGGGTCGCCCGGGGAGCGCTGGACCGGCCGGGGCTGGAGCGGTTCCTGAGCGAATCCGACCGACCGCCGCCCCCGGGCTGCTCGGCATTCGACTCGCTGCTCGGACTTGCCGTGCGCCGGCGGTGCGCGCCGGTGCTCGACCTGCCCGCCGGCGCCTCGCCCGATGACTACGTGGCGCGTCGCGCCGAGCTCGGCCCCGAGGAGAGCAACCGTCGGCTGCTCCGGGCGGCGGGACTCGACGCGCTGCTGGTCGACACCGGCCTCGCCGGCGGGGCACTGCTCGATCTCCTCGAGTTGGCGCGGCTGAGCGGCGCGGCGGCGCACGAGGTCGTGCGACTGGAGTCGGTGGCCGAGGAGGTGGGTCGTGGAGGCGTGGAGGCGGCGGGGTTTGCGGACGCGTTCGCGAGCGCGCTGCGGACGCGCACGGCCGGTGCCATCGCGGTCAAGTCGATCATCGCCTATCGGTTCGGCCTCGACTTCGAGCCGCGGGCGCCGTCTTTGGCTGAGGTGAGGCGGGCGGCAGGGGGCGTGGCTGGCGCGTGGGGGCGGCCGTGTGCAGGACCCGGTGCTGCTGCGCCACCTGTTGTGGGAAGGGCTCGCCACCGGCCTGCCCCTGCAGCTGCACACCGGCTTCGGCGATCCGGACGAGGACCTCGGGCGCTCGGACCCGGCCCTGCTGAGCGGATTCCTGAAGGCGTGCGCCGGCGCCGGCGGGCCGGTGATGCTGCTGCACTGCTATCCGTTTCACCGCCACGCCGCCTACCTGGCCAACGTGCTACCGCACGTGTACCTGGACGTCGGGCTGGCGATCCCGCATGTTGGCGCTCGAGCGGCCGCTGTTCTGGCCGAGGCGCTCGAGCTGGCGCCGTTTCACAAGCTGCTGTTCTCCTCCGACGCGTACGGCCTGGCCGAGCTGTACCTGGTGGCGGCGGCGAGCTTCCGCGAGGCGCTGGCCGAGGTTCTCGGCGGGCTGGGTGCGTCAGCGGGCGACTGCGACCGGATCGCGACGATGATCGGCTGCGGAAACGCCCGACGGGTGTACGGCCTCGGCTAGCAAGCGCACTGGCGGGTTGGCCGCATTCGTGCGACCGCTCCGGAGCGGTGCGAGAATACGGCCAGGCGAACGAGCCGGACCTCGCCACCGGGGCGGGCGTCATCACTGGGGAGCCTCACGATCCGATGGCCATCTGCGAGCGCTGCGGCACCGAGAGCCCGAGCGGCTTCCGCTTCTGCGGCGGATGCGGCGCCGAACTGCCACAGGCCTCCGAGGCGCATGACGCGCGCAAGGTCGTCACGGCGCTGTTCTGCGACGTCGTCGGCTCGACTGCGCTCGGCGAGGAGCTCGATCCCGAAGCCCTCCACCACTCGCTCAGCCGCTATTTCGTCGCCATCAGCGAGACGATCGAGCGCCACGGGGGGACGGTGCAGAAGTTCGCCGGCGACGCCGTGCTGGCCGTGTTCGGGATCCCGCGCGTGCACGAGGATGACGCGCTGCGCGCCGTCCGGGCGGCAGACGAGATCAGCGGGTGCCTGCCGCGCGTGGCCGAGGAGATCGGGGTCACGCTCCGGGTCCGCACCGGGCTCAACACCGGACTGGTCCTCAGCGATCAGGGCAGGACCCTGGCTATGGGCGATGCCGTCAACGTGGCTGCCCGCCTCGAGCAGGCGGCGAAGCCGGGCGAGATCCTGCTCGGGGCCGAGACCCTGCGCCTGGTCCGCGACGCGGTCGAGGTCGAGGCGCTCGAGCCGCTCACGCTCAAGGGCAAGGCCGAGCCCGTCCCGGCGTTTCGGCTGCTGCGTGTCGATCCGGTCACGGCCGGGAGCGCACGCCGGCTCGACGTCCCGCTGGTGAACCGCGAGCCCGAGGTCCGCCTGCTCCGCGAGGCCTGGGAGTGGACCGTCGCCCAGTCCGGCTGTCATCTGTTCACGCTGCTGGGGACGGCGGGGGTCGGGAAGTCGCGCCTGGCCGAGGAGCTGCTGGCCGGAGTCGGCGAGGAGGCCATCATCCTCCGTGGACGGTGTCTCCACTACGGCGAGGGCATCACGTTCTGGCCCATCATCGAGGCCCTGACCCCGCTGGGCGAGAGCAGCCAGCCCGTCCGCGACCGGCTCTCGAGCGGCGGCGCGGCGACGCCCGGGGAACTGTTCTGGGAGGTGCGGCGACATCTGGAGTCGCTGGCCACGCGAGGGCCGGTGATCCTGCACATCGACGATCTGCACTGGGCGGAGCCGATGCTGGTCGACCTGCTCGACCACATCGCCGACCTCTCGCAAGGGGCGCCGATCCTGGTGCTGTGCGCCGCCCGCCCGGAGCTGCTGGAGGAGCACGCCGGCTTCGGCGCCGCCAAGCCCAACGCCACCACGGTCCAACTGGCGCCGCTGGCCAGCGAGCACTGCGAGCAGCTGCTCCAACACCTCGGCGACGAGCTCAGCCGGCAGGCGCGGGCCCGGGTCATCCGCACCAGCGAAGGCAATCCCCTGTTCCTGCAGGAGCTGGCCGAGCTCGCCCGCGAGGGTGGCGAGCTCGACGTCCCGCCCACGATCCAGGCGCTGCTCGCGGACCGACTCGAGCGCCTCCCCGCCGATCAGCGCGAGCTGCTCGAGCGCGGGGCAATCGAGGGTCAGGTGTTTCACCGTTCGGCGGTCGCGGTGCTGGGGGGCTGGGAGTCACCGATCGAGGTCGAGTCGCAGCTCGCGGCGCTGGTCCGCAAGGACCTGATCCGGCCCCATCCCTCGAACGTGCCCGGAGACGAGGCCTTCCGCTTCCGCCATCTGCTGATTCGGGACGCCGCCTACGAGCGGCTGCCAAAGGCGACTCGGGCGATCCTGCACGCGCGGTACGCCCGCTGGCTGGAAGAGGTGCCGATCGATTTCCTCGAGGTCGACGAGATCGCCGGCTGGCATCTCGAGCAGGCGGTGCGCCACCGGGAAGATCTGCGCCGGGAAGTCGATTCCGGGCTCACGCTGGGCGCCGCCAGACATTTGCGCGCCGCCGGCCGGCGGGCCGCGGCGCGCAGCGACGTGGTGGCGGCGAGGAACCTGTTCGAGCGGGCGCTGGGGCTCGCGCCCGAGGGTGATCCGCTGCGGATCAAGATCGGCGTCGAGCTGGCCGAACAGCTGGTCGAAGCCGGCGACCTCGCCCGCGCCGACGAGCTGCTCTCAATGGCCGAGCGCGGTCACGAGGACGTGGGCCCCGCCTCCCTGACCCGGCTCGAGTGGCTGGTCTACGCCAAGCCGGGCGAGGCCAACGAGACGATCGAGTCGAGGCTCCCGCGGATGCTGGAAGAGCTCCGGCGATCGGGAGACGACCGTGGACTGGCCAAGGCGCACATGCTGGCGTTCTGGACGCGGTGGACGGCCAGCCAGGCGACGCTTGCGGGCGCGGAGGTGCGCCTCGCGGCCAGACATGCCCGCACCGCTGGGGACACCGGTCTGTGGTCGCGCGCACTCGGGTGGTACGTGGCCACGCTGATCTATGGGCCGCAGAACGCGACGATGATCGCCGCCGAGCTCGACGCGATCGAGGCAGAGCAGCACGGCCCGTACCTCGCGGCGTTCGTCGATCTCGGACGGGGCGAGGTCGAGCGACTCGGCAGGAGGTTCGCCGAGGCTTGCCGTCTCACGGAGCGCGCGCTGGCAGCGTTCCGCGCGCTCGGGATCCACACGATGGCGGCAACCTGTGAGCAGACGCTGGCCTGGATCGAGCTCTCCGAAGGAGACGTCGCGGAGGCGCTCGCGTCGCTGCTCCGGGCCGACGCGATCCTTGCCGACGCCGGCGAACGGTCGGCGCGATCGACGACTCAAGCGATGTTGGCGCGCGCACACGAGCTGCTGGGAGACCGGGCCGGGGCGCGCGCCGCAGTCGAGTTCGCCGAAGAGCTGAGTGCGCCGCAGGAGGCGCTCAATTACGCGACGACTCACGGCGTTCGGGCGCGCCTGGCGCTTGCGGCCGGAGATGCCGAGGCGGCCGAACGGTGGGCGCGAAGCGCGGTCGCCTGCGCCCGCAAGACCGATTTCGCGGTGCTCCAGGCGAGAGCGACGCTCGAGCTCGCTCAGGTCCTGTCAGCCTGTGGCCGGATGAAGGAAGCGAGCTCCGAGGCCCGCATGGCCCTGGGCCTGTTCAACGCCAAGGGAGACGAGCCCGGCAGCGACGCTGCTCTGGCGCTCCTCGACGGCCCTAGCTAGCTAGGCGGGGCGATCTGCGCCGCCGGCACGGCGCTCAGAACATGTGGGTGACGGCGAACGCGCTCTTTACGTGCTTCTCGTCGACGTCGAGCGGCGGACGGTGTCCTTTTGAGGGCAACACCAAGTGGATTTCAGTGTCGGTGTTCTGGTGGACCGACACCGTGGTCCCGTCCGGGACCGTGAGCCCCGCCTCTTTCAGCACCGTCTCCGGTTGCGCCAGCAGCCGCTTGCGATAGTCGTCGTCGGCCAGCGCCTTGGCGGCCACCCGCTGCAGGATCTTGTAGCCCTCGTGGTTGCTGGGATCGCTACTCATGTTCGTCTCCTTGGTTGTGACCGGGTTGTGGATCCCGGAAGGGCGAGAGCCGGCGCTCGAGCTCGGCTTCGCACGGAACGCCGCCGGGTAACTCCGCGCAGCAGATCTGGGTGGTCCGATAGCAGCCGATCGCCACCGCGGTTCGATCCGCGGCCGGGAGGCCCGCGACGAACGCGATCGCCGCCTCGACGTGGGCGGGGTCGAGCTCGCCGGCGTGCAGGCGGACGCATGATGTGGCCTCGACGCCCGGCGGGAGCGCGGCTTCCAGCGCCGCGAACCACTCGCCGGAGAGCCGGAGCACGCGCCGCTCGAGCGCGTACACGTAGCCCAGGAACTCGGCCGGCTCATCGCTGTGGGCACAGTTGTGCGCGTAGTCGAGGCCGGCGGTCACCGTGGGGTGCGGCGCCACCGCTTGCACCAGCGCCTCGGCGTCGTAGCCGAGCGCCCTCAGGTCAGCCAGCGGCATCTCATCGTGGCCCTGTTCCTCCGCGAGCTTGCGGCGGGCGAACGCGGCGAGATCCGGGCGCGCCGTGGCCTCGTAGCGGTCGATCAGGTCGGGGAGCAGCGAGACGCTGTGGTGGGCGCAGTGCCACTGGCTGACCAGGTGCCAGGCCCAGCGCACCGCGGTGATCGGCGGCTCCTGTGCCGGCGGCGCCGTGAGCTCGGCGGCGGCGATCGCGCCGTCGAGCAGGTGGCGAGTCGACTCGGCGCTCGCCGGCAGCGAGTCCGCCATCGGCCCGCCCAAGCCCAGCACGCCAAACTCCGGCTCCTCGATCCAGGCGCCGGCGTCGGTGGCAACCAGAACTTCGCCGGCCCCCAGGTGCGCCCATTGCCCCGGCATCCCGCCAACCCTAGGCGGAGGCGGAGGGCGGGTCAAGGGGCGCGGGCCGGCCCCTCAGCCGCCGGTGGCGCGGAGCGCGTCGATCTGGTCACGGAGCTGGTCGATCTTGAGCTCCTGCCGGGCGTTCACGTCTTCGCTGGTGATGATCACCCATGCCTCTTCGATGCAGGCCGACGTCCACTCCGTGGTCGAGGTCTGTAGCCCACCCCAGGTCACCCATGTGTCCGTGTCGTGGTCAGACTTCACCTTGACCAGGCAGTGCTTGTCGTCAGGGTTGGGCTGGACTCCGTCGAGCGTCCACGGCTCATGATGTGCAAAGCGCTGATTGGCGTTCGGCGGCAAATTCACTCCGACATACAAGCCGTGGAATGCTGCCATCGCGCTGTTGCACTGCGCCCGGTTCGTGTGGTCGACCGGCGCGAAGGCTTCGATTGTTCCGTCCGCGTACCAGCTCAGCAGCACGTCCGCGATCACCGCGCCCACGTCTTCACCCTCGTTGTAGGTCAGGTACTCCTGCACCAGGTCGTTGGTCGTCTGCCAAGTCTCCTGGTGCCCGTATGCCCTCGCCTTGGCCATCCGGTAGTGCTGTCGTCCCGCGAACGCGCAGTTACCGACACCGTGTGGCCTCACGCACGTGGGATCGGGGCCGTTGCAGAGCATGACCCAGTCGGTGATGCCGCAGGTGACGTCGACGGGGTAGCGAACCGGGGGCAGTGGCTCGGTCATGTACGTCGGCAGCCACCCGATCGGAAACCGCTGCCCGACCGGCTTGACCGACTGTCTGCCCCGATGCCCTGCCTTACGTGGTCGCGCCACGCCCCCCTCCTTCACGTGCGCCCGAGTTTGGCACTCCAGCCTAGGTGAACGCGGAGATCCCCGTCAAATCCCGCCCGATGATCAGCGACTGGATCGAGTCCGTGCCCTCGTAGGTGGCGACGATCTCGAGATCGGTGAGGTGGCGCGCGACCTGAAATTCGAGCAGCGTCCCGTTGCCGCCGAGGATGTCGCGCGCCTCGGAGCACACGAGCTTGGCCTTGCGGACGTTGTGGAGCTTGGCCAGCGACGCCCGCGGCGGCGTCATCGCGCCCTGCTCCTGAAGCTCGGCGAGGCGGAAGCAGACCAGCTGCATGGCCGTGGTCTCGGCCAGCATCGTCGCCAGCTTGGCCTGCACGAGCTGGAAGCCGGCGATCGGCTTGCCGAACTGGGAGCGTTCCTTGGCGTAGGAGAGCGCTGCTTCGAGGCCCGCCATCGCGTGGCCGACGCATTCCCAGGCGGCGCCGCCCCGAGTCTGGCTGAGCACTCTGCTGGTGTCCGCGAACGTGCACGCGTGCGCGAGCTTGTTCTCGACCGGCACGCGCACGTCGTCCAGCGCGATCTCCGCCTGCCACACCGCCCGCTTGCCCATCTTGCCGGTGATCACCGTGTCGGCGTCGAATCCCGGCGTGTCCTTCTCCACCAGGTAGCCGCCGACCTCACCGTCGCCGTCGCGGGCCCAGATCACGGTGACGTCGGCAAACGACGCGTTGCCGATCCACCGCTTGGCGCCGCGCAGCACGTACTCGTCGCCCACGCGTTCCGCGGTCGTCTCGAGTGAGACCGAGTCCGAGCCGTGCTCGGGCTCGGTCAGCCCGAAAGCGCCGATCTTCTCCAGCCTCGCCATCGGCGGCAGCCACTGGCGCTTCTGCTCCTCGCTGCCGAGCAGGTCGATCGAGCCCATGGCCAGGCCCGAGTGAACGGAGAAGAACGTGTTCACGCTCCCGTCGGCGCGGGCCAGTTCGCGGGACACCAGGCCGGCGCCGAGCCGGGACATGGCCGGACAGTCGTAGCCCTGAATGGTGGTCCCGGCGACCTCGAGCTGGGCCAGCTTCGGCACCAGCTCGAACGGAAACTCCGCCTTCTCCCAGTACTCGTCGATGATCGGAACGACCTCGGTGTCGGCGAACGCGCGCACCCGGTCGCGGATCTCGCGCTCCTGCTCCGACAGGGTCTCGTCGAGCAGGTAGTAGTCCTCGGCGGCCGCGATTCGCTGCTCGTCAACGCTCATCCTGTGACCGTTGTACCCCGATCGGGGGCTTCGCGACCAGACGGGGGCTTCGCGACCCAGACGGGGGCTTCGCGACCCAGACGGGGGCTTCGTGACCCAGAAGGTCAGGGCAGCCGGCCCGACCACCGCGTCGATCCCGCCGCCGCCAGCAGCAGCAGCACTAGCCCGCCGATCGCGAACTCGGCCGTGACCTCGCGCTTGCGCGTGACCCTCCCGAGCTGGTTGCCGAGGTGCTTGTAGATCGAGCTGAGCTCATCCGCGCTCTGGGCGTTGAACGAGCGCCCACCCGAGAGCTGCGCGATCTGCTGCATCAGCTGCGGATCGGGCGGCACCGGCACCGGCGGCCCGAAGCCCCCGGGATTGGGCAGCGCCCCGTCGGGCGTGCCGAGGGCGACGGTGTAGATCGGGATCTTGTCGTGCGCGGCCTGGCGCGCCACCGTGAGCACGTTGATGCCAGTGTTCGCGTCGCCGTCCGAGAGCAGCACGATCGCCGACGGCGGGTGCCTCGGATCCCCGGCCCGCAGCAGCTGCAGCGCCAGCTCCAGCGCGTCGCCGGTGTCGGTCGCGCCCCCCGCCGACTGCGCGTCGATGATCCCTCGCGCCGCCTGATGGTTGGCCTCGGGCCCCTGCACGCCGTCCGGTGAGCTGCCGAACGCGACCGCGCCGACGCGGACGTTGGGCGGCAGCTGGTCGATGAACGTGTTCGCCGCCCGCTCGGCCGCGGCCAGCCTCGTCGGCGCCACGTCGGTGGCCGCCATCGACCCCGAGTGGTCGGTCACGAGCATCACCGAGGCCTCGCCGACGGCGGCGCTGTAGCTGACGTGTGGGCGGGCGAGGGCCAGCGCCAGGGCCGCGATCGCCGCCAGCGCAAACGCCGCCGGCAGGTGGCGCTGCCACGACGGGCCGGCGTCGACGGCGAGCCGGAGCGTCGAGAAGGCGGGGAAGCGGACCGCGTAACGCCGGGCCCGCCGGCGGGCGCCGATCGCCACCGCGATCGCCAGCGGCACCAGCAGCAGGGCCAACAGCCACACGGGCGAGGTGAAGCTCATCGCAGGTGACGCCCCAGGGCCAGCAGCCAGTCCTCTTCGGTGGACAGCGCGACGTGGTCGATGCGCAGGCGGCGCAGCTCGCGCGCCACCGCGTCGCGCCGCTCGCGCTCGAGCTCGGCGAAGCGCTCGCGCACCCGGCGCCGGGAGGTGTCGACCTCGATCCGGGCGCCGGTTTCGGGATCGACCAGGGCCAGGTGCCCGACCGATGGCAGCTCCGCCTCGCGCGGATCGACGATCTCGATCGCGACCACCGAGTGGCGGACTCGCAGCGAGCCGAGCGGGCGCTCCCAGGCGTTCTGGTCGCGGAAATCGGAGATCACCACCACCAGCCCGGGCTGGCGGGCCAGCCGCGCGGTTCGCCGCAGCGCCCCGGCGAGCCCGTCGGGGTCGTGCTGGCCGTCGGGGGCCACGCCCTCGGCCAACGTCCGCCGCAGCGCCACCATCCCGGGCTTCGAGCCCCGGGCCGGCAGCACACGCGGGGTGTCGCCGCCGAACGCGACCAGCCCGATGCTGCCCGCCCGGCGCACCCCGAGGCGTCCGAACACCAGCGCCACGCCCTCGGCCACGTCCGCCTTCAGCCGCCGCGCGGTGCCGAACGCCATCGACGGCGAGACGTCGAGCACGATCCAGGTCGTGAGCGCGCGCTCGGGGACGTGCGTGCGCACGTGGGGCTGGCCGGTGCGGGCGGTGGCGGCGGGATCGATGTGACGCACGTCGTCGCCGATCTCGTACGGGCGCAGCTGGGCCAGCTCGGTCCCGGCGCCAACGCCGGCGGCACGCCGGTCGCCGGGCAGCATCCGCGCGACCAGCCGGCTGATGGCCACGTCGAGCGCCTCGACCAGCGGTTGCGGGATCGGGCCCGGGCCCTGTCGCGCCGCGGGCGGCTGAAGCGCGCTCGCGCTCACACCGCTCTCACGACCGTGGGTGACTCACGCATCAGATGCTCCGCGCCCGACTCGGGAACCGCCGCCAGCACCTTCTCGACCAGATCGTCGGCGGTCACGCCCTCGCTGAGGGCGTCGTAGGAGAGCACGATCCGGTGGCGCAGCACGTCGGCGGCGAGATCGCGGATGTCGTCGGGCTCGACGTGGCCGCGGCCGCGTAGCAGCGCCAGCACCCGCGCCGCCTGGACGAGGCCGATCGGGCCGCGCGGGCTCGAGCCGAACTCGATCAGCGGCTCGAGCTCCTTGAGCCCGTGGGTGGCGGGGTGGCGAGTGGCGTCGGCCAGCGCCACCGCGTAGCCGATCGCCTCGCGATCGACGAGCACCGTACGCGAGGCGGCCCCGTACCGGCGCAGCTCGTCCAGCGACACGCGCTCGCGCACCTCGGCCGGGTCGCCGAGGCTGCGGCCGACGACCGCCGCCTCCTCGCCGACGCTCGGGTAGTCGACCAGGATCTTCATCAGGAAGCGGTCGACCTGCGCCTCGGGCAGGGGGTAGGTGCCCTCGGACTCGATCGGGTTCTGGGTCGCCATCACGATGAACGGCAGCGGCACCGCGTAGGTGCTCCCGCCGATCGTCACCTGCTGCTCCTGCATCACCTCGAGCAGGGCCGACTGCACCTTGGCCGGGGCGCGGTTGATCTCGTCGGCGAGCAGGAAGTTGCAGAACACCGGCCCCAGCTCGGTGTCGAAGCCGCCGGTGTCGGGCCGGTAGACGCGGGTGCCGACGAGGTCGGCGGGCACCAGATCGGGGGTGAACTGAATCCGGCTGTAGGTGCCGCCGAGCACCGCGGCCAGGGTCTTGACGGTCAGCGTCTTGGCCAGCCCGGGTACGCCCTCGAGCAGCACGTGGCCGCCGGCGAGCAGGCTGACCAGCAGCCGCTCGAGCATCGCGTCCTGCCCGACGATCACCCGCTTCATCTCGTACAACGCCTCCTGCAAGGCGTCGCGCGCCTCCCCGCGCAGCTCGTGGGCCTGGTCGATGTCGGTCATGAAGGTTCCTCCGTGGGTTCTAGATGAGGCGGCCGAACCAGCGCAGCGACAGGACGCTGCCGAGCAGCAGCAGCACCAGTCCTCCGCCGGCGAAGCTCGCGGTGATCTCGTGTTTGACGTGCTTGTGGCCGAGCTGGGCGGCGAGGTGCTCGTACACCGCGCTCAGCCCGGCGGTGTCGGCGGCCGTGAACGCCCGCCCGCCGGACAGGTGCGCGACCTGCGCCAGCTCCTGCGGGCTCGGCGGCACATACACGGTGACGGTCGTCGCGCCGCGTTTGATCTGGACGGTGCCGTTTGGCGTCCCCAGCGCGACGGTGTAGATCGGGACGTGCTGCGCGGCGGCTTGGCGGGCGGCGGCCAGCGGGTCGCTGCCGACGTTCGAGGCGCCGTCGGAGATCAGCACGATCGCCCCCGGCGGGCGCTTGCCACCGACGGGCGGGAGGCTCTTCAGCTCGCGCAGGGCGGTCAGGATCGCCTCGCCCATCGCCGTGCCGCCGCTCGAGCGCAGCTGCCCGAGCGCGGTCAGCACGAGCGCGTGGTTGGTGGTCGGCGACTGCAGCACGACCGGCGTCTTGGCGAACTCGAGCAGCCCCACCTGATCGGCGCTGGGGACGCGCGACACGAACACCTTGGCGGCATGCTGGGCCGCCAGCAGCCGGGTGGGGGCGACGTCCCGGGCCTGCATCGAGCTCGAGACGTCGTTGGCGAGCATGATCGCGCCGTTGGTGACCGGCACGGCGACGCTGCGCTGCGGCCGCGCTGCGGCCACGATCAACACCGCGAGCGCGAGCAGGAACGCGATCATCGGCAGGTGGCGGCGCCAGCGCGGACGGCTCGGCGCCACCGACGGGGTCAGCGCCGGCGTGACGAACGCGGCCGCGGCACGGGCGCGACGGCGCTGCTGGCCCGTGTACCACCTGATCAGCAGGGGGAGCGCCAGCAGCGCGATCAGGACGAGCGGCGAGGCGAAGCTCATGGCGAGCCCGGCGGCCGCGCCGCGAGCGTGACCAGCGTCGAGTAGCTGACCGGCCCGCGGTTGAACTGCACCTGAAGCTCGTTGCCGGCGCGCAGCCCGGCCAGCGCCGCGTTGACGTCGGCCGGACTCTGGATCGCCTGGTTGTCGATCTGGGTGATCACGTCTCCGGTCTGGAGCCCGGCCGACGCCGCCGGGCTGCCCAGCGCCACCGTGGTCACCATCGCGCCGGCGCCGTTAGGGGCGCTCTTCATCTTGATCCCCAGCCATACCTGGCCGGCGCTGGCGGTCTGCGAGCCCCGGCCGGAGTCGACCAGCAGCGAGGTCACGGCGAAGGCCACGCCGGCGCTGAGCAGGGTGACGACCACGACGATCAGCGCCACGGCCAGCCGGCGGCCCCTTCCGGACAGCCGGGCGCGGGCGCTGCCCACGGCCCCGCGGACGGCTCCCCGGACGGCCTCGCGGGCCAGGGCGATGAGGCGGACGAGCAGCTGGCGCGCGGCCTTCACCGCCGCGCGCACGCGCTCTGCGACCGAGATCCTCGGTCTGGGCGGGGGAGGCGGCGGGGCGGGCTCGTCCGGCTCTTCCGGCTCGCCGGAGCGGGCACGGCGCCGGGCCAGCTCCTCCGCGACGGCGGCGGAATCGAGCTGCCAGTCGCCTGACCACAAATGCCTTGGAGAGCTCATCGCCCGGCCCCAAAGTATGCGGCGTTGGTGAGATCTTTCGAAGAAAGCCGGCCCTAGGAGGCCTCCTGGATGAACCACGCGATCGAGGGGGCGAAAATCTGGCTGAGCGCGAACGCCAGCGCGTCGCCGGCGATGCCGTTGCCGGCCAGGTTGTGGGCCGCGCGGTTGAAACCGGCCTTCAAGGCGTCGTCGATCGTCTGCCTGGTCCAGCGGATCTTCTTGGTCCCCGCGGCGGGCACGAACGACAGGACGAGCTCCTCGCGCGAAGTGTGAAGCTGGCACGCGGCCCCGTCGAGCGTGGACCGGGCGAACCGCTGGACCGCGCCGTCGATGCCGCCTCCGGAGGGGCCGGCGCTCGCGGTGCACGGGTTCGCCAGCCGCGGCTGACCGAACGAGACCGCGCCGAGCCCGAACTCGACCACGATCAGGGCCAGCGCCGCCGCCCCGAGCGCCGCGAGCACGAGCCCTCCCTGGCGCGTGGTCATCGGAACGCGCTCCGGCGCGCCAGCGCGATCGGGACCAGCGCCAGCGCGGCCAGCAGGGCACACAGCGCCAGCGCGCGCCGGAAGCTGCGCGTCAGCGCATCCTGGATCGCGCCCGTGAGCGAATCGCGGGCCTGGCGCAGCCGTGGGTCATGCGCCGCCCCGTGCTTGTTGAACGGCGCCGCCAGGTCGGGAACCGTGCCCCTGGGGGTGTGCTCGAGCACGGTGCGGAGGTCGAGCGCGATCGGCACCTCCTGGCGGATCGGGACATCGGCGCTCAGCAGCACCTTGGCCCCGCCGAGGAGCGCGTTCCTGGCGCCCGTCTGCAGGTCGTGGGACAGGACGGGCGCGACCAGCACCAGGGCAAGGACCAGACCGACGTGGCGGGCGCCGATCGTGACCGTGCCGTCATGGACGAGTGATTCGTCCGGGCTGAGCGCACGGTGGGTCAGCACCGGCACCGCCAGCCCCATGCCCGCCCCGCACAGCGCCAAGGCGACGACGACGATCACGACGCTGGTGGCCGGCAGCAGCGCCAGCGCCACCAGCCCCGCGGCCAGGAGCGGCGCCCCGGCCGCGGCGGCCGTCCAGGCCGACAGCTCGCCGCTCAGTCGATGGGCCGCCAACGCCGCGACCGGCAGCGCGCTCACCGCCGCCGCCCCGGCGATCGGCGAGAGCCCCCAGACCGAGACCAGCAGCAGCACGGCCAGGAACAGCGCCCCGACGAGCGCGCCGAACAGCAGCGCCAGGCCGGCGTTGGCGGCCACGCGCCGGCTGGCGCCGCGCTCGGCCGGCGGGTGTGAGTGAGACTCGGCGGCCGCCACCAGCGCCGCCAGCGCCACCGGCGCCTGGAAGACGAAGATCGCCCGCCACTCGAACAGCTGCGTGAGGATCCCGCCCAGCGCCGGCCCGAGCGCCGCCCCGAACGTCCCCGCGGCGACCCACACCGCCACCCCGCGGGCTCGGGACCCGTACAGCGCCGAGAGCAGCGCCAGCGCGCTCGCGAGCAGCATCGCCGCGCCGGCCCCTTGCAGGCAGCGGAACACGATCAGCGCCGGCAGGCTCGGGGACACCGCGGCGCCGATCGAGGCCAGGCAGAACAGCGTGAGCCCAGCCCGGCTGAGGTTCCCCACGTCCATCCGCGTGACCACGGGAATCAGCGCGAACGCGCACACCGCGAGGACGAGGTTGTAGGACGTGATCACCCACGACACCCCGACGATCGAGGTGTCGAAGCGCGAATACAGCTCGGGCAGGGCAAGCACCACGATCGAGGAATCGGCGAACGCCACCGCGACCGCGGCGGCTACCACCAGGGCCAGCAGCCGCCTGCGCGAATCCCCACGCACGACCCCATTATCCAGCCGCCGTTCAGGGTGCCGCTACCCTCGGAGCGGCGGCTCTGCCGTTTCCATCAACCTCGCAACTCGCGCCGCGGCCTCACCGGGGGTCGCGGCTTATCAATAGGAAGGTTCCCTGTGCTCGGACGCAAACTCGCACTGGGCGTGCTCGTCGCGCTGCTCGCCATCCCTGGCGTCGCGGCGGCGAAATCCGCCTCTCACTACTACCTCGCGCTCGGAGACTCGCTGTCCCAGGGCGTGCAGCCCAACGCCCGGGGCACCTCGCTGGAGACCAACCAGGGCTACGCGAACCAGCTCTACCAAATCGAGCGCCGGCACATACCGAACCTCAAGCTGGTCAAGCTGGGCTGTCCGGGCGACACGACCACGAGCATGCTCACCGGCCACGGCAACGAGGCCAACGCCAAGCTCTTCCACTGCGACCGCCGCGGCGGCTCGCAGCTGACCGCGGCCGAGCGCTTCCTGCGCTCCCACCACGGGCGCGGCGAGGTCTCGCTGGTGACGATCGACATCGCCGCCAACGACGTCGACGGCTGCGCCAACCCCGGGGTGAACGTGGGCCAGTGCGTCACCGCCGGGCTCGGCTCGATCAAGCACAACCTTCCCCGGATCCTCGAGGGCGTGAAGCACGCGGCCCCCGCCGGCACGAAGCTGGCCGGGATGACGCTGTACGACCCGATTCTCTCCGGCTACTTCAGCGATGACCCGTCCACCAAGGGGCTGGCGACGCTTTCGGTCGGGCTCGCCAAGCAGGTCAACGGCGAGATCGCCGCGGCGGACCACGCCGCCGGCTACAAGACCGCCGACGTCGCCGGCGCGTTCCAGACCTACGACGCCACCGGGAAGGTCTCCTACCGCGGGCAGATGGTGCCGGTCGACGTGGCGCGGGTATGCAGCTGGACGTGGGCCTGCACCGCCCCGCCGCGCGGCCCCAACATCCATGCCAACGAGCACGGCTACGAGGTGATCGCCAAGGCGTTCGCACGGGTCGTGGGGCGCCTGCACTGAGACGCACGCCGGTGTCGCGGTAGGCTCGGCCGGCCATGAACGTGGATGTCTCCTCGCGGTTCGAGGTGGCCGGGTTCGGGGTGATCGTCACCGGCGGTGCCAGTGGCCTGGGCCTTGCCTATGGCGAGGTGCTGGCCGCGCACGGGGCGCGGGTCACGCTGATCGACGTCGATGCCGACGGAGTGGCCGCCCAGGCGTCACGGCTCCATGGTGAAGGCCTCGACGTGCGGGGCGCGGTCGCCGACGTCACCGATCATGCCGGGCTCGATCGCGCCATCGACGAAGCGGCGGAGCTCTACGGCCGGCTCGACGTCGCCTTCGCCAACGCCGGCGTCGATCCCGGCGTCGGCTTCGTCGGCGCCTGGGCCGGGGGGCAGCGGCCGCGGGTGGAGGAGGGCGCGCTCGAGCGCTACACCGACGAGCGCTGGAACCGCGTGATCGACATCAACCTGGGCGGGATCTTCGCCACCGCGCGGGCCGCGGCGCGCCACATGCGCCCGCGACGGTTCGGCAGGATCATCGTGACGACATCGCTGGCCGCGACCCTGGTCGAGCCCGCGATCGGCTCGGCCTACCTGGCGGCGAAGGCCGGCGCCCGGCATCTCATGCACTCGATCGCGCTCGAGCTGGCTGCCTATGGGATCACCGCCAACGCGATCGCGCCGGGGTTCTTCGTCACCAACATCGGCGGCGGCCACGCCCACAACCCCGAGGTGCAGGCGGCGGTGGCGAAGGACATCCCCATGCATCGCGTCGGTCACCCGGACGACATCAAGCCGCTGGCTCTGTTCCTGGCCTCGCCGGCGTCCGAGTACATCACCGGCCAGGAGATCGTGATCGACGGCGGCTGGGGGCTCGGGGTGGCGGACTGACCGCCGATCGATTAGTTCGCCGCGAGCGCGCGGTCTACACGGCAAACATGAAAACGGAGGTGAGCGGTGGGAGCGATACACGTGCACGAGTTCATGAGCCTCGACGGCGTCATCGACGCGCCGACGTGGACGTCCGACTACGGCTTCGATCCGAAGATGGCAGAGGCCATCGGCGCGGTCGTCGGACGTTGCCGCGGCATCCTGCTCGGGCGCTCGACCTATGAGATGTTCGAGCCGGCGTGGTCGACGCGGACCGCGGAGGACGATCCGGGGGCGCCGTTCTTCAACGACACCACGAAGTACGTCGTCTCGTCAACGCTCACGACTCCGACCTGGAGGAACTCGAGGCTCGTCGGGCCGTACGACCCCGACGTGATCCGCAGCCTTAAGGACGAGGTCGATGGCGGCCTGTACGTCAGCGGCAGCGGGACGCTGGTCCGAGCGATGCTCGCGGATGGCTTGGTTGACGAGTTGCATCTGTTCGTCTACCCGCTCACGCGCGGCTCCGGCCCGCGGCTCTTCCCCGAGCGCGGCGCGCCGGGCAAGCAGTCGCTCGCGGCCGCTCGGTCATACGAGAACGGCGTGGTCTATCTGGCCTACCGGCCTGCCGGGTAGCCTCACACCAGGGGGTGGCGGGTAAAGAGGGTCGACTTCTCCGCCGTCGGTCGAGAAGGCCCGGCGACTCGCCGCTGCTCCGGTCCAGCTCGTCAGCTCGACTGCGATCGGTCCAGCAGCACGGGGTCGTGCGAGCAAATCAACTCCACCTCGCCGGCATGTCGGTCGGCCAGCTCGCGCAACCGCTCCAGGTTCTGGCGGCGCAGGGTGCCGTTCGCCTGCGATATGGCCTGGAACACCCGCAGCGCCGGCGGGCATGACGGCGGGGTGCGGACTTCGTCGCGATAGAAGTACGCGTCGCCGCAGTGCAGCAGCCATTTGCCGTTGGTGCGCAGCGCGACGCCGGTATGGCCGAGGGTGTGACCGGGCAGCGGGATCAGCAGGATCTCGGCGCCGCTGTCGGCGAGAACCCGGACACCGTCGAAGCCGAACCACTGCTCGCCGGGCGCGAGCTCGTGCGTGGCCCAGTCGGGACCGTGGGCCCAGTGCGCTCTTCCCATGGCGTAGCGCGCCCGTTCGCGCCGCGGAGGTCTCAACATCGCCTCGTGCTCACGCGCCCACACGTGGACGCGGGCGGAGGGGAAGTCGGGCAGGCCGCCGCCGTGATCCACGTCGAGGTGGGTGAGGACGATGTCGCGGACATCGGCAGGGTCGAAGCCCAGTTCGCGCACCTGCGCCAGCGCGGTCTCACCCATCTCCAGCGGTGGGCGCATCATCGTCGTGAACACCCTGCTGATCGGGGGCGAGCCGCGAACGTCCGCGGTGCCAAAGCCGGTATCGACCAGCACCAGCCCCTCCGAGCCCTCGATCAGCAGCACGTGGCAGACGATCCGGGCGGGGGCCAGCAACCCGCCGGCGCCGTTGATGTAGCGCTGCCCCCACGGGCACATGGTTCCGCAGTTCAGATGATGCAGCCGCGGCGCAGTCACAGCCGGATCCTATTTGTTCGGCGATGCGGGAGACCGCGCCGGCGTGCGACTGACCGGATAGGCTTCGACGCGCCGTCGAGCGATCTTCCCGAACGCAGCCCCAGGCCCATGCCGACCGACCTGACCGTAGTGCTCCAGGACGAACCCGGCCAGCTGGCGAAGCTGGGAGGAGCCACCGGCGCCGCCGGCGTGAACATCCGCGGCCTGTGCGCGTTCACGGGCGAGGGCCGGGGAATCATCCACGTGCTGCTGGACGATGACGCGGTGCGCCGCGCCGTCGCCGCGCTCACCGAGGCGGGCATGGGGATCGCCGAACAGCGCGAGGTGCTGGTTGTCGACATCGCCGACAAACCGGGCTCGCTGGGCGAACTCGCCCGCGAGCTCGCCGACGCCAACGTCAACATCGAGCTGCTCTACACCACGTTCGGCGGCATCAAGGTGGTGATCGCCACCGACGACCTCGAGAGCGCCCGCACCGCCCTGGCCTGACTCGCTCGGCCGGCGGCGCGCCCGTCTCCGCCGCTACGGACCGCCGGGAGCGTGGCCAGTGAACTCGATCACCTGCTGGAAGGTCGAACGGTTGGTCCAGCGCATCGTGAACGGGATCAGCCCGGGAGCGAAGCTGATCCGAAATGCCGGCGCTCGCCAGGCGTTCGGGTTCGAGCCCTGGGCTCCCGCGAGCTTGGTCACCGCGCCCTGGATCGCGCTCCACAGCGAGGCGCTGCAGGCACGCAGGCTGCCGCGGCCGCAGTAGCGCCGGCTGTAGCGGCCCTTGACCGGCAGGCCCAGCTCGGTGCGCAGGTCCTTGTCCACGTAGCCATACCAGCCGCCCCCGAACGAGGGCGTGCTGTCGGGCCCGTTGAGCGACGCCAGTCGCGTCAGGAGGGCGTTGCCGAGCACCGGCTTCATCACCGCGTCCGCGATCGGGGTCCAGATCGCATCCATGATCGCGAAGCCCGGATTGTCGATCTTGCCGGTCGCGTTGTCGCCGAGATCGCTGGCCCCGCTCGCGGCCCAGACCGAGACCAGCGCCGCGGCCTGGCTGGCCAGCGCGCTGGGCGCGTGACCGTGGGCGAGCACGCGACGGATCACCGGCCACAGCTCGACGCCGCGCAGATCCTCGGTCGCGGCGCGGTTCATGATCGAGACGTCGTCGGCCTCGCTCATGCCGGGGTGGAACCCCCGGTAGAGGGTTTGCCGGTAGATCGGCCCGTAGTTGTAGTTGTCAGAGGCCGCGCCCCAACCCGGCGCCGGCTTGTTGTTCCAGTTCAGGAGCACGCCGGTCCGCGGGAGGATCTCGTGGGGATGCCGGTTCAGGGACAGGAACCCGCGCCAGTCGTAGCGCCCGGTCCCGAGCGTGGGCAGGCTCGGATCGGTTCCCGGCGCCATGATCGGCAGGCGCCCCGAGGAGAAGTAGGCGAGGTGCTTGCTGTCGATGTAGGGCCAGTTGAACGTCGTCTCGAGTTCGTTGGCGGCATGGAAGAACTGCTGCGGCGAGTGGACCCGGTTGGAGTCCAGATCGCTGAAGGCCAGCTCGCCGGCGGGCTCGCGGCCGCGCGTGGAGCGCTCCAGGGCGATCGCGTACGGGCGGCCGTGAACGGTGACCGTGCCGCTGACCGGCCCGTGGACCGTCTGCCAGAACGTGACCTCGCGGGCCGGCTGCCCGTCGCCGGCGCCGAGGCGCCCGGCGTTGAAGAACGTCATCGCCCTGCACTTGCCTTTGTAGATGTAGTGATGGGATGCGCGCGTCGGCCGGCTCCCGTTGGGGTTGCAGAGCTTCTCCAGGAACTGCTGCTCGTTCTCGCTGCCGGCGCTGGTCAGGCTCCAGGCGAAGTCGCGCCCGCGACCGATGAACACGTACGGCGCGATCGGGGCGATGATCCCTTCGGCGTCGATGCCCCCGCCGTGCAGGTCGCCCTGCATGACGATCTCCGGGTAGTAGTAGCCGAGCTGCGGGCCCATCACCGCCAGCGGATGTCCGTCGGCGGACAGGCCCCCGCCGACGACCACGAAGTTCGACGCCTTGTGCCGGGACGCCCTGGTCGCGGCAACCGCCGCGGTCGCCGCCGAGCTCATCGAGCCAGGGTCGATCACCATCGCGCCCGGAGTCGGCCCCGACGGCACCTGGTCGTAGGGGAAGCGCTTCTTGATCGTGGTCGGCGCCTCGGGGTCGTTGACTTCGCGCAGGTCGCGGAACACCTTGAGGCCTTTGCGGGCGCCGAACCGGCGCTCCAGCCGGGCGAGAAAGTCCGAGTTCGCGACCTCGTTGCCGCCACCGTTGCCGAAGATCGAGCCGATGAAGGCGAAGCCGGCGATCGCATCGGCGACCGTCGCCTTGATGTTGATGCGCTGGCTCGGCGGCAGGCTGGCCTCGTAGGCATTGATGCCGTCGACCCAGTCGCGGAGGTCGCGCAGCACCTGCCGGCCCTTTGCCCCCGCTCTGAGCAGGACCTTCTGCTGGTTGTTGACAAAGCGGATCGACTGCGCGCTCGGCGTGAACGAGCGCAGCGAGGTCACCAGGCCAAACGCGTTGATTCCCGGCACGCCCACCGCGGCCACGTAGGCCGGCCCGAGCCCGGCCGACAGCAGCAGCCCGCGATCTTCAGCGGCCACCCAGCCGGAGCCGAACATCACGTCGTCGCGCGTAGTTCCGTAGATGTGGGGGATGTCGTAGCGGTCGCGGAGGATCGTCACCCCCGGTCGGGGGCGCTCGGTGCGCACGACCGGACCGCTGACGCCGAACTTCTCGGACAGGTAGTACTGGTCGAGATCGGCGGTGGTGACGTTGCCCTGCAGCGGCATCAGTCCGTCGTACAGCATCCCCTGGTCGGTCGAGTTCACGGTCGGCGGCAGCGCTCCGTACTCGCCCGGCGCCAGGATCTGGTGCGCGCCCCCCGAGTAATCGATCTGGGCGGCCGCGGTGCTCGGCACGAGCGCGATCAAGGCCGTCACCAGTAGGCCGGCGAGCGCAGCCCGGCGAGCGGTGCCGGACCTTCCCACCCGCCACACACCAAGCGGCAAAAAGCTCACGATCTCTCCCTCCTCCTTTTAAGGCCGCGCAACCTACCAGATGGATCGGAGGAGCCGAGCCGGTTCTGGTCAACAGCCGTCGACTGACGGCCGAAGGTCGGTCGAGGCACCTCAGCCCCGATCCGCGCCTCCATGAAGCACGGTGCTGAGCCGCAGCCCATTCCAGTACGCCAGCGAGCGACCGAACTCGTCCACCCGCCGCGTGCCGTTCTCCCACCCGGTGCCGAACCCGCCCTGCACGCGGATGCCCCAGCCGCCACTGTAGTCCCACCAGGTGGGGTTCTCGCACAGCTCGGCCGACGGGTAGCCGGTGGGCTCCGGACGCTCGAGCGAGATGCGGTCGATCACCCGCACGTCGAAGGAGACGGTCGCCTCGCCGGTGGGCGAGCCGGTGTTGGGCAGGCCCACGCTCGGCCCGCCTCCGCCTCCGCCACCGCCACCGGTGCCGCCGGTGGGGGGCGCCGAACCCGCCGGGGCCTGCGCTCCGCCGCCCTGGGTGCCGTCGTCGCTCGCCTGGTCGTTCGGGGTCGAGCCGGGCACGTCCGTTCCCGAGCTCGTGTCGTTGGCATCGATCAGGCTGATCAGCCACAGGATCAGGAGCGCGAGGGCGATGATGGCGAAGATCGCGGCGATGGCAGCCACGACGATCCCGATGCCCACAAGCAGCAGGGCGCCGAGGACCAGCGCCGCCAGGAACAGAAGCGCCGCCAGGGCCAGCACCAGCAGCCCCCAGACGAGGATGTCGGTGATCCCGCCCTCGTGCGGATCGTCGCTGTGCGTGCCGGGGTCCGAGCCCGGCGGCGGGCTGGGCGGCGGCTGGCCGGCGTCCGCGGCGGTGAAGAAGAACTTGTGCGTCCCCCGGGAGACGTAGAGGACCGGATGCTCGCCGAGCGTTTCGACCATCGGCCAGTTGTTCTCCTGCGTGTAGCCGGCCAGCGCGGTCCTGTGGTGGTAGTTGCTGGCCTGGACGAGGTTTTGGCTGACCACGACGAAGTCGGGCGGCAGCATCACGGTCGGATCCGGCAACTTGCCCAGCCCCCCGCCGCGGAAGAACAAGCTCACGGACTCCCACTGTCCCTCCAGCCAGCGGCCGGTGTCTCCGTCGGGCGGCGTCTCGAGCCCCGCATACAGGTAGTGATAGGTGAGCGCGAGGTAGTTGGTGAGCGCGGCGTCGCCGGGCGGGAAGTCGCCCTGGCCCGCGCTGTCGCTGATCTCGTGGAAGCGCCCGGCCCACGTGGCCTCGCAGTACGTGGTCGGGTTCACCGAGGGCGGGATCCAGGCGTGCGGCAGGTCCTGCTGGCCTTCCAGCGGCGTCCAGTCGAGCTGGTCGTTCATGGCCGCCGACAGCTCCGAGTACAGGGCGTAGAGCCGGTCGGTGTCGCCGGCGGCGAAGTTCGAGCTCGGCGGCCAGCCGCCCAGGTCGAGGAACGTCGTCTCGTCGACCGTGCGCAGCGCGGGGGCGCCGATCGCGTAGGGATCGTCGGCGGCGACGGTCATCTGCAGCGGACGGTCCCCGGCCACCGGTTGACCCGCGATCACGTCGAGATCTCCGTTGACGAACCGGCACAGCGCCATCCCGCGGCGGTTGAAGTCGGGGTAGATGTCGCCGAGCTGGTGGGCGGTGTCGGTCGACCATGACGCCTCGGTCGTGTGTGTCAGCCACGACTCGGCCAGCACGGGGAAGAACCGCTCCTGGGGATGGAAGCGCAGGATCGGGCTGAAGCGGTTGGCGACGTCCGCCAGGGTCTTGCAGTCGAGCTGGACCTGTTGCGGGAGGCCTGACGCGCTCACGTGGGCGGCTCCGGGGTCGGGGGCGAGGGATCGGGCGGCGCCACCTGCTCGTGGGTGCTCGAGTCCGTCCACCCGGGGGGCGTCTGTCCCGGGGGCGCGTCGGTGTCGGGGTCGGTGCTGTCATCGCCGGCGGGCGGCGGACGTTCGGGCTTGCCCGACGGGGGCACCCACTCGTCCAGGCACCAGGGCGCAAGCCACTTCTGGATCCCGGCCAGGTCTCCCTTGAGCAGCATCGGCCAGACCGGCGATCGCGAGAGCGCGGGCTCGAGCTTCGTCCATAGCTGCAGGAGCTGCTCGGGCGACGCGTTGGCCTGCAGGCGGTTGGCGCCCTCGATCACGGTCGCCCCCAGGGCTGCCGCGTCACCCTGCTGGTAGGCGGAGAGCAGGCGACCGCCGAGCGCCAGCGCCTGGTCGCGATCAGCCGCGGAACCCTGCGCCATGTAGGAGGCCGTCTCGCGCCCCACGTCGATCATCGTGTGCGCGACATCGGTGAGCGCCGCGGCGTCGAGGCCGCGCTGCGCGAGCTCGCTGAGCTGCCCGGCGATCGCCGGCCGGTCGATGCAGCAGCCGTCGATGAGCTGGCTGGTGTCCTTCTGCGGATCGTCCGACCACACCTTGACGCTGTCCATGTAGCCCTCGAAGCTGTACACGTCGCTGGGCTCGGGCCAGTGGCCGATCGCCAGCCCGTGGGCGGCCACGCTCCCGACCGGTCCCGGGGAGCTGTAGTCCTCGGCGACCACGTTGCCGTCGACGTAGAGCTTGCAGGCGGAGATCCCGTCGTGAAAGAACTCCGCCAGGTGCCACTGTCCGGCTTGGATCACGCCCGGCGCCGACTTGGCTCCGAGCCAGTGGCCGAGCGCATTGAGGATCGTGCCCTGCACCGAGCCATCCGGGTTGACGAAGAACGCAAACGCGAGCTCTCCCTCGATCAGGTTGTGCCGGTGGTCGAACGTGGGATCCCAGTGGAAGTGCACCTGCGTCCGGACGCAGCCGAGGTTCGACAGCGTGCTCGACGGTTTCACCCACACCGCGCCCGGGCCGCCGGTGAACTGGAGCGCGGTGGGGAAGCCGCCGCCGCCGTAGGTCGCGTCGACGATCGTCCCGTGGTTGCCATGTTCGGAGAGGTCGAAGGCGACGCCGCGGCTGTAGGTGTGCCAGAGGATTAGGCGCGAAGCGATCACGAGGGCCAGGTGATGTTGAAGATCGCGTTGCGGGCGTTGAAGACCCCGTTGGTGTCGGGAATGTGGAACCCGCCGCCAGTGTTGCCGAAGAAGGCATCGCCCACGTAGAGGTTCGGCCAGATCAGCTTCTGGAGCCCGTCACGGATGCGCGCGTACCAGTCCCCCGGTCCCGCCTGCCAGTCTCCGAACGGGAGGTGCTTCCCGTCGGACGACGCCGTGGTCAACGTGATCTCGCCGCGGTAGCCCTTCATCTGCAGGTCGTCCTGGAACATCCACGTGCCCACCGCGGTGCCGTCGACGTCGGTTCCGGGAATGAAGCCGTTCCAACTCCCGGACGGATTGGTCGATGCGTCCTCGAGGTCGTAGAGGCGAACGGCCACGTCGACGAGCAGGTGATCTCCGATCCGATAGGCGTAACCGTGATCGGGCCCCTTCGACGCCGGGTGCGTGCACGGGTTCGGAGGTGGCGGCAGCGCCGCCGGGTGCGCGCACGGGTCGGAGGCCGGCGGCGACGGCGAGGGCGAGGCCAGGGTGTAAAGCCACAGCCAGATGGTGGTGTCGTCGGGGCTCGAGGGGGTGCCATCGAAGTTGACGTTGACCAGCGGGACCAGGATTTCCTGCCACTGGCTGCGGAAGCCGGTCTGGTCGTCGTTCTGGTCCAGGCAAACGAAGTCGTCGCCCTGGAAGGTCGCGATGCGAATGCCGGATGCCGACAGCGGACCGCCGAGCCGCAGGATCACGCCGCCAGGCTGGAACGGGGAGGGAGCGTGCACGCGCGGCCCCGTCTCGCCGCCGCCGTACAGTGGATCGTCGGCGTGCATCGCGGGCACGCTGCCGAGCATCACCAGCTCGGCCGAGACCGGCAGCGTGGCGATCAGCGCGCTCACGTTCTGCACCCCGGCGAACGGCGGCGTCCGGAGATCCGCGGCGTTGCGCCAGGCCAGCGGCTCGCCCCACACCACGCCGTCGGCGATCGGGTCCGATGTCGAGGCCTTGACGTAAAAGAACCCGCCGGTGCAGTCGTCGGAGTGGATCTCGGCCTGCAGCTGGTCCGGCAGCGAGCCGATGCGGGCCTTCCAGGGCGTGCGCGGAGTGGCCTGAAAGCGCGGATCGATCTCCACCGCCTCGATGCGCAGCGAGCCGTTGGGTCGCGGCCCGTTCAGGTCGAGCTGAGGTTCGAGCTTCGACACCGGATCGATGAAGTGACCCGTCTGGGGGTCGCGGCTCGACGGCATAACGGTGAGACTGCCGTCGCTCACGCCGAGCAGCCGCGCCGTCACGCCCTCGAAGCTGGGGCTGCCCGGCGGCTGGTTGCGCACCCGCACCTGCGGGTTGCTGCGTGTGGCGACGGGGTGGCCGGCCCATGTCAACGCGGCCCGGCCCCACAACGAGTCGGGACCGGCGCCAAGCTGGTACTGGTTGGCCGGGAAGCTGACCGTGGGCGCGGTCGGCAGTCGCAGTTGGGCGTCGATCGACGCCACCGGCGCGCCGGCGATCGGGATCGGCACTCCGGTCAGCGCCGCCTCGACCTGCCACGGCTCGGGCAGCGTGAGGTTGACGTTCTGGCCGTCGATGTACAGCTGCGCCTGCGGGGCCGGGGTCGCCGCCGGGTCGCCGGTGCGGACGAGCGAGCCCCAGGCCCGGAGGACCGTCGAGGGGTCGGTCCCCAGCACGCCGCTGGTGACCTGCCCCACCACCCGCTCGAGCGCTCCGGTGATCGTGGCCTGGATCGCCTGCCCGAGATCGGGGTCGCCGGTGGGATACGGGAAGTACTCGGCCGCCAGCCGATCCGGGAGCGCGCCGGCGCGGCCCCAGACGGTGGTCATCGTCATGCCGGGAATCTGCACCGGCGCGTTCACGATCGACAGGCGCAGGGTGCGCTCACCTTCCGGCGGCTGGGCGGGGTCGGGGCCGAGCAGCACCGTTCCGCCCAGCTTGTCCGTATCCGGGGGCGGGGACCCGTCGCCCTTGCTGATCAGCAGCCAGCGCAGCCCCCGAACCGCCACCGCCAGGTAGGTGGACGATTCGAGCTGCTTGGCATCCACGCCGACGGTGGCCTCGCCTGCCGGCCAGGCCGCGGCCGGGCGGTCCGGGCCGATGATCAGCCACACCAGCCCGAACGGGTCGGGCCCTCCGGTCCCCACGGCCGGGGCCGGGTCGGGGATCGCGTCGGCCGTCAGCTGCCCGCGCACGTCGACTGCCGTCAGCAGGTCTGAGACGAGCTGCCAGTCGACCCCGAAGGCCAGGGGCACGGCGTCGATGCCCAGGGTGATGCCGGCGCCGAACGGGGTGCCGAACCCCGGGATGCTCAGCGTCAGGTGGTCGACTGTCGCGTTCGCCGACCACTGCAGCCGCGTGCGCGGCGGCGCCACCGGTTGCAGGCTCGGCAGCAGCGCGGCCCGGTCATCGTTGACCACGAGTGCTTCCGTGGGAGCGGACTCGATCGTCGCGCTGTAGGCATCGATTCCGACCGAGCCGCTGCCGGCGCTGACCATCAGCAGCGTCCCGTCGAGGTCGAGCGCAGTGTCGGCGGTGTAACGGACGCCCAGCCGAGACGGGTAGCGGTACTCGCCGGGATCGAGGGTGACGCCGCCGCCGGTGTCGATCGGCGCGCCGGAGTCCGTGAACGTCGTGGGCAACGGGTTGGGTGGGGAGGCGGCCGCCGGGCCGGGGAGCTCGCCGACCAGCAGCTGATCGCCTCCAGGAGAGGCGCCGGCGCCGAACGCCGGCCCGCGCCGGTAGATCCGGCGCGCCACCACGGTCTCGGTGGGGTCGGAGGGGCTTGCCGGGCCGGAGTCGATGGCTGTGAGGTCGACCGCGCCCTCGGTCGTCAGCGTGACCGGGGCGCTGCTCGGACCCAGCGACGTCTCGTTTCCATCAGGATGCACGAACGAAACGGCGTAGTCGTAGCTGGCGGCCAGGAGCGTGCCGGCGGCGCTCGACACGGCGGCGGTCGGCGCGCTCGGAGGACCGCCGGCGTGGGGGGTCCGGATCGTCGCCTTGAGGTGCGTCTGCGTGCCGGTGACCGCGGCCGGGACGCTCGCGGTCAGGTCGAACCAGGTGGCGGAGTTGGGAGAGCTCGCCGTGGGGGGCGGGTTGGGCAGGACCCGCGAGAGATCGATGCCCCGGATCGTGGTGTCGTTCTCGGCGTACGGTCCGGCGGTGGTGATCACCTTGCCCGGAAACGTGATCGTGTCACCCGTGGCCGTGCCGCCCCGCATCGCCAGCGGGAACATGCCGTGCGGCTCACAGGCCTCGATCGCGGTCTCGTCATCCAGGCGCGTGTC
The DNA here is from genome assembly GCA_963723555.1 of uncultured Solirubrobacterales bacterium. Lineage (GTDB taxonomy): Bacteria > Actinomycetota > Thermoleophilia > Solirubrobacterales > Solirubrobacteraceae > Palsa-465. The sequence continues at coordinate 357,050 of CAVRRC010000001.1, read as the reverse complement.
GGTGGGTCCGCTGACCTTGGTGGTCACCTTGGTGAGCTGGGCGAGTTGGAACATGACCAGCGGCGGCATCGGCTCGCTGCCGGTGGTCTCATAAGAGAGCACGTAGAACTCGATGTCCGGGTAGGGGTCGGTCTGCCCCGCGTCCACCTGGGCGGAGACATGGGCGCTGTTCAGGGGGTCGATGATCACCACCCGAATCTGCAGGTCGGTCAGCACCTTGGTCGAGGGCTGGGGAGTCATGTAGACGCGGAAGCCGTTGCCCGACCCCGTCCCGCCCGGCTCGACCAGCCCGACGACGATCTCCAGGTGGATCAGCAGGTCCGGCTGAGTGGCGCCGTCGGTGACCGCGACCGGCGTGGTGCCCGCGAGCTCGGCCACGCTTGCCCCCTCGACCAGGAACGGCGTGCGCGTCACCTCCGAGGAGGTGATCACGCCATAGGCGCCGTACCCAGCCACCTCAGCGCTCGCGCCTCGGCGGCGAGCTCAGCCGTGCCGCGGCTACGTGCGGCGGGCCGCGACGATGCGCCACGACCCCTCGATTGCTCGCCATCTCGCCCCGTTGCTGGTCGAAGCTTTGCGGTCGTGGCGACCCTATTTGCCCGTCGAGTCGGTCGGGAACATAGTGCTGATTCGCGCAGCTTTGGTGGCGGAATCGCTGCAAGCTGTCGTCCTTTACCGAGCCGCCGACCATTGCCTCCCGTCTCACGCTCCCGCCGGTCCGTCGCTCGCGATCGTCCGGTGCGGGCCGCCCGGGCGTTCGCATCCCGTCCGGTGCGGGGCCGCCAGTGGCGACCCCGCGTCCGGCTCTTTTTCAGCTGACGCCGAAGTCGCTGAAGTCGGCCTCGGCGGCGGTGGTGCTGCCGGATGTCTGGAACATGCCTGCGTCCTGCGTGGCGGCCTGCGCGCCAGAGGAGGACAGGTCGACCGGCGCACCTACCTGTGTCCAGCTGTTGCCGCCATCGGTTGAGTAGTAGCCGATGTAGGTGGTTCCGTTGGTCCCGCTGCGGACCAGCCTCAGCGTGACCGGGTCGGTGACCGGGGCCGATGGCGGCGACGTGTTGGTGATGTCGGCACCGCCGCCGCTGTTCCAGGCCATCTGCACGGTGGCGCCACTGAAGCCGGCGGACACATACAGCAGCACGCCCTCCGGTGAGCCAGGGGTGCCCGAGAGGTCGTTGCGGATCACGATTCCCGCCTTGGCCCCGCGGGCCGCCCCGGGCTGAGCGGTGACAGTCGCCTGCACCGAATTGGTGGGTCCGGCGACGTCGTGCTGGTAGATCGTGCCGTACTGGTCCGATGAGGTGCTGACGCCGCCGGCGGCCTGGATCGCGAACGCGGCGCCGAGTTGGCCGAAGATGGCGGCTCGCTCGTCAGGTTCGCGGTCAGATAGGGGGGCTGGACCGGATTGACAACCGTCAGCGGCAGGCTCGACTGCTCGCTCAGGGTGCCGCCGTTGTAGTGATATCCGATCGTCGCCGTCACGGTGGCGGTGCTGATCGGTGTGCTGCCGCGTCCGGGGTGAGGGTCCATGCCGCGGTCTTGCTGGCGCCCGGAGGTAGAGCGCCCGGCGCCGGCGGGGTCGTCTCGCTGGACTTCCAGCCGTTCGGGACGGTCAGCCCAAACTGGAGCTGGTTGGCCGCCGAGGCCCCGTCGTTGGTCGCGGTGACATGGATCGTTGTCGGTTGGCCCGGCGCCAGTTGTCCCGAGCTCGCCGTGGGAGCGAGGAGTACCTGGGGGGCGAACGCGTTCCAGTGGTGGCCGGTCGAGACTCGATACACGACGGTCTGATCGGGCTGGACGTACTGCTCGATCGCTCCGGCCGTCTCGGTCGTCCGCTGCGTCCACAGGTCCTGGAGGGTGTAGGCGGGCGCGTGCGGGAGCCCGACCGCCGTCGCGGTGGTGCTGATCACCGCCGGGCTCGCGCCCTCGTTGAACAGGGCGACCGCGACGTCGCCGCCAGACAGCGGCTTTGCCAGCACCAGGTGAGTCCCGTCGAAGCTGATCACGCTGGCTGCGGTCCGAGCGGGTCCTGGTCGAGGGCGATCAGGTCGCTGTTGCCGAAGACCGATGACAGGTAGGGCGAGAGCCGGCAGGGAACGCCCGTGCCGGGCTTCCGGTCCCCGCCGGCGCCGTGAACACGCCACCCGCCGGAGTCGTTCCGCCGGCGACGCTGGCCGGCGGGGTGTAGAACGGGATGCTTGGCAGCGTGGGCCCGCGTAGCCTGCCGGCGTGTCGAAGCTGGTGCAGTTGGGACCGGTCCCGAGTTGAGTGCTGGTGATCAGCGGCATCGACAGCATCGGAGAACAGGGACATCTCGGACTGATCGCCGACCGGGCCGAGACCACCGTTGCCGGCCTCCATGATGTCGCCGTCGACCCAGAAGCCCGGCGGTCGTACTGGGAGGCGATCTGGTCGTCCGTGTTGATGATCTGGATCAGGTTCGTCGAGGCTGTTCGAACTCGAGACAGGCCGGATTTGATTGACGAACGACGGGCCGTCGGTCAGCAGCCAGGGGTCGTTTGCCGGTGTGATGCCTGCGCCGTCGGCGGCGAACACGATCGGCCGTCCGGTGGCGAGCAGCGCATCGCTGAGAGCGTGGTACATGGTCTCGGCCGAGGACGGATCGCTGGCGCTGAATCCGGGCCCGAGACCGACTTGCTCCGGTGAACGGATCGACCGTGGTCGGGCTGCAGCCCCAGTCGCCCTTCACGTAGTCGACGCCCCAGGAGGCGAAGTCTGCGCGTCCTCGTTGTCGAAGCCGTAGGAGCCGGGGATCTCCTCGCAGTTCCAGTTGTTGCCGTCATCGGCCCACAGTCCGAACTTGAGCCCGAGCGAGTGGACATAGTTGGCCACGACCTCGATCCCGTCGTTGAGACACGGGTTCGGCTGGGTGGGCGTCCAGTAGCCGACCGAGGCCGGGTGTGCTGCTCGGCGGGAACTCGTAGGGGTTGACGAAGATCGGGCCCGTGCCGGGGCCGGCGGGTCCGGGCAGCCGTCCGTTGATGACGTTGCATGCCTCGGCGGCGGCGAGGACGGGCTCCGGCCCGCGATGTAAGCGGTCGAGCCGCTCGGGTCGGGGCTGCCCTCCCCGACCAGGTCGTTCCAGCAGCCGTCGTTGTTGACGTAGTCGTAGCCTTTCGACTGGAGCGATCCCGGAGCCGGCGGCGAGCCGGCACAGGTGAGCCGTGGATGGCCGCGGCCGCAGCTTCGATCGTCCCGGCGACCTCGGTGCACTGGTAGGCGTTCCAGCTGTTCCAGCCCATCGGCGGCGTCTGCGCCTGGCCGTTGTACGAAGGAACGCCTGGGCCGGCGCGACGACACCGAGGAAGGCGGCGGCGAGCACCAGGATCTCGACGCCGATGAGCCTGCGCATGTCAGACTCCTTTCTGCCCGGAGGTGCCGGGCGCTCGAACGGTTGTGGCCGGCTGCCACGCGTAGTGGCAAGCAGCCAGGTGCGATTCCGCGCCATGCCCGTTGGATGCCGTTGTGCCGACGGTGAGCTCCGGACGGGCGACCGCGCAGTGCTCGGTCGCCTCCGGGCAGCGGGGGTGAAAGGCGCAGCCCGGCGGATGTGTGTCGGATCGGGTGGGTCGCCCGCTAGCGCCGCGAGCGGCGTGCGGCCGTACGCTCGCCCAGTCTCGGCACCGCGGCCACCAGCCGTCGCGTGTACGGGTGGCGCGGGTCGGCCAGGAGCGTCGCGTCGGGCGCCTGCTCGATGATCCGCCCCAGGTACATGACCGCGATCCGGTCGCAGATCGCGCTCGACTACGGCCGAGGTTGTGCGTGATCAGCAGCAGCCCCAGGCCAAGCTCCTCGCGCAGCTGGGCGAACAGGTCGAGGATCATGCGCCTGCACCGAGACGTCGAGCGCGGTGGTCGGCTCGTCCGCGATCAGGACCTCGGGCTCCAGCGCGAGCGCGCGGCGATCGCCACCCGCTGGCGCTGGCCGCCCGACAGCGCCGCCGGGCGCGCTTCGCAGCGCGCGCGCCGGCAGCCCGACCAGCTCGATCAGCTCGGCGCACGCGGGCGTCGATCTGGTCTCGCGGCCGCAGGCGGTGGACGCGCACATCTCGGCCAGCATCGAGCCCACCGACATCCGCGGGTTGAGGCTCGCGTAGGGGTCCTGGAAGACGATCTGGATGCGCCGCGCCTGCTCGCGCGTCGCGCTTGCGGGCAGCGGCTGGCCCGTCGAGCTGGATCTCGCCCGTCGCACGGCTCGAGCCCGAGCAGCGCCTTAGCCAGCGTCGTCTTGCCGCAGCCCGATTCGCCCACCAGCCCGAGCGTCTCGCCGCGCTCGAAGCTCCAGGCTGACGTCGGTGACCGCCTGCGCACCCGTCCGCCGCGACGCCGCGTGCGCGCGTAGGCGACGCTCAGCCCGCGCACGTCGAGCAGCGGCTCAGCGCATCGGCCCTTCAGTGGGCTCGGCGCCTGGTCGGCGCGGCTGCGATCGCGAGCGGGTGGTGGCAGGCGGCCTCGTGCCCGCGCCGCCGTGCGCAGCAGCGGCAGTGACGCTCGTGCAGATCTCGTCGGCTTGCGGGCAGCGAGGCGCGAACGCACAGACCGCGTGCCGCCGCGTGCGCCGGCGGGCGCCCGGGGATCCCGCGCGGGCAGCACGCCCGGGCGCTCGATGTCGGGCGCGGCGCTCAGCAGGCCGGCCGAGTAATGGTGGCGGGGCGCCGAGAACACCTGCTCGACGCGACCCGCGCTCGACGATCCGGCCCGCGTACATGATCGCCACCCGCTCGCACGTCTCGCCGACCACGGCGAGGTCGTGGCTGACGAGCAGCAGCGCCAGGCCCGAGCTCGTGGCGCAGGCGCGCCAGCAGCGCCAGCACCTGGTCCTGCACGGTCACGTCGAGCGCCGTGGTCGGCTCGTCGGCGAGCAGCAGCAGCGGGTCGGCCGCGATCGCGGCGGCGATCACGATCGCGCTGGCGCTGACCGCCCGAGAGCTCGTGCGGGTAGGCGCGGTAAGGTCCGCTCCACATCGGGCAGCTCGACCATCCGCATCAGCTCCTTGGCGCGGCTGCTCGCGCCGCCGCGGCCGATCGGTCGACCGCGTGGGCGCGCACGGCCTCAGCGATCTGCTCGCCGACGCGCATCACCGGGTCGAGCGCGGCCAGCGGGTCCTGCCAGACGACGCCGATCCGAGCCACCGCGGACCCTCGCGCAGCTCGCCGCGTCAGCTGCGTCCAGCAGGTCGCGGCCCTCGAACCGGATCTCGCCGGCGGTGATCTGCGCGCCGCGCGGCAGCAGGCCGAGCAGCGCCAGCAGCGTCGTCGTCTTGCCGCAGCCCGACTCGCCGACCAGGCCAAGCGACTCGCCGCGTGCCGATGCTCCAGGTCGAGGTCCTTGACCACGGTCGACCGATCCTTCGGCTGCCCGGCATCGCCACCGTCAGCTCGCGGATCGACAGCAGCGAGGCTGCCGTCATTGCCGGCCGTGCCCAGCTCGGTGGCGAGGCCGTCGCCGATCAGCGACAGCGCCAGTCCGGTCAGCACCACGGCGATCCCCGGGGCGGTCACCAGGAGCGGCTGGATCGAGAGGTAGTCCTTGCCGGTCTGCATCATGCCGCCCCATTCCGGCGTCGGCGGCTGCACGCCGAGGCCGAGGAAGCCGAGCGTGACGATCGCCAGGATCGTCAGCACGATGTCGCTCATCGCGTAGATCAGCGCCTGGGTGAGCACGTTCGGGGCCAGGTGGCGGGCGAGGATCCGCGGCGTCGAGAGCCCCGCGGCGCGGGCCGCCTGGACGTAGCCGATCCGCTTGGCGACCAGCACCTCGCCGCGCACGATGCGCGTGTAGGAGACCCAGGCCACCGCGGTGATCGCGATGAAGATCGACTTCACGCCGGGGCCGAGCGCGAACACCACCGCGATCACCAGCACGTAGAACGGGAAGGCGACCACGACGTCGAGGACCCGCATGATCGACCGACATCGACCCAGCCCCCCAGGTAGCCGGCCAGCAGCCCCAGCGCGGTGCCGAGCACGAATGGGGCGATCACCGCGGCGATTCCCAGCAGCCAGGTCGATTCGCCCCGCGTACAGCAGCCGTGCCCACACGTCGCGACCGAGCTCGTCGGTGCCGAGCGGGATGCGAGGCAGAGGGCGCCGCGAGGACGTGCAGCAGGTCCTGCTGATCCGGCGAGTGCGCGGCCAGCAGCGGCGCGGCCGCGAACATCGCCGCCAGCGACGACGAGCAAGATCGATGCCAGCCATCAGCGTCCGGTTGCGCAGCCACCGGCCGGCCTGCCCGCGCGCCGCGCGAGGCTCTGGCTCCGAGCTCGAGCTCGGCTGCGAGCGCGCGGGACGGCTCACTGTCCGAGCACCACCCTCGGGTCGAGCGCTGCGTAGGCGAGATCCGCGGCTCAGGTTGATCGACCACCACGATCACCGCGTAGACGAGCGTCACCGACTGGACGATGTCGAAGTCGCGGTTGAAGATCCCGGTCAGCAGCAGGTTGCCGACGCCCGGGCAGCCCGAACACGTTCTCGACCACTACCGTCCCGCCCAGCAGGTAGCCGAGGTTGACGGCCAGCACGCTGACCGCCGGGCACGAGCGTGTTGCGCAGACGCGTGGCGGAGCAGCACCCGGCCGGCGGACAGCCCCTTTGCCGTCGCGCCGCGGATGAAGTCCGAGTCGAGCACTTCGATCAGCGAGGTCCGCAGGCTGCGGACCAGGATCGGAGTCGTCACCGCGGCGACCGTCAGCGCAGGCAGGATCAGCGAGCTGCAGGTGCTGCCCGAACGAGGTGCCGTAGCCGCCGGCCGGGAACACGCGAATGCGTCAGCGCGAACAGGATCAGCAGGATGAAGCCGACCCAGAACGGCGGCATCCCCAGCCCGAACAGCGGCACGACGCGGATCGCGTGGTCGGTCGGCCGGCCCGGCGCGTGTGGCCGCGAGCAGAGCCAGCGGCACCGCGAGGATGATCCCGAACAGCGCCCCCAGCCCGAGCATCGCGCAGCGTCACCGGCAGTGCGTTGCGCGATCAGCGAGGCGACCGGCGTCTGGTAGTAGATCGAGGTGCCCAGGTTGCCGCGCAGCACGCCGCCCCAGGTAGTCGACGTACTGCACCGGCAGCGACTTGTCCAGCCCCCATTCGTGTCGCAGCACCGCGACCTCGTGATTGGTCGCGTGGACCCCGAGCAGCGTGCGCGCAGGGTCCCCTGGGACGAGGTGAAGCAGCAGGAAGCTCGCGATTGTGATCCCGAGCAGCACCGGGCACGCAGTTGTGCGATCCGCCAGGCGAGATAGCGATCAGCTCATCGCGCCGGTGACGACTCCAGCAGGCGCGCTGCCGCGTCGCGGGGCGGCGTGCGCCTCGGCGTCGGATCACTTCGACAGCCACACGTCCTCGAAGTGCGTGTTGCCCTCCGGATACACGTAGTAGCCATGGACCTTTGAGCTGTAGGCGTAGGAGTAGGGGCTGTAGCCCAGCCACACGATCGGGCTCTGCGCGCGCCGTCCAGCCGCTGGATCTGAGCGTAGATCGCCGCTCGCTTGCTCGAGCTGAAGGTCCTCTCGGCCTGCGTCGGTGAGCTTGTCGATCTCGCTTGTCGTCGAAGTGGGTCCAGTTCGCGAATGAACCGCAGGAGCCGCACAGCACGAACGAGACGTACTCGTCGGGGTCGATGATGTCCATCGTCCAGTAGGTCTCGCGCATGCCGAAGTGAAATGACTGCTCCTGCGCGGTTACCTGCGAGGGATCTAGCTGACGGATCTTGACGTTTATCCCAAGCGGCCTGAGCTCCGAGGCGACGATCTGCGAGACCGGAGTCTGCACCGGATCACCGGATCCGGCGATGAAGTCCACCGAGAAGCCGCCATGCGGATAGGGCGATGGCCTGCATCTCTCGCTTGGCCTCCGGCGAGATCGTAGGCGGGTAGTCCCACCGGGCTGGTAGTAGGTGACGTTGGGCATCAGCGGCGAGTTGGCGACCTGGCCGTGGCCGAAGAACACCGAGTGCATGATCGCCGGCGCGGTTTAGCTCATGCGATCGCCAGACGCACGTTCAGATTTTTGAACGGCTTGTACAGCTCGTTCATTGTCACGTAGTCGATCCGCGTGGAGGGGAACAGCCCCAGCTTGAATCCCGAGGACTTGATCGAAGACAGCAGCGCGAACGGCGCCTGCTCGATGATCTGCGCGCGGCCACCTCGCAGTTGCAGCACGCGCGTGTTCGCGTCCGACACCGCCTGGTAGGTGATCGTGTCGAGGTAGGCTTGCCCCTCTGCCAGTAGTGGGGATTGCGCTTGAGCTTCAGGTACTGGCCCTTGACCCATTTGTCGAACTCGAACGGACCTGTCCCGACCGGATGCTGGAAGAACTGGGCGCGTGACTCTACCGCAGATAGTGGTCGGGGAAGATTGCGTTTCCAAATAGCGCGAGATCGGCCAGCAAGGCGCCCACGGGTGCTTGGTCGTGATCTTGCAGCGCGTAGGGGCCGTCGGCCGTAACGCTCTTGATCGGCGAATCGATGAAGTACCAGGTGCTCTTCGGATTCAGCGACTGGGTGATCGACCACACCACATCCTTTGAGGTCATCGGCTGACCATTTGAGAAATGGACACCGTGCCGAAGCTCGAATGTCCATGTCAGCTTGTTCTTAGAAGAGCGTGTAGCTGGTAGCCAGCCAGGGGACCAGCGACTTGCCGTTGCGACCGTTGACGTAGAGCTCCTCGGCGATCTCGTCAAGGGCCAAATCGATTCGTTATCGCTCGTCGCGTTCACGTCGAAGTTCTGCGCTCGGCGTAGCGGTATCGATAACCAGGTTGCCGCCAGTTGACGGAGTCCGGCCGACGGCCGCTCGGTGCTGTTGCCCGAGTCCCGCCGCCGCAGGCGGCCAATGATAGCGACTGCCATGGCGATCCCCGAAATCGGCAGCAGGCTGAAGCACGGTAATCCACGAATTCCATCCCGACTTCTCCTGTGCGGTAAATTGTGGGCGCTCACAGTTTTATCAACGCTTTTCGGCTGAGAAGTTCGGCGACTATAAGGCCCACTCAATCCTAGTCCGTCTAAGCTCGTCTGTCAGGCTTTTGTGCTCCTTTACTCAAAGCGTCGTTCGTTGGACGACGTATATCGCTAGAATACTGACATATGAAGCGCTCACAAACAGGTCCGGACGGCTCGCTTCTCCGCTCGGGCCGTTCGACGGCGCCGCGCCGCGCCCCGAGCGGCCGCCGGCGATGACCGACGTGGCGCGCCTGGCCGGCGTCTCCTACCAGACCGTCTCCCGCGTCCTCAACAACCATCCCAACGTGCGCGCGACCACGCGGGCGCGGGTGCTCGCCGCGATCGAGCAACTCGGCTACCTGCCAAACAACGCCGCCAGAGCACTTGCCACGGGACGCTCACGGACGCTCGGCGTGCTCGCCCTCGACGTCGCCGACTGGTCGGGCCTGACCACGCTGTATGGGATCGAACGAAGCGCCTGCGCGGCGGGATACTTCGTCAGCATCGCCAATCTCGACGCGGTAGACCGCAGCCGCCGTCCAGCGCAGCGGTCGCGCGGCTGGTCGAGCAACTGGTAGCCGGACTGCTCGTGATCGCGCCCGGTCGAGATCGCCGCAGACGCGCTCACGGCGCTGCCGCCAGATCTCCCGGCGGTGGCGATCGAGGGCGACCCAGAAGGCGAGCTAGCGACCGTGATCGTCGATCAGATCATCAGGCGCCCGAGGAGGCCACCAAGCACCTGCTCGAGCTAGGCCACGAAACCGTCTTTCACATCACCGGCCCGCACGAGTGGATGCAGACCCAAGAGCGGATTACCGGCTGGAGGACAGCGCTCGGCGCAGGCCGGCGCAGAGGTCACCATGCCGCTTCACTGGCGACTGGAGCGCGCGTATCGGGGTACGAGGCCGGACGGATGCTCGCGCGGATACCCGAGCTCTCGGCCGTGTTCGTCGCTCAACGACCAGATGACGCTCGGCCTCTTGCTCGCGCTCTCCGAACGCGGACTATCCGTTCCCCGGCGACGTCAGCGTGGTCGGTTTCGACGACCTTCCCGAGGCGGCCTTCTTCACACCTCCTCTCACCACCGTCCGCCAAGACTTCCAGGAAGTCGGGTCGCCAGGCGCTCCAGATGCTGCTCGCGCAAATCGAAGCGGGCTCGCCGCTCGAGCGAGCACCGCACGATATCGCGCCGAGCTCATCGTCAGAGAGAGCACGGGCCCCGCCCGAGGCCGCGGTGACGATATCGCTCTACGCCGCGTATCGAGTCCGCACGAACCAGCTGATCGAGCCCGGCGCTTCGAGCACCTGTCCTACCTCGAAGCAGGATCCGCCGGATGCCACGTCGCTGTTCTTGCTGCACGGCGGAACGATGACCGCGCAGCTGGAACTGGAGCGACGCACTGCCAGTCTTCGCGCGTCCGCTACCACGTGATCGCTCCCAGACAACCCCGCACACGGCAACTCTGCCAACCCTCACCCGAGAACTGCGCTACGAGGTAATGGCCGCCGAACTGCTCGACCTCGCGCACGCGCTCAGCCTCGTGTCGCGCCAGCCTTCTATGGCTTCTCCGACGGCGCCCAAATCGCTCTCGAGGTAGCCATCCTCGAGCCCGCGTTTTCCGCCGCGCTCGTGCTCAGCGCGGTGCTCCACCGGCTGACGCCGTCTTTATATCGGGCATGCTGGAATTCGCCGTCGCCTATATCTTCTCCTATTCCTTCCTGTCTCTCCGAGCAGCCCGCGCTCGCCTTTTAGCTGCAGTGACCTGCACAACTACTCTTACTCTCTGTCGCCACATTTCTGCGAGCTGTGTATCGCCTTTCTAACTGCCCTCCGATCTCCTCTCTCAGTGTCCTCGCCTTCTCTGCTGCTCACCTTAGATCTCTCCTTTCATTACTCTCTAGCAGACTGTCTAGCTTTTTGGCTGATTCCCCGTGCGGAGCTCGCCTTGATCCCGGCGCCCTTTCACGAGTACGACCTTTTTTTTTTTTTTTTTTTTTTTTTTTTTTTTTTTTTTTTTTTTTTTTTTTTTTTTTTTTTTTTTTTTTTTTTTTTTTTTTTTTTTTTTTTTTTTTTTTTTTTTTTTTTTTTTTTTTTTTTTTTTTTTTTTTTTTTTTTTTTTTTTTTTTTTTTTTTTTTTTTTTTTTTTTTTTTTTTTTTTTTTTTTTTTTTTTTTTTTTTTTTTTTTTTTTTTTCTCTCGGGTTATTGGCCTGATTTGTGTCGTCCGGGCAGTGCGGCGGATTCGCGATTGTCCTGCAACTAGAGTGCCGAGACGCAGTTCAGTGGTTGGGCGCGCGTCGACTGGGGGCGAGTTCAGTGGGATCTCGGTTTATGTGATGCCGGCTGATCGGTGGGTGACGGCTGCTACCGGCGCCGGGGCGGACGGTCTTGGAGCGACTAGGCGACCGCTGCTGCCGGCGCTCGGGGCCGCCGGTCCGAGCGCCCGCCGGCGGCGAGCAGCCCTCGCCCCGCGTCGGCAGGCAGCTGCGCCGAGCGGGATGGTGTGGGCGGCCGGCGGGCCTTGGAAGCTGCATAGTGCGACACAGCGGGCGTGGTCTCGAAGCGCTGCCGTGTCGTGCATGACTGTGGTGCGCAGCACGACAGGGCTGCCCATACCAGCGGCGGTGTCGTGTTCTGCAGGTTTCCTGGGCTTCGATAGGGGCCGGCGCGGCCGCCCGCACTCCTTCGCCCGAAGCGACCCGCACGCCCAGCCGCCCCGGCGCCAACCCGCAGCGGCCGATGCCAACGCCACCTTCACCGGCAAAGCCCCGGGGACTGAACGGTGACGGTGTCGGGCGTGCCGCACAGAGCCTCGATGTCAGAGCGTGTGCTTCATCCACACGTTCGGCTCCCAATAGGCACCGGTGCCTGCCTCGCGGTCGATCGCTACGGTCGCGAGGCCGCCGGGGAACCAATAGTCGCCGCTCTCGGGGAACGACATCCCCGTCCACTGCTCCCACTCGGCGACATTGCCGGTGATCCGAAGAGATCGCGGCTCGGGCTTGAGCACCACCGCGCCAAGCCGCTCGTGGACGCGCATCCACGGGTCGAACAGGACGCCGTCCGGCCGTCGCCACTGGGCGTATCGCTCGATCGGCACGAGCGGATAGCGATCCTTCCAGCTCGGGCGAACTGGCGCGATCAATGAACCGAGCCCGTGGCGGCCCGCGATCTCCCTCATCGCTTTTACGGCGGCCGTGCTTACGCCGCGGCCCTGGATGTCGCGCGGCACCATGATCACCAGCGCGCACAGGACGTTCGCTCCTCCCTCATCGAAGCCGCGGGCGATCGCACCGTCGATCCCTACCGGCAGGTCGTTGACACTGCCATCCCAGCGCACCGGGATCGACCGCGCGCGCGCGACGATGTCACCATCGTCTCCAAGCAAGTGAAACTGGAAACCGGGCCGCTCCTCTGTCAACCGTCCCCAGTAGCGGTTCAGGACGTCGCCGTGGTTGTTGTACTCCGGAAGCGTGTCGCGCGTCCGCTCCCACGCAAGCTCGGTGAGCTCTGGCCGCTCCGCTACGGTCGCGATCTCTACGCCGTCATCATCGCGCAAGCAGCCAGCCCCGCCCTTCCGCCCGACGCGCCGCGCACATCAGCAGCCGCACATGGACCCCGGGGTCCAGCTTCCATGCGAAACGACAAGCGAGAGCTTCCCACTCGCCAGGGACCGCGCCAAGTCGTCGAGCCGCGCCTCACCGTCGCCGTGCTGCTGATCCCTTCCGACACGGGTGCCCCTTCGATTCAAACCGGTTAAGCGACCCTACCGCGCTGATCAGAACGTGCAAAGCCGGCGATCAGGGGGTCCGGAGAACTAACCGCGAGGGGGGGCCTCGCCGTCGCCAGCAGCCGGCCGCTGTGCCTCTGCGTGGTCAGCCGTGCCGGTGTCGCCGGCGGGGAGCGCGGACTGCGGAGCGCCCGACTGGACCTCCGCCTTGAGGCGGGCGAACTCGTCGTCGACGGCGCTCTTGGCGCCGAGCTGGTCGAGCTGGCGATCGACGTCGTCCTGGCCGGGACCGAGCGCTGTCAGATCCTCGAAGGTTCCCGCCGCCTGAAGCTCATCGACGGCCTCCGCCCGAGCCTTCATCGTCTCGGTCTTGTCGAGGGCGCGCTGCGTCGCCATGCCAACATCCGCCATCGAGTCACCGACTCCCGTGGCCGCCTCGGAAACCTGCACCTGCGCCTCGGCAGCCGAGTACTGGGCCTTGATCACTTCCTTCTTTGAGCGGAACTGCTCGGTCTTCGCCTCGAGCTGCTTCTCGGACTCGATCAGCTTCCCTTGCTCTGACTCGAGCTGTGCGATCTGTTGGTCGAGCGAGCCACCCTCCTGAACGGTCAGCTGCTTGCGCTCCAGCGCTGCGCGAGCAAGATCCTCACGTCCCGCAGACATCGCCTGGCGGGCCTGAGCGTCAAGCTTGGCGCCCTGTTCACCGAGCTGCTGCTGCTGGAGCGCCAGCCGCTTCTTGGCGGTGGCGATGTCGGCGATCCCTTTCTTGACGTTCTGGAGGTTCTCGACCTGGCGCTCATACGCATAGTCGAGCGTCTCGCTCGGATTCTCGGCGCGGTCAAGCTGCTTTGAGATCTTCGACTTGACCACAGTCGAAAGCCGTCCCTTCAGTCCGGGCATCGAAACCTCCTAGCGGCTTCGTAATGGGCGTGGCTCACTCATCTGAGCGTACTCCGGCTCACCGGCCGGCTTCCAAACCGAACGGGGTAGGTAGTAGTTCAGGACCCGAGGCGGTCAGGGGCGTGCCCTCTCGACGCCAGCCACCCCCACGACCACCATCCATCGGAGGAAGGGAGATCCGCCGAAGCCAAGACGCAAAAGAGCCGCAAGTCGGTGGGCGGTCGTTGTGGAGCAGGGGGCGGCGGCGGAGGCGGGGGGGCGGTGTGGGGCAGCGGAGGGCAGGTAGGGGGGGGGGGGCAGGGGGGAGGCGGGCGGGGGACAGCGGGGGGGGGCGGCGCGGGGGACACGGGCGGGCGCGGGCCGCGGGCGCGGCGGCGGGCCCGCCCTCGACGCGTCGGGGGGCCTACCGCTGCCCTCGGGGGCCACGGACCGGCCCGTCCCGACGGGGGGGCCGCGGCGCGACAGGACGTAGCCTCGTGAGGGCCTTGGCTTGAGCACCCGTAACGGTACCTCCGGTCGGGGCGCTGTCGAACCGTCCGGACGTTGGAGGTCACGATGGGTATGCGCCGGGATCGACTGGGCGTCGGAGAAGCACGACGTGCTATGAGGATCCCGCGGGCGAGGAGCTGCGGCGGCGACGTTCGCCCATGAGAGGATGGGTGAGCGCGCTGTGCGCGGCGCTGGTGCTTCGAGGTCGAGGTGTGGCGATCGAGCGCCCGGATGCTGCTCGTCGATCGGCTTGGACGCCGGCTCCGGTGTGCGCTGCACCGAATCAGGTCAAGCGCCGCGATCGGTTCGCGCCTCGGCGCAAGTCCGATCGCTTTGACCGCTTCGTGCTGTGTGAGCTGCGCGACCGTCGCACCGCTTCCGGCTCTGCCCGATGCGATGAGACCAAGGCGCTCCGGCGCTGACCCGGCGCGGGAGGATCTCGTGCGCGCGGTCGCGCTGGCTAACCAGCTGCGCGCCGAGCTGGAGCGGTTCTGCCCGCCCGATCGCCTGTTCTCGCCTCGACGTCCATCTCGCTCGCGTTCCTGGCCGCTACCCCAGCCCGCAGACGCGCGCGGCTGGCGAGAAGCGCCTGGCCGCGTTTCTCAAGCCCACCGCTACAGCGGTCACAACCCCCCGGCCAGCTGCTGGAGCGCTGCGCTCCGCGCCCGCTGGTCGCGTCGGAGATCGAGACCCTAGCGACGCTCGATCGTGCTTGGCCTGACACACACCTTGTCGATGGTCGAGCAGATCTCAGAGCTCGAGCAGAGATCGCCGATGCGCTGCACGCGCACCCCGACGGCCAGATCTTCTCCAGCTTCTTCCGCAGTCCGAGCTCAGTCATCTGCGCCGCCACGCTGCTCGCAGAGATCGGCGACCGCCGCGCCCGCTATCCGCACCGTGACGCGATCGCCGCCGACGCCGGCCAGGCGCCCGTCGCGGTCGAATCAGGCAAGCGCAAGCACGCCAAGTTCCGGTGCGTGCAACAAGCGACTGCGTAACGCGCTGGCCACGCTCGCGCACGTCACTCGCCGGTGGAACCCGTGGCTGCTGACCGCTACGCCCTGCCCGAGCGCGCGGGCATAACCATCGCCGCGCGCTCCGCACGCTCGGCCGGCGTGGAGCCGCATCCTGTGCGCTGCTGGCACCCGCACTCCGTATGACCCCCAACGCCACACCGGCCTGCAACAGCACATCACCGTCACCATTCCCACCGAATCGGGCCCACGGCCCGACCTCATTGCCACTCAGCGGATGGCCGGCGCCGCTCTCACCCCACGGCGGCCCGCAGGCCGAGCGCGCAGCGCTTGACAGCAAGCCGACATCCGCTACCGCACTCGGCCGTTGACACAGGACGTCTTTCGTCCGGTCGGCCGCGCCAAGCTGGTGACGGCCTTGGCGACTCAGCACTCGTCAATTGGGCCGCGCCGCGTCTCGGCCGACGTCGGTCATGTCGGCCATAGGCGCTCGCAAGCAGCGGAAAGGAGCGCGAACCCGAACGCGAGCCCGCATGGCCGTCGCCGTGGCTTCGGTCTGGAGTCCGACGACGTTGGTCCGACGGCTGCCTTCCGGTCGGCCGATCCTCGTTGATACAGCCGTGATCCCGCCTCTCCACCGCCCGATCCCGGTCTAAGTGCAATCCGGCTCCGGTTCGCTGCCAGCAGTTGACGAGCCGAGTCCCTGCGCAGGCTAATCTCCGCCGAGCCCACGCCCAGACCATCGGCGACCGTCGTCGCTGCTAGAGCAGGGCTCGATGGACCGCAACCACGCCAGGCGAAGCGTCGTGTGATGTGAGCCTGAGCATCACCAGAGAATCTCGACGGGATAGGCGAGGAGACGACGGTCGGCACTCACCAAGGTGCAGCCCTCGACGGAAGCTTGAGCGACGAGCAAGCGATCGAAGGGATCGCGATGGTGCCACGGTAGACGCTCGACCGCGGCGGCGTGCATGGCGGTGACCGGCATCGGATCGAATCCGAGACGCCCGAGAGCCGCCGCCCACCCCTCGGAGAGCGTCACCTTCCCCAAGGACCGCTTGATAGCTATCTCCCACACGGTGGCGGCGCTCAGAGCGATTTCGTTGTTCGTGTCCTGCAGCGCGTGGACGGCATCGCTCGAAACCCGTCCACGGTCGCCGAGCAGCAGCCACACCACGACGTTGGTGTCGAGCAGGAGGCGCTTCACGCGTAAGCGTCGAAGTCGCTCGGCACCTCATCGAAGTCGGATGCCATCGATCCTTCAAGATCGCCCCAGATCTCGCGATTAGTCCCTGCCGCCGCACGCGACGAGCACCGCGACACGCTCGCGTCCGCGGCGTATCACCACCTCCTCGCCGGCCTCGACGCGGCGCAACAGCCGCGACAACTGCGTCTTTGCTTCCTGCACGGTCACCTCCATCGGCAGAACGATAGCAAGTTGGTCGACCAACTTGACCTGGTCAGATAGGTACTGCCCGGCCCCTAGGCGGCCGAGATGAAGCGATCGAACCTTGTCTGCAGCCGAACGGGGTCCGGCCGGTCCGCTGGATGTCGTGGAAATGCGATCGGCTTGCCGTGAAACCCTTGCAGACCAGTCGTCAGCATCGGGCCGTCTATCTCGATCAGCAGCTTAGTCGCGATGTGCACGACTCCCGACGGGTCCGATCCCGAGCAGGTTGCGGTCATAGGCGAGGTGGTGGATCGCGCACAGGGCGATCCCGTTGACGACGGCGGCGACCCCATCTGGGCTTGCGTCATCGACGATGTGCGCTCGCCCACGAACTCGCGCACTGCGTGCGCGGCAGTCTGTGAAGGTCCCGTTAGTAGGACGTTGCGGAACCAAACCTCTGGCGCGCTGGTGTAGAGTTCAAACCAGTATACGATCTACCGGTTCGGCAATAGGTCCAGCGTTGATCATCCGATGAGCGCTCCCTTCTGAGCGCTCGCGGTGTGGGAGACCGTTCGGTTAGAGAGGAGATGCGGCGAGGGATGAGAAGGACACTGGCAGTCCTCGCGACGGCCCTTGTGGCCACACTCGCGGTCGGGTGCGGTTCGAGTTCGAGCAGCAGCACCAGCTCGAGTTCAAGCACGGCGGCAGCGTCGAGCACGTCCGCGGCAAGCACCGGAAAGCCGATCAACATCGCGGTCTTCCTTGCATCCGCGGCCAATACGTATTGGGAGGCAGCGCTGCAGGGCGCCAAGGACGCGGCGGCAAAGGATCCCAACGTGCACCTGACCGTCTTCGACGGGAACTTCACGACGAACACGCAGGTGAATCAGCTGCGCGACGCGCTGATCTCGAAGAAGTACCAAGCGTGGTTCATCGGGCCGAACGACGGCGGTCCGCTGACGCCGACGATCAAGCAGGCGATCAGTCAGGGCGTCAAGGTCGGCTGTGCCCTCGTGCCCTGCGGTCCGAACGTCCGCGACACGCATGTGCAGATTCCCGGTCAGGTCATGTTCGCGGGGCTGGGCTTCTATCCGAACGGCCAGCAACTCGGCCGGCTCGTCGCGCAGGGCTGCCAGGGAATCAGCAACTGCCAGGTTCTGTGGCTGCCGGGCCTGCCGACGCTTCCGCTCGAGCTGGCGCGCCGGGACGGAATGTACTCGGTGATCGACCAGTACAAGAACATCCACGTGGTCGCTACAGCCGCCGGCGGCTATCTCGCAGCACCGGCCTTGACCGCCACCGAGAACGTCCTTCACGCCCATCCCGATCTGAACGTGATCGTCTCGAGCGGGGATCAAATGATCGCCGGCGCCGCCAAGGCCGCGCGCCTTGCCGGAATCGCGCCCGGGAAGATCAAGATGTACGGAAACGGATGCACGTTCGAGGCGAAGCAGCTCATCGAGCAGGGGGTTCAGACCGGCTGCAGCGTCTACCTGCCGCGGACTGAGGCCCGACTCGTGGTGACGGCGCTGATCAATGCCGTCAACGGCTCGAAGCAGACCGGCATCTCTGTCAATCCCCTCACATACAGTCCGATCGGGGGTCTCGGCACGAAGGCGAACATCGCGAAGTTCCAGCCCGAATTCCACTCCTAGCGAGGAGCGGGACGTACGACGCGGTGACTCGCCCAACACGGATCGCGCGCCTCGAAGGCACATGGTGACGGCGAGCGCCGAGTACGTGCTGCGCGAGGCGAACGTGCTCGACCAGGGCGGGAGCTTCGTGGGTCCGCTCGACGTGCATGTGAGCGACGGCCGAGTCGTGGCCGTGGGCAGGCACCAGTCCGCTACGGCAGCACCGTCGGTCGACTTCTCCGATCAGTGGCTGATGCCGGGCGTCTTCGACTGCCATGACCATGTGACGTTTTCGACGGTGAACATCGCCGAGGTGCTATCGACTCCGGTTACCCGGTGGGCGTTGGAGGCGTCCCGCAACGCCAGGGCGACATTGGAGGCAGGTGTGACGTTCGTGCGGGACCTAGCCGGAGCCGATCGTGGTCTGCGCGACGGACTCGCGGCCGGCGACGTCGCGGGTCCCACGCTACAGATCTCGGTCGTTCTGATCTGCCAGACGGGCGGCCACGGCGATGGATACCTGTCGGGCGCGGGGCTCGAAACCTCGCTGACGCCGGCGTATCCCGGCCGGCCGCCGCACGTCGTTGACGGGCCCGAAACCATGCGTCGCGTCGCGCGGGCGACGTTGCGCGCGGGAGCCGATTGGATCAAGCTGGCCACAACGGGCGGGCTCGTGTCCGAGCACGACGAACCGCTGGTCCCGGAGCTGACACCGGAGGAGATCGCGGTCGCCGTCTTCGAAGCCGCGCGGAAGGGCAAGCCGGTCGCTGCGCATGCCTACGGTGGCGAGGGTTTGACTAACGCGGTGCGAGCCGGTGTCCGCTCGGTCGAGCACGGTGGATTTCTGACCGAGGAGCAGGCTTCGCTGATGGCCGCATCCGGGTGCTTCCTCGTGCCCACACTGTCGGCGATGCGCGACTGTTTGCGCTGGGCCAAGGAGGGCACCCTGACTCCCAGGCAACGCGAGAAGGTTCTTGACCTGGGACTCGAAATCGGGCGTTGTGTGCAGATCGCGAAGGAGTACGGTGTGCCCATCGCCGCTGGCACTGACTACATCGACAGGGGCCAGCACGGCAAGAATCTCGAGGAGATCGTGCTGATGCGTCAAGCGGGTCTGACCGTTGAGGAAGCGCTGCTCGCGGCGACGGCAACCGGAGCTGAGCTGTGCGGCGTCGCTCATGACTACGGTCGGATTGATGCGGGGTACGTGTTCGACGCCATCGTCCTGGACGAAGATCCGGGTGACTTGTCGTGCCTCGCCGAGCCAGGCGCTGTCACCGGCGTCTTCAAGCGCGGCACACCCGTCGTTGCTCACCCGCGTCTCGAGTCGCTGCCTGCGGTGCTCGCGTGAACACCACGGACGCGCCTGCGGCGCACGTCGAGCTTCACGGCGTGTCCAAGCGGTTTGGGGACGTTCAAGCGTTGAGGGATGTCGACCTCCTGATCGAGCGGGGGTCGATTCATGGACTCGTGGGCGAAAACGGCGCCGGGAAGTCGACGCTCGCGAAGATCATCGCCGGGGTACATCGCCCCGATGCCGGCGAACTTCGCGTCGACGGTCAGCTCGTCGCCTACCGTTCGGCCCGCGATGCGCTCGCGGACGGGATCACGATCATCACTCAGGAGCCGACGCTCGTCCCGCTCCGGTCAGTGCGAGAAAACGTGTTCCTCGGCATCGAGAACAACAGCGCCGGCGTCGTCAACGACCGTGAGCTTTCGCGTCGCTACTCGGAGCTCGTACGTGAGTCCGCGATCGACCTGCCCCCGGGGAAGTTGGCGCGCACGCTCCGCGTCGCCGACCAACAGAAGGCCGAGATCCTGCGCGCCATTGCGCGCAACGTGAGCATGATCCTGATGGACGAGCCGAGCTCGGCGTTAACCCGCGATGAGGCGCAGCGACTGTTCGACCTCATCCGCGGCCTGCAAGCCAACGGGACCACGATCGTCTACGTCTCCCACCTGCTCGCCGAGGTGCTCGACCTGGCAGACACGGTCACCGTGCTGCGAGACGGTCAGCACGTTCGGACTTCCCCGGCGGAGAAGGAGACGCCGGAGCGGCTGGTGTCAGCCATGCTCGGCCGTTCGATTGACGTGACCTTTCCCAAGAAGGTGCCACCAC
The DNA here is from genome assembly GCA_963723555.1 of uncultured Solirubrobacterales bacterium. Taxonomy (GTDB): domain Bacteria; phylum Actinomycetota; class Thermoleophilia; order Solirubrobacterales; family Solirubrobacteraceae; genus Palsa-465. Next base: position 336,856 of record CAVRRC010000001.1, on the reverse strand, counting down.
CAGCTGACGCCCCGGTGGTCCTGTCGGTCGAAGGCCTGTCCAGGCCACCCGCTCTCCAAGACGTCTCGTTCGATATCCGAGCGGGGGAGATCGTCGGCCTCGCCGGAATCATCGGCAGCGGCCGGTCCGAAGTAGCCCGGGCAATCTTCGGGGCCGACCGGCTCGTGGCGGGTGAAATCGCCCTGGACGGCGCCCGGCTCCGTCTTCGCTCGCCGCGGGAAGCGATCAAGCATGGGATCGTCATGCTTCCCGAGGATCGCAAGAGCCAAGGGCTGCTCCTGCTTCGCCCGATCGTCGACAACGTCACGCTTCCGTATCTGGACGACGTTTCGCAAGCCGGCGTGATCCGGCGCCGAGCCGAGCACCGTCAGGTGGGCGAACTGATCAAGCGCCTCGACGTCCGCACGAAGTCGGACCGGTCGCTCGCGGGCACGCTCTCAGGCGGCAACCAGCAGAAGGTCCTGTTCGCCCGGTGGCTGTTCAAGAGCCCGCGTGTCCTCGTCGCCGACGAGCCGACGCGTGGCGTCGACATCGGCGCCAAGCTCGCGATCTACGAGCTCATCCAGTCGCTTGCCAGCGAGGGAATCGCCGTCCTGCTGATCTCGTCCGAACACGAGGAGGTCCTCGGGCTCGCGCATCGCGTGCTCGTCATGCGTGCCGGGAGGGTCGTCGCCGAGCTCGACGAGGAGACGATGAGTGAAGACGCCGTTCTGCGTGCGGCATTGGCCGCCGACCACGAGCCTGGCGAACGGGTGGCGTGATGGCGACCCGCGAGGCCACAGTTCCACAAGCGCGGGCTGCGGGCGCGCCACGACGGATCAACGTCGCGGTTGTCCGTGATTACGGCGTGGTCATCGCCTTCGCCGCGCTGTTCATCACGCTCTCGATCACGAGCAGTGCGTTCCTGACCTGTGTCGAACCTCAAGAATCTCGCCTTCCAGACGGCGCCGCTCGGAATCATCGCCATCGGCGGAACGTTCGTGTTCATCGCCGGCGGCTTCGATCTGTCGGTCGGCGCTAGTCTCCGGATTCGCCGCGATCATCGCCGGCAAGCTGTTCCTTGGCACCGGGCTCGGTGTGTGGCCGTCGATGATCGGCGGAGTGCTCGTCGGTCTCGGGTGCGGAGTCGCCAACGGCCTGCTCGTAACGCTCGGCCGCGTCAACGCGTTCATCGCGACGCTCGCGACGCTCGATCATCATCTACGGCTTTGCGCAGGTCATCACTGGCGGCAACCTCATCACGGTCGACGCCAATTCGTGGGCGACACTGGGCCTCGGCAGCTTCCTGGGGATCGGCTATCCCGTCTTCGTCTGGCTCGGGTTCGCGCTCATCGCTGGCTTTCTCCTCTCGCGGACGATCTTCGGCCGGTACACGTACGCCGTCGGCGGAAACGCGTGAGGCCGCACGCCTGGCCGGCGTACGCGTCAACGTGGTCCGCGCCACGACGTTCGCGATCTCCGGGCTCGCGGCAGGGATCGCCGGCGTGATTCTGTTCTCTGAGGTCGGCACCGCACAGTGGAACGCCAACCAGTGGGATCGAGTTCGACTCGATCACCGCCATCGTGCTCGGTGGTACCTCGCTCCTCGGCGGCGAAGGCGCGATCTGGCGCACCGTGCTGGGAGCGTTTTTCCTGCAGATGATCGGCAATGGCTTTGACCTTCTCGGGACCACGCCCGCAGTGGCAGTACGTGATCAAAGGCTTGATCCTGGCGGCCGCCGTCTCTCTCGATGCCTGGGCGAGGCGGAGCCGCGGGTGAGCTGGGTCTCGATCCTGAGACTTCCCGTACGCACGGTGCCGAAGGCGAGTTCGTGCGCCGCTTCACCAGCCTGGCGATCTTCGAGCAGGCTCGCCAGAGCGGCGGCTTCCGGAACGGGCGGCTGCTCCGCAACACGGGCGATGGCACTGTGTTCATCGTGCTCGGAGACTGGACCTGCCGCGAGGATTACCAGACGTGGCTCGACAACCCAGCTCGAGAGAAGCTCGGTGAACAACTCGAGCCCCTCCTCGCCGGCGGTGTAGAGGACGGCGAGCTGTTCGAGGAGGTCTTTTAGTGCCTCGCTACCGCGCCGCGATGGACATCGGCGGGACGTTCACCGATTTCATCGTCGTCGACGATGACGCGCGGCTGACGCACGACCGGCAAGACCTCGACGCACGCCCGCCGACCCAGAGCGAGGCGTGCTCGAAGGCCTCGCGCAGATCGTCGCGGACCCCAGCGAGGTCGCGTTCGTCGTGCACGGCACAACCGTCGGCCTGAACGCGTTCCTGGAGCGCAAAGGTACGCGCGTGCTGCTTGGTGATGACCGGCCGGGCTCCGCGACGCCTACTCGATCGCCCGCCACGACCGCAAAGAGCTCTACACGCTGCGCTACCGCAAGCCGAAGCGGCTGGTCCCGCGCCACGACGTGTACGAGGTGGTGGAGCGGCTGCGCTACGACGGCAGCGGTCGACACCGAGCTCGACGAGGCAAGCCTTCGACCCGCTGATCGACGCCGTGAGGCGCGAGGGCATCGAGGCGGTGGCGGTGTGCCTCGTGCACTCCTACGTCCATCCCGCAGCACGAGCTGCGCGTCCGCGAGGCGCTCGAGCGGGCGTGCCCGGGGCTGTCGGTCACGCTCTCGCACGAGATCGCGCGCGAGTGGCGGGAGTACGAGCGCTCCTCGACCGCGGTGCTGAACGCCTACATCGCGCCGCGGGTCGAGCGCTACCTGCGTAACCTCGAGGACGGGCTTCGCTCGCTTCGACGTCGGCGGCCGACGCTGCACGTCATGCAATCGAACGGCGGCATCACCACCGCGGCCAAGGCGCGGCGCCAGCCGATCCAGACGCTCCTCTCCGGTCCGGTGGGCGGCACCATCGGCGGCGCCGCGCTGTCACGCGCGACCGGCCGTCCCAACCTGCTCTGCGTCGATATGGGCGGCACGTCGTTCGACCTCAGCCTGATCGTCGACGGCAGCCCGACCGTGTCGACCGAGACCGAGCTCGAGGGGCTGCCCGGTGCTGATGCCGCTCGTCGACATCCACACGATCGGCGCCGGGGCGGCTCGATCGCCTGGCTCGAGGCCGGCGGGCTGCGGGTCGGGCCGCAGAGCGCGGGCGCCATGCCGGGCCCGGCGTGCTACGGGCGCGGCGGCACCGAGCCGACCGTCACCGATGCGAACCTGTTCCTCGGGCGGCTCGAGCCGGACGTACTTCCTCGGCGGGCGCATGCATCTCGACGCCGACGCCGCCGCGCGGGCGCTGCACTCGGTCGCCGAGCGAGATCGGGCTCGGACGACACCGCGTTCGCCGAGGGGGTGCTGGCGATCGTCAACGCGAACATGGCCGACGCGATGCGCACGATCACCGTCAAGCAGGGGATCGACCCGCGCGACTACGCGCTGGTCGCGTTCGGCGGCGCCGGGCCCATGCACGCGGCCTGGCTGGCCGAGGAGCTCGAGATCGGCGAGGTGATCATCCCCTGGAGCCCGGGATGTTCTCGGCCTGGGGGATGCTCCAGACCGACATGCGCCACGACGTCGTGCGGACCTTCTACGCGCCGCTCGCCGAGCTGGAGCCGACGGACGGTGGAGGGCGTCTATGAGGAGCTCGCTGCCGAGGGAGCGGAGCTGCTCGCGCGAGGAGGGGGTCGAGAGTCGAGGCCACTACTTCGCGCGCACGGCGGACATGCGCTACGTCGGTCAGGAGTACTCGGTGAGCGTGCCGTTCGACGGCACGGCGTCGACCTCGGCGCGATCGACGCGGCCTTCCACGACGCCCACCGGGTGCGCTACGGCCACTCGACCCCGGGCGCGCCGGTCGAGTTCGTCAACCTGCGGCTGGCCGCCTTCGGCCGGATCGCCGACGGCGCCGCGCCGTTCCAGGCGCCGGACGACGACGTCGATCCGCGCAGCTCGACACCAGGTCCGGCGATCTTCGGCGGCGAGCCGCACGAGACCTCGCTGGTGCTGCGCGACCGGCTGCTCGCCCGGCGCGCGCGGTCGAGGGGCCCGCGGTGATCGGCGAGCAAGGGTCGACCACCGTAGTCCCGCCGGGGTACCGAGGCGAGGTCGACGACGCACGGCAACCTCGTCATCACCGAGCGACTACGATGACCACCATCGGCCACCGCGTCCCGATCCGATCACCACCGAGATCATCCGCAACGCGTTCGTCTCCTGCGCGCAGGACATGAACGCGACGCTGATCCGCAGCTCCTACACGCCGATCATCTACGAGGGCAAGGACTGCTCGGTGGCGGTGCTCGACGAGCACGGCGACGTGCTCGGCCAGTCGCTCGGGCTGCCGCTGTTCCTCGGCAACCTCGAGATCTGCGTGAAGCTGGCCGCCGACATGTTCGGCTGGGATGCCTTCGAGCCCGGCGACATCTTCCACATGAACGACTCCTACATGACCGGCACGCACCTGAACGACGCGACGATCTTCGGCCCGATCTTCTGGCAGGACCGGCTGGTCGGCTTCTCGGCCACTCGGGCGCACTGGCTCGACGTCGGCGCCAAGGACCCCGGCGGCCCGATGGACTCGCGCGAGATCTACCAGGAGGGCATGCGCTGGGGCCCGACCCGGATCTACGCCGGCGGCGAGCCGCGCGAGGACATCATCGACCTGCTGCGGCGCAACGGCCGCTTCGGCTACTCGCTGGTCGGCGACATGAACGCCCAGGTGGCAGCCTGCCGCACCGGCGAGGCGCGCTTCCAGGCGATCCTCGACCGCTTCGGCTACGAGGCCTACGACCAGGCGCGCGGCGGAGATCTACCGCCAGTCCGAGGAGCTCGAGCGGGCCGCGGTGGCGGCGATCGCCGATGGGACCTACCGCGCGGAGGGGTTCCTCGACGACGACGGCCTCGGCCACGGCCCGGTCCCGGTCCGAGTGCGCCTCGACGTGGACGGCGATCGAGATGCCGATCGACCTCGAGGGCTCCGCGGCGCAGACCGAGGGGCCGGTGAACTGCGGCTTCGCCCAGACCATCTCCGCCTGCCGCGTCGCGTTCAAGCTGCTGATCAACCCCGAGCGGCCGGTCGACGGCGGGACCTTCAAGACGCTCGAGGTGAGGCGCTCCGAGGGCGTCGATCTTCGCCGCGCAGGAGCCCGCGGCCTGCCAGTGGTACTTCACGCCGCTCGGGCTGCTGATCGACCTGGTCGTCACCGCGCTCGCGCCGGCGCTCCCGGACAAGGTCGCCGCCGCCCACTTCGGCGACTCGATGGTCGCCTACCTCGCCGGGCGCGACCCGCGCCGCGACGGACAGCCGTTCCTGCACGTGATGCCGCACGCCGGCGGCTGGGGCGGCTTCGAGGGCGGCGACGGCGAGGACGGCCTGATCAACAACGTCAACGGCGCGTTCAAGGACTACCCGGTCGAGATCTTCGAGGTCAAGTACCCGGCGCTGATCCGCAGCTACGGCTTCCGGCCCGACACCGGCGGCCCCGGCCGCTTCCGCGGCGGCTGCGGCCTGTACCGCACCTTCGAGATCGACCCGGAGGCGATCCTGTACCTGTGGTTCGAGCGTTCGGTGACGCCCGGCTGGGGGCTGTTCGGCGGCCGCGACGCGGTCGGGCCCGACGTCGTCGTCAATCCGGGGCGCGAGGACGAGCGGCACATGCTCAAGGTCAACGCCCTCCCGCTCGCCGCCGGGCTCGGTCGTCGAGCTGCGCACCGGCGGCGGTGGCGGCTTCGGTGATGCCGCTCGAGCGCGACCCCGAGCGCGTCCGGGCCGACGTGCGCGACGGCTACGTCAGCATCGAGCGGCGCCGCCCGCGACTACGGCGTGGTGCTCGATCCCGAGACGCTCGACGTGATCGAGCTGAGCCGCGAGCGTCGCTTGAGTCACGCCATCAGTCCTCGCATCGCCCGATCAGACATCGCGCGCCCGCGTCCGGGCTTATGTAGCCGTTGCTGACGTCCTCGAGCACGAGCTCGCGGCGCCGCCGCCGCGGATCGCCGTAGCCGCCGCCGGTCCGGTGTGGATCCGGATCACGTCGCCCTCGTTTACGGTCGAGCGCCGGTGACCACCGCGTAGCTCCTCGACCGCTCCCATCGGTGCGGATCACCTCGACGTAGTTCGGCGAGCCCTCGCTGCCGCCGTGCAGCGGCCAGGGCTTGTGCGCGTTGCGCGTGTAGGCGCAGGTCAAGAAGCAGCCGTCGGAGCGCACCCGATAGTCGAGCACGATTCCCTTGCCGCCCCGGTGCTCGCCCTCGCCGCCGTTGCCGTGCGCCCAGCGCCAGCTGCTCGACGTAGAGCCCGTAGCGCGCCTCCGCCACCTCGGCCGGACAGTTGAACGTGTCGCCGTGAAAGCCGCTGAAGATCGCGCTGTTGCCGTCGCGCGACGCCGATCCGCCCCAGCCGCCCAGCTGCGGCTCGACGATCGTGAAGTGCCGGCCCGTGTCCGGGTGCGGACCGCCGATGAACGTGCCGCAGACCGAGGCGAAATTGCCGGCCGGCAAGCGTTCGCCCAAATGCGGTGCCAGGCAGCGCAGCAGCAGCGTCGTAGAGGCGGATCTCGACCTCGTAATAGGTCCCGAACGCCGCCGGCGGGCCGCGTCGAACACCGAGCCGGGCCGGGTCAGCACCCGCAGCGGTCGGAAGTAGCCGCCGTTCGCCGACTCGCTTGCGCGCCCGTGAGTTCTTGAACACCATCTGGGCGGCGATCATCGCGCCGTCGCGCGAAGCGTTGTTGGGGCCGCGGTCCTGATCCGGATTGTCGCGCGAGATCGACGATGAACTCCGTCGTCGCGTGATCTCGATGGCGACGCTGTAGACGGCGCCGCTGTCCTGCTCCTCGGCCAAGGTGAAGCGTCCCTTTGGGCAGCTCGCGCAGCGCGTTCAGCGAGACCCGCTCGCCGTAGTCCATGAACGATGCGCAGCGCGGCCGTGAACGTCTCGCGCGCCGTACTTCGCGATCAGCTCGAGGATCCGCCGCTCGCCGACGCGCGCCGCGGCGATGCCCGCCCACATGTCGCCCTTCGAGGAAATCGGGCAGCCGGCTGTTGCGCCTTCATGATCTCGATCACCGAGCGGATCGGCGTTGCCCGCGGCGATCAGCTTGATCGCCGGCAGGCGCAATCCCTCCTGGAAGATCTCCTTCGCCTCGTTGGAGATCGAGCCGGGCACCATGCCGCCGACGTCGTTCCAGTGCGCGATGTTCGCCGTCCAGGCGACGAGCTCGGCCGTCGGCGAACACGGGCATCGCCAGTACGACGTCGTTGAGGTGGGTGACGCCGCCGTACAGCGGGTCGTTCGTGACGAAGATGTCGCCGGGCCGGATCGTCGTCGGCCGCGTTGCAGCTCGAGGATGCGCTTGACCGCCTTGTCGAGCACGCCGATGAAGGCGGGGATGCCGGCGCCCGAGGACGGCGATGTTGCCCGTCGCGTCGGTGATGCCGGTGCCCATGTCGAGTACCTCGTAGATGATCGCGCTCATCGCGGTCTTGCGAAACGCCGCGAACATCTCGTCGGTGATCGCCTCCAGCGAGCTCTGGATGATCTCGAGCGTGATCGGCGTCCGAACGCGTCGTCGTCAGCCGGCCACCGTCCTCGTCTGCGTCGCGTGCGATCGAGATGATGATGCTTGCCGTAGTCGTCGACGGTCACGCTCGTTGCCCGGATGGACGACGACCGTGCTGCCGCGCGTCTCGACGATCGCTGGTCCGTCGAAGCCCATGCCCGGCTCCAGCAACGCCGCCGTCGTAGATCGTCGGCCTCGTGGATGCCCTCGGTGCGCGTAATCGACCGTTCGCCGTGCCCTTCTGCGCAGCGCTCGTCGAGCGTGCCGCCGGTCCGTCGGCAGCGTCGCCGGCTCGAGCTTGCCGACCTCGGCCGACCGCGACCACGATGCGCGCCGACGAACTCGACCGGGCTGTCGAGCCGGTAGGTGTACTCGCGCTCGTATGAGCGGTGGAAGCGCGTCGGCGATCAGCTCCATCGCGTCGCTCGTCGATCGTGCCTTCGGGCAGCGCCACCTCGACGCTGTGCTCCTGGTTCTCGTAGCGGAACTTGCCGTAGTGACGTGAAGCGGACCTGCGTCGGACTCGACTCCTTCGCGCGCGAACTGCGCGAGCGCCAGCCTCTCGCAACTTCGATCGAGCAGCGCGTGCGAGGCGCGGCCGCGTTGTCGGGCGCGAGCGTCAGCAGCCGGGTGACGAAGTAGTCGCGCCGCAGGTCGCTCATCAGCATGCCCCAGGCGGAGAACACGTCGGCGCGCGCGCGGGATCACGACTTTGCGGATGCCGAGCTCGGCGGCCAGCGCGGCCGCGTGCATCCCGCCGCCGCCGCCGAACGCGACCAAGCGTGAAATCGCGCGGGTCGTGGCCGCGGTTGAGCGATACCAGCTTCAGCGCGTTGATCATGTTGTTGTTGGCGATCCGCACGATGCCGCGCGCAGCCTCTGCTGTGCGTCGACGCTCGAGCGCGTCGGCGATGCGCCGCGAGCGCGCGCTCGACCGCCGTCATGTCGGCCTCGATCTCGCCGCCGCAGAAATAGTCCGGGTCGATGCGGCCGAGCGCGAGCATTCGCGTCGGTCGTCGTCGCCTGCGTCGCCGCCCCGGCCGTACGCGGCCGGCCCGGGCACGGCGCCCGGCCGAGCGCGGCCCGACGTGGAGCTTTCCGAATTCGTCGACCCAGGCGATGCTGCCGCCGCCCTTGCCGATCTCGACCAGGTCGACGACCGGGACCATCACCGGATAGCCGGCCGATGATCGCCGGCTGCGCTCGATCCAGTAGTCGGACACGATCCTCACCTGACCGCCCTCGATCAGCGAGCATTTCGCGGTCGTGCCGCCGATGTCGAGCGCCAGCACGTTCGGCTCACCGGTCAGGCGTCCGAGCTCGGCCGCGCCCCAGAAGCCGCTCGCCGGCCCGGATTCGACCATCGTGATCGGAATCTCCCTGGTCCGCTCGACTGAGTCGACGCCGCCGTTGGATTGCATGATGTACAGCTGGCCGCCGAAGCCGCCGTTCGCGTAGGCCGACGCGCCAGCCGGCTCGAGGTAGCGCTCGGCGACCGGCTGCACGTACGCGGACAGCACCGTCGGTGCTGGTGCGCTCGTACTCGCGCCACTCGCGGGTGATCTGGTGCGAGGCCACGACCGAAACCTCGGGCCAAAGCTCGCGCACACGCTCCAGCACCGCCCGTTCGTGACCGGGGTTGGCGTAGGAGTGCAGCAGGCAGATCGCCACCGCCTCCACCCCTTCGGCGCGGAAGTCGGTCGAGGATCGCCGGCAATCCGGCGAGGTCGAGCGGACGCGCGCTCGCGTCCGTCCCGCGCCATGCCGGCCAGGCAACCTCGCGGCGTAGCCGGCGCGGCACGAAGGCCGGCGGCTTCGCATACTGCAGATTGAAGAAGTCAGGGCGATTCCCGCGGGCGATCTCGAGCACGTCGCGAAAGCCCTCGGTCGTGATCAATGCCGGTCTTGCACGCCCGTCCGCTCCGTCAGCGCGTTGATCACCACGGTCGTGCCATGTGCCACGAACTCGAGCTCGTCGATCGAGACGCCGCTCCTGGCCAGCACGGTCATCACGCCGAGCTCGAAGTCAGGCGGCGTCGTGTCCGCCTTCGCGGTCACGACCTCTTGCACGCCGGTGTGTGGATCGGCGGAGAAATAGACGAGATCGGTGAACGTGCCGCCGACGTCGATCGCCGCGCGAATTGGCGCATGCCCGTTCATGTCGACGTCACCGTTGGGTGGCCGGGGGTGGACAGCCGGCCGGCGGCAGGAACGTTGTGCGGCCTGAGCGGGTTGCCAAGGTGGCAGGCAGCAGGCGCCAGGCGGGTGTTTATCGCAGGTATCGGCGTGAGGGAGGAAGTTTCGGCGTACAATTGAAACCACAATTCTTTCACTGGTTTGGGAAATGAGCCACCGCCCGGGTCGGCGTGAACGGTGATAGCGCCTTATCGCTGGGGCCGTTGCGCGTCGAGCAGGTCTACGAGCAGATCGCACGGCGCATCCTGCAAGACATTCGCGCGGGGCTGCTTGCCCCCGGCCAGCGCATCCCGTCCGAGCGCGAGTTAGCCCGCCAGATGGAGGTCGGGCGATCTTCTGTCCGGGAGGCGATTGGCGTGCTGCAGGTGGACGGCATCGTCGAGACGCGGCCGGGCTCAGGATCGTTCGTCGCCGTCGACGCGCCGGAGCGCCTTCGCAACGAGCCCTCGACCGTTCTTCTCGCTCACGACGCCAGCCCATTTGCGCTGCTCGAGGCCCGTGAGGCATTTGAGCCCTCCGTGACCCGGCTTGCCGCTACGCGCGCGCGACGCGACCCATTCGCGGAGCGACTGCTGGCCGACATGGAGCGCCTGTCGGATCCGACGAATGCCAGAAGAGCGAGCGATCTGGTCTGATGCCGACCGCCTCTTCCATCGCGAAATCGGGGCGATGACGGGCAACCCCGTGGTGGTCGCGCTGTGCGAGCAGATCGCCGCCATCATGGACCAGCCGCTGTGGCGCCGGCTTCGCGACGACTCCCTCTCCAATCCGGGCCGGATGCGAATCCACATCGCCGAACACCGCATGATCTACGAGGCCGTCATCGAGGGCGACGCCGAGGCGGCGGAGCTGTACGCGCGCCTGCACATCAGACGGGTGCGCCGCTACATGACGCTCGCCGATCAGGCTCAACAGGGCGAGGAGTGAGACGCCGGCGCGTAATGGGCGTCGGAGCGTTGATGCCCGCGATCACGAGCGGACTTTGGACGGCGCCGGCCGCAGCGATGCGGGGCCGGCGGCTGTACTTCGAGCGGACAGGAGAAGGCAAATGAAGGGTGTACACGCAGCAATCGTGACCCACTTCGACGCTGAGCTCAGCGTCGATCACGACGCGATTGCTGCCCAGGTCAATCGCCTGATCAACGATGGCATCCACGGGATCGTGACCAACGGCACGGTCGGGGAGGGCGGAAGTCTGACCTCCGACGAGCGCCGAGCGCTTAACGAGACTGCGGTCAGCGCGGCGGCGGGGCGGGCGCCGGTCTGCGCGGGGGTCTCGGCAGCTACCGCGGATCAGGCCTCGGTGTACGCACGCGATGCCGAGGCAGCCGGCGCCACCAGCCTGATGGTCATGCCGCCCCTGCTCTACCGGGCGGATCGGCGGGAGTTGCTCGAATTCTTCGGGACAGTCGGACGGGCAACCGGGCTGCCTGTGATGATCTACAACAACCCTGACGGGAGCGGGAGCGACATCCGTCCCACCCTGCTCGCAGATGTCGCCGGCCAAGTTCCCAGCATCAGCGCAATCAAGGAGACCTCCGGCGATGCCAGAAGGATCGCCGAGCTTGTGAACCTCTGCCCCGACCTCGACGTGATGGTGGGAGGTGACGACTGGGCGCTTGAGGGCTTCTGCGCCGGCGCTTCGGGATGGGTTTCGGGCGTGGCGGTCGTGCTCCCCGCCCAGTCGATCCGCCTGTGGGATCTCTGTGCCGCCGGCGATCTGTCCGCGGCCCGCAGCGTCTACGCCGAGTTGCTTCCGCTTGCGCGGCTCGACATGACCCCGAAGCTCGTGCAGTGTTTCAAGGTAGCCATGGACGAGCTCGGCCTCGGCGGCGGGCCGTGCCGTCCGCCGAGATTGCCGCTCACCGACGTTGAGACCGAGACCGTGCGGCGGGCGGTCGAGCACGCGGCGTCGGCGCGGGTGCCGGCGCGGTGAGCCATCCGACTGTCGGATCCCCCGACTCACGGGGCGCTCGACCAAGTTACGCGGCCGGAAGCTAGATCTGCACGCCGGCCATGGCCAAGTCTCGGGAGGTAGCGCGCTGTAATCGGCGGGTCGGGTCGACGATATAACCGGAGGTAGCGGGTTCGAATGCCCGCCGCCGCCAGGGTAATGAGCCGGTTCCGGCGATCGGCGTCTGGCTCCTTCTCTATCACTTTCTAGCACTCACCTTAGAATTGGCCTGACGTCGGGCCCCGGATTGGACTCGTCGGCTCAAAACGGGCGTCCCGGAGGGCGGTTCCGTCACCGCTCCCCAGGCCGCGCTTCCGCCACAGCCGCTGCTTCCTGCACCCGAAGCGTTCCACCAGGCACGCCCCATCCCGCCACCAGCAACGATGCGCATCACAAGCTCCGCCACCGGGATCGTCCGGACTCTGTGCTTTTCTAATGGGCTAATTTAGCTCCTTAGAAAGCGTTAGAATCCAGCATGCAGAAGCGAGATAACCCCTACACGCCCGGTGCTGGCCGCAAGCCTCCGACCCTCGCCGGCCGCAACCAGGACCTCGAGAACTTTCAGGACCTGATCGAGCGCCTCGCCGCCGGCGGCTATGAGCGCAGCCTGATCTACTCGGGTCTGCGAGGCGTGGGCAAGACCGTGCTGCTGATCGAGCTCGACGTGCTCGCCACCGAGGCCGGCTGGGCAACCACCGACGTCCAGGAGGTCGGATCCCAGCCCGACTTCCGCGTCACGTTCGCGCGGATGGCCACCCGTCTGCTGCGCGAGATGAGCCGACGCCACCGAATGAAGGACCGGGTCGAGCGGGCCCTCCGGGTCGTCAAGGCATTCAGCATCGCCGTCCCTGGCGCTGTCCACCTCAAGCTCGATGTCGAAGCCGCTTCGGGGATCGCCGACTCCGGCGATCCCGAGCAGGACCTCACCGACCTGATGCAGGAGATCGGCGCCGTCGCCCAGGCAAGCGGTGCCGGCGCCCTCTTCCTGATCGACGAGATGCACAACCTCGACGCGCCTTCCCTGGCCGCGATCTGCATCGCCTTCCAGGCCGTCAGCCGCGCGGGCCTTCCGGTGGCGATGGCCGCCGCCGGCCTCCCCGATCTCCAGGTTCGCCTGATGGCCGCCAAGCCATACGCTGACCGTCTGTTTCAGTACCGGGAGCTCGGCCGCCTTTCCGACGCCGCTGCGCGCACCGCGCTGGTGGCGCCGGCGGCACAGCGTGATGTCACCTACCAGGAGCACGCGGCACGCGCGGTCGTGCGCGAATCAGCCGGCTACCCGTACTTTCTCCAGGAGTACGGACTCGAGCTCTGGAACTACGCCGAGCGCTCGCCGATCTCGACCCGCGACGTCGAAGCCGTCCGCGAGATCGTCAAGGACTCGCTCGCTCGCAACTTCTTCGGCATTCGGTTCCAGATCGCCACGGATGCCGAGCAGCGGTTCCTCGCCGCGATGGCATCGCTCGGCAGCGCGCCATACAAGACCGCGCAGGTCGCGCGCGCCTACGGAGCCCGAGACCAACGCGGCGTGTCAGTCCACCGCGAATCGCTGATCGGCAAAGGTCTGATCTGGATTCCCAGGCGCGGGCAGGTTGACTTCACGGTCCCGCTGTTTGCGGAGTACCTCCGCGAGAACCATCCGCTGGCTTCGTTTGACGAGTGAGGCCGCCGACGAAGGCGACCGAGACCGGACCATGCGCGAGTTGCTGGCCGCCTGGCGGGCCGTTCTGTCGAGTTCGACGTAGACGTGCTGCGCGCAGCCAATGAGAGGCTCGAGCTCATCGCCCACGGTCCGATCTCGATAGATGTCCAGTACAGGCTGCGACCTGCCGGTACCGACAGTGAGATCGAAGCGTCGGTCTCAGTCGAAGGACGGTTCAGCCCCCGCCGCGAAGCAGCAGCTTCCGCATCTCGTCGAAGTCGGCATCGGTGAACTCCATCTGGGTCGGCTCGCTCGATTCGATGAAGTCGATCAGCGTGTGGGCGAAGCGCACCGGGTCGTGCAGCTGGGGGAAGTGACCGGCATCCTCGAAGACCTCGAGGCGGCTGTTGGGGAGCCCGCGGTTCGCGACGGTGGCGTGCTCGACTGGGATCAAGGGATCTCGGCCACCCCAGATGATCAGCGAGGGAAGCAGTGCCGCCAGGTACAGCCGGTCTGTCGCGCTCACGCGCTGGCCGCCGATGTCGAGCACCGCCCGCAGGCTGTGGATGAACGCTTGCCGAGCGCCGGCGTCTGCCAGCGACCCATAGCCACGCGCCATCTCCGCCAGGTCGGTGCCGGCCTGCAACCCCAATCGGCCAAGCAAGCCACCAAGCGCGCCGCCGACACCGTGAAGGCGCTCGTGGGCGATCAGTGGTAGCACGACCTCGGAGCCGGGCAGCGTCGCGGCCCGGAGCATCAGATGGACCTCGCGACCGAGGCCACCGCTCGAGACCAGCACCAGCCGCTCGGCGAACGGAGGGTACTCGTACGCGAACTGCATCGCCACGCCGCCGCCGAGCGAATGTCCGACCACGGTGGCGCGCCGGTGCCCGAGCGCAACGAGCAGGTCGCGCACGCTGGCGGCGTACGCGCCGAGCGAGTAGTCGCCACGCGGCTTGGCGGACTGCCCGTGTCCCAGTAGGTCGGGCGCGACGACCGTGTAGCGCTCGGCCAGCAGTGGAACCACTTGGTCCCACTGCTCGGCGCATCCCACGATTCCATGAATCAGCAACACAACGGGACCGCCGTCCCCCGCTGTCCGATAGCTGACCCGGTGGCCATGGAGCACGATCTCGTGCTGGGCTGGCCTCAGCTCAGAAAACGTGGGGCGCCTGCGCTGGCCGGAGGCTGGGGTGCTCGCTGCGGCGATGCTCACTAGTACCCGATCGGCCGCCTGCGGTCACGCGAAAGAATCCGGGCTGTGTCTATCGTCACTAACCGATGGCTACTCGCAAGGACATCCGCAACATTGGAATCGTCGCTCATGTCGATCACGGCAAAACGACGCTAGTCGACGCACTGCTGTGGCAATCCGGAGCATTTCGGGCGGGTCAGGATGTGGCCGACCGGGTGCTCGATTCGATGGATCTCGAGCGAGAGAAGGGGATCACGATCCTTGCCAAGAACACGGCTGTTCATTACGGCGGGGTCAAGCTGAACATCGTCGACACGCCAGGGCACGCCGACTTCGGGGGCGAGGTGGAGCGCGGTCTGACGATGGTCGACGGCGTGCTGCTGCTGGTCGACGCAAGCGAGGGCCCGCTGCCGCAGACGCGGTTCGTGCTCCGCAAGGCGCTCGAGGCCCGGCTGCCGGTGATCCTCGTCGTCAACAAGGTGGACCGGCCCGACGCGCGCATCACCGAGGTAGTCGACGAGGTGTACGAGCTGTTCCTGGACCTCGATGCCGACGAGACGCAGATCGAGTTCCCAATCGTCTACACCAACGCGAAGGCGGGGCAGGCCTCGCTCGACCCCTCGACTCCGGGTACCGACCTCGGGCCGCTGCTGGACCTGCTGCTCTCGCATATTCCCGCTCCCGAATACGATCCCGCGCGCCCCCTCCAGGCGCACGTAACCAACCTCGACGCCTCTCCGTATCTCGGGCGGCTCGCGATCTGCCGGGTGCGACACGGCACGGTCCGCCAGGGCGAAACGGTCGCCTGGTGCCGTACGAACGGGGAGATAGAGCGCGTGAAGGTTGTCCAGCTGTACGTGACCGAGGCACTCGAGCTCGTCGAGGCCGATGGTGCTGCCGCCGGCGAGATCATCTGGGTCGCCGGAATCCCGGAGATCATGATCGGCGAGACGCTCGCCGCCGCGGAGGATCCGCGGCCGCTGCCGGTGATCACCGTGGACGAGCCGTCGCTGTCGGTCACGATCGGCATCAACACGTCTCCCCTGGCCGGTCAGGACGGCGACAAGCTGACGGCCAGCCAGGTCAAGGACAGGCTCGACCGCGAGCTCGTCGGGAACGTGTCGCTTCGCGTCTTCGAGACCAATCGTCCGGAGGTCTGGGAGGTCCAGGGGCGCGGCGAGCTGGCGCTCTCGGTGCTGGTCGAGCTTATGCGCCGCGAGGGGTTCGAACTCACGGTCGGCAACCCCCAGGTCGTCACCCGGCAGGTCGACGGGAGATTGTGCGAGCCGGTCGAGCGGATGAGCGTCGATGTGCCCGAGGAATACGTTGGTGTGATCACGCAGATGCTCGCGATGCGCAAGGGACGCATGGAGCAGATGGTCAACCACGGAACCGGCTGGGTACGGATGGAATACCTGGTGCCCGCGCGCGGGCTGATCGGATTCCGCACCGAGTTCCTCACCGAGACCCGGGGCACCGGCCTCGTTCACCACGTGTTCGACCGCTGGGAGCCGTGGCAGGGTGAGTTGCGAACCCGGCCTACCGGGTCATTGGTCGCCGACAGGCGCGGCACTGTCGCGGCGTTCTCCCTGTTCAAGCTCCAGGAGCGGGGAACGCTGTTCGTCGCACCCGGCGACGAGGTCTACGAGGGGATGATCATCGGCGAGAGCTCACGCGCCGAGGATCTCGACGTCAACGCGACGAAGGAAAAGCATCTGACCAATATGCGCTCCTCGACTGCGGACGAGCTCGTGAGGCTGGTGCCCAAGCGCGAGCTCTCACTCGACCAGGCGCTCGAGTTCCTCCGTGTCGACGAGGCCGTCGAGGTCACGCCGCATGCGGTCAGGCTGCGCAAGGCGGTGCTGGATGGGACCGTCCGGCGCAAGCAGGCGCGGTCGGCGCGGCAGCCGGCTGCTGCCGGCTAAGCGGGGTCGCTCTCGCGAGGAAGGCGAGTTCGCGAGCGGCACACACCAAGACGAGCGAGCGGCTGCGCCACGAGCTCCATGCGCCCTCATTTCGTTGTCGTCGTTTCGGTCATCTGTGACCCCGACGCCGTCCTGAACTTCGCGCCGGCAAGCAGGTCGGCGACGAGCTCGTGGCCGTTGAACCGCTTCCAGCGTTCCTGGGCGGCATCGAGCAGCTTGTAGGCCCATCGCCAGCGCGCCTTCTTCGATCCGGCGCCCTTCGTCATCCGGTTACGGAGCTTGACGGTCGCGAACGAGCTCTCGATCGCGTTGCCGGTCCACAAGCGTGCGCCAGTGGCCGGCAGGGAAGTCGTAGAACGCGTCAGGTACGTCCACCGGATCGAGTTCGGCGCCCGCACGGGTGGTGCCGACCGGAACGATCGCACCACCTCGCTCGAGGGCGAGCTTGATGGAACCCTGGTGTTGGCAGGGCGACGGCTCTCGAGGTCAGGCGTCCGAGAGGTCGCGACGGGGTTGTAATTCCTCCTTGAGATGGAGTTCGGGCATCGACGGGGCGCCAATCCTGGCGCCTGTCGGCGTTTCGGGGGCTAACCTGGGTGGCTGGGAGGCCGGTGGACGCCCAACACGGTCTGGCTGGGCCTTAGAGCCGGGAGGCTGCTGCGCTGGATGGGGGGACGGAAGCCCGACACGTGAACTCTGCCGATGGAAGGATCTGCACAAATGAACGATTTCGCAGTCTCAGCCCCCTCTCCCTCGGGCACGATCGGCTCGTGGAAGGGGCCCTCGTGGCGCGTCGTCCTTACCCCCTATGCCCGGCCCCGCGTTGGCCGTAGCCTGCTTGACATCGCCACGTCGCTGGTCCCGTACCTCGGGCTGCTGGTGGGGATGTATTTTCTGCTCGGCGTCTCGGACTGGCTCGTTGTCGCCATCTCTGTGCCTGCCGCCGGCTTCCTCGTGCGCACCTACATCGTCTTTCACGACTGCGCCCACGGCAGCTTCCTGCCGTGGAGCAAGGCGAACGAGTGGCTCGGCGCCACCTGTGGGCTGCTGGTGTTCACACCGTTTCAGCGCTGGCGTCATCAGCACGCCGTCCATCACGCCTCCTCGGGCGACCTCGACCGGCGCGGCGTCGGGGACCTCCTGACGCTCACGGTCGCCGAGTACGAGGCGCTGCCGTGGCACCGCCGGCTCGGCTACCGGCTGATCCGCAACCCGATTGTGATGTTCGGGCTCGGGCCGATCTGGGCGATGATCCTCGCGCCACGCTTCATCTCGCGCAGCGAGCGGCCACGGATCCGCCGCAGCGTCTGGCGCACAAACCTCGCGCTCACGACCGTAATCGGGCTGCTTTGCTGGCTACTCGGCTGGGAGAGCTTCGTGCTGGTCGAGATGCCATCTGCGCTGCTCGCGGGCTCGATCGGCGTGTGGCTCTTCTACGTCCAGCACCAGTTCGAGGATGCCTACTGGCAGAGCTCGGATTCCTGGAGCTACGACGAGGCGGCCCTCAAGGGCAGCTCGTACCTAAGGCTGCCAACGGTGCTGCAGTTCTTCACCGGCAACATCGGCCTGCACCACGTCCATCATCTCTCGACCCGGATCCCGAACTACAACTTGCAGCGCGCCCACGATGCATACCGGGTCTTCCAGCAGGTCCCGAGGCTGTCGCTCTGCGATGGGATCAGGTGCGTGAAGCTGAAGCTCTGGGACCAGGAGCGAGGGCGGCTGGTGACATTCCGGCAGAGTCGTGCGGGCCGGGCGCAACTGACCCCTCGACGCGCCGGCGCTTAGTTCCGGACGGTGTCTGGGTCAACGCCTCCGTCGTCGGGTCGTCGGTCCTCGCCACCCGAGGGGACGCCGTTTTCTCGCTGCGGTCTGAGCGCCTCGCGGTTCTTCGCGGGTCTCAGCGCGTTCGGCCCGATGTTGCGCTCGGCGCGCGAGGTCGACGAACCGACCGGTCCAGCAGCTCCTCATCCGCGACTGAACACGAGCCGGAAATGGTCGAGCAGCTCGCGCTCGAAGCAAACGCTATTGGCGCTCACGCCCGAGGTGAACGCCAGTCGGAACTCGCGGCTGGTGATGTAGCGGGGGACGAGCCGCGCCTTCACGAGCGTCTTGCGGAAGCTGCGCCCGGCGAACCGCGCGCGCCATTGCTTGATCGTCTCGATGTAATCTAGGCGGCCACTCGAGCTCTCCACGAGGCGGAAGCATGGCTCCGCGGCGCGGACCACCTGTTCGGAGCCGAAGGGCAGGAAGGAGCCGGGGAACTGGTGCTGCATCAGCGCGAGGTACCAGGCATCCGAGTCTGGCGGGCCGTCGGTCGAGACCTCCTCGATCGGGATCATGTTGCGCCCGAAGACCATCGTCTGCAGGTAGAGGCGGCCGCCGTCCGGAAGGACGCTCGCCGCCCGGGCGAAGACGTCGCGGTAAACCTCGTCCTGGCGCCCGGCGCGATAGTCGTCGGGCGAGCAGAAGTGCTCGAAGGCGCCGAGGCTAGCGACGGCGTCGAACGCGCCGAACGTGTCCCGGCCGAGCTTGCGGACATCTACCAAGTGAACGTCGAGGCCGTGGCGGCGGCAGGACTCCACCTGCGCGGAGGAGAGGGTCACCCCCACCCCCTCGCCGCCGTTCTCGCGAACGAAGTTGAGCAGCGGTCCCCAGCCGCAGCCAAGGTCGAGCACCCGTCGGCCCGGTCCGATCCCGATCCGCTCCGCCACGTACTCGTGCTTTCGCCGCTGGGCGTCCTCCAGCGACAGCGAGAAATCACCGTCGTACTTGGCGCCGCTGAAATCCGCCAGCTCGCCGAGGCTGAGCCGGAACATGCGGTCGATGAGCGAATAGCTGAACTCGAGGTCCGTGCGCTCCGCCATAGGACTACGGCAGGCTACTCCGCCATCACCCGGGCCTTGGCACGGACCACGAGAACGCACCAACCAAGACCTCGGGCACCGCGTCGGAGCTCGTCGATCAAGGCTCCAACCGGCCGCCCTCTCATGCGGTCGCGTTGGTCCTGGTCCGGGCCGCTGATCCTTATCGCATCGTGCCCGCCCGCTGGCGAGAATCAGTCGATGCTCGCGCCCGCGGACCAGCCCGACCAATCTTTTGCGGCCTGGCCGACATACGGCCGCGAATAGGAGTAGAGTCAAATGGGAGCTGGCCCTGCGGCCAGGATTCTCACCCCGAGCCCGTATGCCACCGACGGCGCGATCTGCGCCACGAGGCGAGAGGCTGGGTCACTGGTTTTTGACTGCGGGGCCGGTTTCCCGCCTGGCGAGCGTTATCCCACCCCCCGGTGGCCTCGTCTCAAACTGATTTGACGCGCGGCGGTTCTAGCCCTCTCCCACCCGACGCGGACCCAACAGAGGGACCGGAAGGCCTCAAAGACCATGACGCACAGGACACAGGACTTGCCGGCGCGCAGGCGAGGCGAACTGACTCGTGATCGCGGATCGCGACGGCTCTCGCCGGCGATCGATGCCAAACGCCGTTTGGACGCCCGCCGAGCTGGCGATCCGCCAACCAAGCCACACCCGGTCGGTCCGAGCGATCCTCGCTTCGCGTATCTGACGCGATCGTACGACTAGCACGGCCGGCCGATGCCGCAGTTCGAACGTCCGAGGCGCAAGACGCGTCTAGAAAGCGCTGAACGCCAAGCCGACCGATCGGGGATCGCGTGCCCGTCCGCGAAAATCGCTCGGCGCGAGCTCAACCGGCGCGAATCCAGCTCGAAATCGAGAGCTGCGACCCTCAACCGGTCATCCCACAACTCAAAGCCCTTAGCCCTCGCGCTCCCGGCAGCGCCGGCGTGAGACGGCGTCGCGGCGCTCCCACCACGGCCGCGCCGCGGCGACTGTCGCGCGTCCTCAGAGCTTTCGATGCGCTGCGTGATCGGCGCGAACGGCGCCCCGACAGACGACTGTTCGCCTTCGCCCTCAGCGGCAGCCAACGCAGCGATGTGAGCCCGTTTGAGCCGGGCGGCTGAACGCGAGACGGGACCAGATGTCAGTTGCAGAACTTCAGGAGCTTGAAGAGGTCAAGGGTCTGATCGCGCGGGGGCTGCAGGTCGGCGTGCTCACGCACGCCGAGATCGCAACCGCGACCGCCGAGCTCGGCCTCGAGGAAACCGACATCGAGGAGTTGCACGGCCTGTTCGAGCGCTGCGAGATCGAGCTGGTCGAGGAAATCGACCCGGCCACTGCGACGAGCCCGGAGATCGAGCGCGCACCCTTTAAGCGCACCCGTCGCACAGCTTCGCTTGATCTCGAGCCGGAGGGGACGACCGACGGTCTGCAGCTGTTCCTCAGAGGCATCGGCAAGGTGCGGCTGCTGAGCGCACAGGAGGAGGTCGACCTCGCCAAGCGGATCGAGCGCGGGTCGTTCGATGCCAAGCAGAAGATGGTCGAGTCGAACCTCCGCCTCGTCGTGTCGATCGCGAAGAATTACCGCAACCAGGGGCTGCCGTTCTTGGACCTGATTCAGGAGGGCACAATCGGCCTCGTCCGCGCGGCGGAGAAGTTCGACTACCGCAGAGGATTCAAGTTCTCGACCTACGCGACCTGGTGGATCCGGCAGGCGATCGCCCGTGCGCTCTCGGATAAGGCGCGGACGATCCGGATCCCCGTCCACATCGTCGAGAAGCTCAACCAGATTGGGCGTGCGGAGCGAAAGCTCGCGACCGGGCTCGGTCGCGAGCCGACAGCCGACGAGATCGCCGAG
Source organism: uncultured Solirubrobacterales bacterium (assembly GCA_963723555.1). GTDB lineage: Bacteria > Actinomycetota > Thermoleophilia > Solirubrobacterales > Solirubrobacteraceae > Palsa-465. Next base: position 315,724 of record CAVRRC010000001.1, on the reverse strand, counting down.
GTGATCGGCATCGAGCCCGAGGAGGTCGCGTCGATCAAGCGCTCGGCGCAAGCGCCGATCTCACTCGAGAAGCCGGTCGGCGACGAGGAGCAATCCGAGTTCGGCCAGTTGATCGCCGACGAACAAGCCGAGTCTCCCTACGAACGGGCAGCCGAGATCCTGACCAACGAGGCGTTGCGCGAGGCGCTCGAGAACCTCAGCTACCGCGAGCGTCGCGTGCTCGAGCTGCGCTACGGCCTCGGCGGCGAGCACCCGTGCACGCTCGATGAGGTCGGTCGGACGTTCAACGTCACCCGCGAGCGCATCCGCCAAATCGAAAATCACGCGCTCAAGAAGCTCCAGAACCTCAGCGAAGCGCAGAAGCTGCGCGACGACGTCGAGATCGCTTCAGGCTCTGCACTGCGCAGGCTCGGGCACCGAACTAGACGTTCGTCGAGGTGATCCTGGAACTCGGGGTTGGGCGCCACGCCGACGAGGTGAAACTGCTTCTCAGCCGACCAACAAGATCGCGCCGTCGCGCACCTCTACCGGGAACGTGTTCAGCGACCGGGCGCCGGTAGTCGCCTTCACCCCTCCCACCATCGGCCTAAACGCGCCTGAGCACCCCGCACCATCGCGCCCGTGACAAGTCCTACAGCGCCGCGTGCCATCGGGACTTGACTACCACAAAGGCCGAGGCGTTCAGAGCACCGCCCGCTCGAGGACCGCCACCGAGGTAGCTGCGGCTCGACCCGAAGGTCGAGAAGGTCCGCGACCGCGCGCAGGTTGTATATGCGCCCGGCACGAGATCCGGCGCAGCGACGTAATCGGCCTCGACCTCGGCGACACGGACACGTTCTGGACCGGACGGATGTGGCAGCCTCGGGCGTCGCTCGCCCCGCTTCGCCTTTCCAGCGCGATCCTGAAGCGGTCGCGTACGCCGGCGGGCGCTACCGCGTTCCCACGGGGCGATACTCGCGCGAGGCGTCCGCGTTAGCTCTCGAAGGGGAAGGCTGGGCCGGTATGCGAGATCGAGCGGCCTGGTCTCTGACCACGGAGCGGCATCCATCGAGCAGGAGTGCTCGAGGGCCGGTCGCCGACGGGGGGCTAAAGCGCGTCCTGTTCGCGGCGCCTGAGAACCTGCTCCCGCTCGCGCACGGCCCGCAGCTTGCGAGCCGCTTGGTGTGCCTGCTCGTTGCGTCGGGCGATCTCTTTCCGGAGCTCGTTGAAGGCCGCCTCTGACGTCGATCGCCCGGGCCTGGTTCTTGACGCCCCGGACCTGTTGTTTGAGTCTGCTTCGGCATGTGCTGCACTCCTGTCGCTCCGCTAGTTGTAGGGTCGGGCCACAGGAAGAATGCGAGAGCGCGGCACTCAGGCGGTGGAGGTTACTTTTCCACACCCTACTTTGCTGCCGCTCGGTCAGTGCGCCAGCGCTGCGAGGCACCTGATGACCGTAGTGTGCCGGGACTCCTTTTGATCGGGGAGGAGCAATCCTCGATCGCGCGGCCGAAACGCCTTCCGCGGAACGCTCCTCATGGCGAGAGCGTCGCTGGGTCGCCCGCGCCTGACAGCCCCAAACGCGCAACCAGATCATCGACCTCACGGAGCCACCTGTCTTCCTGGCCGGCGACGCCCTCATCCCAAAGGTCTCGTAGCTCGCTCTCCGCGCGGACGCGCTGGACCGCCTGCACGGCGTGGTTAGTCTCCGAGTCGTGAGGTTGATGGGGGTGAGCGTCCACCCACTGGTACACGTGGTCGGGCAAGCGTTCGGGTGTGTGACCGGCACAGGAAGCGGATAGCTCTGCCGCCGCGATCGCCTCGCACGATGCATCGAGGCCAAGGTGGCCGGCCTCGCCCAACGCGTCATCGAGCGCAGCAGCGATAATCGCGCCTGGGTCAACCGCTTCCTCGACACGGTAGAACCAGTCAATGGCCGGATCGTTCTCGAAGCTCGCGGCTCCCCACACTGCCATAGCGACGAACCATAGTCGGCGGAATCAACGAGCTACCCGGGCGGCAGCCTCTCCGCTTCGATAGCTGCGCAACGATCGACAACGAGTCGTGACACGTCGTGCTCGGCAGGACGCTTCATCGATGGCAACGACGGCGGTGTCAGGGCACGCGGCTGCGTATCGCTCAATTGTCATGAGGAAGTTCGGGTTATGAGCCAGATTTGCGGCGTCCGGTTGGTTCGTGGTCATGTCGGTAAATGCCGATAGATGCAGGGGATTCGCCGGCTTTCCTCGAGCCTTCGTACGGCCTGAAATCGGTCCGTGCGTCGCCGTTCGTTTGACAAAATGTTTGACAAATCGGCCTCTACCGCTCCTCCTCTCTGGAGCCATCTGGCCATCGGAGTCGACGCAGGCTCCAGCCGATCTCACGCCGGCTATCCATCGGGAACAGGGTCCTCTTGACGTCGGCCCTAGCCAGTACGGTAAGCACGTGAGCACCACCGTCGATGACGCGGCCGCTGCGGCCGCGCGCCCTCTTGCATTGCACCACCCGATCGGGATCTCGACGGGGGTGTTCGCCTCGGCGAGGGGCGCATGGCCGCAACTGGTCGCCGACGCATGCAGAATCTCGACCTTCGCCGTAGAGCTCTCCGCTCTCTCCGCGGAGGAGCTGCCGGGATTGATCGCGTATCTGCGGGCGAGGCCCCGGATGCCATTTCGCTATGTGAGCGTCCACGCACCGGTCAAGAACCGCGAGCTCGATGAGGCGGCGACCGTCACGATGTTGGCTGACCTGCCGCTTTGGGTCAGGTCTGTCGTGGCCCATCCGGACGCTCTCTCGGAGGTCGGTCGGTACAGGGATCTCGGCACGAGGCTCGTGCTGGAGAACATGGACGATCGCAAGATCACCGGGCGCGTCGCCGACGAGCTGGAGAAGCTCTTTGAGGAGTTGCCTGCCGCGGGCTTCTGTCTCGACGTGGCGCATGTTCGCTCAGTCGACCCGACGATGGACGCCGCACACGAGTTGCTCGATCGCTTCCGCTCGCGGCTGCGACATGTGCACTTGAGCTCGCTCGACGACGGACGCCACGTGCCGGTTACCGAAGACGACGAGGACCGGTTCGCCGGAGTCTTGGACCGCTGTCGCGACGTACCATGGATTCTCGAGGCGTTGCCACCCGAGCGCTGGGCGGCGAAGATGAAAACGACGGCGTTCATCATGCCGGGCGCGTCCTCCACTGGATAGGCGTGGGCGCCGGTCGGGGAGTCGCCGGACTTGAGGCCGTAGCCGGCCAGCCGTTCGATCACATCACGGCAGCGCGAGCCGAGACGGACCGGCGGCTTCGCGAGCGCCGCGAGAGATTCGAATCGGTCGAGCTGGATCGCGACGCGACCATTGTCCTCACCGGATCGTGGGGCCGACACGAGATCACGAGAGAGAGCGACGACGACTTCATGGTCGTGTTCGAGACCCCACTGCGCGAGGACATGAGGCCATCGGTCGGGGAGGTCGCTCAAATTCTCGGCGGACCGGTGCCCGGCCCCGAAGAGATTTTCGGCAAGCCAGTCGCGCTCGGGGATCTCCGGGAGAAGATCGGACGGGATGAGGACACAAACGCAAATCTCACCCGCCGGATGCTGTTCATTCTCGAATCGGTTGCAGTCTGCGGCTCGGACGTTCACGCGCGAGCACGGCGGGCGCTGATCAGCGGCTATCTGGCCGCGAACGTAAAGGACTACAGGCCTCCCCGGTTCCTCCTCAATGACCTTGTTCGCTACTGGCGGACGATCGCAGTCGACTTCGAGAGCAAGATGCGCGACCGGAAGGGAGAAGGTTGGGGTCTCCGCAACGCGAAGCTTCGCCTGTCCCGCAAGGCCCTGTTCGCCGGTGGACTGCTTCCCGTTCTCGACTGCTACCGGTATCCGGCCGCCGACATGCTCGACTATCTGGACGAGCGCATGTCAGTCCCGCCGCTGGATCGGATCGCGGATGCCTTCCTCGACCACGGCGCTCGTGATTCGGGCGTGCGCGCGCTGACCGCCTACGACGAATTCCTCGCCATCCTCGACGACGGCGGCCAGCGCAAGCACCTGAGCGCGCTCGGCATGGAGGAAGCGCCCGAGTCTCAGCTGTTCACGCGGATCGCTGAGCTGGGCGAAGAGTTCGAAGCGGGTCTCCTTGCGCTGCTGTTCGACGATCCCGAGCTTCACCGGTGGGTCCGTGATTACCTCATCTTCTGAGCCGGTCGGTTCCGACCGCCGCGCTGCTCAGAGTGGCGGCATCAGCATCGACCTCAACACTGAGATCGAAGCGGTCCGTCGGAACCTCGCAGAACTTGATCGTCTACGAGAGCGCGCTGCTGCTCGTCTGACGGAGTTGGAGCGTATTCGGGGCTCACACATGTCGGCACACGGAGGTAGCGATGAATGGCCAGCGGCTGACAAGCTCCGGCTCTATCGCGACCTGTTCCGCGCCCGCGAGGACGTGTTCGCCGTGCGCTGGGAGAACCAACGCCGAAACCGATCTGGCTACTCACCGCGCTGCGCGCACGAGTGGCAACGCGGTGTCTGTGGTAAGCCGAAGGTGCGCTGCGGCGAATGCGCCAATCAAGCGTTCGTAACGCTCGACGACCGTCAGCTGCTGGCCCACCTGCAAGGGCGCCACGTCGTCGGGATCTATCCGCTACTCCCCGATGACCGTTGCTGGCTCCTCGCGATCGATCTCGACCGCAGGTCATGGCGCGACGACGTGCAAGCGCTAGCAACAACGTGTCGCACGCTCGGCATTCACCCCGCGATCGAGCGATCCAGATCTGGCAATGGCGCCCATATCTGGTTCTTCTTCACCGAGCCGGTCCCAGCGGCGGAAGCACGACGGCTCGGCTTCACAATCCTGACGGCCACGATGGCTCATGGTGTGGCGCTCGGTGTCGAGTCCTATGACCGGTTGTTCCCGAGCCAGGACGTCCTCCCGAGCGGCGGATTCGGAAACCTCATTGCGCTACCCCTCCAACGCGAGGCCCGCAACGCCGGCAACACTGAATTCCTCGACAACCAGCTCGAGCCCCATCCTGATCAATGGTCATACCTCGCGTCGATCCCCAAGATCACGCCGCAGCGACTAGCTGAACTCATCGCCAACGGGGACGAGGACCAGGTCCTTGCCGTACGGCCGGCCACGGATCCCAGCGACCGACCATGGCGGCCGCCGCGCACCCTCCGCGAGCGGCTGAGTGAGACACGACTCCCCGAATCGATCGACGCCACCTTCGCGGATCGCGTCTACATAGATAGGTCGCGACCTCCCCCGACGCTCGCCCAAGCGCTGAGACGACTCGCGACGTTCTCTAACCCGATGTTTACCGAGCTGCAGCGGATGCGGTTATCCGTCGCTCGCACGTCTCGCGTCATCGGTTGCTTTGAGGATCTTGATCGCTATCTCGCTCTCCCGCGTGGTTGCTTGGCCGACGTGGCCGCCCTGACGGAGGAACTAGAGGTCAAGCTGACTCTATGTGACGAGCGTGTCGACGGCCGACCGCTCGAGCTCGGATTCTGCGGCGAGCTCAACGACTCGCAGCGCTCCGCCGCCCGCGCACTCCTTCGGCATGACGTTGGGGTCCTGTGCGCACCCCCCGGCTGGGGCAAGACCGTGCTCGCGACTCACCTAATCGCCAGCCGCGCTTGCTCCACGCTTGTCCTCGTCCACCGCAAGCCCCTCGTCGAGCAGTGGAGCGAACGGCTGTGCGAGTTCCTTGACATCACGCCGAAGTCGATCGGGAAGCTCGGCGCTGGCCGACGCCGACTGACTGGAGAAATTGACATCGCGATGATCCAGACACTCGCGCGCAATGATGATCTTCACGACCTCGTCCGCGCCTACGGCCACGTTGTAATCGATGAATGCCACCACGTGCCGGCAGTTCAGGTCGAACGTGTGCTGTCGTCTATACCGGCCCGATACGTAACCGGGCTCACCGCGACACCGTACCGGCGTGACGGGCATCAGCCGATCATCACCATGCAATGCGGGCCAGTCCGCCACACGGCCAGCAGGACCAAGCATCGCGAGGCTGTGACCTTGGAGCGTCGCGTGATTCGCAAGGACACCGACTTCGATCCGAACATCCTCCCACCCAACGCATCGATCCAGGAGATCTACGGTGCGCTTGCGAGCAACATCGACCGGCTCGGCATGGTCCTCACCGACATTCGTAAGCTCGTGGACGAGCAGCGGGCTGTCGTAGTCCTCACCGAACGTCGCGAGCACCTGGAACGCCTCGCCGAGTCCATCAGCGACGGGATCCCCAACCTGGTCGTTCTCCACGGAGGTGTCAAACCGAAGGCCAGACGTGCCGCCATGACACAACTCGCTGCACAGCCAGACAACGAGCCGAGGCTCATCCTCGCAACCGGGCGCTATCTCGGAGAAGGTTTCGACGACCCGCGCCTCGACACGCTCCTGCTCACCATGCCAATCGCGTGGAAAGGGACCGTTGTCCAGTACGCCGGCCGGCTTCACCGCGCCCACGCCGCCAAGCGAGACATCCGAATCTACGACTACGTCGACTCCGAGGTGCCGGTGTTGCGGCGCATGTACGCGAAGCGACTCCGGACCTATAGAGAGATGGGATACGTCTGCGACGAGGCGGCGCTGGAACTTGGTCTCAACATGTGACGGAGTCTCAGTCGCCACGTCGGGGGCGTGTCCGGCTCAGGTCTGCCAGCACCCCGGCTCGTCCGCGCAAAAACCACATCTTCGGGCTTTTGCCCGAAGATGACCGGGTTATGAGCCCGAACATTGTGCAACAACGGGGACGCAGCCGTTGGCCGCTGACCGCTTTTGGAAGCGTTCGAGCTAACTGCTACACTAGTAGCAAATGGCGTATCGGACAATCCCGCAGCGGGAGCTGCGGAATAACATCGGGGAGATACTCCGCGAAGCCGAGGCCGGTACGGAGTTCACGATTACCGTGCGTGGACGCCCTGTGGCCACGCTCGGCCCGGCGGCCGGAAGCGATCAACGGCGCGTGAACGTGCCTGTCGACATCCTTCGGACGAAGCTCGCCGATACGCCGGTCGACGATGACTTCGGGGCCGACATCGCACGCGTGCGCCACCTCGAGGCTGCCACCGAGGATCCCTGGCCCAGCCAGTGACCCATGCGCTTCTAGACACCTCGGTTGTGATCGGGGCGGTCGACGCGGTCAAACTCGAGTCCGGCGACACGGCAGCGATCTCCGTGCTCACGCTCGGCGAGCTTCGCGCTGGCGTGCGTTTGGCTAGCGATCCCCAAGTTCGCGTGCTGCGACAGGCTCGCCTCGTTGCTATCCGGGAGACATTTGAACCTCTGCCCGTCGACGAGACGATCGCCGATCACTACGGCGAGGTCCTGGCAGTCGCGCGATCGCAGCGTCGCAGCAGCAAGGCCACCGACCTCCTGATCATCGCCACCGCCTCTGCCACTGGCCGGACGCTGCTCACACTCGACGAAGCCCAGGCCTCGCTCGCCCGCATCGCCGACGTCGCGGTCAATCCCTAAGTCCTCCGTCTCCTCGAGACGAACGGGGAAGATCTGCTCGCAGATCGCCTCGGTGGCCTCCCTTGACGATGCCAGCCGCAATCTGTAGATCGCGACGGGAGTGCCGGTGCTGGATGACGGTGAGGACGTCGCGTATCAGGTCCGAGGTGACCATAGGAGTCGGGGCTTGTTGGCTTCTTGGATGACGTCCGCGTTCGCGATGAGGCTCTCGAGCGCCTTCCCGATGCTCGAGCGCTTGATCCCGACAGCGGCGGCCGTGTCTTCGCTGTAGAGGGATGTGGTCGCCACCACGAGCGCGCGGGCGACGCGAGGTTCGTTGTTGGTGAGCCACGCCAGATCGCCCTCATCAGCGGCGCTGCGTCAGCAGCGGCTTGGTCGAGTGCCGACACCCAGGTCCCCTCATCGGCCGCCGCGTCGCGCGGAGTTCGCTCCCATAGGTAGTGCGCCAGCATCATGCTCCGCTGCAGATGGCCCCTGGTCAACCCCAGCAATAGGGCGAAGGCCGCACCGCCATCGCGGCCTGTGTCGCCGAAGCGACCCGCGACGTATTCTCCGACGTCTTCGAGCGGCACCGGCGCGAGGCTCCTTGCAGCCGCCTGGTCGAGCAGCGGGCGCTTCGGATCGGCAAAGAGCTGCTGCATCACCCCCGGAGCAGAGCCGCCAAAGGCGTAGGTGACGGCGTGGGTCTCGTGCTGGATCACGCTCCGGATGTTTCCGTCGGCTCCGGTGACGGCTAGGACATCGAACACGACGAGGCTGGTCGTGCCGTCGTGGTCGAAGTGCGCAGCCGGCAACTCGAGGAGAGGCAAGAGCACCGACTCAGCATCGAGGTGTGGGTTGCGCCGCAGCGTCGCCGTAAAACCGCCGCCACCGAAGCGACAGTCCGATGTTCCAGCTCCGAAAGAAGTTCTCGACAGTCCGCCGGATCGGGCCCCTGGGGCGCTGGTGGCGCCGCTCGATCCGAACCGCGAACTCGGCGATGGTCAGCACGTCCTGGAGATCGACCAGCACACCGCGGCAATGCCTTGTTCGGCACCTGCGAGAATGCGGCGGAGGAGCGTCGTCTTGCTGTACCGGCGGGGCCGACCAGGCGAAAGGAGTGACCGCCTTTCGGCTCGCATACTTTGAGTACGCGATTTCGCACGCTGTTGGAATGCCATCGCCGGGTCGCCGGGCAACCTTTGAGATCACCGACGGACAGGGGCAATCGGCCGTCCGCATACGGACGTCCGCGCGAGAACGAGTCCCCGGCCCCAGGTCCCGGCGGCGGGTTAGATCATCAAAACCGATACGGAGGTGAGCATGCTTCTCGCCCTTGCGGCCATTCTTCTGATCATCGCGGTGGTTGGTGGAATCGCCGTTCACCCGCTCCTGTTCCTGATCGCGATCGTGGCCGTAGTGGCCTTGGTCGCCGGACGCAGATAGCTGCCAGCACCCGCGGCCGGCCCGTCGCGCACGGGCCGACCGCCGGGCGGCAACTTCGGCCAATCACGTCATCGCGGCGACCAGGCGGTGGTGGCGCAGCTCGGACGGCGGAGAGCCATGCAACATCCAGACGCCGTCCTCGCGGCGGCTGAGAGCGCCGGAGCGCGCGAGAGTTCCCATCGCCGTCGTGACGGACGGGCGATGTGCCCCGACGAGATCAGCCAGTCGCTGATGCGACAGCGGCAAGGGCACGATGATTCCCTCGGGTCGGACCCGCCCCCAGCGTTCGGCCAGATGCCACAACGTCAACAGCAGACGGTCGTCGACCCGTTGGTGGTGGGCGATTGCCAAGGCCACAGCCAGCGAATGCGCCCGGCGGGTGCCACGGGCAAAGAGCTCGACGCCGAGCTGCGGCCAGGGAGCCATGCGGGACACGAGGCCGTGATCGAGCACCGCCATTTGGGTCGGCTCAAGCACCATCCATCCCACCTCCGCATGAACATGCGACCCGTCGGGATCCCACTGCCACGGACGTAGGACATCGCCCTCGCCCAGCAGCTCGACGCACTGGCGGCCGAGGACGTGCACTTCGCGCGAGAGCAGTCCCTCGATGATCAGAAAGCCGCGATGATGCACGTCCGGCTCGACTGCGCCGGCTGCGTCCCACTGGCCCACCGACAGCTGGCGTACGCGGGTCAGCGCCTCTCGCCGGGCACGCTCGCGCTCAGGCTCGTCGAGCAGGTTGGCCAGATCCGCGTCGGCATCGACGATGCTGATGAGATTGGTCAGCGAACCCACGGGAACCGCGAGAGTAGCGTCCCTCCGACCGTTCTCGCTGCTTTCGAAGGGCGCACTCCCTCGGATGTCCGATCGGTTACGTCTGCATGAGAACACGTCCGACCGGCCCTTGGACGCGGCAAGCCTAGGCTTCGCCCCACTTGCCGTGTGCGGCTACGAAGCTCGCTGCGGAGCCGACGTTGAATGTCTCTCTGACGCAGACCTTGGACCCACCTCTCAGGATCGACACCGTCCAGCGCGGTGGCTCGCTCGCGCTCGTGGTGCAAGGGGAGCTCGACATGGCCACCTCCCCTCTGCTGGACGAGGCCTTGGCACGAGCCCGGGCCACGGACGCGGCGAGTATCGTGGTTGACCTCCGCGCTGTCAGCTTCATCGACTCGAGCGGCCTGCACGTCTTGATCAGGCATGCCCGCGCGGAGGATGGCGCGCGCGTCCGCCTGACGAAAGGCTCGCCCCAAACGCAGCGGGTGTTCGAGCTGAGCGGGGCGTTGGAATACTTGCCGTTCGTCTCGGATTGACCACGGCGGTGCCGTCGGCGTCAAACGAGATCAAACGCGAGACGGAGCCTTAAACAGGAAGACCCCTGATCTTTCGGAGGTCTCGATTCCAGCTATTTCTTAGATAGCGGGGGCGGGATTCGAACCCGCGACCTTCGGGTTTATGAGCCCGACGATGTCCGTCCGCAACCACCCGATCGGCTTGGCCGCAAGTCGAGCCGTACGCCCAATCGCTTCCCGACAGCAATCTTGCTGGCGCCAGCTGGTGCGCAGCGCAGCTTGGATCGTTTGCCTGAGATTTGACGATCCGCGGAGCGGACACCAGACCCGGTCGTCGAGACATCCCGCCGCTCCGGTTGGATTTAAGCCGCCGCGGTCCAGACATGGACTGCCAGGCGGTCCATCATACGCTTGGACTCGGGCTCGTCTTGCCAGGGGACGGCGGACCTCGCCAGGCATCCACCCGAGTCCCGGCCGGCAGAACGCGGCCCCGCTGACACCCCGCGTTTCGCCGCAGCGGCTTCCCCGCCAGCAGCAGCGAGTTCAGCCCGGCGAGGCGTCCGGAGTGCAGCCTAGTCTGCGAGCCATGACGGTGACGCTGGGGACCCTGGGCGATGTGCAGATCTCGGGCTTGGACGCGTTTTTCAGCGCGACGACGTTCAGTCGGGGCGCCAGCTACGCGCGGGACGACCGAGTTCTATCCCTGGACTGGGACGAGGACGACTACGCGCTGTCGGCCTCAGTGGTGGGGCACGGTTCGGTCTACTCGACGACCGCATACTTCGAGGATGACGGTGACGCGCTCGCGTTTGTCGAGGGCGAGTGCAGCTGCCCGGTCGGCATCAACTGCAAGCACGTCGTTGCCGCCGTGCTCGCCGCGAGCGCGAGCACGGGGAAGCCAACGCGATCGAGAGCAGCCGCCGAGCTGACCGCCTACCGGCAGGCGCTCCGGGCGTCGCCGTCGCCTCCGCACGCCGCTCCCTGGGAGCGACCGCTTCGAGCGCTACTGGCCGCCCGCACCCCGCCGGCGACGGGCAACCCGCTGGCGATCGAGCTTCGCCTTGCCGCTTCGCGGTATCCCGATCAAGGCACACCGCGCCTCATGGCGAGGGTCATGCGGCCCGGCGCCCGCGGCGGTTGGGTGAACGGCTCGCTCGACTGGGGTGGCCTCGACTCCTGGACGATCCGGGATGGCGGCTTCCGCGGGGACCACCTCTCGCTGCTCCGAGAGCTGCACGCTGCCTTCCGGACCGGGGACTCCTACAGCCGGTACGCGTACGGCTACCACACCGAACGGGCGATCGACCTGTCCGCATTCGAGAGCCCCAACCTGTGGCCGCTGCTCGATAAGGCGGTCCGCCTCGGTTTGCCGCTGATCCACGCCGAACCCTCGCTTGGCGAGCTTCCGCGCCCGGAGAAGGGCGAGCTCATCCTCGACATCACGCGCTGAGGCGCCTGAACGCTTCGGCGTAGGAGTCGTACTGCGGGTCGGCGGCGTTCCCGCCGAGCACCTCGTTCCGGTGCGGTTCATTGGCAGACCGGGGCACGGCATCGTATGCGCGGACCGGTCCGACGGTGACGACCGCCTCGACCCGGCCCGTTGCCGGTTGCGGCTCGTGCAGCTGGAGCGGCCAGCGGTGGCTCAGCTCGAGCCCATGCTCCTCGATGGCGAGCGGATCGCGATCCCCGCCGATGAGCTGGACCGATTCGCATCGGAGCTCTGCCCAGGCCTCCGGCACGTCGCCCCCGTTGTCTCCTCCGACGGATCGTTCACCCCGCCGTCCATCTCAGCCCCGTCGCTCGTACTCCGCGTCGAGCACGGTCCCGAAACGCTCCTCACGGTTGGGTGGGAGTGGGAATACGAGGTCGGCGAGTCGATCCACCGCGCGCCGCTCCACGATGAAGGCGACGCGTCCGACATTCGCGATCACGCCGCGGAGCGGGAGCAGCTCGCGAAGTTTGTGCTCGACGAGCCCGCGCTCCTGGATCTCGAGCTGATCGAGGTCACCGGCCGTCCGGTGAGCCGGCCGCCGGCGATCCTGTCGGGGCTCGACAGCCTCCGCTTCGTCACAGAGCTGCTGCCGCGGCTCTCGGAGGGACCGGAGCTCAGCGTCAGGGTGCTCGGAGAGCCGCCGGACTACCGCGATGTGGGCGGGTCGCTCCGTGTCGGCGTGTCGACAGGGGAGATCTCCGGCCAGCAGGACTGGTTCGACCTCGGGGTGACGATCAGCGCTGAGGGCCACGAGGTGCCGTTCGTTGAGGTGTTCACGGCGCTGGCCCGCGGCGAGTCGCGGATGCTGCTGGATGACGGGGCCTACTTCGCGCTCGCAGACCCCCGGCTGGAGTCGCTTCGCCGGTTGATCGAGGAAGCCCGCTCGCTCAGCGACTCGCCCGGGTCCGCGCTGCGGATCAGCCGCTACCAGGCAGATCTGTGGTCGGAACTGAGCGCTCTCGGCACCGTCACCGAGCAGGCCGAGCGGTGGGAGCGAATCGTCGCACCGCTGCTGGAGCTCGACGCGCTCCAGGAGCATGAGCCCCCGGCGCTGCTCGGGACGGAACTACGGCCTTACCAGCGGGAGGGCTTCTCCTGGCTGTCCACCCTATGGGACCTCGAGCTGGGCGGGATCCTCGCCGACGACATGGGGCTCGGCAAGACGCTGCAGGCACTGGCGCTGGTCTGTCACGCGCGCCAAAGCGATCAGCCGGTGGGACCGTTTCTGGTTGTCGCGCCGACGAGCGTGGCGCCGAACTGGGCGGCAGAAGCGGCCCGGTTCGCGCCCGAGCTGAACGTCGAGGTGGTCCTTGACACGCTGGCTCGCTCGGGGCGCGCGATCGAGGAGATCGCGAGGGCTGACGTAGTGATCACGACCTACACGCTGTTCCGGCTAGACAGCGACGCGTACGGCTCGATCCCGTGGCCGGCGCTCATCCTCGACGAAGCGCAGTACGTAAAGAATCACCGCGGCAAGACATATCGGTGCGCCCGCGAGCTCGACGCGCCGTTCAAGCTCGCGATCACGGGCACGCCGATGGAGAACAACCTGATGGAGCTGTGGGCGCTGCTATCGATCACCGCGCCCGGCCTGTTCCCCGACCCGGCGGGCTTCGCGGAGCACTACGCGCGGCCGATCGAGCGGAGAGGGGATAACGAGCGGATGGCGCGCTTACGCCGACGGATCAGGCCGCTGCTCAAGCGGCGGACGAAAGAGTTTGTGGCCGCCGAGCTTCCGCCGAAGCAGGAGCAGACGCTCGAGGTGGAACTCCACCGGCGTCACCGCAAGCTGCATGACACTCACCTGCAGCGCGAGCGTCAGAAGATCCTGCGGCTGATCGAAGATTTTGACCGCAATCGGTTCACAATCCTGCGGTCGATCACACGACTGCGCCAGTTGAGCCTTCATCCCGGGCTGATCGACGTGCGCCGCTCGGGCCTCCCCTGCGCGAAGCTGGATGTCCTTGTCGAGCAGCTGGAGGATGTGATCTCGGGCGGCCACCGCGCGCTCGTCTTCAGCCAATTCACGCGGTTCCTTTCCCACGTGCGCATGCGGTTGGACGATGAGGGCATCGGCTACTGCTACCTCGACGGACGCACCCGCCGCCGGAAGGAGGTGCTGGAGCGCTTTCGCTGCGGAGCCGATCCGGTATTCCTCATCAGCCTCAAGGCGGGCGGAGTCGGCCTGAACCTGGCCGAGGCCGACTACTGCTTCCTGCTCGACCCGTGGTGGAACCCGGCGACTGAAACGCTAGCCATCGATCGCGCACACCGAATCGGCCAGCAACGGCCAGTGATGGTCTACCGCCTGATCGCCCGGGACACGATCGAGCAGAAGGTGCGTGCTCTCGCCGAGCGAAAGGCCGACCTGTTCCGCGGCGTCATCGACGACGGCAATCTGTTTGCGCGCGGACTGACCGCTGAGGACATCCGCGGGCTACTTGCCTGACCGGGCCGCCCGCGGTCGGTCCTCGACGCGCGCGAGTGGGTCCGCGGTCGACGCCTCACGTTCCAATCCAGCGACAGTCCACGCGTGAAGAAACCCGTCTGGTATCAGTTTGATACCATTGGGCAATGGCCATGACGCTGCGGTTGAGCGACGAGGAGAGCGATGCCTTGCGCCGGCGTGCCCAGCGGGAAGGACGTTCGATGCAGGAGGTCGCGCGGGCGGCGGTGCGGGACTACATCGATCGTACGAGCCGCCGAGAGCTCTTGGATGAGGTCCTTGATGAGGAGCTCCCCCGTTTCGCCGAGGCGCTACGGCGCCTGGGCGAGTGATCTTCCTCACTCTCGAGGAGCTGCTGCATGTCGCGAAGCGGACACTCGACGCGGAGCCAGACGTCCGCGACCTCGGACTTCTCGAGTCGGCGCTCGCGCGCCCGCAGGCGTCGGCGTCCGGCCAGGACGCCTACCCGAGCATTCATGAGAAGGCAGCGGCGCTCCTTCATTCGCTGGCGCGAAATCATGCGCTCGTCGATGGCAACAAACGACTCGCCCTCGCCGCGATGATCGCGTTCTACGGCATGAACGGTATGCGCCTCACGCTCACCAACGCTCAGGCCTACGAACTCGTCATCGACGTCGCGACCGGGCGGCTCGACGACGTCCCCGCCATCGCGTCCGTGCTGCAGAGGAGCGCGGAGGCACGCTGACCGGTTCCTGCTGCGCTCGAATGGGCGAGTCGACTACATGCACGCATCACAGGTGCGGACACCCCCCGGTGGCGGATGTGCTCGCGCGGGCGCGCCAGCGCACTTCAGTGGGAGCCCTTGGTGAGCCCCAATACCCAAACGACGGAGCCCGCGGATGACAGAACCAGACCGATGCCGACCATGTACAGCTCACTGGTTCGTCCTCGATGCGAAAGCTCACCTCGGCCATGCGAGCGCTTATTACCGCGCCGCCTACGGCAAGCTGCGCTTTCGGCGCATTCGATAGGTCGATGCCGGAAAGCCCGGCGACGTGGGCGCCGAAGCGCACGACGGTTGTCGCCGCTGTCAAGCAGACATGCCTGAGGCGCGATCTCGAGTCCTTCGACAACGACGTCCACGATGGGTCGCGCGCTCGCACTCGGTCCGCGCCCGGATCGGGGAGCTCTCGGAACCTCAACCTCACCGAGGCGCCAGGCCGGTCGCTGCCAGCTCGTCCTCCGGTACTCGAAACATGCTGTCGGCCTTCTGTCCGTGACGGCCCAGCCACGCCACCAGCTCCTGCGGTGATTCGGTCGCGTCCATGACGTCGTCATCCTTGATCGCGACCCATTTGCCAGCGAGTGCCTAAGCCGGTCAGCCAGGCGTTCGGATGATCCGGCTCCGGCAGCGCGGGCAGAAGTGCGACGTGCTCGAGACGCCGAGCGCGGACGTCGGCCCGTCGAGAACCCGAGGCGCAGGAGGGTTCGCTTCGCCTGGTGGGTCGTAAAATCGGCTCGATCGACACCCGTGATCTCGCTCCAACCTGCTTCGGTGGGAACCGTCGTGCGCCGATGACCACGTAATGACCCATGATCGCCTCCGGGTCAACCTTTCGCATGTCCGCAAGACTCGCTGCGGCGTAGGAGGAACGGATGGCCAGCGATCGTCACCTGGCGCATTACGGGTTTCTCTGGCATGGCTTCTCCATGTCGTTTTCGCTGTGACGTCTCCATGTAAGTACTCCAGCAGCCACCCTCGCAGACGACGCATACCAGGCACTTCGCGGACCTAGTCTTGTCGATCCCTGGGCGAGCTGAACGTTCGCCAGTCAGTTCAGCTCTTGGCCGACGAAGAAGATGTTCTCGCACATCGCCTCGGTTGCCTCGGCGATGATCGTGGCCGCCACGCGAATGTGGCGCTCGGAGTGCCGCTTGCGTACGCCATCGAGCACGTCACGGATTAGCGAATGGGCGACCTCCGGGATGGGAGCAGCATCGGGAGCCGAACGGCCGGCAGCTTGAAACTCGACCATCCGACCGACGATCTGGCTGAGGACACCTCCGCATTCGAGCAGCTGCGCGACCAGCTCATCGAGCGGAGCGAGGGGACCAACGAACTCATGTTGATCGCTCACGAACAGACGGAGCCATCAGGCGCACGAATTCGCCCCCCGCCCGCGTGTCAAACACGATCAAACCGCTTCTGAGCCGGAAAGAAAAGACCCCGATCGCTCGGAGGTCTAATTTCCAGGTAATTCTTGATAGCGGGGGCGGGATTCGAACCCGCGACCTTCGGGTTATGAGCCCGACGAGCTACCAGACTGCTCCACCCCGCGGCGGACCATTGATGATAGCCGAATCCGCGCTGGTGGGGCGAATCCGTGCTCCGCTTGGTCGAATCGGACCGGCCGAAACGGGCCGCCGGCGTCAAGGCGCTCCGACGCGGCGTTCCGACACGGCCCCAGCGCCGCACAATTCTTTTGCACTCCCGCATCAGAATTGGCACATCCGCGTCTAGATCTGTTGCAGGGTTCTCCGCGATCCTGCCGCCATGGCATCACTCGCGATGAAGATCGAGGCGGAACAGAAGATGCGGGAACTGCTGGCGGCGGAGGATCTGCCTCAGCCGGACGCGGTCGAGTACGGCTATGGCTGCGTCAGACTGTACTTCGAGGCGACGAAGGTGGTCGTCGTCATCGACGTCGATGACTACGGTGAGATCGACGAGAGCCGGCTAGGGTCGCTGGCGGACGGCCGCGTCGACCCGTCGCTGGAGCGGGAGACCGATGAGATCCCGATCCCTCCGATCCGATTGCCACGCAGGACAACGAATGGCCGCGATGATGGGCGCGGCCTCGAGGACGACATGACGCGCCAGCCGGGGGACGAAGCTGCATGATCGGTGGCGCCAAGGCTGGTGAGGCACGACGAAGCTGCGGACATATCCAGCTGGCACCGTTGGCTACCTCGTCGCAACCTCCTCCGCCACGAGCTCCTGGCGCAATCGCCGGTAGACGCGGTCATCGAACGAGCCTGCCAGGGGCGCGCATACGGCCGCCGCCGAGAGTGCCGCCGCGTCGGCCAGCCGCTCAGGCCACGGAACGGCGTCTACCAGGCCGACGACCAGGGCAGCCGAGGCGGCGTCGCCGGCGCCGGTGGGGTTCCCTCGCAGCCGCTCCGGCGGCGCGGCGCGGCACGCGCCCCCATCGAAAACTCCAAGCAGCCCGTCGGGGCCAGAGGAGATGACGACGGCGCCGGCTCCTAGCTGGCGCATGCGGTTTGCTCCTCGCAGCAGCACTGGCTGGCGACCAACCCCGGGGCGCGTCGCCGGCGCCCCACCGGCCCCGAAGCTCGCCGGCCGAGCCCCGAGCCCCAACCCCACCGCCGCCCCGGAGCTCGCCACCGCCCGCGACCCCACCGGCACCCCCAAGCTCGCCGGCGCCCAACAGCTCGCCGGCGCCGGCCAACTCGTCGGCGTTGACCTTCACGATCGCCGGCCGGGCCGCAAGAGCTCGAACGAGCGGCTGGCCGTGGGTGTCCAGGAGGACGGGCACGTCGGCGCCGGCGGCGACCCCGATCAGCTGCGCGTAGGCGTCATCGGGCACGCCTGGCGGCACGCTGCCTGACAGCACCACCGCGCGGGCGCCGGCGACCAAGCGGGTGAACTGAGCCACCATCAGGCTCCACTCGTCCTCGGAAACGGTCGGCCCCGGCTCGGAGAAGCCGGTGGCCGCGCCGTCCTCGTCGACGATCACGAGCGTGGTTCGAGACTCGCCGGCGATCTCGACCGTCGCATCGGCGAGGCCGCTCGATGCCAGCTCCTGACGGGCGGCGGCGCCGGTCCGGCCGCCGACGAGACCGGTCACGACCACGTCGCGGCCGAGCGCGTTGAGCGTGCGGGCAACGTTGACGCCTTTGCCGCCCGCGCGTCGTGCGACGGACCGGACGTCCTGGGTCACGCCCAGCCGCACGTGATCGACGTGATATGTGACGTCGATCGCCAGGTTCAGCGTGACGGTGAGGATCATCGGGACCCCAACGGAAGCACCAAGCCGAGACGGCCGGACCTCAGGCGTCGGGCGAGACCGCCCAACTCCCGCGGACCATCGCCCCCCTAATCCGTAGATCGTCGTCGAGCACGACCAGGTCCGCGTCCATCCCGGTCGCGATCGCGCCCTTGCGATCTTCCAGGGCTAGCAGCCGCGCTGGATTCGTGGAGGCCATCGCCACCGCCTCCTCCACGCCGATGTCCAGGAACCGCACCGCGTTCCGGACCGCGGCATCCATCGTCAGCGTGCTTCCGGCGATCGACCTCTCGCCGGCGATCGTGGCACGGCCCCCGAGTACCGTCACCGTTCGAGCTCCCAGCCGGTACTCGCCATCGGGCATCCCGGCGGCTTCCATCGCATCCGTCACCAGCCGGACGCCGGCGGTTCCCTTCACACGGTGGACGAGCCGCAGCGCCGCCGGTTGGACGTGAACGCCGTCGCAGATCAGCTCGCAGCTGACCTCGGGAAGATCGAGGACGGCCCCCAGAACGCCCGGCTCCCGATGGTCAAAAGGCCGCATCGCGTTACAGACATGTGTCGCCGCGCGAGCCCCGTTATGGACCGCGGCCTCGGCCTCGGCATAAGTGGCGTCGGTGTGGCCGAGAGACACGACCACGCCGGCGCGCACGAGGGAGTCGATCAGGCCGGGCGAGCCAGGCAGCTCCGGCGCCACCGTCATCATCACGACCCTGCCGCGACCCGCCTCCAGCAGCCGCTCCATCACGCCAAGATCAGGCTCGATCAAGGCCCCCGGATCCATCGCCCCGGGTCGCGACGGACTCAGAAACGGTCCCTCCAGGTGGGCGCCCAGAACCGTCGCGCCAGCGGGCGACTCCGCGCACGTCGCGATCGCCTCCAGCGAGATGCACAGCTGATCGAGAGGAGCCGCCACCATCGTCGCCACCAGCCCTGTCGTCCCGTGCTCGGCATGGAACCGCGCCACCGCCGCCACCTCGTCCGGCTCGGCGGTGTTGCACTGTGCCCCGCCGCCGCCGTGCACGTGGCAGTCGATGAACCCCGGGACGAGCCAGCTATCGCCCAGCTCGAGAACCTCAGCATCGCCGGCGCCAGCGCCAATCGGCCCGATCGCGTCAATCCGGCCTTCCGAGACGACGACCTCCCCGGCGATCGTCTGCTCCGGACAGACGATCCGTTCGCTCCGCAGCCGAAGCACCAGCCCCTCAGGGTCCGTGCGCATCCCCCAATACCACCAATCGGGTCAAACTGGGGGGCGAGGCCGCCGACCAGGCGCCGAAGAGCCGCGGCTGGAAGAGGCGCTCACGGATCGGCGAGCGCAAGCGCTGGTACGACATCCCGGAGGAGAGCTCCCACGACTGAGGTTCGCGGCGGGCGGGCTACGAGCTCGCCGCCCGCCGGTACCGCGCCACCGCCAGCGGCGCGAACGCCGCGATGATCACCAGCGACCACACCACGGCGCCCCACACATCGTTGCCCGCGGGCGTCCCCAGCCACAGCGAGCGCATCGCGTCGACGACGGTCGTGAACGGGTTGACGTTGGCGAACCAGCGCAGCGGCTCGGGCATCGACGCCACCGGCACGAACGCCGAGGAGATGAACGTCAGCGGGAACACGGCGATGAAGCCGGCGGAGTTCGCCGCCTCGGGCGAGGAGACCAGTAGCCCGACGAACGCGAACACCCACGAGAAGGCGTAGCCGAACAGCAGCAGCAGTCCAAATCCGGCCACCGCGTGCCACACATCGGTGTGGAACGTGAAGCCGATGATCACGCCGGTCACGACCAGCACCGTCGCCGACAGCGCGTTCGTGACCACGTCAGACAGCGTCCGCCCCGCCAGCACCGCCGGCCGGGCCATCGGCAGCGAGCGGAAGCGGTCGATCAGGCCCTTGTGGACGTCCTCGTTCAGGCCCAGCGCGGTGACGAAGCCGCCGAAGGCGATGTTCTGGACGATGATCCCGGGGATCAGGAAGTCGACGTACGTGAACCCGGGCGTCTCGATCGCCCCGCCGAACACGTAGCGGAACAGGAGCACGAACATGATCGGCTGCACCGTGAACGCCAACAACAGGTCGGGCGCGCGTGGCAGCCGGATCAAGTTGCGCTCGGCGATGATCACGGTGTCGGTGACCAGCCGCCTCACGCCGCCTCCGAATCCGATTCCGACTCCGATTCCGAAGCCGGCTCCGGCTCCTCGGCCGCGTGGCCGGTCAGCTTCAGGAACACGTCGTCGAGGGTGGGCCGCCGGACGGCCAGGTCGTCGACGCCGACGCCGGCCTCGCTCAGCCGTCGCACGGCCTCGACGATCGCGCCGCGATGCTCGCGCACGCTCAGGGTCACGAGACCGTCCGCGGCCGCCGGCGTCTCATAGGCCATCGACGCCAGCGCCAAAACCGCCGCCGCGCCGTCGGCGCCGTCGTCGAGCTTGACCTCGAGCCGCTCGCCGCCGACCCGGTCCTTCAGCTGATCCGAGGTCCCCTCGGCGATCAGCCGGCCGTGGTCGATCACCGCGATCGCGTCCGCCAGCCGGTCGGCCTCGTCGAGGTACTGCGTGGTCAGCAGCACGGTCGTCCCCTCGGCGACCAGATCCTCGATCACCTCCCACATGCTCAGTCGAGCCCGGGGGTCGAGGCCGGTGGTGGGCTCGTCGAGGAACAGCACCGGCGGCTTGGCCACGAGGGCGGCCGCCAGGTCGAGCCGCCGCCGCATCCCGCCCGAGTACGTCTTGACCGGCCGACCCGCCGCCTCGACCAGGTCGAAGCGCTCGAGCAGCTCGCGGCCACGCGCCCGCGCGGCCGCGCGACGGGATCCGTACAGCCGCCCCACCATGGTCAGGTTCTCGAGCCCGGTCAGGTTCTCGTCGACGGCCGCGTACTGGCCGGCGAGGCCGATCTGCTCACGCACCGCCGCCGCCTGCGAAACCACGTCGAGCCCGACCACGCGCGCCGTCCCCGCGTCGGGCTTCAGCAACGTGGTCAGGATCCGCACGAACGTCGTCTTGCCGGCGCCGTTGGGCCCGAGCAGCCCGAGCACGGCGCCGCGCGGCACCTCGAGATCGACGCCGGCCAGCGCCTGGACGTCGCCGAACGCCTTGAACAGTCCGCTGACGCTGATCGCGAGCTCCCCATCGGGCACCCACCCCACAGTACAAATTTCGCTTCGCGGGCCCCGGGCCGCCGTTACTTCCGACTAAGAATTAGGGGGGCCGCTCCGCGGCCCTGTTGGTTTTGCTCCGGCGCTACAACTGCTTCGAGGACCACAGGATCGCCGAGAGGATGACGCTCACGCCGGCGACGACCAGCCCGATGATCCAGCCTTGCACCTTGGACGAGGCGAGGATCGCCCCGATGGCGACGCCGATGCCGACGATCCCGCAGGTGGCGATCAGCCGCGTGAGCAGGCGCTCGCCCACGAACTGCCGGCGCGGGCGCGCCGGGAGCATGTTGCCCGGGGGCTCCCGCCGGGAGACGGGAGGGGCCTCGGCGGGAGCGCCCTCGGCGGGAGGACGGTCGGCCTTGGGCTCGGGTTCCTCCACCCGCTGGCCGGGATCGGCCCGCGGTGGCTCTTCTGCGCCTGTGCTCACACTGCAAGGTATACCGCCATCAGCGGACCCGGAAACGGCCACGGCCCCGGCCGAGCGGCGAAAGTAGACTCGCGAGATCCCGATGGCGACCGCCACCCAGCCCTCCGTCGCCGACGTCGTCGGCACCACGATCGCCTCGCTCGGCGTCGAGGACGCGTTCGGGGTGCTGGGCAGCGGCAACCTCGTCGTCACCAACGCGCTGTGCCACGGTGGCGCCCGCTTCCACCACGCGCGCCACGAGAACGGCGCGGTGTGCATGGCCGACGGCTACGGTCGCGTGACCGGGCGGGTGGGGGTCTGCAGCGTCCACCAGGGGCCGGGGCTGACGAACGCGATGACCGGCCTGACCGAGGCGGCCAAGAGCCGGACCCCGCTGCTGGTGCTCGCCGGGGAGACCCCGGCGGCGGCGCTGACGTCGAACTTCCGCATCGACCAGCACGACCTGGTCGAGTCGGTGGGCGCGATCGCCGACCGGGTCCACAGCGCGAAGAGCGCCGCCGACGACGCGCAGCGCGCCTACCACCGGGCGATCGCCGAGCGCCGGCCGGTTGTGCTGATGCTGGCGATCGACATCCAGCCCCAGCCGGCCCAGAGCACCGCGCCGCAGCAGCCGCCGCCCCCCGAGCTCCCCGGCCCCGAACCGAGGACCGAGGCGATCACCACCGTCGCCGAGCTGATCACGACCGCATCCAGGCCCGCGATCATCGCCGGCCGGGGCGCCGTGCTCGCCGACGCTCGCGACGAGCTCGAGCGGCTGGGCGAGCGGATGGGCGCGATCCTCGCCACCTCCGCGCCGGCCAACGGCCTGTTCCAGGGCCTCCCCTACGCGATCGGGATCTCGGGCGGGTTCGCCAGCCCGTTCGCGGCCGAGCTGCTCCCGCAGGCCGATCTGCTCCTGGTGTTCGGCGCCTCGGTCAACCAGTGGACGACCAAGCACGGCGCGCTCGTGGGCCCCCGGGCCAAGCTCGTCCAGATCGATGTCGAGACCAAGGCGATCGCCCGCAACCGCCCCGTCGACTTCGGCCTGATCGGCGACGCCAAGGCGACCGCGAGCAAGCTGATCGCTGCCCTCGAGGAGCGATCGCACCACAGCACCGGCTTCCGCACGCCGCAGCTGGCGCAGCAGCTGGCCAGCCGGCGCTGGCACGATGAGCCCTACGACGACGCCTCCACCGAGGACTGGATCGACCCGCGGACGCTGTCGATCGAGGTCGACAGGGCGCTGCCGCCGAATCGGGCCGTGGCCGTCGACTCCGGTCACTTCCTCGGCTACCCGTCGATGTACCTCCAGGTCCCCGACGCGCGCGCCTGGGTGTTCCCGAACGGGTTTCAGGCCGTCGGTCTCGGCCTCGGCAACGCCCTCGGGGCCGCGATCGCCGACCCGGACCGCCCGACCGTGGCCGCGATCGGCGACGGCGGCGCGTTCATGGCCTTGGCCGAGCTCGAGACCGCGGCGCGGCTGAAGGTCGGCAACCTCCTGGTCCTGATCTACGACGACGCGGCCTACGGCGCCGAGGTCCACCATTTCGGGCCGATGGGGCACGACGTCTCGCTGGTGCGGTTCCCCGACGCCGACCTCGCGGCAATCGCGCGGGCCGCGGGGGCCAGGGCGGCGACCGTTCGCAGCACCGACGACCTCGCCGTGATCGACGAATGGCGAACCGAGCGCAGCGGCCATCCGCTCGTCCTCGACGCGAAGGTGAACCCGACAATCTGCGCGGAGTGGCTCGAGGAGGCGTTCCGCGCCGGATGAGCGCAAGGAGAGAACCACCATGTCCAGCATCGAAACCAGCCAGGTCGGCGCCCTCCTCGAAGGGCTGAGCACCGGCGCGGTCGAGCTCGTCGACCTCACCCAGCCGCTCAGCGAGTCGACGCCGGTGATCAAGCTGCCGCCGCCGCTGGCGAACACGCCCGGGCTGTCCCGCGAGGAGATCAGCCACTACGACGACCGCGGCCCGGCCTGGGCCTGGTACACGCTGACGATCGGCGAGCACGTCGGCACCCATCTCGACGCCCCGATCCACTGGATCACCGGCCGCCGCGGCGCCGACGTGGCCTCGGTGGCGCCGGCGCAGCTGGTCGGGCCGGCGTGCGTGATCGACAAGACCGCCGAGGTCCAGGACGACGCCGGCTACCTGCTGACGGTTGCCGACCTCGAAGGCTGGGAGGCCGAGCACGGCCAGCTTCCCGACCGGGCCTGGGTCCTGTTCCGCACCGGCTGGCAGTCGCGGGCCCAGGACGAAGCCGCGTTCCTCAACGTGGGCGAGAACGGCCCGCGGACGCCCGGCCCCGACATCGAGGCCGCCCGCTGGCTCGCCACCCAGCGCAACATCTCCGGCTTCGGGACCGAGACGGTCGGGATCGACGCCGGCTCGGCCGGCGGCATGGACCCGCCGTTCCCGCTCCACAACCTGCTGCTGGGCGCGGGCCGGCTCGGGTTGACCCAGCTGGCCAACCTCGACAAGCTGCCCGCCACCGGCGCCCTGCTCGTCGTCTCGCCGCTGAAGCTGGTCGGCGGCACCGGCAGCCCGAGCCGCGTGTTCGCGTTCGTGCCGCGGGGCTAGCGCGGCTGGCAAAAACCCCCTGGAGCGCGTCCGCCGGTGGTAGGGTGCGCCATCGGATCCTAAGCGGGGCCGGCGGCGCCGGCAGGCAGGGTAAGCGCGACCGGCTTCCTCAGTCAGAAGGGTGGTCGTCGTGAAGCCCATCAGGCTCTTCCTTTCTGTGACCACGGTGCTCGGGGCGGCCGCCGCACTCGGTCTCCTCGCCGCGCCCGCGGCGGGGGCCAAGTCGAGCAGCGCCCCAAGCCAGCACATGGCCATCAAATGCGCCAACTCGAGCGGGATGTGCACCGAGGTGGCCGACTCGGACGCGGTGTTCGGCCATTACGTCGGCCACGACGAGCCGTCGGTGTTGTTCGACTCGAACGTCAACGGGGCCGGAAACCACATGCGCTACAACCTGACGCTGCCGACCGACCCCTCGGCGAGCAATCCACTGCAGATCGGCAAGTCGTTCACGTTTGAGCTCAGCGGGGCGCAGTGGCTTGGGATGGTCATGTGCGACTCGCAGTCCTACCCGGAGCAGGTACGCACGTGCCCGCCGGACACCGACAAGAACATCCTCGACCCCGCGGTGTCTCCAAAGCACGTCGGCATGGCGTACGAGGAGATGCAGTTCTATCCACCGGGCTGGGTGCCGTGGCCGACCTGGGCGGTTGCCGTCGGCGCGAGCTCGTGCGATCCCACCCAGTGGTGCGCCGCGCTCAACATCGACAGCCTGTCCCTCAACCCGGTCACCGGACAGACGAACAACGAGGCGTGCCTGTCCAAGGTCGGCGAGGAGTACGTGAACTTTGCCTTCATCACCAAGAACGGCGTCTCGACAGGGCCGGCGAACCCCGTCGACTCGACGATTGAAGGGACGTTCACGCCCAACAAGGCCAAAGACCTGTTCATGAACTCCGGCGACCATCTCACCGTGGCCTTATTCGACACCTCACACGGTCTGAGAGTGGTCATCCACGACCTCACGACGGGCCAGTCCGGGTCGATGACCGCGAGCGCCGCCAACGGTTTCGCCCAGGTGAAGTTCGAGCCCCATGGCAGCGGCTGCACCGCGATCCCGTACAACTTCCACCCGATGTACGCCACGTCGAGCCCGAAGACCCGGGTCACTTGGGCCGCCGGTTCCTACAACGTGGCGTTCGACACCGAGATCGGCCACTTCCAGTTCTGCACCGGACCGGTGCCGATCCCGGCCACGCAGTTCGGTCTCACCGACAACGGCACTCCAACGACCTGCGCCCCGGGCAACACAGAAGGGCAAGGTGCCAGCGCCGAGCCGCCCGACGGCGACGACCTGTTCTGCTTCCCGGCCTCGGAGGGGCTGACCTACAAGGTGCCGGGGTGCACGTTCACCAACGGCGGCTTCGACGGCCAGTCCTACCAGCCGGTGTGGCCCGACGGCAACACGACGCTGCATCCGACACCGCTGCAGTTCTCAAGCCCGCAGACGGGCCCCAACTACAATGTCCAATACTCAACCCCGGGGTTCGAAGCCGATTTGCCGGCGATCGAGGCCACCTGCGACACATCGACGGGCAACGGATGCACCCGCATTCCGCGGACGGACATCGGCCGTCACCGGGTCGCGTTCTATCCCTTCTACAGCATTACCAACACATCCAACGGCTGCTATTGGCAGTTCGGCAACAACATGCCGGGCCAGATCACCAACTTCGGTGACAACGCCCAGTACGGTTCGCTGTTCCCGCAGACCTACACGACCGAGGGCGGAGGCAGCGAGGTCCTGTTCAACGTCTACCGGCACAACCTGCCCAACAACCCGTGTCCGCAGGGATAGGGTGCGGACCCGTGCCCGCAGGGGTAGGGTCGGCGTGAGCTGAGCACAAGGGGCGCTGCGCAACCCGCAGCGCCCCTCGCCGGGCCCGGTCCGTGCCCAGCTCCGGAAGCGGCCCGTGGCGGACTACGACACCGTCGGGTCGCCCGACAGCGAGGTCAGCCGCCGAACCACGGCCCGCAGCACCTTGCGCTCGACCGAGGGATCGGCGTGGATCACGCCCGCGAACGCCTGTTGGCTGACGACGAAGAAGCGCAGCGGCGTCGTCGCGGTGACGGTGGCGGTCCGCTTCACGCGCTCGAGCAGGGCGATCTCGCCGAAGAAGTCGCCATCGCCGAACGTGGTGACGGTCTTGCCGTCTCGGGTGACCTTCGCCTTGCCGTCGATGATGATGAAGAACTCCTGCCCGCGCGTGCCTTCCTTGACCAGGACGGTGCCGGCGGGGACCTCGAGGTCGTCGGTGAGGCGCGCGACCTGCGCGAGCTGCTTGCGCGTCAGACCCTCGAACAGCGGTGACGCCTTCAGCAGAGCGATCTTCGAATCCTGGCGGAAGCGCGCCACCGGGCAACCCTACTCGCGATCCCCGCGTATGTGTGAGAGCTGTCGTCGCGCCTCCGCCACGCCCGGGCGATCTCCTTTCTGCTCATACTCGTCGAGCGCCGCCTGGGCCTCGATCGCCGCCTCGTCGCGGCGGCCGAGCACGCTCAGCACATGCGCGAGGTTCAGTCGGGTCCCTGCTCGCTCCGCGACCGAGTCTGTGGCCATCGCATAGTCCACGGCGCTGCGGGCCCAGCGCTCGGCGGCGTCTCCGTCGCCGTCGGCCAACGCCAGTCGCGCACGGACGCAGTGGGTCACGGTGAAGTTGATCACGTCCTCTGCCGTGGACAGCTCGGCTGACAGCGCCAGCGCCTCGCGAGCTGCGTCTCCGTGGTGCAGGAGCTCGTGGGCCTCGGCCAGGTATGCCTGGACCGTGCACCGGTACCCGCTCTCGCCGTGCTGCGCCAGCGTCGCGTCGGCGCGCTCGAGGGCCGCCAGCGCGGCCGCCGGATCGTCGGTCAAGAACCCGATCTTCGCCAGGTCCAGGTGCGCGGCGGCCGCCCACACGCGTAGACCGAGCGCTTCCAGCTCATCGATGGCCAGCTGCGTCAGCTCACGGGCCTCGGCAAAGCGGCCCTCGAGACGACATACCGCGGAGCGGCCCTGCTTGATCGCGATCGCGAGGTAGGGTCCGGTCTGGTCGCGTTCGATCGCGTCCAGCTCCCGCGCGAGCTCGGTGGCGTGCTGTGGACCCGCGGCCAGCGCGGAGATGTAGTAGGCGAGGTACCGCGACCGCAGGCCCTCCTCACCGGCGGCCCGCGCATGCTCGGCGGCGAGCCTCGCCTCGCCGCCCGCGTCGGTCGTCCGGCAGGCCGCCCAATACACCATCCAAGCCGCGTGGTGTGCCTTGGCCAGGCCCCGCTCATCGCCGGCTCGCGCCAGGCGTTCGAACATCTCCGGGAGCATCGCCTTGATCCTCTCCGTCATGTCCTCCGCCCTGGCGAGCCACAGCCACTCGAGCCGGTTGAGGCTGGCCAGCGCGGCAACTTCGGGATCCTGTTCGACCGCGGTCAGCAGCTCGTCAACCCGGGCCAGCTCGCCCGACTCCAGCAGCGGCTCGGCGAGATCGACCCTGATCCTGGCGCTGAGCGAGTCCCCCGCGGGCGCGAGCGCCAGCGCCCGCTCGAGCAGGACCCGGGCGGCGGCGTCATCGCCGCGCCGGCTCGCCCTTCGGCCGGCGGCGTGGAGGTGCTCGGCGGCGCGCCGCGCCAGGCCCATATCGCCGTCACGGCCCAGCTCGTGCCGGTAGCGCACCGCCTGCTCCAGGTGCCAGCCGGCCAGCTCGTCCAGCTCGGCGAGCTCGCCGCCCATGTCCTCGAGCCAGCGCGCAAAGCGCGCGTGGAGCTCCGCCCGCGCCTCCTTCGGCAGCTCGTCATAGGCCGTGTCGCGGATCAGCAGGTGACGGAAGCGAAACGCCTCGTCGCCGGGGATCGTCGCCGGATGCGGGCGGATCAGCTCCTTGCGCACCAGTCCGGCCAGCCACGGCTCGACATTGGTCACCCGCGGCTCGTCAGCCAGGGCTCGGACCGCCAGGCGGTGAAACACCTCGCCCTCGATCGCGCCGCGCTCGAGCACGGCGCGTTCCTCGACGGCAAGGGCTTCGAGGCGGGCCGCCAGCAGCGCATGGATCGTCGCCGGCACCGCGATCGTCCCCCGCTCGCGCGCGAGCGCGACCATCTCCTCCAAGAACAGCGGATTGCCCCCGCCGGCGGCGATCACCCGCGCTCGGGCAGCGGTCTCGAGCCCGTCGCCGAGCTGCTCGAGCAGCTGCTCGCTGTCGGCCGCGTCCAACGGCTCCAGCAACACCGTGCTCGCGTTGAGCTTGCCCCCGCCCCATGAGCTCCGCTTCTCCAGCAGCTCGGGGCGAGCTGAACACAGGACCAGGACCGGCGCGCCGCGCGAGAGATCGACGACGCTGTCCAGCAGATCGAGCAGCATCGGCTGGCCCCACTGGAGATCGTCGATGTGCAAGATCACCGGACGCTGCTGGGCCAGCGACTCGAGCAGCCTCCGAACCTCCCAGAACAGCTCCTCCGGGATCGCGCCGGCGCTGCCGCTGAGCTGCTCCCGCACCGCCTGTCCGCGCTCGCCGGCCCCGGCCAGAGCCTCGAGCAGGGGCCAGAACGTGATCCCCTCCCCATACGGGAGACAGCGGCCCTGCAACACGATCGCCTCATCCTCGACCGAGGCCAGCAGTTCGGCCACGAGCCTCGACTTGCCCACCCCGGCCATCCCCAGCAGCGTGAACAGATGACAACCGCGCTCGCGCACCACCCTCTCCCAAGCCTCTCTCAGCAAGCGCAGCTCATCCTGGCGCCCGACCAACGGCGCGTCGAGCCGGCGCGCGACGCCCGGCGCCAGCGGATCGGCCGCCAACAGGCGAAAAGCCGCTACCGGCTCGGACTTTCCCTTGAGCGCCAGCGGCGTCAGTTGCTCGACCGTCACCGCGTCGCGAACCAGGGCCAGGGTCTCCGAGCCCAACACGATCTCTCCCGGCGCCGCCGCCTCCTCCAACCGCGCCGCCACGTTGACCGCATCGCCGATGGCGACGTTCTCCCCCTCGCCGGCGAGCACCTGACCGGTGTTGATCCCGGTCCGGAACCGCAGCGCCACCCCGACCTCCTCGGCCAGCGCCGGCAGCCGCTCGCGGATCTCCACCGCCGCCCGCACCGCCCGCAGCGCGTCGTCCTCGCGCACGCGCGGAATCCCGAACACCGCCATCACCGCATCGCCGATGAACTTCTCCACCGTTCCCCCGTGGCGCTCGATCACCGCGCGGATCTCGGCGAAGTACCGGCCCATCACGCCGTGCAAGACCTCCGGGTCGAGCTCCTCACCGAGCGCGGTCGAGCCGGTGACATCGCAGAACAGCGCGGTCACGACTTTGCGCGTCTGACGCGAGGCGGCTCTGGCTGGCAACGGCGCGGCGCAGCCCCCGCAGAACCGGAATCCGTCGGGGTTCTCCGTCCCGCATCGCTCGCAGACGACCATCGTCATGAGCCTAGCTGCGGACCGTGATCTCTTCGTAGCTGCGAACCGTGATCTCTTCGGACAGCTTGTACGGCGGCACGAGCTCGATCCGGTCGCCGCTCCAGAACCGCCCCGGGTCATACCAGCCGGCGGGTCGCGTCGCCGGCAGCAGACCCATGTGCTGATAGGTGGTGGCGACAAGCTCGGCGCAGAACACCGTCTCCAGCGACGAGCGGTGCCGGGCGCGGCCCTTGATCCACCCCCGGAACAGCCCCACGGTGGTTGGAAACGGCCGTCCGTCGAAGCGGTCGATGATCTCCATCAGCCGGTCCTCTTGGTGGCGCTCGATCGGGCCCTCGAGCTGGCGCATCCAGGCGCGCTGCATATACCGCGCCTCCCACGTCCTGACCGCCTCCCCGAGCAGGTGAAGCTGCACCCCTCGGTGGCGCTCCCCGGTCCACACGTCGGGCAGGGCGCGTCCGAGTTCGGCGTGCCAGAGCAGCGCCGGCAGGTCGTCGAGCGCCACCACCATGCCGACATGGTTGACGGGGCTGTTGGTGGCGGCGCGGATCGTCCAGTCGGCCAGCGCGCCGCCGCGAAACAGCCAGATGTCGCCCGTCGAGGCCATCCCGACGGCCTCGTCCAGCGCCAAAGCAGTGCCGCTCACGGGGGTTAGGCTACGTAACCGATGCGGGTGCCTTGGAAACTGTTGGGGCTGGCCGGTCTCGCCGGGGTCGCCGCCACCGGCGTGGTCCTGGCCCGCAAGCACCGCGCTCACCGCGACTATCAGCCCGACGAGCTGCGCGACCGGCTGCACCGCCGGCTGGCCGAGGTCAAGCCCGACGGCGCGCCGCCCCCGGGCCCTCCCGACGGCGCGCGGCCCCCGGGCCCTCCCGACGGCGCGCTCGCGGACACCGGCGACGGGTCGCGATAATCCACTCGATGGCGAAGGAGCGGACGCCCGATCGTCCCGACGGGCTCGCGGAGGCGCCGATCGACGTGCAGATCACCGTGGTGCCCCGCCGCGACGGTCGTGCGCGCCGGCGCCGGATCCGGGGCGGCCCGATCGGCACACGCACCCGCGCGCTCGCCTTGGCGGCGCTCGCGGCCGCCGTCGGCGCCGCCGTCGCCGCCACCGCGCTGCCCGGCCACCGCGGTCTCGCGCACCCCGTGGCCGCGCCGGCGCCCGCCGGCGGACCGGCCGGCGTGGCCGCCACCTACGGGTACGGGTACCCGTTTCGCTGCCTGACCGTCACCGTCGACGCCAACCACCCGGCGTTCGCTCGCGCCGATTTCGATCAGCGAAGCTACTGCGCCCGGTTCTACGGATACGTGACCGCGGTCTTCCATCGGGTCGGCCGGAGCTGGCGAGAGGTGCACGACGCCAGCGAGTACTGGTGCCCGGTGGGCGCGATTCCCCGGGCCGTGCAGTCGGAGCTCGGGATCTGCGGGCACAGGAGCCGACGCGCGCCGAGCTACGACGCCTCCGCCCACCCCGCCGTGACCACGTCGAAG
Organism: uncultured Solirubrobacterales bacterium; assembly: GCA_963723555.1. Taxonomy (GTDB): domain Bacteria; phylum Actinomycetota; class Thermoleophilia; order Solirubrobacterales; family Solirubrobacteraceae; genus Palsa-465. Next base: position 284,582 of record CAVRRC010000001.1, on the reverse strand, counting down.
TGACGCTGCGAGGGCTCGGCGAGGCCGTCGTAGAGCTGATGGAACGTGGCCACCGCACGGGTCCGGGCCCGGCCGAGCGGGGCGAGCTCCTCGGGCAGCTCGGGATCGAGGAACGGGAACCCACGGAACAGGTGCATCAGCCGCGTGCGGACCCGAAATGCCTCCCCGTCGTCGATCCGCTCGCGCCGGCGGACATAGCCTGAGAACTCCGACACGAACGACTCGTAGCGCTCGCTCAGCCCGGTCAGATCCCAGGCCCGCGAGACCAGCGCCGGGAGGCCCGCCGGCGCCTTCACCCGGGCGGCGAACAGCGTCGCGAACTCACCGACCCCGATCTCGCCGAGCAGGCGCAGCACCTCCTCGGAGTGGTCGTGGGGGGAGACCCAGACGCTGTCCTGCACCGAGCCGAAGCCCAGGAACCGCAGCCGCCGGGCCAGTCGGCTGCGCTCGAGCCGGCGGTCCTCGGGGATCTGGTGCCAGATCACCGTCCAGATGCCGCCGTCGTCGTGCGGATCCCCGAGCGAGAAGATCCGCCCGTCGCCCTCCGCCAACAGCCCCTCGCAGCGCGGGGTCAGCCGGTAGTGGACGAGCCGTCCCGAGCGCACCCGCCCCAGCAGGCCGCGCCTGACCAGACGGGTCAGCGCGACCCGGGCCGCGCCGTGCGAGAACCCCAGCTCCCCGAGCAGCGCCACCAGCCCCCCCGACCATACGGTGTCGCCGAACGGCCGCACGTAGGTCCCCAGCAGCGTGATCACCAGATCCTGCGGCTGCAGCGGCGCGCCCGCCGCCGGCGGCGCGGACACCGAAACCGGGCTCACGGCAGCGCGTCCGGCGTCCCCGCGAGCTCGCGCGGAGCGGGCTCGAACGTCCGCTCGAGCTCCTTCGGCACCGAGCCGTCCCGGCCCGCCGGCGGCCGGCGCGACCCCGCCCGATACTGGGGCACCCACTCGACGCCGGGGTAGTCCTGCTCGGCCGCGGCGTGAAGCGTCCAGTGCGGGTCGTAGATGTGCGGCCGGGCCAGGGCGCACAGATCCGCCCGTCCCGCCAGCACGATCGTGTTGACGTCGTCGTAGGACGAGATCGCCCCAACCGCGATCGTCGGGATCCCCACCTCGTTGCGGATCCGGTCGGCGAACGGCGTCTGGTAGCTCCGTCCGAACGCGGGCCGCTCGAGCGGCGAGACCTGGCCCGAGGAGACGTCGACGATGTCGCAGCCGTGCTCGCGCAGCATCCGCGCGAAGGCCACCGCCTGATCGACGTCGAACCCGCCCTCCACCCAGTCCGTGGCCGAGAGCCGCACGCTCATCGGCTTCGAGTCCGGCCACGCGGCGCGGCAGGCGTCGAACACCTCCAGCGGGAACCGGGCCCGGTTCTCGAGCGACCCGCCGTACTCGTCCTCGCGCACGTTGGCCAGCGGCGAGAGGAAGCTCGAGAGCAGATAGCCGTGGGCACAGTGCAGCTCGAGCAGGTCGAACCCGGCGGCCAGCGCCCCGTGGACCGCCCACACGAACTGCCCCAGCACGATCTCCATGTCGGCCCGGGTCATCGGCCGCGGCACCTGGTTGCGCGGCCCGTAGGCGATCGCCGAGGGGCCGATCACCGGCCAGTTCCCGTGCGCCAGGGGCTCGTCGATCCCCTCCCACATCAGCTTCGTCGAGCCCTTGCGACCGGAGTGGCCGAGCTGGGCCCCGATCGCGCAGCCGCTGTAGCGATGGGCGAAATCGACGATCCGCCGCCACGCCTCGACATGTTCGTCGCGGTACATGCCCGCACAGCCCGGGGTGATCCGGCCGGTGTCGGAGACGCACATCATCTCGCTCATCACCAGGCCCGCGCCGCCGAGCGATCGCGACCCGAGGTGGACGAGATGGAAGTCGCTGGGCGTGCCCTCGACGGCCGAGTACATGTCCATCGGGGAGACGATCACGCGATTGGGAAGCTCGAGCTGTCGCAGCCGCAAGGGGGCGAACATCGGCGGCCGCGGCGAGAAGCCGCCGTCCTGCGCGAAATGCTCGTTGACCTCCTGAACGAACTCGGGATCGCGCAGCCGCAGGTTGTCGTAGGTCACCCGCCGGCTCCGGGTCAGCAGGTTGAAGGCGAACTGTGAGCGCTCCTGGTCGACGTACCGGCCGATCCCCTCGAACCACTCCAGCGACGCCTGGGCGGCGCGCTGGGTGCTCTCCACGATCGGCCGGCGCTCGGCCTCGTAGGCGGCGGTCGCGGCGGCGACGTCGTCGCCGAACCCGCGGAACGCCCACGCCAGCGCCACCGCGTCCTCCATGGCCAGCTTGGTGCCCGAGCCGATCGAGAAGTGTGCGGTGTGGGCGGCGTCGCCGAGCAGCACCACGTTGTCCGTGCACCACCGCCGGTTGCGGACGGTGACGAAGTTGATCCACTTCGAGTTGTTGGCCACCAGCCCGTGTCCGTCGAGGGCCTCGGCGAACAGCGAGGCGCAGAACTCGACGCTCGCGGTGTCGCTGGCCCCCGGCGCCAGCGGCCCCGGGGCCAGCTCGTGCAGGCCGGCCCGCCGCCACACCTGCTCGTGGGTCTCGACGATGAACGTGCTCATCCGCTCGTCGTACGGGTAGGCGTGGGCCTGGAAGACGCCGTGCGAGGTCTCCTCGATGAAGAACTTGAACGAGTCGAACACGAGGTCGGTCCCCAGCCACATGTAGCGGCAGCGGCGCGGATCGAGCGAGGGCACGAACTCGCGGTAGCGGGCGGTCCGGACCGCGCTCGAGGCGCCGTCGGCGCCGACGATCAGATCGGCCCAGTCGAGCTCGGACAGCCGCGGCGCCTCGCACTCGAACCGCACCTCGACCCCGAGCGCGGCCGCCCGCTCCTGGAGGATCCCCAGCAGCTCGCGCCGGCCGAGCGCGGCGAAGCCGTGGCCGCCCGACCGCGTGACCGCGCCGCGGTGGTGGATGTCGATGTCGCTCCAGCGCGCGAACCGCTCCCCGATGGCGGCGTAGGTCTCGGGGTCGGCGTGCTCGAACACGGTCAGGGTCTCGTCCGAGAACACGACCCCGAACCCGAACGCGTCGCCGGCCCGGTTGCGCTCGAACACCGTCACCGAGCAGCCGGGCGCGATCTTGCGCATCAGGATCGAGAAGTAGAGGCCGCCGGGTCCCCCGCCGACTACCGCGATCCTCATGGGGGCCTCACACGCCGACGTCGCTCAGGTGCTCGTACTTGAGCGCGAGTCCGTTCACGACGTTGTGCATCAGGGCGAGGGCCGCGCGGACGTTGGCCTGCGCGACCGGCGCCAGCTCCTGGTCCGCGGCCAGCGCCTTCAGCTCCTCGTACACCGCGAGCAGCCGCTCCTCCGCGGGGGTGAGCGCGTCTCCGAGCAGATCGACGGTCATTTGACCACCGCGTGGGTCAGGGCCTCGCGCTCGTCCACGGTCCGCTTCGCCTTCAGCTCGAAGCGCGGGAGCTCGCCCTCGGCCGCCAGCTGCACGCGGAAGCCGAGGCCCTCGTGCGCCAGCGACAGGCGCCGGCGCAGCGTGTCCGAGAGCGCGTCCCACTGATCCGCCGGCCAGTCCGGCTTGCATTCGACCCGCAGCGTGATCTCGTCGCGGATCCCCTCGCGCGTGATCACGGTCTGGAACTCGTCGACCTCGGGGAACTCGCGGACGATGGCCTCGATCGCTCGCGGGTAGACGTTGGTCCCGCGCACGATCTTCATGTCGTCGACGCGACCGAGGATCCCGCCCTCGTAGATGTCGAAGCCGCGGCCGCACGTGCACTTCTCGGCCGGGACCTTGCACACCAGATCGCCGGTGCGGTAGCGCAGCAGCGGGATCGCACCGCGCCCGAACGAGGTCACCACCCGCTCGCCACGTTCGCCGTAGGGCACAGGCTCGAGCGAATCGGGATCGATCACCTCCTCGATCATGTGGTCCTCGATGATGTGGGTGCCGCCCGGCTGGTGCTCGCACTCGAACACCATGATCGTGCCGATCTCCGTCATCCCGGCGGTGTCGAACGCCTTCGCCCCCCACAGCTCCTCGATCAGCGCCTTAGTCTGCGGGATCGACCCCGCCGGCTCGCCCGACAGGATCAGGCGCGAGACGGCCGAGCCGGGCAGGTCGATCCCGAGCACCGAGGCCTCCTGGGCCAGCCGCAGCGCGTAGGTCGGGGTCGAGGCGACCACGGTGGCGCCGAAGTCGATGATCTGCCGGACCCGCGCCTCGGTCGTCTGGGCGCCACCGGGCACGTTCAGCACCCCGACCTTCTCCATCGCATAGTGAAGGCCCCAGAAGCCGATGAACGACCCGTAGCCGAAGGCGATGTAGGCGGTGTCCGCGGGTCGGGCGCCGCACCCCCAGACCGCGTAGGCCCACATCTCGGCGATCCAGGACCAGTCCTTGCGCGAGTCGAGCGCCCGCAGCGGCCCGCGGCCGGTGGTCCCCGACGTGGTGTGGACGCGGATCGCGCCCTCGCTTCCGATCGCCGGCAGCTCCCCGTACGGCGGCTCTGTCTCCTGCGAGGCCATCCACTGATCGCGGGTCAACAACGGCAGGCGGCGCAGGTCGTCGACCGAGCGCAGCTGCGAGGGCTCGAACCCAGGGGCCTCGAACTGCCGCTGATACCAGGGGCTGCGGGCGGCCGCCCACTGGCACTGGTAGCGCAGCTTCGCGAGCTGTAGCTGCCGAAGTTGCTCGCGCCCAAGCGTCTCCGTTTTCGGGTTCCAGTACGGGCTCTCGCCAGCCACCGCTCTACCCTCCGATGATATCTAACATTGCTCCGGACTTCTATGTCGAGTATCTTCAGGGCGAGGTGTGGGAGCCCTGAGTCCGTACCGCGCATCGGCCGCGCTGACGGCCGACTGGCAGCACTTCGACTTCGAATGTCGGGACGGTATCGCAACCGTCACGCTCAACCGCCCCGACAAGCTGAACGCGCTCACCTTCGAGGCCTACGCCGACCTCCGCGACCTGCTCGCCGAGCTCCCCCACCGCGGCGATGCCAAGACGCTCCTGATCAGGGGCGAGGGCCGCGGCTTCTGCTCCGGCGGCGACGTCGAGGAGATCATCGGCGAGCTGCAGAAGCTCGAAGCCGCCCAGCTGCTCGAGTTCACCCGGATGACCGGGTCGGTGGTCAGGGCGCTGCGCGAGTGCCCGCTGCCGGTGATCGCGGCCGTCAACGGGATCGCCGCCGGCGCGGGCTCGGTGATCGCGCTGGCGTGCGACTTCCGCCTGCTGGCCCAGTCGGCCTCGTTCGCGTTCCTGTTCACGCGGGTGGGGCTGGCCGGCGCCGACATGGGCTCGGCCTACCTGCTGCCGCGGATCGTGGGGCTGGGGCGGGCCATCGAGCTGCTGATGCTGGGCGAGCGGATCGACGCCCAACGGGCCTACGAGATCGGGCTGGCCACGCAGGTGGTCGCCGACGAGGAGCTGCCGGCCGCCGCCGGCAACCTGGCGGGGCGCCTGGCGACCGGCCCAGCGCTCGCCTACTCCGCGACCAAGAACCTGATCACGCGCGAGCTCGACATGGACCTCGGCAGCGCCATCGACCTCGAGGTGATCAGCCAGGCCCTGATGATGAAGAGCGAGGACTTCGCCGAGTTCTACAACGCCTGGGGCGAGGGCCGCAAGCCGGAGTGGAGGGGCCGATGACCGAGATCGTCAACCCGGATGAGCTGCCACCGCCGAGGGGCTTCTCGCACGCCGTGGTCGTGCCGGCGGGCAAGACCGTCTACCTGGCCGGCCAGATCGGGGCCGGCGAGACGATCGCCGAGCAGTTCGATCGGGCGGCGGTGAACCTGCTGATCGCCTTGCGGGCCGCCGGCGGCAAGCCCGAGGACCTCGTCTCGCTGCACGTGTTCGTCACCGACGTGGCCGCGTATAAAGACGCGCTGCCCGCGCTCGGCCGGGCCTGGCGCAAGCACTTCGGCCGCCACTACCCGGCCATGGGCCTGTTCGGGGTCACCGAGCTGTTCGACCCCGACGCCCAGGTCGAGCTGATGGGCACGGCCGTGCTCGAGCCATGACCCGCGAGATCGTCGCCGGGGCGATGTTCCGCTGCGCTCGGCCTGCCGAGCAGGCGGTTCGGTAGCGATGGACTTCGGCGTGTTCCTCCCCGTGTCCGGCGCCGCCTGCACGCGGGCGGGCCTGACGCACGCGGCCCAGACCGCGGAGCGGCTCGGCTTCAGCACCGTGTGGGCGGCCGACCGGATCATCATCCCGTGGGAGATCGAGACCGACTACGCCTATAGCTGGTCGGGGTCGTTCATCGTCCCGCCCGAGAAGCCGTTCCTCGAGTCGATGACCGCGCTGGCGTTCCTGGCCGGCGCCACCGAGCGGGTGAAGCTCGGGGTCAGCGTGCTGGTGACGACCTACCGCGACCCGGTCCACTGGGCCAAGGTGGCGGCCACGATCGACTGGCTCTCCGAGGGTCGGTTCATCCTCGGGGTGGGGATCGGCTGGATGCGCGAGGAGTTCGAGGCCCTCGGCCGTGGCGCGATCTTCGCCGACCGCGCCGCGGTTGGGGAGGAGCAGCTCGAGGTGGCCCGCAACCTGCTCACCGAGGAGCACTGCAGCTTTCACGGCGAGCACTACGCCTATGAGGACATCGCCTTCTACCCCAAGTCGCGGATGCCGATCTGGTGCGGCGGCGAGAGCCGCGGCGCGCAGCGACGCGCCGGCCGTCAGGGCGATGCCTGGTTTCCGTACTTCGCCCGGGTGACGCCGGCGGAGCTGGCCGCCCGCTTCGACAACGTGCGCCAGGCGGCGCGCGACGCCGGCCGCGATCCGGACGAGATCGAGCTCAACTGCTGCCTGTCGGTCGAGGTCACCGCCGAGGCGGTCGAGCAGGAGGCGGATCGGCTGCGGGGAACGCCCGAGCAGGTGGCCGACGCGCTGGCGCGGTTCGCGGACGTCGGGGTCCGCCATGTGGCGCTTCAGTTCCTGGTCGGGCGCTACCCGGAGCGGCTGGCGCAGATGGAGCGCCTGATGCCGTTGATCGCGTGATGGGCCGGACGGTGGTGGTGACCGGTGGGGCGAAGGGGATCGGGCTGGCGATCGTGCGCCGGTTCGCCGCCCTCGGCGACGACGTGGTCGCCCTCGGCCGCGACGAGACGGCACTGAAGCGGCTGACCGACGTCCGCGTTCAGGTCTGCGACGTGACCGACGAGGCCGCCGTGACTCGGACGTTCGCCGCCATCGGCGAGGTCGACGTCCTGGTCAACAACGCCGGCTTTGCCGAGAGCGCGCCGCTGGCCAAGGTCTCGCTCGAGGCCTGGCGGCGCCACCTCGACGTCAACGCCACCGGCCCGTTCCTGTGCATGCGCGCGGTCGTCCCCGCGATGCGCCGGCGAGGGTCGGGCGCGATCGTCACCGTCGCCTCCACCGCCGGCCGGGTGGGCGCTCCCTACACGGTCGCCTACACGGCGGCCAAGCACGCCGCGGTCGGTCTGACCCGTGCCGTGGCCAGCGAGCTCGGCGGCACCGGCGTGCGGGTCAACGCGGTCTGCCCGACGTACGTGCGAACGGAGCTCAGCCGGCGGGCGATCGCCCGGATCATGGAGACCACGGGGCGCACGGAGGCCGAGGCCGAGCAAGCCCTCGCCGACCACACGCCGCTCGGCCGGCTGCTCGACCCCGAGGAGGTGGCCGATACGGTCGTGTTCCTGGCCTCCGACGCGGCGCTGACGATCACCGGGCAGGCGTTGGTGATCGACGGCGGTGGCGTTCAGGCCTGAGTCGGGTTGCCGGCGCCCCGGCGGTGTGGCGGCCGGAGCGCGCCGACCACCGGCGCCCCCGGCGGTGTGGCGGGCGAGCGCGCCCGCCACACCGCGCCCGTCCGCGATCAGCGGATCGTGAACGTGGGACCGGTACTCGTGGTCGGGTCGAGCACCACCCGGTAGGTGCCCGGCTCCACCTGGGGTGGTGCGGTTCCGTCGATGTCCCCGGGCGTGAGCGCCAGCTCCCGGAGCGGGAATGACACCGACACCGACTTCGACTGCCCCGCGTCGAGGTCGACCCGAGCGAACCCCACCAGGGTTCCCATCGCCGGCGTCAGGATTCCCTCGGAGTCGAGCGGACGCTGCACGTATACCGGCACGACGTCGGCCCCCTCGCGACCACCGGTGTTGGCGACCGTGAACGTCGCCGTCACCCGGCCCGACGAGGGGCCGCTCACCGACAGTCCACTGGTCGAGAACGTGGTGTAGGAGAGGCCGAAGCCGAACGAGTACAGCGGGTTATAGCCCGATCCGTGACCGGAGTTGGTTCCGTTGAACTGGTCAAAGAACTTCGGCTCATCCCCGGGTGGGGTCGGTCCGGTGGCATTGAAATCGGAGAGCTGGAGCCCGGGTGGCGTTGCATCGCTCGGCCACGTGACCGGGAGCTTGCCGCTCGGGTCGTACTTTCCGAACAGCACGTCGGCGACCCCGTTGCCGCCCTGGGTGCCGGGCAGGTAGGCCATCAGGATCGCATTGGCGCTTTCCGCCGCCGGCCCGAGGCCGATCGGGCGTCCTGCCAGCACGACCACAATCACCGGCTTGCCCGTCGCCTCCAACTCCGAGATCTCGGCCTTCTGGTCGGGAGTCAGCTGCGGGGCCGAGTCATCGCCGAGCCCTTCGGCGTACGGCCGGAGCTCGCCCACCACGGCCACGATCGCATCCGCGCCGGCGGCGTCGGCGACGGCCGTGGCCTGATCGGGCGCGAGCACCGCGTTGCCGTCGGCGGCCTGGATTCCCTTCCACACCGTCACCGTCTGCGCCGGTATCTGCTCGGGCGGGCCGCCGCAGCAGGCTTGGACGTTGTTGTCGTACGCGCCCTGCCAGCTGACGCTCCAGCCGCCGAGCGTGTCCGGAATCGAGTCCGCGTTCGGGCCGGTGACCACGACCTTGCTGGTCTTGGAGAGCGGCAGGGTGCCATTCTGGTTGCGCAGCAGCGTCATCGACTCATCGGCGGCCTGGCGCGCCAGCGCCGTGTTGCCGCTGATCGCGGCGTTGGCCTTGCTCGGATTGACATACGGGTGGTCGAACAAACCGAGCTTGAACTTCAGCGTCAGGATCCGGGTGACGGCCTGGTTGATCCGCCACATGGGGATGCTCCCGTTGCGGACGTCGGAGATCACCGCCGCGTCCCATCCGGTGGAGTCGAACGGCTCCATCGCCATGTCGACGCCGGCGTTGATCGCGTCGGCCGCGGCCGTGGCCAGATCGGGGGCGATTCCATAGTGGCCGCCGGTGGCGGGCGTCTCGAGCGCCGGGATGTCCTGGTAGTCGCTGATCACCACGCCCTTGAAGCCGAGCCGCTGGCGCAGCTCGGTGGTGAGCAGGAAGTGCGACGCGGTCGCCGGGATCCCGTTGATCGAGCCGGAATCCACCATCACGGTGTCCGCTCCGGCGTCGATGCCGCCCGCGTAGGAGGGCAGGAACTGGTCCTGGAGATACCGGATCGGGATCTGCGCCTCGACCCGATCGTGGCCGTTGATCGATTCCGAGTAGCCGGCGAAGTGCTTCACCGTCGCCGCCACGCGGAGACGGGAGCCGCTCGGGCAGGTGCCGCTCTGCATCCCCTTGATGTCGGCGCCGCCGATGGCGCCGGACAGAGCCGGCTCTTCGGCCCAGGTCTCGTAGTAACGGCCCCAGCGGTTGTCACGGGACAGGTCCTGGACCGGGGCGAAGTCCCACACCGTGCCCGTGCTGCAGATCTGATCGCGCGTCGCCTGCCCTGCTGCCTGCGCCAGCTTCGTGTCCCAGGTCGCGCCCATCCCGATCGACTGGGGGAACAACGTGGCCTTGAACGGGTGGCCGAAGCCGTGCACGGCGTCGACCCCGTAGATGATCGGGATGTGCAGCCGCGAGTGGCCGATCGCATAGTGCTGAATCGTGTTGTACATCTGCGCCCAGGCCGTCCCGGTGTTGCCGGGCGGGTTGTCGGTCCCGCCCGAGAGGATCGAGCCGGTGTCGTTGTCGATCAGCACCTTCTGCAGGCACGATGTCTGCAGGGGGTCGTTGTTGGTGCTGGTACTGGGGCAGTTCCCGTCCGGCGGCGAGGTCGGCCCCCGGAGCACCTCGACCACGATCTGGTCCATCTGCCCGACCTTCTCGCGGAGCGTCATCCGTCTCAGCAGATCCTGCACGCGCGCCTGGATCGGCGCGTGCGGATCCATGTACTTCACCGTCGTGCTCGCACTACCGCTGGTCACGCCGATCGCGACCGTGACGGCCGCTGCGGCGACCGCGGCACCGAGCACCGCGTGGATACGTCGCATACTCCCCACCTCCTGAGGATGGTGATGGTGAACGCCCGCTGCTCAGCTGGCAGCAAGCCCTGCCGCCGCACCCGTCCCGCCCCGGCATGGTCCCCGGCCTCGATCACGCCCGACGTCCCGCTGAGCTTGCGTGAGGGTTGGCGAGCGCCGGAACGGCGGCTCGGCCTCCCCGGCCCTCGGGGCTCTGCACTTCCTCGGGCAATCGATGGCTCCCTCGTGCCACGTCGCGGCGCAGCGCGGTTACCCCGAAGCGCCAAGCGGCCAAACAACCTCAGCCGGTTTCGCGGCGGAATTCCGGCCTTAGTTCGGCAGAACCTGAATCTGGCGCCCGCCGGCGCGCATCCTCGCCGGCGCCTCGCGTCACCGGGACCTCAATCGCAGCCCTCGAGCACCAAGGCGACGAGGTAGTCGAGCAGGTCGTGCTCCGGCGCGTCGCGGCCAGGTCTCGCGAGCCTGGCCTCGAGCCAGCTCAGCAATGCGTGGTCGATGTCCTCGTCTCGGTGGCGCACAGTTGCTGTGCCCATCGCCTGTCGGTCTTGCATCCACGGGACGGTACGTTTCCACTGGTACGTTGGCGAGAGCCAATCGAGGCGCGAAATCCGAGGCCAATCGAGAGTCGCTGGCGCGGCTGCCGTCGCGCCGGCGGCCGGGCCGCCGGCGAACCTCGTACACGAAGTTGGCACAGTGACGGCACGACTGCGTCTTGATCCGTCACGCGCCGGCGCCGCATCCTGCGCCAATGGAATCCGAGCCCATCCCGGCCAGCGGCGCCGGCGGCCCGGCCACCACTCGCGATAAGCGCCCGCCGCCCCCGGCGGCCATAAGGCTTACATTATGATGCCAGGGGATGGAGCATGGAAGGTCGAGCTCACGGCGCAGGCCGAGCGGTGGTACATGGCGCTCGGCCAGGAGGACGCCCACCGGATCGCGGCCTCGTTCGACGAGCTGGCGCGTAAGGGGCCGGCGCTCGGACGGCCGTTCGTGGACTCGATCAAGGGCTCGCGCCACCACAACATGAAGGAGCTGCGCTCGATCGGCGGCAACCTGCGCGCTCTGTTCGCGTTCGATCCGAGACGCCGGGCGGTGATGCTCCTCGGTGGCGACAAGGCCGGCGACTGGAAGGGGTGGTACGCGCGCGCCATCCCGCTCGCCGACAAGCTCTACGACAGGCACCTACGGGCGCTCGGGAAGGAGGGAACGTGGCCGACGAGAGCACCAAGAGCTGGCGAACGGTCCGCGGGCAGGGGCCGCTGACCAAGAGCTGGCGAACGGTCCGCGGGCAGCGGCCGCTGAACGAGGGCCGGGTGACCGCCTACAAGCGCCTGATGGAGGCCGAGGTGCGGCTGGCCGAGGTTCGCCGCCGGCGCGGCGCCAGCCAGGCCACGATCGCCGCGGCGCTCGAGGTCAGCCAGCCGAACATCTCCCGCATCGAGCAGGAGGGCGACGTCTATCTCTCAACGCTGGCACGGTATGTCAGCGCGCTCGGCGGCCATCTCGAGGTGTCGGCCGTGTTCCCGGACGAGACGGTCACGCTGCTGCGTGAGCCGCAGGAGGGAAGCGCCGGCGCGTCGTAACCCAGATCAAAGCTGACACTGCGGGCACCAATACGTCGTCCGACCCCCCACCGTCGCCCGCTCCAGCGGATGTCCGTCGCGGGGGCACGCCCCCTCCCGCCCCCGCGCTGCGATGAAGCGGCCGGTGTGGGCGCCACCCTTGCGGATCGCCGCGCGGACGGCGGCGCGAACCTCGCGGCGGAGGCGGTCGAGATCCTCGACCGAGAGGTCGGAGACGCTCCGCGCCGGAGCGATTCGGGCCTGCCACAGCGCCTGATCGGCGAGCAGGTTGCCGATCCCCGAGATCGCGCCCTGGTTGAGCAGCCGGGCCTTGATGGGGGCGCGCCCCGTGCCGATCAGCCGCCGGAAGTCGGCGCGGCTGACCTCGGCGGCGTCCAGTCCCACGTGGGAGAAGTCGGGGTTGAGGAGGGCACGGCCGAGACGGCGCTTGTCTCTAAGCACCAGCCGTCCGCCGTCCTCGAACTCGAGCGTGAAGCGATCCCACCGGGACGTGTCCTCGGGGTCGACGACGATCCGGCCGGCCATGCCGAGGTGCAGGCCCAGGGCGGGGCCGTCGTCGGTCTCCAGCCACATGAACTTCCCGCGGCGGTGTGCGCTCACCAGTGTGTGGCCGGTAAGGGCGTCGGCGATCTCGCCCGGCGCGTGCGGCCGGCACACGTACGAATCCCGGTCATCGACGCCGCCGATCCGCCGGCCGAGGGCGGATTCGAGGGTCTGCCGGGCGCGCTCCACCTCGGGCAGCTCGGGCATAGGACCAGCCTAGTAAGGCCGAGTCCACGCCCGGACCCGCCGCGTCCCCGGACTGACGACCACGCGCGGAGCTAGTTTCCCGACAATGCTGCACGTTCACCGAGCCGAGCGGGCTGATCGCCTCGCCGACGGCCTCGCCACGGCGCTGCTCGACCCGCTCGAGGATCCGTTCGCGCCCGAGGTCGTCGCCGTCCCCACCCGCGGCATCGAGCGGTGGCTCACCCAGCGCCTGTCGACCCGTCTCGGCACCACCGGCGGCGACCGCGCCGACGGCGTGTGCGCGAACATCGAGTTCCCGTTCCCCGGGCGGCTGATCCTCGGCGCGGTGGCGGCGGCGACCGGCGTCGAACCCGATCAGGATCCGTGGCTGCCCGAGCGGGCGGTGTGGCCGCTGCTCGAGGTCGTCGACGAGTGCCTGGGCGAGCCGTGGCTGGTGACGCTTCGGCGCCACTTGGAGGGCGCGCGAAGCGACCCGGACGCCCCGGTGCGGCGCTTCGGCCTGGTCCGCCACATCGCCGACCTCTACGACCATTATGGGGTCCACCGCCCGGGCATGATCCGGGCCTGGGCGGCGGGAGATGACGGCGCGACCGACCCCGCCGGCGAACACGGCGCCACCGACCCCGTCGGCGAACACGGCGCCACCGACCCCGCCGGCGAACCCGCCGCCCCCGACGCGTGGCAACCCGAGCTGTGGCGTCGGCTCAGAAACCGGATCGGCCGGCCCAGCCCCCCCGAGCGGCTGACCACCGCCTGCCGCCAGATCCGCGAGGAGCCCGCGCTGCTCGAGCTGCCACAACGCGTCTCGCTGTTCGGGCTCACCCGAATGCCGCGCTCCTATCTCGACGTCCTGGCCGCGATCGCCGCCCAGCGCGACGTGCACCTGTTCGTCCTTCACCCCTCGCCGGAGCTCTGGCGAGACGTCGACACCGTGCTCGAGCGGCAACCGCGCCCGATCACGCACCGGCGCCGAGACCCCACCGCCACGTTGCCCACGAACCGTCTGCTCGCCTCCTGGGGCCGCGACGCCCGCGAGCTGCAACTCGTGATCGCCGCCGTCGGCGACGGCATCGAGCACCACCACGAGCTGCCGGGCGCCGAACCGCACACCCTCCTGGCCAGGATCCAGGCCGACATCCGCGCGGACCGCCAACCGCCCGGGCCGCCGCTGCCCGGCCAGCCGGACCTCCGCCCGCGCCTCGACAGGCACGACCAGAGCGTGCAGATCCACGCCTGCCACGGCCGCGCGCGCCAGGTCGAGGTCCTACGCGACGCGGTGCTCCACCTGCTCGAGGACGACCCGACGCTCGAGCCGCGCGACGTGATCGTGATGTGCCCGGACATCGAGACGTTCGCGCCGCTGATCCAGGCCACGTTCGGCGCGGGGCAGCGCGCGGAGAGCGAGGACCACGACGGGGCCGACCCGGCGGCGGAAACCGTCCCCGATCTGCGCGTCAGGCTCGCCGACCGCTCGCTGCGGCAGACCAACCCCGTGCTCGGGGTCGTCAGCCAGCTGCTCGCGCTCGCCGACCGCCGGGCCACCGCCTCGCAACTGCTCGACCTGGCCGCCCATGAGCCGGTGCGGCGTCGCTTCGGCTTCGACGACGACGACCTGACCCGGATGCAGGATTGGGTCGCCGACAGCGGGATCCGGTGGGGATTCGACGCGCCGCACCGGGAGCCGTTCAAGCTCGACACGCTCGACGCCAACACCTGGCGCACCGGCCTCGACCGGCTGCTGGTCGGCGTGGCCATGACCGAGGAAGATCGGCGCCTCCTCGGCGGCGTGCTGCCACTCGACGACGTCGAGAGCGGCGCGATCGAGCTGGCCGGCCGGTTCGCCGAATACGTCGACAGGGTCCGCGCGGCGATCGACGCCCTCACCGATGGCAAGCCGGTCGCTCGCTGGGCGGAGGCGATCGCCGACGCCGCCGACGCGCTCACCGCCACCGGCGAGCGGGACGCGTGGCAGCGGCGCGAACTCGGGCGCCTGCTCGACGACGTGGCCGAGGACTCCGCCGGCGAGGCGGGGCCCAGCGGCGCCGAGCTCGAGCTCGCCGACGTCCGCGCCCTGCTGGCCGACCGCCTGCGCGGCCGCCCGACGCGGGCCAACTTCCGCACCGGGCACCTGACCGTGTGCACGCTGGTGCCGATGCGGTCGGTCCCCCACCGGGTCGTCTGCGTCCTCGGCCTGGACGACGGCGAGTTTCCTCGGCGCGCCCGGCGCGACGGCGATGACCTGATGCTCCGGGATCCGCATGTCGGCGATCGCGACCCGCGGACCGAGGATCGTCAGATGCTCCTGGACGCGCTGATGGCGGCGAACGAGCGGCTGATCATCACCTACACCGGCAACGACGAGCGCACGAATCTGCGGCGGCCGCCGGCGGTGCCGGTCGGCGAGCTGCTCGACGCCGTCGAGCGCACGGTCAGCTGCGAGCGGGGCTCGGCGCGCCAGCAGGTCGAGATCCGCCACCCGCTGCAGCCGTTCGATCCGCGCAACTTCACCCCCGGGAGGCTCGTGCCCGACCGGCCGTGGGGCTTCGATCCTCAGGCCTTCGCCGGCGCACAGGCGCTCCAGGGGCCGCGCGCCGAGCCCGGCCCGTTCCTGGCCGCGCCCCTGCCACCTCTGGCCGACCGCGTGATCGAGCTCGACGCGCTCGTGCGCTTCGTCGAACGCCCGGTCCGGGCGCTACTGCGCGACCGGCTCGGGATCAACCTCAGCGACTCGTTCGAGGAGGTGCAGGACGCCATGCCGGTCGCGCTCGACAAGCTCGAGCAGTGGGGCGTGGGACAGCGCATGCTCGAAGCAGCGCTGACGGGCACGTCGGTGCGGGACTGCATGAAGGCCGAGATCGCGCGCGGCCTGCTGCCGCCGCGTGAGCTGGCGCGACGCCCGCTGGCGCGGATCGGAGATGTAGTCGAGCAGCTCGCCGCCGAGGCCCGGGCCGTCAGCGACCGCGCGCCGGACTCCCTCGACGTCAACCTCGAGCTGCCGGACGGGCGGACGCTCGCCGGCACGGTCACCGGCGTCTGTGGGGACACGATCCGCGCCGTCTCCTACTCGCGGGTGCGGCCGCGCGATCGCCTGCGCGCGTGGGTCCGGTTGCTGGCGCTGAGCGCCGCGCGCCCCGAGCGGCCGTTCGAGTCGGTGGTGATCGGCCGTAGCCGCTCGGACGCGGACGCGGGCGAGGTCACGGTGGCGCGGATCCTCCCGCTCGGCGAGGATCCCGAGACCAGGCGCGAGGTCGCGCTGGAACAGCTCGCCGTGCTGCTCGACCTCTACGACCGGGGCATGCGCGAGCCGCTGCCGCTGGCCTGCGACACCTCGGCCGCATACGCGCGAGCGGCCGCCGCCGGCGGAGACGGAGCGGTGGCCGCCGAACGCGCTTGGACGAGCGGCTTCAACTTCGACCGGGAGGACCGCGAGCCCGAGCACCTGCTGGTCTACGGCGGCCAGATCCCCTACGCCGCCCTGCTCCTCGACCCACCCCGGGCGGACGAGGGGTGGCACCAGGCCGAGGCCACGAGGTTCGGGAGCTACGCCCGCCGGCTGTGGGACGGCCTGCTGAGTCGAGAGGCGGTGGCCGACCGATGACCACCGTCCCGGCCTACGCCGAGTTCGACCTGTGCGGTGCCCTGCCGTCCGGGGTGACGGTGCTCGAGGCCAGCGCCGGCACCGGCAAGACGTACACGATCGCCGCGCTCGCCGCGCGCTACGTCGCCGCCGGGACACCGCTCGACCGGATCCTGCTGATCACGTTCACGCGGATCGCCACCGGCGAGCTGCGCGACCGGGTGCGCGAGCGGCTGGTCGGCAGTGAACAGGCGCTGTCGCGCATCCTCAGCGGCGCGCGCGACACCGACCCCGATCCGGTGGTGGAGCTGCTCGCCACCGGCGAGCCGGCCGAGGTCGAGCGCCGGCGCGACCGGCTCGCCCGGGCCGTGGCCGAGTTCGACGCCGGCACGATCGCCACCACGCACGGCTTCTGCCAGGAGGTGCTGGCCGAGCTCGGCACGGTCGGCGACCTCGATCCCGAGACCGCGTTCGTCGAGGACGTGTCCGACCTGCTCGAAGAGACCCTGGACGACCTGTACGTGCGCCGCTTCGCCAGCCGCCGTGAGCCCCCCCGATTCCCCCGCGAGGAAGCGCTCAGGATCGCTCGCGCGGCCGTCCAGAAGCCGATGGCGGAGCTCGAACCGCGCGACGCCCCGGTCGACAGCACGGCGGCGATGCGCCAACGCCTGGCCACGATCGTCCGCGAAGAGCTCGAGCAGCGCAAGCGGCGGCTTCAGATCATGACCTACGACGACCTGCTCACGCGGTTGAACGACACCCTGGACGGGCCGAGCGGTCCGGCTGCGCGCGAGCGGCTCATGGCCCGCTACGGGGTCGTCCTCGTCGACGAGTTCCAGGACACCGACCCGATCCAGTGGCAGATCCTCTACCGCGCCTTCGCCTCCGACGGGGTGACGCTCGTGCTGATCGCCGACCCCAAGCAGGCGATCTATGCCTTCCGGGGCGCCGACGTGTACGCCTACCTCACCGCTGCCGCGACGGCGGGAACCCACGCCACGCTGCGACTGAACCGGCGCAGCGACCAGACGCTGCTCGACGCCTACGACGCCCTGTTCGCGGACGCCCGGCTCGGCCATCCGGACATCGTCTACCGACGGGTCCGGGCCGCCCTCGAGCACCAGATCCCGGGGCTCTCCGGCGCCCCGAGTGACGCCGCGCTCCGGGTGCGCGTCGTGTCTCGCGACGCGCCGGAGATCGAGCTCACCCAGTCCGGCTTCGCGGCCGCGAGCTCCGCCCGCGAGTACGTGGCCCGCGACCTCGCCGCGGACATCGTCAGGTTGCTGTCCTCCGGCGCCACACTCGATCGGCCCGCGACCGACGGGCAGCGAAACGAAGCCGTGCGCCCGCGGCACATCGCCGTGCTCGTCCGCACCCACAGCTCCGCGGAGCTGGTTCGCCAGCAGCTTCACGCCGCCCGTGTGCCGGCGGTCATCAACGGCGCCGGCAGCGTGTTCGCCACCTCGTCGGCGCGCGACTGGCTGCGGCTGCTGGAGGCGCTCGAACGACCCGCCTCGGCCTTCCGGGCCAAGACCGCCGCGCTGACGCCGTTCCTGGGCTGGAGCCCCGAGCGCGTCGCCACCACGCCCGACGAGGACTGGGAGGGGGTGCACCGGCGCCTTCACCGGTGGAGCCGGATCCTGCGCGACGGCGGCGTCGCGGCGCTGACCGAGGCGATCGTGGTCGGTGAGAACCTCGCCGCCCGGATGCTCGCGGTCAGCGACGGCGAGCGGCGGTTGACCGACCTGCGTCACCTCGCGCAGCTGCTCCACCGCGCCGCGAGTGCCGAGCGGCTCGGCGTCACCGCGCTGCGGGGCTGGCTGGCCGAACGGGTCGCCGACGCCGGGCGCGAGGACGGCGAGGAGGAGCGCGCCCGGCGGCTCGAATCAGACGCCGAGGCCGTGCAGGTGCTGACCATCCACCGCAGCAAGGGCCTCGAGTTCCCGATCGTCTACTGCCCGTTCCTGTGGGAACCGAGCTGGATCCCGTCCGGAGAGCCCGTCTCCTTCCACGACCCCCAGCTCGGAGACCTGCTCACGGTCGATGTAGGCATGGAGGGACCGCGCTTCCGGGCCCACGCGCGCCAGCAGGAGATCGAGCAGCGCGGCGAGGACCTCCGGCTCGCCTATGTCGCGCTCACCCGGGCCAAGCACCAGGCCGTGATCTGGTGGGCCGGCTCGTATGGCAGCCGGAACTCCCCGCTCGGGCGGCTGCTGTTCGCCAAGGGCGCCGACGGCACCGTCGAGCCGTACGGCACCAGCACCCCGACCGACGATGCGGCCACCCGCCGTTTCGAGGAGCTGGTCGACCAGGCGCCGGGCCAGATCAGCGTCGAACGCGCCCGGCTCGGCGCGCCGAGCGCGTGGAGCCCGCCGCTGGAGCCCCCGCCCGAGCTGCGGGCGGCCACGTTCGAACGCGATCTCGACCTGCGGTGGCGGCGAACCTCCTACACCGACATCACCGCCGGGGCGCACGACCCGCTGGTGGCCAGCGAGCCCGAGCAGCCGAGCCTCGACGACGAGCCCGAGACGCCCACCCCGGTGGCCGCCGGCGCCCCGAGCGAGGCCGGCCCCGAGCTCGACCGACCCTCACCGCTGGCCGCGATGCCGGTCGGCGCGCGGTTCGGGACGCTCGTGCACGTCGTTCTCGAGTCCAGCGACTTCGCGGCCGCGGACCTCGACGCGGAGCTGGCCGAGCGCATCGCCGCGGCCGGGTCCTGGCGGCCACTCGAGCTCGGCGACCCGTCCGAGCTCGCCCGCGGGCTGCGACAGGCGATCGAGACCCCGCTGCCCGCGGGGCTGCGCCTGCGCGACGTGTCAAAGGCCGACAGGCTCGACGAGCTCGAGTTCGAGCTCCCCCTGGTCGGCGGCGAGGACCCGACCGGACGCCTGACCCTGGAGGCGATCGCCGCCGTGCTGCGCGCGCACCTGCCGGCCGGCGATCACCTTCACGGCTACGCCGGGCGGCTCGAGGACCCGGCCCTGCGCTCGACCGTGCGCGGCTTTCTCACCGGCAGCATCGACCTGGTCATCCGGCTCGGCGGGCCGCGCTTCGCGATCGTCGACTACAAGACGAACTGGCTCGGCCCCGCCGGCGAGCCGCTGAGGCTCCGCCACTACCAGCCGCGGGTGCTGGCCGCCGAGATGAACCGCGCCCAGTACGGGCTCCAGGCCCTGCTCTACGCGGTCGCGCTGCACCGCTACCTGCGCTGGCGGATGCCCGGATACGACCCCGACCTTCACCTCGCCGGCGTGTTCTACCTGTTCCTGCGCGGGATGGCGGGAGCCGACACGCCCACGGTCGAGGGGGAGCCGTGCGGGGTGTTCGCGTGGCGGCCGCCGGCGGCGGCGGTCCGAGCGCTGAGCGACGTGCTCGATCGGGGGCGCCCGTGACCGCGACCGCCGCCGCGGCCCCGCCCGACCCGTTCGACGCCCGCCTGGCCTCGGCGGCCAGCGGGCTGCTGCGGGCGTTCAACGACTCCGGGGTGCTGTCGGCGGCCGACGTGCACGTGGCGGCGCGCCTGGCCGCGCTCGCCTCCGAGCCCAGCGAGGCGGTGCGGCTCGCGGCCGCGCTGGCCGTCCGCGGCCCCCGGCTCGGTCATGTGTTCGTCGACCTGGCCACCGTCCGGGACACCGCGAGCGTGGAGTCCGAGGAGCCCGTCGACCTCTCGGCGCTGCCGTGGCCGGCGAGCGAGGAATGGATCGGCTCGGTGGCCGCGAGCGACCTCGTGGCCGTCGGCGACGACGAGCCGCCGGTCGCCGACCCCCGGCCGCTGCGGCTGCTCGGAACCAGGCTCTACCTCGACCGCTACTGGCGCGAGGAGCGCTCGGTGGCCGCTGATCTGCTGGCGCTGGCCGCCGAGGCCACCGGGGTCTCCGAGGACCAGCTCGCCGCGGGCTTGACCAGGCTGTTCCCCGGCGACGCCGACCAGCGCCAGCGCGAGGCCGCCGCCGCTGCCGCACGGCGCCAGTTCGCGGTCGTTGCCGGGGGGCCGGGCACGGGCAAGACGACCACCGTCGCCCGGATCGTCGCGCTCCTGGCCGAGCAGGCCGCCGCCCGCCGCTCCCGGCCGCCGCTGATCGCGCTGGCGGCGCCGACCGGCAAGGCGGCGGCGCGCCTCCAGGAGGCCGTCCACCAAGAGACCGCGCGACTGGCCGTGGACGAGCAGGTCCGTGCCCTGCTGATGAGCCTGCGCGCCTCGACGCTGCACCGGCTGCTGGGTTGGCGGCCGGGGAGCCACAGCCGCTTCGCACACCACCGCGGCAATCGACTGCCGCACGACGTCGTGATCGTCGATGAGACCTCGATGGTCTCGCTGTCGTTGATGGCCAGGCTGGTCGAGGCGGTCCGCCCCGACGCGCGGTTGATCCTGGTCGGCGATCCGGGGCAACTGGCCTCGATCGAGGCCGGGGTGGTGCTGGCCGACATCGTCGGGCCGGCGCAAGATTCCCCCGTCGCCGGCGCCGCTTCCCCCGCCGGCGCCGCGGCTTCCCCCGCCGGCGTCGGCACCGCGTCCGGGATCGTCGTGCTCGATCGCGTGCACCGCTACGGCGGCGGCATCGCCACCCTGGCCGAGGCCATCCGCCGCGGCGACGACGACGGGACCGTGGCGGCGTTGAGGGCTGCTCCCGACGAGGTCACGTGGCTATCGCTCGACGCCGGCGAACCCGGCGTCGAGGCCGACCTGAGGCTGGTGCGGGAGCGGGCGGCGGCGGCCGCCCGGGCGGTGACGCTGGCCGCGCGGGAAGGCGCCGGCGTCGAGGCGCTCGGCGAGCTCAGCCGCTTCCGGCTGCTGTGCGCCCACCGCCGCGGCCCCTACGGGGTCAGCGACTGGACCTCTCGGGTGCAGGCCTGGCTGGCCGAGGAGGTCAGCGAGCTCGACCTCGAGCAGCGGGACTACGTCGGCCGCCCGCTGCTGGTGACCGAGAACGACTACGAGCTCGGCCTCTACAACGGCGACACGGGTGTGATCGTGCAGGGCCCGCCCGGGCGCCCCCGCGCCGTGTTCGAGCGCGGCGGCGAGCTGCTGCGCTTCAGCCCGCTGCGGCTCGGCGCCGTGGAGACCGTCTACGCGATGACCATCCACAAGAGCCAGGGCTCCCAGTTCGACACCGCGGCGGTGCTGCTGCCGTCCCCGAGCTCGCGGATCCTCACCCGGGAGCTGCTCTACACCGCGGTGACCCGCGCGCGCCGCGAGCTGGTCCTGGTCGGCACCGAGGAGACGGTGCGCCGGGCCGTGGGCCGGCCGGTGGCGCGGGCCTCGGGATTGCGGGAGCGTCTCTGGACTCAGACCGGCTGGATGGGAGCGGCCAGCCCGCCGTAGAGCTCGGGACGGCGATCGCCGAGCGCGTCGGCCAGCTCGGTCAGCGCCTTCGTCCGGGCCTCGGCGAGGTCGACGTCGGCGAGCGCGGTGCCGTGCCCGTCGGCACGGGCCAGCACCCAGCCGGAGGCGTCGATCACCGACGTTCCCGCGGTCCATTCCTGGCCGCGCTCGGTGCCGCTCCGGTCACAGCAGGCGATGAACATCCGGTTGGTCCGGGCTGCGGCCTGGGCGATCAGGACCTCGGGCGGGCGCTCGCCGTCCGGACGGTCGACCAGCGGCCAGTTGGTCGGGACGGCGAGCAGCTCGGCGCCGGCCAGCGCGACCATGCGCGTCATCTCGGGAAACTCGAGGTCGTAGCAGATGAGCACGCCGATCCTGCCGGCGCTGGTGTCGATCACCGGCGGCGGCTCGAGGCCGGGCTCGAACACGAGCTTTTCCCGGTCCCACAGGTGGACCTTGCGGTACACCGCCGCGACACCGCCGTGATCGACCAGCGCGGCGCTGTTGTAGAGCCGGCCGTCCGCGCCCTCCTCGCAGAAGCCGCCGACGACGACGGCCCGGCCGCCGGCCGCGTCAGCCCAGAACGAGAACAGCTCGTGATCCGGGGTGATGGCCATCGACGCGGCCTCTTCGCGGGACTCGAACATGTAGCCGGAGGTGACGAGCTCGGGCAGCACGACGACGTCGGCGCCGTGACCCACGGCCTCGCGGACGGCCTGCACCGAGAGCTCGCAGTTGGGTCCGAGCTCGCCCACCCGAGGGGCCAGCTGCCGGCACACGATCCGGGTCATCGCCCTGAGACTACTGCTGCGGCAGGGTCCTCGGGAGCCCGAACCGTTGCAGGATCCCGGTGTCGCGGAAGCGGGTCAGCCCGGAGATCCGCTCGCGTTCGAGCGTGAGCACGATCAGCCCGTAGCAGCGGGCCACGGGCGCGTGGGGATCCTGGAGATAGTGGCCGAAGGCCGGCTGCCCGTTGGCGCGCGTGGGCACCAGCCGCATGGCCAGCCGCACGCCGCGGCGGTGACCGCGGTCGAGCAGGAAGTTCGCGATCGCCGCCTGGCCCTGGTACTCGAGCGGCTCCGGCGGCATCGACAGCACCGCGTCGTCGGTGAGCAGCGCGACGACGGCGTCCACGTCATCGCCGACGAAGGCCTCGGCGAAGCGCGTGACCAGCTCGCGCTCGGTGGCCGAGCCCGGCAGCGGGGCCCGGTCGCGGCTGATCGGCAGCCGCGACTCGAGCGTGGCCCGCGCGCGTTGCAGGGCGCTGTTGATCGATGCCTCGCTGCCGTCGAGCATCTGCGCGACCTCGTCGGCGCGGAAGCCGAGCACGTCGCGGAGCACGAGCGCCGCCCGCTGGCGCGGCGGCAGGTGCTGGAGGCCGGCCACGAACGCCAGCGCCACCGCCTCCTTGGCCTCGTACCGGGCCTCGGGCCCGGGGCCGAGGTCGGCGATTCCCTCGACCAGCGTGTCCGGGTAGGGCTCGAGCCACAGCGGCTCGGTGACCCGGGTGGGGGCGGGGAAGTCGCCAAGCGCGCCGGACACCTCGCGCGGCCGCCGGGCGCTGTCCCTGAGCGCGTTCAGGCAGCGGTTGGTGGCGATCCGGTACAGCCACGCCCGCACCGAGGAGCGGCCCTCGAACTGCTCAAGTCCGCGCCAGGCCGCCAACATCGTCTCCTGGAGCACGTCCTCGGCGTCCTGGAGCGAGCCGAGGATCCGGTAGCAGTGGAGCTGGAGCTCGCGTCGATAGGGGTCCGTGAGTCCGCGAAATGCCTCCTCGTCGCCCGCGCGGGCACGGGCCAGCGTCGCTTCCGTCATCACGCCTTGGGACACCAGCCGGGGCAGAAATTCATCGCTCAATTTCCTCGCCACGGCGTGTCTTGACCGTCGAACACCACGAGGAGGAACCGATGACAGTGAATCGCATGCAGAAATGGGTCCTGGTGCTGACGTCGGTGGCGTCGCTGATGGTCGCGCTCGACGTGCTGGTCGTCTCGACCGCGCTGAGCTCGATCCGCGAGCACCTGGGAGCGTCGATCGAGGAGCTCGAATGGACCGTGAACGCGTACAGCCTGAGCTTCGCCGTGCTGCTGATGACCGGCGCTGCGCTGGGCGACCGGTTCGGGCGCCGGCGGCTGTTCGCGACCGGGCTGGCGGTGTTCATCGCCGCCTCGGCGGCGTGCGCGCTGGCCCCGACCGTGGGCTGGCTGATCGCGGCCCGGGCCCTCCAGGGCGCCGGCGCGGCCCTGGTGGCACCGCTGTCGCTGGCGCTGCTGACGGCCGCGTTCCCGCCGGAGCGCCGCGGCCGGGCGCTCGGCATCTACAGCGCGATCACCGGGCTCGCGGTCCTCGGCGGTCCGGTGATCGGCGGCGCGGTCACCCAGGGGCTGGCCTGGCAGTGGATCTTCTGGCTCAACGTCCCGATCGGGATGGTGGCGATCCCGCTGGTGCTGACGCGGATGCGCGAGAGCTACGGGCCACGAGCCGCGCTCGACGTCCCCGGACTGGCGCTGTTCACCGCCGCCGCCTTCGGGCTGGTGTGGGGCCTGGTGCGCGGAAACCGGGCCGGGTGGGGCAGCGCCGAGGTGCTCGCCACCCTGGCCGGCGCCGTCGTCTTTGCCTGCGCGTTCGTCCTGCGCGAGCTCCGCGCGCGCGAGCCGATGCTGCCGATGCGGCTGTTCCGCTCCCGCGCCTTCGCCGCCGGCAACACGCTCAACCTGCTGCTGTTCGCCTCGCTGTTCAGCGCCGTGTTCTTCATGGCCCAGTTCCAGCAGACCACGCTCGGGCAGTCGCCGCTCGACGCCGGCCTGCGGCTGCTGCCGTGGACCGCGACGCTGTTCTTCGTCGCGCCGATCGCCGGCGCGGCCGTGGACCGGATCGGGGAGCGGCCGCTGATCGTCACCGGGCTGCTGATGCAGGCCGCCGGCATGGCCTGGATCGCGCTGATCGCCCGGGCCGGCCTCCCCTATCCGGACATCGTTGCGCCGCTGATCCTGGCCGGCGCGGGGATCTCCACCGCGATCCCGGCGGCGCAGAGCGTGGTCGTGGGCGCGGTCGCCCCCCAGGAGATCGGCAAGGCCTCGGGTACGTTCAGCACCATGCGCCAGCTCGGCGGCGTGCTCGGCCTCGCGGTCACGGTGGCGGTGTTCTCGGGCGCCGGCAGCTACGCCTCGCCGGCCGCGTTCGGGGACGGGTTCGCGGCCGCGATCGCGGTGTCGGCGGGGCTGTCGCTGGCGGCGGCGCTGGCGGCCGGGGTGCTCCCGGGCCGCCGGCGGGTGGCGGTGGCGGTGGCGTCGGCCACGACCTGATCCGGCGGCGCTAGGTCCCGGACACCGACCGCCGCAGCGCCTCCACCCCGTCCCACACATCGACGAACCGCGTGCTCAGCGGCGAGAACCCGAGCCGGATCACGTCCGGCCGGCGGAAGTCGACGATCACCCCGCGCTCGATCAGCCGCGCGCACACCGCGCGGGCGTCGTTCGCCACCGCCACCGCCACGTGGGCCCCGCGCGCGGCGGCGTCCCGGGGCGAGGCGATCGACACGCCGCAGCCGGCCAGCCGCTCGTCCACCAACGCGATCGCCAACGAGCTCAATGCCACGCCCTTGGCCCGGATCCGCTCGATCCCGGCCTCGGCCACCAGCCGCACGCCTTCGTCCACCGCCGCCAGCGCCAGCACCGGCGGGGTGCCCGACAGCAGCCCGCGCACGCCGGCAGCCGCCTCGTACCCGTGCGCCATCTCGAACGGATCGCGCCGCCCGAGCCAGCCCCAGACCGGCTGGCGCACGTCGGGCTGCAAGGAGCGCCGCACGTACATGTACGCCGGCGCGCCCGGCCCGCCGCACAGATACTTGTACGTGCAGCCGACGGCGAGGTCGGCCTCGGCCCCGTCGAGCGCCACCGGGACCGAGCCGGCGCTGTGGCTGAGATCCCACAGCGTCAGCGCCCCCGCATCGTGTACGAGCGCGTTGATCGCGGCCATCGGGGCGATGTAGGCCGAGCGGTATGAGACGTGCGAGAACGTCACCAGCGCCGTCCCTGGGCCCACCACCGAGGAGACCTCGGCCACCGTCGGCCCCGCGAGCGGGTCACATCGCAGCCAGATCAACTCGAGCCCCCGGGCCCGCGCCAGCCCCTCGAGCACGTAGCGATCGGTGGGGAAGTTGTCGACGTCGGCGACGATCTGGCGTCGGTCGGGGCGGAGGTCGAGCGCGGCCGAGGCGAGCTTGTAGAAGCACACGGTGGTCGAGTCGCCGACCACGACCTGACCCGGCGCGGCGCCGAGGGCGGCGGCGCCAAGGCGATCGCCTACGTCCACCGGCAGCTCGAGCCAGCCCTCGTCCCAGGCCTGGACGACTCTCGCACCCCACTGATCCACCACTTCCCGCAGCCGCGAGACCGTTGCCAGCGGCAGCCGCCCCAGCGAGTTGCCGTCCAGATAGACCAGATCATCGCCATCGACGACGAACCGCGAGCGAAAGCTCCGCAGCGGATCGGCCTCGTCGAGCGCGACCGCGTCCGCCCGAGCCAGCCCTGTCGCGGTACTCACCGGCTCACGCCCCCAGGTACGCCCGCTTCAGATCCTCGCTCTCGAGCAGCTCGGCGGCCTTGCCCTCGAGCACGATCGACCCCGTCGCCAGCACGTACCCGCGGTCGGCGATCGACAGCGCCATGGCCGCGTTCTGCTCCACGATCAGCACCGCGACCCCGGACTCGTGGACGTCCTTGATGATGCGGAAGTTCTGCTGCACCAGCGCCGGTGAGAGCCCCATCGACGGCTCGTCCATCAGCAGCAGCCGCGGCCGCGACATCAGCGCCCGGGCCATCGCCACCATCTGCTGCTCGCCTCCCGACAGCGTTCCGGCGAGCTGGTCGCGGCGCTCGTGCAGGCGCGGGAACAGCGCGTGGACGCGATCGAAGTCCTGGTCCAGGTTCTCCCCCCGCCGCAGCACCGCCCCGAGCTCGAGGTTCTCGCGCACGGTCATGTAGCCGAACAGGCGCCGGTTCTCGGGCACGATCGCGATCCCGCGGGCGATGCGGGTGGGGACGTCGCAGCGGTTGCAGTCCTCGTCGTCGATCAAGACCCGGCCCGAGCGCGGCCGCACGATCCCGAGCACGGTCTTCAGCGTGGTCGACTTCCCGGAGGCGTTGCCCCCGAGCAGGCAGACCAGCTCGCCGGCGCCCACGCGCAGCGAGATCCCCTGGAGGATCCGCATCTGCCCGTAGTAGGTGGTGACGTCCTCGAGCGCCAGCAGCATCGCCTACCCCTCCGAGGCCAGCGCCTCGGGATCGCGGCCCAGATACGCCTCGACCACGGCCGGGTGCGTGGCCACCGCGGCGAACGAGCCCTCCGCGATCTTCACCCCGTGATCGAGCGCGACCACCCGGTCGGAGATCCCCTCGACGACGTGCATGTCGTGCTCGATGACCAGAATCGCCAGCCCCAGCTCGTCGCGCAGCCGGCCGATCAGCTCGCTGACCTCGTGGGTCTCGTTCGGATTCATCCCCGCCGCCGGCTCGTCGAGCAACAGCAGCTGTGGACGGGTGGCCAGCGCCCGTGCGATCTCGAGCCGCCGGCGGTTCGCGTATGAGAGCACGTACGCGGGCTGATTCCAGCGATAGCCCATCAGCCGCTGGCCGAAGAACGACAGCACCTCCTCGGCGAGCGCGTCGACCTCGCGCTCCTCGCGCCGCGCGCGCGGCAGTCGCAGGATCGACTCGGGCGGCGAGGCCCTGGTCTTGCCGTATGTCGCCGACTTGACGTTCTCCTTGACCGACATGTTCAGGAACAGCCGCAGGGTCTGGAACGTGCGCGCGATCCCCACGTCGGTGATCTTGTGCGGGCGCTTGCCGATGACGCTCTCGCCGGCGAAGCGGACGTCGCCGCCGCTGGGCTTGTACACGCCGGTGATGAGGTTGAAGACGGTCGTCTTGCCGGCGCCATTGGGGCCGATCAGGCTGACGATCTCGCCCTCGGCCACGCTCAGGTCGAGGTCGGACAGCGCTCGCAGGCCGCCGAACGAGAGCGACAGCTTGTCCAGTTCGAGCAGCGGAGGATCCACTCAGAGCATCTCCACTCGCCGCGAGCCCAGCAGCCCGTAGGGCCGGGCCGCCATCGTCGCGATCAAGATCACCCCGAGCATGATCTGGGTGGTGATCGAGGGGTTGACGATCAGCCGCGACTCCCAGCAGCAGATGGCCACGTACACGGTCGGGATCAGCAGCAGCAGACGGCGGGTGCCGTGCAGGCGCACGAGCGCGATCACGCAGCCGATGAGGACGATGTAGAGCACGTTGCCATACCCCGCCGGCTGGGCGGGGACGATCACGTAGTCGCCCAGCGAGGAGCCGATCCAGCCGCTCGAGCCGGGCGCGCCGGCGATGGCCGAGCTCGAGATCGCACCGACGATCGCGTGGGCGGCGAAGCCGAGAGCGACGATCCCGGCCAGCACCAGGAACAGGTGGCGCCAGGGCCGCACGAGCGCGATCAGCGCCACCAGGATCAGCCCGTAGAACAGGTAGGCCGAGTCGGTCGGGCTCGAGAGCATCTGCTGCATGACCGTGACCAGGATGCCGCCGGCGATCGCGCCGGCGATGCTGCCGGCGCCGCCGAGGATCAGGCAGGCGTAGATCAGGATCAGGATCGTGGAGGTGAAGTTGGTCGGGAAGACGCTCGTCTGCTCGGCCGCGAACAGCGTTCCCGCCAGCGCGCCCACCATGGCCGAGAAGCTGAACGCCATCACCTTGACCTTGTTGACGGGGATCGTCATCGCCTCCGCGGCCAGCGGGTCATCGCGCACAGCGCGCCACGCGCGCCCGGTTCTGGACGTATCCAGCAGGTGCAGGATCCCGGCCAGCACCGCCGTCATCGCCAGCACCAGGAAGTAGTAGCCCTGCGGGGTCGTGATCTGCGCCCCGAAGCCATGGATCGAGTCGATGCTGAAGATCCCGTTGACGCCGCCAAGCGTCCCCGGATCGACGTTGTTGACGACCTCCACGAACGCCTGACCGACGAACAGGGTCACGATCGCCAGGTAGTCGCCCCCCACCCGCAACGCCACCAGTCCGATGACCACGCCGACCACGCCGGCGGCGAGCAGCACGATCGGGATCGACTCGTACGCCGCCAGATGGGTGCCGCCGCTGCCGCCGGTGCCAAGCGCGGTCGAGGAGAACAACGCGTAGCCGTAGGCCCCGAAGCCGAAGAACGCGATGTAGCCGAGGTCGAGCAGGCCCGACCAGCCGACGGCGATGTTCAGCCCCAGCGACAGCATCGCGTACAGCAGGCTGTTGAAGCCGACGGTCAGCAGGTTGACGTTGTGGGTGATGAGCCCGAACACGATCCCGGCGAGCGTGACCAGCGCCAGCCGCTGCCACCAGCCGACGCGGGCGTCCGCCAACGCCAGCCAGCGCCGCCAGCCGACACCGGCATCGCGCCGCTGCTCCGACTGCGACACCCACTCGTCGACACCAATCAGTGGGGAGTGCTCCGCGGGGCTTCCAGCCCCGCGGTCCGATGGCGTCGCTTCGCCTCGGGCTCCGCTTGACCGTCCGCGCTTCGCGCTCACATCACACCTTCTGCAGCGCCCGCTGCCCGAAGATCCCGGTCGGCCGCACCAGCATGGTCACGATCAGGATCCCGAACACGATCAGGTCGGAGTACTGGGTCGAGATGTAGGTCAGGCTGAACGACTCGCACAGGCCGATGAAGATGCCCCCGATCATCGCCCCGGGGATCGAGCCGATGCCGCCCACGACGGCGGCGGTGAACGCCTTCAGGCCGGCGAGGAAGCCGATCGTGTTCGAGATCGCATTGAACTGGAGCCCCGACATCACCCCGGCGACGCCGGCCATCGCCGAGCCGATGAAGAACGTCAGGGCGATCGTCCGGTTGACGTTGACGCCGAGCATCTCCGCCGCCTCGCGGTCGGAGGCCACGGCGCGCATCGACTTGCCCAGCATCGTGCGGTCGACGATCAGCTTGAGGCCGACGCACATCACGGCGGTGAGCACGAAGATCAGGATCTGGACGGTGTCGATGTGGAGCACGCCGATGTTGATCCCGTGCGCCGAGGAGATGAACGTGGGCGTGTTGTAGCTGCGCACGAACCCGCCCCACAGCAGCAGCACGCTGTTCTCGAGCAGGAACGAGACCCCGAGCGCGGTGATCAGCGGGGCGATTCGGGGCGCGTCGCGCAGGGGCCGGTAGGCGAAGCGCTCGATGGCCACGCCGAGCACGCCGCACCCGCCCCCGGCGAGCACGAACATGATCAGCAGCAGCAGCGGCACCGGGATCACCAGCGCGCTGGGACCCCCGAACCACTGGATCACGAAGTAGCCGATGTACGCCCCCACCATGTACACGTCCCCGTGGGCGAAGTTCAGCAGTTTCAGCACCCCGTAGACCATCGTGTAGCCGAGCGCGATCAGCGCGTACAGGCAGCCGGTGGTCAACCCGGTGACGACTGTTTGGATGAGCTGCTGCACCTGTGCGTGCGGTTTCTAGCGCTCCTGACGGGGCGGCGCCGCCCGCACCCGCGAGCGGCGCCGCACGCCTATCTGTGTGCCGTCACTTCGGCGGGATCTCGACGTACTTGCCCGCGCTGTTGATCTTGAACAGGTAGCCGTAGTCACCGGCGAGATCGCCGTTGGAGGCGAACGCGATCGGGATCCCGAGCGGGTTTGCCGACGCCGCGATGTTGGTCTTCCTGATCGCCGCCAGCACGTTCGACCGGCTCGGGGTCTGCCCGGACTTGCACACCGACGAGATCGCCTTCATGACCACGTCCGTGGCCGCGTAGGTGGGCAGCCCGAACGCCCCGTAGGGGCCGTACTTGGCCACGCCGGTGACGATCGACTTGTCCAGCGGCTTGCTCGAGCCCGAGATGTCGGGTCCGAACGCCGACACGTAGCTGCCTGGGATCTTGAACTGGCTCGGCGAGTTGGTGCCGTCGGTCCCGAACAGGATCACCTTCTTGCCCTGCTGCTTGGCGTCGAGACCGAACTGCTGGGCGGCGGTGGCGGTCTGCCAGGGCAACATCACCACGGTCTGATCCGCCGTCAGCTTCCCCGCCAGCGACGACAGCGCGCCCGACAGCGTGGCGCCGGTGTTGGTGCCGTTGTAGGTCAGGTGGGTGACTTTGACTCCGGCCTTCTGGAACACCGGGGTCATCACCTTCACCAGACCCTGGGAGTAGGCCTCATCGTCGTCGATGATCATGACCGCCTTGGGGTGCAGATGGTTGACGGCGTAGTTGGCGTCCTGCGGCCCCTGGATGTCGTCGTCGGGAACGACGCGGAAGAACGTCGGGTTCTTGCCGCTGGCGGCGAGCTGCGGCAGGGTCGCCGATCCCGACACGAACGCGATCCCGGCCTTGCCGAAGATCGGCCCCACCGCCTCCACCTCCTGGCTGCCGGCCGGCCCCACCACCGCCACCGCGGGCGAGGCCACGATCGACTGCGTCTTGGACACCGCGATCGACGGCGTCAGCTGGGTGTCGTCCTGGGCGAGGCTCACGTTCGTGTGGTTCGCCGCGTTGTCGTTGGCCACCGCCAGCTGCGCGAAGTGCAGCTGCTCGAGGCCGACCTGGGCGACCGGGCCGGTGAACGGGCCCTCGATCGCAATCGACGCTGTGCACTTGGTGTTGCTGGTGCCCGAAGCGGCCGTGGTGCTGGTGCTCTTCTTGCTGCTGCCGCAGCCCGCCACGACGAGCGCGGCGAGCATCATCGCGGCGATGATGGTGCGTCCTTTCATTTCTGTGACCTCCTACGTTTTGAAATGCCTCACTGAGTCTGCGTGGTCGAAAGGGGCGGCGCGCTCGGATGGGCGGGCGTGCCGTCGGGGTAGTACGCGGCCGCGGGCGAGCCGGCCGGCCTGAACACGGCGACGATGCGCATCACCTGCGCGCCGGTGTTCTCGAGGCAGTGGACGGTGCGCGCCGGCAGTTCGATGCTCGACCCCTCGGACACGGGCCGCTCAGCCCCGCCGATGTGCAGCACGCCTTCGCCGTCGAGCACGTAGATGACTTCGTCGTAGGTGTGAAAGTGATCCGGGGCCCGCGCCGTCGGGATGTAGCCGACGAACTGCGTCGCCGACCGCAGCCCCGTGCCCGGATCGGCGACGATCCGAAACTCGCGCGAGGTCGTGGCCGGCTGCGCCTGCTGATCCTCGAGCCGGCGGACCACCTCCCTGGTGCCGCCGGCATCCGCCGGGACCGGGTCCGGGATCCGCACGGAGACGATTCGCATCAGGCGGGGCTCGTCGGCCTCGAGCTCGTACTCCTCCCCCGGCCGCAGGTAGGCGCCCGTCTCCGGCTCGAGCCGGTAGCGGGCGTCCTCGAGTCTCAGTCGGCCCTCACCGCTGAGCACGAACAGCACCTCCTCCGCGGCCCCGGTGGCCCGGATGTCGGGATGACGAGGGACGAGCGCGAGCACGGCTTGATCGAGCGGGAAGGTCACCGAGCACCGTTCCAGATTCGGCTCAACCCGGTCAACCACCTGCCCGGCGGGCGCTCGCCGTCATCCTCCGGCAAGGTTCGCCTCCAGCGTGATCTCGGTCCCGGCCAGCGCGCGGGAGACGGTGCAGTTCTTCGCCTCCTCGGCGATCCGCGCGAACGTCGCCGCATCCAGACCCGGCACCTCGGCCAGCGTGCTGAGCTCGATCCGGGTGATGTCAAAGCCGGTGGGCACCTGCTCGAGCCTGACCCTCGCGGTCGTGCGCAGATCGCGCGCCGGGTGGCCGATATCCCCGAGCAGGTTCGCCAGCGACATCGTGAAGCATCCTGCTTCGGCCGCCGCGATCAGCTCCTCGGGGTTGGTCGCGCGCTCGACCTCCTCGACCCGCGTGCGCAGCGAGTACGGCCCCTCGAACGCGCCGCTGCCGAGCTCCATCCGACCGCCCCCATCCGCTGCCGTTCCTTGCCAAGTCGCCTCGGCGACGCGTGTAACGCGGAAGCTCAACGTGCCTCACTCCACCCCAGCTTTGATCAGGTTTTTGATCCAGTAGGCTTGATCAAACCATCCCGAACGGGGAGTAGCAACCTGCCGACGCTTGCGATTGCGTTAGCCCCCGTGGATTGCGTTAGCCCCCGTGCGGTCGCGAGGAAGGAGCGCCGATGGCGGATGTGCTGAGCGGGTTCGACGTCGCTTCCGTCCGGGAGCGGTTCTCATCCCTGCAGAGCGGCTTCGCCTTCCTCGACGCGCCGGGAGGCTCGCAGGTGCCCGACGAGGTCGGCGAGGCCATCGCCCGGGCCATGCGCGAGGC
Organism: uncultured Solirubrobacterales bacterium; assembly: GCA_963723555.1. Taxonomy (GTDB): domain Bacteria; phylum Actinomycetota; class Thermoleophilia; order Solirubrobacterales; family Solirubrobacteraceae; genus Palsa-465. The sequence goes on along the minus strand of CAVRRC010000001.1, from coordinate 251,869 downwards.
CTCGGCCAACCTCGGCGCCGTCTACGACACCAGTGTCCGGGTCAAGGAGATCCTCGAGCAGGCCGAGCGAGGCGCCGCCAGGCTGCTGGGCTGCGAGCCTCACGAGATCACCTTCGGAGCCAACATGACCTCGCTGGACTTCACGCTCTCGCGCACCGCCGGACGGGAGTTCCGCCCCGGCGACGAGATCCTCGTCTCCTCGCTCGACCACGACGGCGGCGTTGCCCCGTGGCTCGAGCTGGCCCGCGACAAGGAGCTCGTGGTCCGCCACGTCGAGCTCCGTCCCGACACCACGCTCGACTACGAGGACCTGGAGCGCAAACTCGGGCCGCGCACCCGGGTGGTGGCGTTCGCCTGGGCCTCGAACGCCGTCGGCACCGTGGTCGACGCCCAGCGCGTCTGCAAGCTGGCCCACGACGCCGGCGCGCTGGCCTGGATCGACGCCGTCCACTACGCCGCCCACCACCGGATCGACGTCCGCGAGATCGACGCCGACGTGCTGATCTGCTCGCCGTACAAGTTCTGCGGGCCGCACCTCGGGGTGGCCTACGGGCACGCCCGGGTGAGCGAATTGTGGCGTCCGTACAAGGCCCGCCCGGCCCCGAACACGCCCCTGGGCCGCCGGTTCGCCACCGGCACGATGCCCTACGAGCTGCTCGCCGGCTTCAACGCCACCGTCGCCTACCTGGAATCGATCGGCGGCTTCGAGGCGATCGCCCCCTACGAGCGATCTCTGGCCGAGCGCTTCCTCGAGGCCGTCGGCGACGAGGTGACGATTTACGGGATTCAGGGCATCGACGGTCGGGTGCCCACGTTCCTGGTCAACGTCCCCGGGGTTCCCGCCGCCAACGTGGCCAGCCACCTCGCCGAGCGCGACATCGGCGTGTGGGCCCACGACTCGTGGTACTCGCTCGACCTCTACCAGCGCCTCGGCTACGAGCACGAGGCGGTCAGGATCGGCTTCATCCACTACAACACGCCCGACGAGGTCGACCGCCTGGTTGACGGGCTGCGCTCGGCCCGCGGTCGCTGACCCGGCGCCGGCTACGCCGGCGGCCGCGCCCGCTCGGCGTCGAACAGCTCGACCAGCCGGCTGCGGGTCTCCCACAGCCTTGGCAGCTGCCGCTGGGCGATCAGCTTCCCGAGCACCTGCACGGGCGTCCCCTGGGTGCCGATCGTGTCCTCACCCAGCGCCCGCGCGACAGTCACGTAGTGGCGAAAGCGCCAGATCCAGATGCGCTCGTCCCACTCGGTCAGCAGCTCGGCCAGCTGGTAGAGGTCCTCGAACTCCCGCCCCCGCTGATACAGCTCCGTGATCGAGAGCCCGGCCTGCTCGAGCTGGTCCTCGAACGCCTTGCCGAGCCGCTGCGTGGCCCGTGGCAGACGCCTGAACCCGGGCGAGTCGAAGCCGCTGCCGTGACCGAGCACGACCCGGATCTGCTGGTACTCCCACGGGTCCAGCTGGTCCAGCATGTCGAGCTGGCTGGTGACGTACTGCAGGCACAGCACCGCCCGGCGCAGCAGCCGCAGCGCCGACGCCAGCCGGGCCTGCTCGATCAGCGCCGCCGCCTCTTCGACCTCGGTGCCGGCCAGCTTCAGCCACAGCTCCGAGGCCTGGTGGACGGTCTGGAACAGCAGCTCGTCGCGGTGGACCTGCTCCTCCGGCGTCTTCTGGAGCGACAGCAGCTCGTCGGTGCGCAGGTAGCGCTCGTAGTCGCTCGCCCCCGGGCCGGGCAGGACCGGGGTCTGAAAGTCCTCGCCTGCGGGCTTGCTCATCCCGCACCTCCTTGAAGGATCTCCGCCAACTTCCCAAGGTTGATGTTGCCACCGGAGACGATGCACACCACCTTCCCGGTGCCGGCGCGACCCGCCAGCGCGGCCGCGGCGGCGAGCGCCCCCGCCCCCTCGGCGATCACGCGCACGCGCTCGGCCATCGTCCGGATCGCGGCGGCGGCGTCCGGCACCGGCACCGCGAACGCGTCGTCGATCAGCGGCATCACCCGCGGCCACATCGTGTCCAGCACCCGCCGGCTGCCGGCGCCATCGACGAACGAAGCCACGTACTCGACGTCCGCGGGGCCGCCGGCGCGCACCGCGGCGACGAGCGCGGCCCCGGTGGCGGGCTCCGCGGTGTAGATCTTGGTCCGGGGGCGCAGCGACCGCAGCGCGCTGGCGATCCCCACGGTCAGCCCGCCACCGCCGTAGGGGATCACGACCGCGTCGGGGTCGGGCAGATCCTCGAGGATCTCGAGGCCGATGGTGCCGTTGCCGGCCATCACGGCCTCGTTCTCCACCGGGTGCACGAACAACCCCTCGACGCCGTCGACGCGGCTGGTGACGATCACGTTCCACCACTCGTCGTAGGGCAGCTTCAGCACCCGGCCGCCCAGCCGCTCGATCGCGGCCAGCTTCGCCTCGGGCGCGTGCTCGGGGACCGCGATCGTCGCGCTCAGACCCAGCTCCCGGGCCGCCCAGGCCACGCCCTGGGCCATGTTGCCGGCGCTCGCCGTCACCAGTCCCTGGGCGCGTCGCTGCTCAGAGGCGACCCGGATCGCGTTCGTCGCCCCGCGGATCTTGAACGAGTTGATCGGCTGCAGCGTCTCGAGCTTCAGGTAGATCTCGGCCGGGACGTCCGAGATGTGGAGGCGGACCAGCGGCGTCCGGATCGCCGCCCCCGCGATCCGCTGCCTGGCGGCCTCGATCTCGGCCAGTGCGATCACAGCGCCACCTCGGTGCCGCGGCCTTGCCCGCGCGCCCTGCGCACCGCCAGCTCCGCCGCCGCCAGGTCCTCGACCGCCAGCCCGAGCGAGCGGTACACGGTCAGCTCCTCGTCATCCTGGCGCCCCGCTCGCTGCCCGGCGAGCAGCTCCCCCAGCTCGGCCCGGACATGGCTCTCGCCCTCGATCAGGCCCTCCCGGATCGCCAGCTGGAACTCCGCCGCCTCGCCCAGCAGCGACTCGCGGCTGTCGCAGAACAGCGCGCTCGCGGCGACGGTCGCGGTGTCGAGCTCGTGGAACGGGGGAGTGCTGGCGCCGACGGCGTTGACATGCGCCCCGGGGCCAAGCCACTCGCGGCGCAGGACCGGGTCCCGTGAGCTCGTCGCGGTCACGACCACGTCGGCACCCCGAACCGCTTCCTCGGCGCTGGCCGCGACCGTGAACTCGACCCCCCGGTCGCCCTGCACACCGTCGAGCACGGCCCGCGCGTGGGCTTCGGAGGGCGCGTAGATGCGCACTTGCTCGAACTTGCGCACCCGGGGCAAGGCGTTCAGGTGAGACCTCGCCTGCACGCCGGCGCCGAGGATCGCCAGCACCTTCGCGTTCGCGCGGGCCAGTGCATCCGTCGCCACCGCGCTCACCGCCGCGGTCCGGATCTCGGTGATGGCCGAGGCATCGAGGATCGCCGTAGCCATCCCGATCTCGCCGTCGAACAAGACCACGATGCCCTGGTGGGCGTCGAGCCCGCGCGCCGGGTTGCCGGGCATCAGGCAGATCGCCTTGAGCGCGAACGCGGCCTCGGCGCCGCCGCGCCAGGCCGGCATCAGGCCCATGAACCCGGCCGCCCCGGGCGGCATCATCACCGAGCGCAGCGGCATGTAGGCCTCGCCGCGGGCGTGCGCGGCCAGCACCTGCGCCATCGCCTCGGCGCAGGCGCCGGGCTCGAGCGTCGCGATCACGTCGTCGTAGCTGAGCACGAGCACGCCCATCAGCGAAACGCGCTCTCGAGCTCGGCCCGCTCCTCGGCGGTGAGCGGCTGGGCGAGGGCCTCGCGCACCGGCTCGAGCTGCTCCGGCCGCCCGGGCCCGACCACGATCTGCGTTACCCGGTCATCACCCAGCAGCCACGCCAGCGCGGCGCCGGCCATCGACGTGCCGCGTCGTTGCGCCACCGCCCGCAGGCGATCGAGGGCGGCGAACGTGCGCTCGCTGACCAGCGCCCAGTAGGGGCCGGGCCGCTGCGTCATCCGCGAGCCGGCCGGATACGGCTCGCCCCGCCGGTACTTGCCGGTCAGCCAGCCGCCGCCCAGCGGGCTGAAGGCCAGGAACGCGACCCCGCGCTCGGCGCACAGCGCCAGCACCCCCCGCTCATCGCCGCGAGACAGCAGCGAGCGCTCGTTCTGGATCGCCTGCGGCGCGCCGGCGGCCAGCGCCGCCTCGAGCTGGGCGGCATCGAAGTTGCTGACGCCGTAGCTGCCGATCCGGCCCGCCCCCTGCGCTTGCTCGAACGCCTCGATCGTCTCCTCGAGCGGCGTGTGGGGGTCGAAATCGTGGGCCAGGTAGAGATCGACGCGTTCGACCCCGAGCCGCTCGAGGCTCGCGCTCAGCTGGCGCTCGATCCGCTCCGGCGCGAGGCCGCTGTCCTCGCCGTCGTCCATGGCGTTGAAGGTCTTCGTCGTCAGCGCCGGCGCGACGCCGCGGGAGCGGATCCAGCTGCCGATCATCAACTCGCTGCGCCCGCCGCCGTAGGCGTCGGCGGTGTCGAAGTGGTCGATCCCGAGCTCCCAGGCCGCGTCCATCAGCGCCAGCGCCTGATCCTCGCTCAGGCCGTGGCCGAAGAGCTCGGGCGCCGAGCCGACGCCGCCGAAGTTGCCGCAGCCGAGCGCGATCCGCGGCACCGTCACCGCCGAGCGACCGAGGCGCCGGCGCTCGATCTCGAGCGTCGTGGTCATCGGCGCCGCTGCCGGCCACGCGCATTCACTTCACTTATTTGATCAGAGGTGTGTATGGGTGGCAAACCCACGGTCACCGCGCGGGTCGTCCCCCCGGGCGCTAGCGTCGGTTGGCGCCGCGCAGGACGGCGTCGAGCAGGCCGGGGAAGCGGCGCTCGAGGTCGTCGCGCCGCAGCGAGTTCAGCCGCGTCGTGCCCTCGAGCCGCTGGTGGATCAGCCCGGCCTCGCGCAGCACCTTGAAGTGGTGGGTGCACGTCGACTTGACCACCGGGAGCTCGAAGCTCCCGCACGTCCGCTCCCCGCCGAGGGCCAGGTCGACGACGATCCGCAGCCGCATCGGGTCGCTCAGCGCGTGCAGGACGGCCGCGAGGTCGATCTCCTCGCGGGTCGGGTGCGCCGGCGGTTCTAGGACCGCCGCGTGATCCCCTGTCGCCTCACGTGGCCCTGCGCTCATCCGTTTCATTGTACGACGAACATCGAACACATTGCTACTGTGAGACCCATGGCCGCCGAAGCCACCCCACACCACCCCCACCTCCGCGCCACGCTCCTGCTCTCGTGCCTGGCGCAGTTCATGGTCATTCTCGACGTCTCGGTCGTCAACGTGGCCCTGCCGGCGATCCGCGGCGGCCTGCACTTCTCCGAGCAGGACCTGCAATGGGTGGTCAACGCCTATACGGTCACGTTCGCCGGCTTCCTGCTGCTGGGCGGCCGAGCCGCCGACCTGCTCGGCCGCCGGCGGGTGTTCGTCGCCGGCCTGACGCTGTTCGCCCTGGCCTCGCTGGCGGGCGGACTGGCGCAGTCGCAGGCGACCCTGATCGCGGCGCGGGCCGCGCAGGGCCTCGGCGGCGCGGTGATCGCACCGGCCTCGCTCTCGATCCTGACCACCACGTTCGAGGAGGGCGCGGCCCGCAACCGCGCCGTCGGCATCTGGGGCGCAATGGGCGGCGCCGGCGGCGCCGCCGGGGTGCTGCTCGGGGGTGTGATCACCGACCTGCTGGGCTGGCGGTGGATTCTGTTCATCAACGTTCCCATCGGCCTCGGCGCCGCGGTGCTGGCGCGCCATTACATCGCCGAGGGACGCAATGCGCTGGCCGAGCGGGACTTCGACCTGGCCGGGGCGCTGACCGCCACCGTCGGCCTCTCGCTGCTCGTGCTCGGCATCGTCCGCACGGACGTGGCCGGCTGGGGAGACGCCGCGACGATCCTGCTGATGGCCGCTGGCGTGGCCCTGCTGCTGATGTTCGTGGCCATCGAGGGGTGGTTCGCCAAGGCCCCGCTGATGCCGCTGCGGATCTACCGCTCGCGCACCCTGAGCGCCGCCAACGTAATCGTGCTGCTGGTCGGCGGCGCCACCTTCGGGATGTGGTTCTTCGCCTCGCTGTACTTGCAGGAGGTGCTCGGCTACTCCCCGATCAGGGCCGGCCTGGCCTTCCTGCCCATGACCCTGTGCATCATCACCGGCTCCGTGCTCGCCTCGCGCGCGGTGATCCGGTTCGGCGCCAAGCGGCTGCTGGTAGCCGGGATGGCGTTGCAGACCGTCGGTCTGGCGCTGTTCACCGGGATCGCGGCGAACGGCACCTATCTCTCGGACTTCATCCTTCCCTCGCTGCTGGTCGCTGGCGGGATCGGCCTGGCGTTCGTGCCGGCGACGATCTCCGCCGTCGCCGGCGTGGCGCCGCACGAAGCCGGGCTGGCCTCGGGCATCGTCAACACCGCCCGGCTGTTCGGCGGCGCGCTCGGGCTGGCGATCCTGGCCGCGATCGCGACCGCGCGCACCAACAGCGATCTCCGCCACGCCGGCGTGACCCTCCATGCCGCCCTCACCAGCGGCTTCGAGGTGGCGTTCATCGTCGCTGCCGGTTTCGCCTTGGTCGGCGGGCTGGTGGCGCTGTTCGGGCTGCCGAGCGTGCTGCCGCGCCGGCAGCAGAGCCAGCCGCCGGCGGCCGAGCAGCATCCGGTGGCAGTCGAGAGCTGACCCCCGCCGGCGCGACCCGCCCGAACGCGGTAGCGGTAACAATGCCCGCGCGTGGCCCGCTGCTTCGTCACCCGGCAACTTCCCGGACCAGCGCTCGACCGGCTGGCCGAGTCACATGAGGTCGACGTCTGGCCCGAGCGGCTGCCGCCCAGTGACGAGACGCTGACCGCGCGAGCGGCCGATGCCGAAGGCCTCCTGGCCCTGCTCACCGACCGCATCGACGGACCGCTGCTCGAGCGCTGCCCGCGCCTGCGCGCGATCTCCAATTACGCCGTGGGCTACGACAACATCGATCTCGAGGCCGCTGCCGCTCGCGGGATCCCGGTCGGGAACACGCCCGACGTGCTCACCGAGGCGACCGCCGACCTCACCTTCGCGCTGCTGCTCGCCGCGGCTCGAAGGCTGCCCGAGGCGCTCGACTCGGTCACCCAGGGCGACTGGCTCACCTGGGAGCCGGGGAGGTATCTGGGCGCGGAGGTGCACGGCGCGACGCTGGGGATCATCGGGTTCGGGCGGATCGGGCGGGCGGTGGCGCAGCGCGCCCGGGGCTTCGAGATGACCGTGCTCCACACCTCCGAGACGACGGTTCCGGAGTTGCTGGCGCGGTCGGACTTCGTCTCCCTGCACTGTCCGCTCACCCCGGAGACCCACCACCTGATCGACGCCGGCGCGCTGGCCAGCATGCGGCCCGGCGCGATCCTCATCAACACCGCTCGGGGCCCGATCGTCGACCAGGGGGCGCTGCGGCAGGCGCTGCTCGAGGGCACGATCGCCGGCGCCGCGCTCGACGTCACCGACCCCGAGCCGCCGCCCCCCGACGATCCGCTGCTCGGCGCGCCCAACTTGATCGTGGCCCCTCACATCGGCTCGGCCACCTACGCGGCGCGCAGCCGGATGGCGGACCTCGCCGTGAACAACCTGCTGGCGGCGCTGGCGGGGCGGCCGATGCCCCACCAGGTCAACACGATCGCCACGTGATGCGCGTCGCCGTCGTCGACATCGGCACCAACTCGACCCGGCTGCTGGTCGCGGACGTGGACGACGGCCGCGTCACCGATGAGCTCGAGCGAGAGAGCATCGTCACCCGCCTCGGCGCCGGCGTCGACGCCGACGGCCGTCTGCAGGAGGAGGCGATGGAGCGGGTGTACTCGACGCTCGCGAGCTACCGCGAGCAGATCGACCGCCTCGGCGCCGACACCGCGCTCGCGGTGCTCACGAGCGCCGTGCGCGACGCCGCCAACGGCGAGGAGTTCGCCGACGCCGTCCGCACCCGCTACGGCCTGGAGCCGCACATCCTCAGCGGCGACGAGGAGGCGCGGCTGACGTTTCTCGGCGCCACCAGCGAGCGCGACCCGAACGACCGCACCCCGACGCTGGTGATCGACATCGGCGGTGGCTCGACCGAGCTCGTGATCGGCACCGGCCGCGAGGCCGAGTTCCATGTCTCCAACCAGGCCGGCGTGGTGCGCCAGACCGAGCGCTGCATCGACAGCGACCCTCCCACCGATGCGGAGCTCGAGCGTCTGGCCGAGGACGTGACGGCGATCCTCGAACATGGCGTGCCGCGGGAGCGGCGAACCGACGTCGAGCACGCGATCGCGGTCGCCGGGACCGCCACCTCGCTCGGCGCGATCGCCCAGCAGCTCGACCCCTACGACCCCGACAAGGTCCACGGCTACGTCCTGAGCAGACCCGAGTGCGAGGCGATCCTCCGCCGGCTGGCCGGGGTGACCCTGGCCGAGCGGCGAAAGACACCGGGCCTCGACCCGGCCCGGGCGCCGACGATCGTCGCCGGCGTGGTCATCCTGCTCTGCGTGCTGGAGCTGTTCGGCCTCGACCGGGTCGAGGTCTCAGAGCACGACATCCTCCGTGGTGCCGCCGTGGGACTGGCTGGCTGAGAAGCATTGGGGAGAGATGAGTAGGTTTGAAGGGCGTTTCGCGAGGTTTAGGAAGCGAGGTGTCCAGGTTTTGTCCATTAGCTGGCTGGCCAACTCTGGACGAATGTACGATTGCCTGGTCAGAGGTCAGACGCCATGATGGCAGCGGGGTGAGGGCGCGCAAGCGATTCTGAACCCCGACATAGGTTCGGGCGAAGCCGCAGACATCGGCGCCTCCCGCCGCCCGGGCCACTCTAAACGGCCCTTTCTGGCACGTACCCCTGCCCGTCCCGATTGGGCCAAACCTGGATCGGAAGCCGCCCGCTGAAACGCGGGCGGTTTTCGGCGTTAAGGGGGGCGGTGGCGCCGACGAGCGGGCGCTCACCCCGCCTACGCCAGGTTCGATCGCCGCGGGTACGCGACGCCGGGGTCGGTGAGCACGTTGACGAGCGTCGGCTGGCCGGACGCGAATGCCCGCTCGAGCGCCGGCCGGAGCTCGTCCGGCGTCTGCACGAGCTCGCCCCGGCAGCCCAGCGCTTCCGCGAGCTGGTCGTAGCGCGTCCCGGGGCGGAGATCGGCGGCGACCGAGTAGCCGTAGAGGAACTCCATCGGGTGCTTCTCGAGCGCCCAGATCCCGTTGTTGCCCACCACCGCCACGACCGCAACGCCATGGCGGGCGAGGGTGTCGAGCTCCATCCCGGCGAAGCCGAAGGCGCCGTCGCCGAGCAGCAGCACGACCTGGCGCTCCGGCCGGGCCAGCTTGGCCGCCAGCGCGTAGCCGGGACCCGAGCCAAGACAGCCGAACGGCCCCGGGTCCAGCCAGCACCCCGGCTCGTAGGAGTCGATCAGCCGCCCCGCGAACGACACGAAGTCGCCGCCGTCGCCGACCACGATCGCATCGCGATCGAGCAGCTGCGAGAGCTCCCCGTAAATCCGCATCGGGTGAAGCGGTGACCGCGGATCGGCGAGCTCGCCCGCCTCCGCGGCTCGCTTCTCGTCCTCGACCGTACGCAGCGACGCCAGCCACTTGCCTCGCTCGCGCGCCACGCCGCCGCCGGCGCCGGCGCCGGCGCCGGCGCCGGCCCGCAGCTGATCCAGGGTCGCATCGAGCGCGCCGTAGAGCTCGGCGGCGACCGCGCGCGGGTGATCGCGCCCGGGCTCGGCGACGTCGATCACGATGATCTCCGCCTCCTCGGCGAAGGCGGCCCCGAAGCCGAGCCGGAAATCGAGCGGCACGCCGATCACGAGCGCGACGTCCGCCTCGACGAGCCCGGCGCCTCGCGCGCGGGAGAAGGACAGCTCGTGATCCGCGGGCACGCAGCCGCGACCGAGTCCGTTGAGGAACACCGGGATCCGGAGCTCCTCGGCCAGCGCCAGCAGGGCCTCCTCGCCCCGGCCCCAGTAGAGGCCGGTCCCGGCCATGATCACCGGCCGCGCGGCATCGCGCAGAAGCGCCGCCGCCCGGTCAATCCCCGCCGAGTCGGCGACCGCGCCCGGCCGCGGCGGCTGGACCGGTGGCGGATCGGACTCGGGCACCTCCATGAACGCCTGGTCGAGCGGGAAGTCGACGAACGTCGGACCCGAGTGGGGAGTCAGCGCCGTGCCGATGGCCTCGTCGATCAGGCCCGGGATCTCGGCGGTCTCCGACGCGGTGGCAGCGAGCTTCACCAGCGGCCGCACGAACGGCACGTGGTCGATCTCCTGAAGCGATCCCTGACCCCAGCGGAACTGCGGCGCGCGCCCCCCGAGGACGGCGATCGGGGAATGGTTCTGCGCGGCCGAGGCGATCGCGCTCATGGCATTGGTGACTCCGGGACCAGCGGTCACCGCGCACACCCCGACCGAGCGGGTGACCTTCGCCCATCCCTCGGCGGCGAAGGCGGCCGTCTGCTCGTGGCGGACGTCGATCAGCTCGATCCCCTCGGCGCGGCAGCCGTCGTAGATCGAGAACAGATGGCCGCCCGAGAGCGTGAACAGCCTGCCGACCCCGTGCGCCCGCAGCCGCTGGGCGATCAGCCGTCCGCCGTGCAGCCGGGTCGTCGTTTCGGTCGCCACTACAGGCGGGACGCTAACACGGCCCACGACCCCTCATCGCTCGCCGTCGCCGCCGTCCAGCCGTAACGCGTTCACGACCGCGCCGCCGAGCATGATCACCGCGATCACGTAGAACCATCCCAGCACGATCAGAATGAACACCACGGTCGTCCCGAAGCGCGCGATGGTCGAGATGTGCGAGAGGTACACGGGGAAGACGTAGTCGACCACGGAGATCGCGATCGTCGCCCCCAGGGCACCGGGCCACACCGCCCGCCAAGGGATGCGCCGGTTGGGGACGCGCGAGTAGATCAACGCCAGGCAGCCGAACAGCAGGACGACCCCGACGCCGAGCGAGATCGCGTAGAACAGGTCCGCGACCCGGGCGAGATCGAACGGCAGGTCCTCCGCCCCCGCTTGCAGGATGCTCTGAGCCGTCGGCACCGAGACGGTGGCGATCATGAACACGATCACCACGCCTACCATCACGATCCCGAAGCGCTTCTGGGCCACCCAGCTCCGGCCCGCGCAGCCATAGATGCGGTTGAAGGCCGTGTCCAGCGCCCCCCAGAACGACGTGCCCAACCACAGGCTGAAGATCAGCGCCAGCACCCCGGTGCTGGTGGTCGAGTGCCTGACCTGTCCGAGCAGGTCGTTGAGCGTTTCCTGGGTCGTGCCCGGAAACAGCTGCTGCAGGTCGGTGAGCACGCTGCGCTGGACGGCTTCGCTGGAGAGCACCTGCCCAGCCACGAACAGGGCCAGCAGCGCCACCGGCACGACCGCGAGCAGCATGTTGTAGGCGACCATCGAGGACTGCCCGGTGATGTTCGCCTCCCAGGCCAGATTCCAGAACCGCCGCACGGCCACCAGGGGCCGAAACCTTGAGCGCCCCCCGGCGCGTGGGCGCCGGTGAACGCTGCCACCGCCGGCCCCGAGTTGCGCCGGGCGGGTGCCCGCCGCGCGGTCGGTGGGGTCCTGCATATGCGACACATTACGCCGCGGCGACCACGGCATTGGCCGAGATTGTGCGTCGCGGTCAGAGCGGGCCGGTCAGACCGCGTAGACCGGCCGCGAGCGCCGGAGGGCCGCGGCGCCGGCGAGCGCGCCGTCGCCGCCGAACCAGTGGCCCCCGACCCGGACCGCCGGAAGCTGGTTGACCCCGTGGGCCAGGAGCCCGCGCGCGGCCTCGTCCAAAGCTCGATCACGGGCCGTCTCGCCCGCGGCCTCGAGGCAGTCCCGCAGTCCGATTCCCGCCGCGGCAGCGGCCTCGGCCAGGATCTCGGGGTCCTCGAGGTCGAATCCGCCACAGAACGACAGGCGGCTGGCGGCGAGGGCAAATCGGGGCCCCGCGCCGATCTCGGCCGCGTACGCGGCCGCCCTCAGCGCCGCCGGCGTCGGGGCGGGGAAGTTGTCCGGCCACACCAGCGGGATCCGGAGCGCGACGGCAAGGGTCTCGGCATGCGCGCGCACCGCAGCGGGCGCGCACCATTCCGTGCCTTGCCGGAGCAGCGCACCGGCGGTGGGAATCCAGGCGACGTCGCCCAGCACCCGCTCGACCCGCTCGGCCGCAAGGTATGAGAACGGGCAACCGAGATCGAAGAAGAACGCCGGACGAGCGCGCCGTGCGGCGGGCCGGGACCGCGCCGCCCGGCGGTCTGCGAGCACGATCAGATCTCCCATACCACCGTAAACGACCGCCCGCCGCAAAACTCGCGCAAAAGTTGCCGATGTGGCCAACAACTCGGCATATGGACGATGGCCGTCCGTTAGACTCGAACTTGGTAGGTAGGTCCCCGACGGGAGGCCCTCGATTCCTCACGTTCCACCGCCCAAACGTCACCCCTACGACCAGTGGTCGCCGGACGCGCGTACGCTCGACCTCGTCGGCGACAAATGGACGTTGCTGATCGTCCGCGATCTCGCCGCCGGTCCGCGGCGGTTCGTCGAGCTTCAACGCGTGCTCCCGGGAATCTCCACCGAGCAGCTGCGCTCGCGACTGAACCGGATGGTCGCCGACGGGATGTTGACCCGCAAGCGCTACCGCGAGGTTCCGCCCCGTGTCGACTATGAGCTCACCGAGCGCGCTCGCGAGCTGATGCCGATCCTCGCCGAGCTCGCCCGCTGGGGCTACGAATGGGCCTGGGGGCCGCCGCGCGCCTCGGAGAGCGTCGACATCGGCGCCATCTTCAGGCTGGCGCCGGGTCTGATCCGGCCATCGGGAGCGCAGGCGACGGTCGAGTTCACGGTCACCGACGGTCGGGAGAACGGCGATCCGGCGTCGTTCTCGTTCACGCTCTCCGGGGACAGCCTGGCGCTGGCCGAGCAGCCCGCCGAAGACCCCGCCGCCACGGTGCGCGGCGAGCGCGCCGCATGGGTCGGTGCGTTCTCGCCCGACCACGACTGGGCGGGCCTCGAGATCGGCGGCGACCGCGCCCTGGCCGAGCTGCTGCTGAATGGTCTTGCGCACACCCGCCCGGGAGCCGACCGCGCCGTCACCGCGGCGTAGCCACCGCGCACCCGACCGCGCCGCCACCGCCGCGTAGCCACCGCGCACCCGACCGCGCCGTCACCGCGGCGTAGCCACCGCACACCCGACCGCGCCGGCGCAGTCGGTGACCGAGGCCACGGCTACCTGGCCGAGTAGTGCGCCTTGCCGATGTGCGGAATCTGGTACAGGCCGGGCGCGCCTGGCAGCAGCGGCGCGACCCAGCATGCCGGCTGTCCGGCGGTCGGGTTGGCGCTCACCGAGCCGTTCCCGCCGGCGTCGGTGCTCTTGCAATCCCAGGACGGGAAGTTGCCCTTGCTCAGGTCCCGCGGATCGGCCAGCCACAGCGGTGGGGGGTAGGTGTTGCCGCGGTTGTTGGCGTCGCGGTTCGTGTACAACGCCAGTGTCTCCGGGCCCGTGGGCTGGAACTGACGCAGGTAGTGGCCGCACGGCACGCCGGCGCACTTCAGCCCGGCGCCGCCCAGGCTCGTGGTCTTGGCCGAGATGCCGGTGGCGCCGTTGGAGATGAAGTCGGAGATCAGCTGCTGGTGCAGCGACAGCCAGCCCAGGATCGGGTTCAGCTGTTCGAGGAACGGACCGAGGGCGCCGAGCAGCGGCTTGACCCCGAGCAGCACGTCGCGCACCGCGGGCAGGCCGCGCCCCGAGACCGTGACCAGGTTGTTGCCCTTGCGGGGCGGACGCAGCGCCAGCGTGAAGAAGAAGCTCCGCAGCTCGGGCGATAGCTGATCGACGGCCTGCAGGGTCGGGCCGAGGGCCTGGGCCACCGGGTCGAGCTGCCTGATCAGCGGGTCGGCGTCGAGCGAGAAGCTCTGCAGACGGGCCATCGTCAGCTTGGTCTGGTTCAGGAAGGTCGGGAACACCTCGAAGATCTTGGCCAGCTGGTTGTCGTTGGTGGCGGTGGTGTGGAACACCGTCTCCCCGGTGGTGATCAGGTTGCGCAGGGCCGACTGGTTCTCCGACAGGGCCGCGAACACGGCCCCGCCGTTCTGAATCAGGCGCACGGTCGCCGCGTGCTCGATGTCCAGCACGCGCAGGATGTCCGAGGCGTCGGCCGCGAACGAGGGGAGGTTCCCGAGCACGGAGCTGAGGTTCTCCTGGTTGCCGCGAATCGCCTTGGCCAGCTCCTGTTGCCAGATCTGGAACGAGCGGCGGGTGGTCGGGTCCAGCGCGTCGAAGATGTCGCTGAGCTGGACCGCGTTCACCACCCGGCCCCGGGGCAGCAGGCCGCCGTCGGGGATCGGGGGAGCGTTCGGAGACCCCGGCGTCAGCGCGACGTAGGTCTCCCCCAGGATCGTCTTGGTCCTCAGGATCGCCGTCGCGTTCTCGTGGATCGGGGCGTACTTGGTGTTCATCTGGATCGTGGCGATCGTCCGGTTGCCCTGCGGGTCGAGCGACTTGCTGACCACCTTGCCCACGTCCACGCCGGCGATCCGCACGTCGGCCTGGGTGGCGAGCTGGCCCGCGTTGGGGAACGAGATCCGGACCCGGTACCCCTCCGGGTTGAACGGGATCGTGCCCCCGAACGACAGCCACAGGAACAGCAGCAGCCCGGCGCAGGAGAGCGCGAACAGCACCATCGTCACGACCTTGCCCACTGACGGGGGGCTGGTCTGCATCAGCGGGGGGGTGGGGTCGAGAGGTTCATGGCAGATGACAGGCGGCGGCCAGGACCGTGTTCTGAAGCAGCACCAGCTGCGCCGCAGGGTCGAATTTCAGGAGCTGCGCGTACGTCGAGCAGGTGGCCTGGAGGAACAGCGGACGGAACACGCCGTTGGCGTCTTGGACCGAGAACAGCGTCCGGGCGTTGTGGTCCAGCCACGCCAGCCACCACAGGTAGCCGTGCTCGGTGTTGCCCGGGTTGTAGCCGACCATGTCGACGAAGTGGTTCAGGACCGTGAACACCTTGCTCAGGTTCGGCGTCGCCTTGGCCAGGTTGACCGCCGCCGGGCCCAGGTTGCGCACCACCGGGCGGGCGGCGATCACGAACGGCCGGATCTGGCTCTTGACGATCGGCGTGCTCGGCTGGGCGAGCGCCGCCAGTGCCTGGTTGGCGGCCGGCAGCGCCCGAGCCGCGGGCAGCAGGTTCCTCGCCGCCGGGCCGAGCTCGGAGGCGAAGCGCTGGACCTTCTGGAGGGTCACGGTCGTCTGCCTGAGGGTGCCGGGCAGGTCGGCCACGGCCTGGCTGATCTGCCGGTTGTCGGAGGCGAAGGCGCGGAACACGTGCGAGCTCGCGTCGACCAGCGACACCAGCTGGCCCCGGCGCTGCGCCAGCGCGGTGTTCAGGACCGACAGCGAGTGGACCAGCCGCTGCAAGTCCGCGCCGCGGGCGGCCACGGCCTTGTTGACGCGCGCGAGGTCGCGGTGGGTGGGCTCGAAGCGCTCCAGCACCTGCGCCAGCTCGCTGCCGCCCTTGCCCTTCAGCCCCTGTCCGGCGCCGTCTACGAGCAGGTCGAGGTAGGCTCGGGTGTCGGCGTCGAGCGAGGACAGGATCTCGTCGACGTTGACCTCGGGAAGCGTGTTGGAGACGGGGATGGTGAACCCCGGCTTGGCGATCGGCGCCTTCGGGTTGCCCGGATCCAGCTCGATGAACATGTCCTGGAGCCCGGTCCGGGGCCGCGCCAGCGCCGTCGCGTCGGTGTGGATCAGATGCCTGTACTTCGGCTGGATCTGCATCTGCACGGTGGCGATCCCGTTCTTCAGGGTCACGCTGCCGAGCTGGCCGATCTGCACGCCGGAGACCACGACGGGTTGGCCCTGGCCGGGGGTGAACGCCTGCGCGGTCTGGAACTCGGCGTTCATCGTGAACGGCGCCGACTGGATGAACGGGAACCGGAACCGCTCGTGGCTGAGGACGTACCCCGCGACCACGACCGAGAGCGCGAGCAGTACGAGGATCGCGGCGAAGTCCGCCGTATGGGTCTTGATCGCTCGCTTCATCGCCGCCCCCTCACTTCCCGGTCGCCTTCGCTCTCCGCCGCGGCCAGCATCAGCGTGTGCGCCTTCTGGGCGACGGTCGTCTGGCTCTTGGTGGGGTGATCGCTCGCTGCCGCCGGCGGGGGCTTGGGGCTGGTCGTCGCCGACAGGTTGGTGATCGGCGCCTGGGTCTCGCACGGCACCTTGGGCTGCAGCGGCGGCCGGTGAGCACCCGGCGGCACCGCCGGCTCCTCGCCGACGATCGGCTCCAGGGCGCCTCCGATCAGGCCGGAGGACAGGGAGGTCGTGACCGTATTGCCGAGCGCGCCGAGAATCCGGATGTAGGGGCCGTTGGCGTCGAAGTCGCGGGACTCGCCGGCGAGGCCGGGGAGGTAGTCGACCGCTTCGACGTACACCTTGTGCGGGGGGAAGCCGTTGGAGGCGTTGAAGTTGGGGTCGTTCAGCGTCAGCTGCGACCACGGATAGACCACGGTGGCGATGCAGCTCGAGGCCGGCCGCACCCCGTTCTTCATCAACGGGATCGTGTCCTTGGTCAGCCGCGCCAGCGCGGGCACGGTGAACGCCAGGTCGTGCGTCAGCCCCCGCAGCTCGGACGGTCCGACCAGCAACCGCAGCTGGGTGATGAACGGCAGGCTGGCGTCGATCGTCGGACCGGTCGACTTGACGCCCGGGATCAACGCCGCCGACAGCCGCTCGAGCGGCGGAAAGGCCGCGTTCAGGGCATTGAACGCCGGGGTCGCCGCGTCGAGCGTGTTCGGCAGCTCAGCCACCGCGTCGCGCAGGGCCGCGTTCTGGCGGGCGAACGCGCCCGCCGTGGTGTTGAAGTCGGTGATCAGGTTCTCGAGGTTCTGGGGGTGGGCGTCGAGCGCGCCGGCGACCGTGCCCTGCTCGGCGATCCAGTTCGAGAGGTCGTGGGGCTGGAGTCCCAGGGCGTCGTGAGCGACGATCGCCGAGTACTCATAAGCGGGCAGCCAGTACCGGATCGAGGCGTTGTACGCGGGGCCGCCCCGCTTGACCGCGGTGCCGTAGCTCTTCAGCAGCAGCTGCAGGTTCTGACGGGTGTTGTATTGCAGCGAGCTGAGCACCTGATCGAGCTGCACGGGCTCGGTGCCCTGCTCGATCGGGAACGTGTGCCCGCTGCTCACGACCGGCGCCGACGGACTGCCCGGCGAGACGTCGACGAAGAAGTTGCCCTCGAGGAAGATGCGGGGCCGGATCGCGAACGTCGCGTCGTCGTGGAGCGGAAGTCCCTGCGGGTCGATCTCCATCGTCACGTTGGCGGCCTGGCAGGACCGCTGGGTGCCGTTCTTGCAGCCCGGGACGGTGGACACGGCGGTCACGCGGCCGACGTCGACGCCGGCGATCCGCACGAAGGAATTCGGGGCCAGGCCGTTGGCACTCGAGAACAGCGCGTGGATGGTGAATCTCGAAGCGAACGGATTGGCGAACTTCGTGTACGCGGCGTATGAGAAGACCGCCAGCACGACGATCCCGATCAGGCCGGCCTTGAACGGACTCAGTGGTGTTCTGCGTCGGCGCCGGCGGATCATGGGTTGCTGGGGTTGTAGGGCGTCTGGGGGCCGGTGATCGGGTTGCGGCTGAAGGTCTCGCCCTTCGGCACCCGCGCGCGGCCGGCGAACGTGGGGCCCTGGTCGCCGGGGGTGTGCTGGTCGACGGCGAGCTTGCGGTGCTGCGGATCGAAGTGGTTGAGCATCTTCGGGTAGCCGCGCTGGCCGGTCTCGCAGTCGGCGTTGCCGTGGTTGTCGATCGCCGCGCCGTAGGGCTGGGCGTGCAGGAACTCGGGTCCGCCATCCTGCCCGTCGGCAGGCTCGGTGGCGCCCTGCGAGCCGACGTTGTCGGGCTGGTTCAGATCGGCGAAGTTCAACATCGCGCGCTGCGCGAAGCCGACGTTGGTCTGCTCGGAGAGATGCTCTGAGAGGTACGTCCACCAGTAGTTCCAGTAGTCGCACACGGTCTGGAACGGTCCTAGGTACTTGACCATCGGATTGAGCGTCGAGACCGTCGCCGACAGCGCGTTCAGCCCGACGTTCGTGCCCGGGGCCTGGGCCAGCGACTTGAGCGCGTCCATCACCTGCTGCAACTTCGTGTTCAGGGGCGGCGTGCGCCGCAGGGCGGTGGTCCCCTCCTCGACTGCGGGGTCGAGCTGCGGCAATGCCTGCTGCAAGGCCATGGTCGCCGGTTGCATGAAGTTCCCGAACGTGGTCAGATCGGTCAGGAACGGCTGCTGCACGGCGAGGCTGTTGGTGGAGACCTCGAGCGTCGAGGGAGATTCCGCGATCGTCTGCTCGAGGTCCCGCGTGTTCCGGGAGATCGCCGCAAACGTGCTCGCCATGTCGGTGAACAGTCGGGCGTTCGTCTGCGCCACCGGCGCCACCGTCCCCATGAACCGGTTCAGCGAGTCGATGAACCCGGTCAGCCGGGTCCGCGGATCGGACAGATACTGAGCCACCGGCCGCAGGTAGCCGAGCAGCGACGGCAGGCTGTGGATCGTGTCGTTGAGCGCCGAGCCCCGCCCCGCCAGCACGTCGCCGTATCCGGCCAGGTCGGTCTGCATCGCCGTCCGCGTCTCCGCGTTGAAGGTCTTGAAGATGTCATCGAGCTGGACGGGGACCGAGGTCTGGGTGATTGGCAGCGTCCCCCCGTCGGGGAACGTCTTCTTCGAGTGCCCGACGGTCAGCGACACGTACTTCAGGCCCAGCACCGAGCGCGGCAGGATCGTCGCCGTGGAGTCGACCGGCACCGATCCGTTGGCCTCGTTCAGCTTCAAGGTCAGCTGCGCCGCCGTCTGCCCGGTGCCCAGCACGATCGGCTTCATCCCCGCGACCAGCCCGATCCGGTAGCCGCCCTCGTCGACGTCGTTGCCGACCACCAGGTTGGAGCCATTGGCGATGTCGACCTTCAACTCCTTGGTGGGCACGAACGGCAGGCCCTGGTTGGCGTTGTAGGCCAGGAACACCGCGACCAGCAGCACCAGGAGCGTGACCGCGCCCACCAACACCGGGTTCGCGAACGCTGATTGCTGGGCTTTTCTCATCGCGCCGACACCTTCCTCACGGCGCCAGCAGGTAGTTGAGGAGCTGCTGGGTCTGGCTGCCGGCGGAGCCGCCCGTCGTCGGCGGCGGCGCGCTCGTGGTGAGCGCTGCGGGGGCGGACGACGAGAGGCTCTGTGGGCTCGGGGTCGGTGGGCGCGCCGCGGCGCGGCTCTTGGTGGTGCGGCCCGCGCTCGATGCCTTCGGGGGCGCGTCGCTCGATGTCAGGGGGACCGAAGCCGGCTGCAGCTTGCACGCCGTGGTCTTCGGACCGCGCTCGCCGGGGGGAGCGCCGCCGGGATCGGGCACGCACGCGCGCGGGTTCGAGGGGTCGGTCTCGTTGATGCCCGGCTGGTTGGGGCCCAGCCAGGCATAGCACTCGCGGTAGCTCGGCCCGTCGGTCTTGAGGCCGTTGGCGACGCTCTGCGGCGTGGCGTACTGCGCGCACCGAGGGTCGATGAACGCGTCGACGGCGAGGAAGTGGCCGAACTGGCCGAAGCCGTTGATCGCCAGCGTCTGGTTGAAGACGTACTGGAGCAGCGCCTCCAGGCCGGTGTAGCCCTTGCCGCCGGGGCTGCGGCTGTCGGGCTCGACGGCGCGGCCGCGATCGTCGAGATCGCGCAGGACGATGGCGAGGTTCTGGGCCAGTTCGGGGGTCGGCATGGCGAACTGGTTGAGGTTGGCCACCGCCGGGCCGGCCGCCCGCACCGCCTGGCGGCCGGTGACCGACGCCTTGCCCAGCGACTTCAGCGCCGGCACCGCAGAGTCGGAGAACGCCGGCAGGTCGGTGAACAGCCGGTCGAGATTGCCGGATGCCGCATTCAGGTTCTCGAGCACCGGCGTATTCGCATCGGCGGCCGCGTCCAGCTTCTGCATCGCCGGCTGGAGCTCCGCCAGGAACCCGGGCAGCTTCTGGAACGTGGCCCGGAGGTTCGACTGCTGGGTGGCGGTGGCCGTCGCCGTCTTGTCGGCCTCGGTGATGAACCGCTGGACCTGGGACTTGTTGTTGGCCAGGGCCGTGATCACCGAGTTCGCGTTCGCCGTCAGCTGCTGCAGCGTGTGCGAGTCGTTGGCCAGCAGGTTGAGGAGGTTGTCGGTCTCGTTCAGCGCCGGTACCGCCCGGCGCAGCGCTGCCTCGAGGTCGGTCGAGCGCCCGGCGACGGCCGCGCCCAGCTCGTTGATGATCAATGTCAGGCGCTCCCGGTAGGGCATCCGCATCACGTCCTGGAGCAGGTCGCCGGGGATCGTCGACTCGGTGCGGGTGACCGGGATCGTCCCGCCGGGCTTGATCACCTGCCCGGAGTGGCCGGGGTCGCATTCGATGAAGTACTCGCCGATCAGCGACTGCGGCCGCGACTGGCAGAAGGCGTCGGTGCGGAAGGACCCGAACCCGTTCTGGGTGACCTTGACCGTGACCTGCGCGTAGCAGTCGTAGGTGTTGCCCTGCACGCATCCCGGGGGGAGCCCGATCGACTGGATCGAGCCCGCGGCCACGCCCGCGACCTTGAACTCCGCGCCCGTGACCAGCCCGAACGCGTTGTCGAGCTCGATCTTGTAGGTCCCGGCGGCGTTACCGCCGTTGGACGCGCCGCCGGCCAGCACCAGGAACGCCCCTGCCGCCATCAAGATCGCCGCGCTCACCAGGATCCGCTTCATTTCCCCGTCGGGACCTCGCTGGGGTTGCAGGGGAAGCCGCTCTCCGGGAAGTAGGCCGCGCCGCGCTCCATCGAGCCCGGGCACCGGTCGCCCTGGCCGGTGGTGAGCGGCGCCGTCCCGCCCGGCGCCCCCTTGCCCAGGAACTGGAACAGGAACGAGGCCAGCGGGTTGGTGACCGTGTTCAGCGGGACCGGGGTGCTCAGCCCGTTGTCGACCGAGGACAGCGCGATCACCGGCGCGATGCGGCTGGTGCCGCCGTTGGCGTCGATCGTTCCCGGGTGGGTGTAGCCCTCGAACCAGCCGGTCAGATCGACCGCGTACGGTCGTGCCGTGGCCAGCTCGGGCGTGGAGTCGTTGAGGGCGATCGTCGACTCGGGGAACGCCCCCGGCCGCGACTTGCCGTTCGCGTTCAGGTTGTGCACCGTGACCGCGGCCAGGCCCGGGCTGAGCTCGTTCAGCTCGATCAGGTCGTTGTCCGGCCCCGGCCGGCTGACGATGTTGGACAGGTCGCGGACGGTGGGGACGGAGTCCTCGGCCAGCGGCTTCAGCTGCGCGAGCAGCTCCTGCAGCTTCGGCGCGACGTGGGTTTGCTTGGAGACGTCGACGAGGGGCTGAACCTGGTTCAGCGCCGTGCGGAGGTTGACGAACGTCGTGTCCGCAAGCGCCATGAAGCCGGGGAGCTTCTGGATCGACGCGCCGAGGGCGATGTGCTGGGCCGCCAGCGCCCCGGTGGTGCTCGACAGGTTCTGGACCAGGCCGGCGAGGTCGGCGCGGCGCCGGGCGATATCCGTGACCAGGTTCGAGGACTTGACGATGAAGTTCGTGAACTTGCTCGTGTCACGGTTGATCTCCCGGAACAGGATGCTCGAGGAGGCGATCGCTGGATTGAGGTACTGCCAGGCTCGCTGCATCGCCTGGCCCTGGCCGGCGTACTGCGATGCCGAGCCCTGGATCACCTCCTGGAGGGCCTTGCGAGTCGGCGGGTCGAGCGTGTCGAACAGCTGGTCGAGGTCGACGGCGCTGGTGGTGTCCCGTGTCGGGATCACGCCGTGGTTGCGAATCGGCGGCGCCGTCCCCGGCCCCAGCCGCAAGTCGACATAGCGATTGGCGATCCCCGACAGGGACAGCTGCCGGATCGTCGCCAGGGTCCCCTGGCGCAGCGGCTCGTAATGGCCGTTGTTGATGCTGAGGGTCAGCTCCGCCTGGCCGTTGGGGGTCAGGGAGATGTTCGACACGCTGCCGATGCTGTTGCCCGACACCTCGACCAGGTCGCCGCTGACGATCTGGCTGGCGTTCTGGAAGATCGCCTTGACCTGATAGCTGGAGCCGCCCTGCAGCACGATCACCGCCACCGCGATCACGGCAACCGCCACCGCCGCGATCGCGGCGACTCGGCCGATCACAGACGAGTTGCGCACCGTTGCCGCCTAGACGGCGGAATCCGCGTCGACTTTCCCCCATGGGTGTGCGCCGCCTGGCAGTCGGGTGGCTCCCGCCCGCCATCCGTGGCCGCGGCAAACGGAACCAGTCATCTGGCCAATCTCGCTCCTCCCAGCGTCCATTGGTGATGTCCCCTGCCAGACATCGCGATTTGACGCTACCAAGGCGATCCGCGGGGTGTCAATTTCGAACCGTCGCCGGTCTACTGGTGAGTAAGCGCCCGGATTACGGCGATAGACCGGATTTACGTGCAATCTCCGGGGGGCTTTTAGCGCACCGGAATCAGGTGTGGACGTGTGGCGGGGTGGGGCGGCGCAGTGGGGCTGGCGGCGGAGTGAGGCCGCCGGCGGACCCCGGCGGACCCCGGCGGACCCCGGCGGACCCCGGCGCACCCCGGCGCACCCCGGCGCACCCCGGCGCCGGCGAAGATACCCGGGGCGGGATTCGAACCCGCAACGCTCTCGCGAGCAGCGCATTTTAAGTGCGCGGACTTTGCCTGTTTGTCTACCCGGGCGGGGCGTCGGATGTTAGTGACGCAAGCGACGTATTCCTGGCTAAACCGCAACTAATGCGCTGCTACCGTGTCCTGTTTACCAGGGCCCTCGCGCGCGCGGGCCCATTCATCGCGGAATGGAAGTCTCAGCCCTCAAATACTCCGGCGGACTGAGCCTGCACGGACGCTCGCCGTTGCTGCGGCTTCAGTCCGACGAGCGGCTGGTGGCGCTGGTGCGCCGCGGCAACCAGACCGCATTCGAGGTGCTGGTCAGTCGCTACAGCTCCCGGCTGCTGTCCTTCTGCAGGCACCTGCTCGGGTCCCGCGAGGACGCCGAAGACGTCCTCCAGGAGGTGCTCGCCGCCGCCTTCAACGCGATGCTCGCCGACGATCGTCCGATCAACGTCAGGCCCTGGCTCTACCGCATCGCTCGCAATCGCTGTCTGAACCACCTGCGGCGGATCCAGGCCGTCGGCGTCGACTCGATGGACGTCCATCTCTCCGACAACGGCGCCAGCACCGCCGACAAGGTCCATGAGCGCGAGGAGTTCCGGCTGCTCGTCGGCGACATTAACGACCTTCCGGAGACGCAGAAGACCGCGCTCGTGCTCCGCGAGATGGATGCGCTCTCCTACGAGCAGATCGCCGAGGCGATGGAGACCACCGTGCCCAGCGTCAAGTCGCTGCTGGTGCGGGCGCGGATCTCGCTCGCCGAGGCCGCCGAGGCGCGCGTGCTGTCCTGCGAGGAGGTCCGGATCGAGCTCGGCGAGGTCGCCGAGGGTCTCCAGCGCCGGCCCAGTCCGCTGGTGCGCCGCCACCTGAAGGGATGCACGCGCTGCGAGACCTTCCGCGGCCAGCTCAAGGAGACCAACAAGGCCCTCGCGGCGTTGCTTCCGGTCGGCCCGCTTGTGCTGCTGAAGAAGCTGGCCCTCACCCACCTCGGCCATTCGGCCGGCTCGGGCGCCACCGCGGCCGGCTCCGGCGCCGCGAGCTCGGGCGCCGCGGCCGGGACCGCCGCCGGCGGCACCCTCGTCGTCGGCTCGACCGCGGGCAGCTTCGTCTCCGCCGGCATCGGCGCCATCGCGACCAAGGCGGCGGCCGGCCTCGCCGCGGCGGCGCTGGTCACCGGGGCGGCAGTTGAGGTGGACCAGCCGGGACCGGCGCACCACGGCACCGTCCACGCGTCGCTTCCCGCCCCCACCACCACCGCCTACGTCCCCGTGGCGCACGTGGTGGCGCACACCTCGCGGCGTGTCTTCGCCAAGGTCAGGACAGCCCCGCGACCCGCGGCCAAGGCGACACACAAGGCAAAGAAGTCCGCCGATCCGAAGAAGGCGACGCTGGTCGCGTCGGCTTCCAAGGCGGCGGCGAAGCCGGCTACGACCACCACGACGCCCGCCTCGCCACCTGGCCGCACGCAGACCCAGACCGACGCGACGGTGCTGCCGACCGCCCCGGCCGACACCAATGCCAACGGCGGGACGACCGACACCGGGACGACGACCGCAGCCGCGACCACGACCACGCTGCTGCCGACGACGACCACTACGACCACGATCCTGGCGCCGCCGCCGACAACGAGCAACACGACGACAACGCAACCGCCTCCGACCACGACTACGAGCCGGACACCGATCGCGCGGCCTTGGCCAGGGCAGAGGCGAGGCTGGGGCAGGCCCCGCATGAACGCCGGCCGGTCGCACAACCGCAACTGACCGCCGCCTCAGTCAAGCGGCCGTGATCGACATCGATCACTTCAATGCGGTCGACATGCGCGTCGGCAGGATCGTCGCGGTCGACGAGTTCCCTGAGGCTCGAGTGCCGGCGTGGAAGCTCACCATCGACTTCGGCCCCGAGCTGGGACTCAAGCGCTCGTCGGCCCAGATCAAGCACTACTCGGCTCAGGAGTTGCAGGACACCCTGGTCGTCGCCGTGGTCAACTTCCCGCCGCGGCGGATCGGGCCCTTCTCCTCCGAGGTCCTGGTCCTCGGCGCCCTCGACGACGATCTCGGGGTGGTGCTGCTGCGCCCCGATCGTGACGCTGCGATCGGGACCCGGATCGCGTGAGGAGCGGGCAGGAGCGGCCTTGGGCAGCGCATTCGCGCCTCCTACGCACCAGGCGCAGGGGGCGCCGACGCGGTTGACGGAGGCTGGCCGCGAAACGGGAATATATGGCCCGTTTCGCGGCCACCCTCCCGTGGGGGCCCTTACCGCATCGCAGTAGCGATCGCCCCAGCCACCCGGGCGCGCCTACGGCCCGGGCTCGCCGCCGATCAGCAGCGCCCCTCGCGCCCTGCCGTCGACCTCGATCGGGTACTGACCGGCTCGCTGTCCGGAGATCAGGACCGAGGCCCGGCCGCCGGCGGGCACCGACAGCGCGTGAGGAGTCGGCGTGCGCACGATGACCTGGTGCGCCTTGCCGTCGCCGGAGCTCACCGTCACGCGTACGGCCAGGAACGCGGGCGCGGAGACCGTTTGTGGATCGAGCCGCCCGCCGGATCGGATCGAGAACGTGGCCGGAACCCGCACGTTCGTCGAGCCGCCGGTCTGCTGCCGCTTCCCCTGGCCGCGGCTCGAGCCCCCACCGCTGACCGGCGCGCCGCCGCTGGCTGGCGCGGTCGTGGTCTGGCCCCCCTGGGCGGACGTGGTCCCGGACGCGGTCGTGGTCGGGGCGCTCGTCGTGGTTGACCCGCTTGTGGCGCCGCCGGCGGTCGTCGTGGTCGCGGTGCCGGCCCCCGTCGGAGACGTTGCCGGGGCAGTGCTCGATCCGCCCTGCGCCGTTGAGGAGGAGTGACTGGAACCCCCACATGCGCCAATCGACAGGAAAACTGGTAGTAGCGCCAGAAAAGCGCGGCGGCGGCTCACGTTCTTAGCATAGAGGCCGACAACCGGCCCGAGATGAGGCGGCAAGATGCCGAGGACGGGTGCACATCCCAGGCGGAGAATGGTTGAGTACGACGCCCCCCGCCACCGTGTCTGGATCCTCGGGCAGCGTTGCCACCACGGCGCCACCGGCACCATCGTCGCTGCGCTCGCCTGCCTCGGGCTGATTGTCGAGCGCGATCCACGCTCGCCACTGCTGGCGCTGGCCGCCACCGGTGGCGCCCTGATGGCGCACGACTGGCACGACCACTCGATCTGGTTCGAGCGCGGGCGCGGAGCGCAGCGCTAGCGGGCACGGAGCGCAGCGCTAACGGGCGCGGCACCAGCCGTTCCAGGCTGCCGGCTCGTTGTGCCAACCTTGCCCTCCCGATGAGGGACCCCCGCCCGCTCCGTTGCGTGCTCGTGCCGCCCGCCCCCGCGCCGTATCGGGAGCCGCTGTTTCGCGCTCTGCACGCGCGCGACGACCTGGAGCTCTCGGTGATCTACCAGTCGGGCCGGCAGCCGAGCTGGGATGTCGGCGCCGAGTGGTTCGCGACGGACCATCACTACCCGGCGCACCACCTGCGTTCGTGGCAGCACAGCCGGCCCGGCCGGACCCCGATCGTCTGGCCGTGGGGCCTCGAGCGGGCCCTGCGCCGCGCCGACCCCGACTGCGTGGTGGCCTCGGAGTACGGGCCTGCCTCGTTGCGCGCGCTGCGGTGGTGCCGGGCCCACGGCCGCGCCTACGTCGTCCTCACCGAGTGCACGCAACAGATGGACGCGACCCTGTCGCCCGCGCGCCAGCGGCTGCACCGCCACGTGGCCCGGCGCGCGGATGGCCTGATCGCCGTGAGCTCGGCGGCACGGGAGCGGCTGCTGGGCTTCGGTGTGCCGGCGCGGCGGATCACGGTGGCGCTGCAGTCCGCCGACCTCGAGCCGATTCGCGCCGCGGCGGCGAACCGGGTCGCGAACCGGAGCGGGCCGATCACCGTGATCACCGTCGGACGGCTGGTGCCGGACAAGAACCTCGCCACGCTGATCGAAGCGTTCGCGCGCGCATCCTTCTCGCCGGAGCAGGCGATGCTCGAGATCGTCGGCAGCGGGTTCCTCGAACCCGGGCTAAAGCGGCTCGCAGATCGGCTGGGAGTTCCGGTGCGCTTCCGCGGCCATCTCCCGCCGAGCGAGCTGCCTCAGCTCTACGCCCGCGCCGACATCTGCGCGCTCGTCAGCACCTACGAGCCGTTCGGGGTCACGATCCGCGAGGCGGCCGCAGCCGGACTGCCGATCATCTGCAGCCGGGCCGCCGGTGCCGTGGGCGATGTCGCCGTCCAGCATCGCAACGCCCTGCTGATCGAGCCCGAGCGGGTCGACGAGATCGCCGGCGCGCTGGCCCGGCTGGCCTCGGACAGCGAGCTCCGGGAGCGGCTGGGAGCCGAGAGCCGCGCGATCGATGCGGCCACCGACGGCCGCGATGTCGACGCCTTCGTCGCGGCGGTCCTGGTCGCTGGGCGGCGCCGCCGGCAGCCGGTCAGCGGGTGAGCAGGCGCGGCAGCACCTCGTCGCGCAGCCGCCGCACCTGGGCGTGAGGGCGGTAGGGCTCGAGCCCTCGGCGCGCAGCCAGCCGGTAGGCGGCCAGCTCGGGCTCGCCGGCGCCCAATGCCGCCTCCATGGCGATGGCCAGCGACCGGGGGCTGCGGTCGGGGGCGACGAACCGCGGCTCCAGCTCGCGAGCGATCGCCAACGCCGGGAAGGGGCCGCCCGCCGGGGCGCTGACCAGCATGGCGCCGCGGTCGAGGGCCTGGAGCGGGGCCTGGCCGAAGTCCTCCCAGCGGGCGGCGCTGACGAACGCTCGGGCCCGTCCCAGCAAGGACCCGAACGCTTCCGGGGCCAGCATCCCCGACAGCTCCATGCCCGGCGGCAACGACAACCCGCGGCGGGCCAGGAAGGCCTGCGCCCGCTCCGGCTGGATCCCGGTCACCACCAGCCGCGCCCCTCGCGTGTCCGTGACTGCCCAGGCGCGGCAGAGGAGCTCGAGGTCCTTGGCCTTCGGATCCGGGGTGTAGCCGACGATCAGCCTCTCGCCAGGCTGGGTGCGCGCCGGGGAGGCCGGCAGCGGCGGTGCGATCACCACGGCGGGCGCGGCCCCGGCGGGCAGCGCGGCCGCCGCGGGAGGGCTCAGCACCAGCACCACGCGGGCTCGGGCCAGCTGCCGGCGCTCGAGCACGTGCAGCACGGCGTTGTGAGGCCCCGGTCGGTTCAGACGCGCCGGCGAATCGAGCCACACCGCGAACGGAACCCCAGGCCGGCCGGCGAGCATCGCCGCGGTGGTGGTGGAGAGCACCACCGCCCGGGGACGGTGGCGGCGAAGCCCGGCCTCCAGCGCGCGTCGCGCCGCGATCGCCTCGACGATGTCGTTGACCGGATAGCCCCGCCGGAGCCGGTCGGTCAGGCCGATCCGCGTGCCCAGGACGGCGACCGAGGCTCCGGCCCGACGCATCATCGACGCCAGCTCAGCGTCGGCGATCCGCAGCCCCTTGGTCGTCCCCAGCGACAGCAGCAGCACATCCACGCCGTCGCTCATCGCCGCTCGCGGTGGATCGCCACCGCCTCGCGATAAGCAGCGACGGTCCGCTCCCCGCACAGCCCCCAGGTGAAGTTGGCGGCGGCGGTGGCGCGGGCGGCGGCGCCAAGCCGCCGCAGCTCCGCGGGGTCGCCGCACAGCCGGTCGAGCTCGGCCGCGAGCTCGCCCACGTCGCCCGGCGTCACCAGGACCATCCCCTCCCCCGCGGCCGAGATGTCCTCGGGGCCGCCCTCCCCACGCCCCCCGATCGCCGGCACGCCGGCGGCCATCGCCTCCACGAACGCGACCCCGAACGGCTCCTCGACCCCCGGCATCACGAACAGGTCGCACGCCGCGAGGAGACGCACTGCCTGGTCGTTGGGGAGC
Organism: uncultured Solirubrobacterales bacterium; assembly: GCA_963723555.1. GTDB lineage: Bacteria > Actinomycetota > Thermoleophilia > Solirubrobacterales > Solirubrobacteraceae > Palsa-465. The sequence continues at coordinate 223,424 of CAVRRC010000001.1, read as the reverse complement.
TGGCCGAGGAATCGCACCCGGTCGGCCAGCCCGAGCTCGAGCGCCAACCGCTGCAGCGGCGCGCGACGCTCGCCGTCGCCGATCACCAGGTATCGCGGACGGCGGGCCGGATCGAGCCGCGCCAGCGCCCGCAACACCACGTCGTGGCGCTTGCGGGCCTGGAGATGGGCCACGGTCACGAGCCGCACCTCGCCGTTGCCCGTGGCGGGCTCGGGGACGAGATCGGCGCCGAGATGGACCACCGATACCGGCAGCGGCGCGCCCGCGAGCTGCTCGCACCGCCGCCGCGCCCACGTGCTGTTGGCGAGGACGAGGTCGGCACGGCGCAGCGCGGTCACGCACGCCCGCCGCCCGACCGAGCTGCGCTCCGGGACATGGATCATGTCGGGGCCGTGCGCTGAGACGACGAAGGCCGGCTGCCGCGCCGCCGGCCCCCCGGCGATCCAGCGGGCGGCGGCGTGACCGGCGGGGGCGAGACAATGGGCGTGCAGGACCTCGAACGGCCAGGACTCGTACAGCCGGTCGAGCGCCCGCCGCAGCGACGGTGCCATCCAGTACCCCCAGCTGCCGTACGAGATCGGCCGCGGGGGCCCGAGCCACGCCACCGGCTGAACCGCGACGCCGTCGAGCGTCATCGGCCGCAGCGATCGGCGGGCGCCGCGCGCCCAGGCGCGGGCCGCGGCGAGATCCGGCGGGATCCGGGCCAGCCGCTTGGCCACCGCCAGCGGCGGGACCGGCCGGCGCAGCGCCAGCACCCGCACCTCGGTGCCGCCCGAGACGGCGGCCAGCGCCTGGCGGTGGGCCCAGATCCCGTGAACCGGGTCCGACGGCGATGGGTACCACTCGGCGACGACGGCGACGCGCACGCGCTGAGTGTGCCAGCCGGCGATCGGGTCGGGGCGTGCGCGGCGCTTCGACCGCGAGCACTCGGTGGCCCGGGAGTTGCGCTACTGGCCGACCGAGAACAAGGCCTCGAGGTCGTGCTTCGAGTAGACCTCGAAGGCGACCATCGTCTGCGTCCGGCTGACCCCGGCCAGCTGCGAGAGCTGGCCGGTCACCACCTGCGCGAGCTGCTCCTGCTCGCGTAGGCGGAGGATGGCCACGAAGTCCCACTCGCCGGTCACGGAATAGGCCTCGGCGACGCCGTCGAGGTCGGCCAGGTCCCCGCCCAGCGTCGCCAGGGCGGACCGCTCGGCCTGGATCAGGACGATCGCGTGCGTCATGTCGAGTGGGTCTCGCCCGGCTCGAGCACGACCACGTTCGCGTGACCGGCGGACTCGACGTCGGACTTGAACGTCTGCGGGTCGGTCTCGATCGGCGGGAAGGTGTTGTAGTGACACGGTATTACGGTCTTGGCGCCGATCAGCTGCGCGGCGTCGACGGCGTCGGTCCTGTCCATCGTGTAATGGCCGCCGATGCACATCAGCGCGACGTCGATCGGGTTGCGCTTGCCCACCAGTGCCATGTCGGAGAACAGGGAGGTGTCGCCGAGGTGGTAGACGATCGTGTCCTCGAAGTTGATGAGCAGGCCGGCGGGCGTGTTCACCGTCCCCTTGGGCGTGGTCGAGGTGTGCCACGCCGGCACCAGCTTGACCCAGCCCCAGTCGAACTTGACCGTGCCGCCCAAGTTCGGGTCGAACACGTCGATCCCCTCCTCCCCCACCTCGCCGGCAAGCTCGACGATCGCCACCACCGGTGCCCCCGTGCGCTTCGCGATCGAGACCGTGTCGCCGATGTGGTCCCCGTGCCCATGGGTGAGGAGGATCGTCGTCGCGGCGACGTCGTCGGCGGAGATCGCGGCTTTCGGATTGCCGCTCAGGAACGGGTCGATGAGCACCGTCGCATCGCCGTCGGACAGCGTGAAGCAGGCGTGGCCGAGAAAGCGGACTTCCATCGTCGATCAATCCTCCTGTTTGTTTGTCTCACCGGGTTCCCCGAGCTCGCGAGCGAGCTCGAAGCCGACCGCGACGCCGACCAGCATCCCCAGGCGAGTCTCCTCGGCCAGCAGCGTCCGCACGGCCCGTTCTCGCTGATGCGGATCCTCGCCGCCGGCCGCCTCGCGCACGGCCTGGTCGTGGGCGGAGTCGAACCAACCGCCCTCGTCGAGTGCCATCGCCAGCAGTCGCTGCAGCGACGGAGCCGAGCGGGCCACGATCTCCTGCGCCTCGCGCAACCGCCCTGGATCGCTCAGCGCGGCGATCGCGGCGTCGAGGTCGGCGTCGGTGTAAGCACGCTCCACCGTGCGGGATCATACGTGCGTGGTCGTGACCCTGACATCGCTCTCCCACGGCGCCGGCTGCGGCTGCAAGCTGCCGGCGGCGGCGATCGGGCCGCTGCTGCGGGGGCTCGACGGATCAACCGATCCGAACGTGCTGATCGGGTTCGAGACCGCCGACGACGCCGGCGTGTACCGGCTGCGCGACGACCTGGCGATCGTGCAGACGGTGGACTTCTTCACCCCGATCGTCGACGACCCATTCGACTTCGGCCGGATCGCCGCCACCAACGCGCTGTCGGATGTCTACGCGATGGGCGCGACCCCGGTCTGCGCACTCAACCTGGTCGCCTTCTCGCTCCAGGACCTGGGCGCCGATGTCCTGCGAGAGATCCTGCGCGGCGGCGCCGTCGTGGCCGACGCGGCCGCCACGGCGATCCTGGGCGGGCACTCGATCGAAGACGCCGAACCGAAGTTCGGCCTCGCCGTCACCGGCGTGGTCCATCCCGATCAGATCCTCTCCAACGCCGGCGGGCGAGCAGGCGACGCGCTCGTGCTGACCAAGCCGCTCGGCGCCGGCGCGGTCTCGACCGCGGTCAAGCGAGGCCTCCCGGGAGCACCGCTGGACAAGGCCGTGGAGGTGATGACGACGCTCAACCGCGACGCCGCCCAGGCCGCGCGGGACGCCGATGCCCACGCGCTGACCGACGTCACCGGCTTCGGCCTGCTCGGCCATCTGCACGAGCTGGCGCTCGCCAGCGGCCTGGCTGCCCACGTGGACGCCGAAGCCGTGCCGGCGATCGACGGCGTGCTCGAGCTGTTGGCCGATCCGCAGCAGCGCGCGGTGGCGGGCGGGACCAGGCGCAACCGCGCTCACGCGGAGCAATTTGCGAGCTTCGATCGGCGCGTGCCCGAGGAGCGCCGCTGGCTCGCCGCGGACGCCATGACCTCCGGTGGGCTGCTCGCGGCCGTGCCCGCCGAGCGCGCCGTGGCGATTCCCGGTTCGGTCATCGGCCGGTTGGTCCCGGGCCCGCCGGGGACGATCACCGTCTCTTAGCGCTCCCCGCTCAGCGCGCCAGCATGCGGGCCAGCGGCAGCCCGATCACGAAGCCCATCACCACGCCGACGCCGCCGGCGATCCAGCTCGCCTCCCTGGCCGCCAGCGGGATCAGCGCCACCACCGCCGCGATCACGGCCGTGCCCAGCAGATCGCCTTCGATCTCCTCTCCGGCGCGCACGGCCAGCAGATCTGGCACCGCCCACGCGCACAGCAGCGCCAGCGCCGCGCCGTTGCCGCCGAGCGCGACCGGGAATGGATACGCCGCAGCGGTGGCCGCGATCCCGCCGACGCCGCCGACCAGGAACAGGGCGATCACGGGCGCCGGCCCGTGCCGGCGCTCCAGCAGCGAGCCGTACAGCACGATCGCCCCGAGAGCGACGAACGCATAGCCGGTGTTGTTGTAGACGAACGGCGCGGTCAGGAGCCGCCACCATTCCGAGCCGGGCTTGCCAACGACCGCGAGGTGGTCCAACCCGATCAAGCCCGTGCGCCACACCAGGCAGCCCGCCAGCCCCAGCGCGACCAGCACGAGCGTGGCGTACGGTCGCGCCTCCGCTCGGATGCCCGGGATCTCGCCGCTTCGCAGCCGGGGCAGCGTCGGGCTCGGCGTCCGCCGGCGGCGGCGCTTCTCCGCCACCCGGCCCTGGCGGTCGAGTTTGGGGGCGCGTTTACGCAGCCGGCTGCCGCAGTATGGGCATTCGGTGATGTAAGGGCTTACCTCCGACCCACAGCTCTTGCAGACCACGAAGAGATCCGGACCGCCGGCGCTCACAAACCGATTGTAAAGCGGCGCGAAAGAGGCCGATCCCGGTGGCCTGGTCCGGCGTCCACCCGCTGGCTAAACGGCAGTTGCCGTGACGATCTCGGCCATGACTTCGTGCAGATCGTGATTGGCCTCATAGACCACGACCTGCCGGGCCGCGCCGTTGCCGCGCTCGAGCAGGTCCTCGATCGCGTCCAGGTCGCCGTCCGAGCCGAGGTCCTGGCAGTGCTCCCGCATTCGATCGAGCAGCCGCTGGGCCAGCGCCCGGGTCTGCACACGGGTCGAATCCGGGAGATCGACCAGCTCGCCCTCGAGGCCGTGCCTGGCGGCCAGCCACTTGTTCTCGTCGAGCATCTCGTGCGGGTATCGCGACAGCTGCCGGCCGGCCTCGAAGTGCTCGCACAGCTCCTTCACCAACCCCTGGATCAGGGCGGCGATCCCGAGCGTGTGCTCGATGTGGGTCTGGGAGTCCATCACCCGGATCTCCACCGTGCCGAAATTGGGGTGCGGCCGGACGTCGTGCCACAGGTAGGTGTAGTCCTCGATCACCTTGCAGTTGATCATGAACTCGATCCGTCGCTCGTAGTCCGCCCAGCCCTCGTAGGTCGGGGGAATGCCCACTCGGGGGAAGGCGCGGAAGATCGGCGTGCGGACGGAGGCCAGACCGGTGGCACCGGCCCGCCAGAACGGCGAGTTGGCGGACAGACCGAGCAGGACCGGGACGTGGACGCGCATGCCGTTGGCGACGTGGATCGCCTTCTCGGGGTCGTCGATCCCGACGTGGACGTGCATGCCGAAGATCAGCTCCTGGCGGGCCACGAACCGCAGGGCCGAGATCAGGTCGCGGTACCGGGGCCGGGCCACGATGCGCTGGTTCTCCCACATCGCGAACGGATGGGTGCCGGCCGACCCGATGGTCAGGTTCTTGGTCTCTGCCGCTTGCAGCACCTGCCGGCGCAGCGCCCGTAGCTGCTCCCCTGCCTGCGCCGTGTTCGGACACGGATCGGTCGACACCTCGAGCACCGACTCCATCAGCTCGGGCTTGATCTCGCCGGAGGGCGCCGGCTCGAGCAGGCTCTCAATCGCGTTGACCAGCTCGAGCGACTCGGCGTCGAGGATCATCAGCTCCTCCTCGATCCCGATCGTGTACGGAGGCTCTTTGAACCGGTGCTGCACGCCGGGCAGCCTACTGACGGATGTCGCCGTAGACTGGGTAGAAACGATTACCGCGCCTGGGAGGACGGACAATGGCCCTTGGATACGACGGAAAGCTGTACATCCTCGCGTTCGACCATCGCGGCTCATTCCAGAAGAAGATGTTCGGGATCGAGGGCGATCCCACACCCGAGGAGACCGAGAGGATCGCCGACGCCAAGCGGCTGATCTTCGAGGGCATGGTCGAAGCCGTCGAGCGCGGTGCCGAGGCCGGCGCCACCGGCGTGCTCGTCGATGAGCAGTTCGGCTCCGACATCCCCGAGCGCGCCCGTGAGGACGGCCTCAAGCTGGCGATGCCGGTCGAGAAGTCCGGCCAGGACGAGTTCGATTTCGAGTACGGCGACGACTTCGGCGCCCACATCGAGAAGTTCGACCCCGATTTCGTCAAGGTCCTTGTCCGCTTTAACCCCTACGACGACGCGGCGATGAACAAGCGCCAGCTGGAGCGGCTCAAGCGGCTGGCCGACTGGCTCCACGAGCACGACCGCAAGTTCCTGTTCGAGCTGCTCGTGCCGGCGACCGACGGGCAGCTGGCCAGCGTCGACGGCGACACCGATCGCTACGACGCCGAGCTCCGGCCGGCCCTGATGCGCGAGGCCATCGAGACCATCCAGAACGCCGGCGTCGAGGTCGACGTCTGGAAGATCGAGGGCGTCGATGAGCGCGAGGAGGCTGAGATGCTCGCCGAGCAGACCCGCTCAGGCGAGGGCCGCGATGGGGTCGTCTGCGTTCTCCTGGGTCGCGGCGCCTCGACCGAGAAGGTCGAGCACTGGCTCCGCCAAGCGGCGCCGGTCGAGGGCTTCATCGGCTTCGCGATCGGCCGCTCGATCTGGTGGGACCCGCTCAAGGCGTTCCTCGGCGACGAGGTCGACCGCGATGCCGCCGCCTCCCAGATCGCCGACAACTACCTGCACTTCGTCCGCATCTACGAGGGCCAGGTAGTTCATTAGGGGCCGGCCTTCGGCCGGCCTGGGGTGTCGCGCCGGCGGGCCCACGGCCCCGGGCCGGGACCGCTCCCGCGGCCCCGGCCCGAGTCCACATAATCCCGCCCTCAACTGGTAGGCTCGACCGCCGATGGCGATGAAGATGCGCCAGAGCCTCGCGCAGCTCGAGCAGGAGTTCCGGCACGAGATGCAGTTGGACCGCAGCCGCAGGGAGAACCTCCGGCGCCGCGCGGTCGTGCGCTCGCGCAAGCGTTCCGTGGCGCGCCAGAAGAAGCGCAGCTCGGTCCACTTCTGGCTGCTCGTGTTCTCGCTCATCGCCACCGCCGTGGTCGTCACGGTGGCGATGTTCGAGACGCTGTACTACCTGCTGAGCTAGCGCCGTCGGGCCGCGCCGGCGCTGGGTCGTCCTCGCCGCTAGCTCTCGCCCAGCCCTCGCAACGCGGCGTCGACTTCCTCGCGCGCGCCCTTGGCGCTGCTGCTGCGCTCCTGCTGAATTTCTAGATAGACCTCTTTCCGGAACACCGGGATGTCCCGCGGAGCCTGAATGCCGATCCGTACTTTCTCGCCGATGATGGCCAGCACGGAGACCTCAATGTCGTCGCCGATCATGATGCTCTGGTTGGACTTTCGGGTCAGCACCAACATGGGATTTGCCTCCCTGCTTGCCTGTTGTATGGAAAGACCGCCCGCAGCCTCGCCGTCTTGACAAAGCTAACGGGCTGCCCTCGGGCTCAGCATACCGAGTGCGCTCTCGCTTGCACAACCGCCTTTTCCAGCACATCCTTCCCCAGGATCCCGCACACGCCATACCACTGCCGACCTCGGACCGTCCCCTGTACTAGTCTCCGCGCCGCATGCCGCGACGATCGCTACGACCCGAGCTGAACCGCATCCGTGGCTGGGTCCGCCAAGGACGCACCGACGCGTGGATCGCACATCAGCTCGAGGTCACCGTTCAGCAGATCCAGGCCTTCAAGCGCGAGCAGGGGCTCGAGCCGGGCGCTGACAACGAGGGCTCGCCGACGACCGACTTCGACGACGAGATCGATCTGCGTGCCGAGGACGACGCGCTGATCGCGGCCGAGCTCGAGGCGGCCGAGACCGAGCTCGCCGGCGAGGAGGAGGAGGCGGAGGACGAAGACCAGGACGAGACCGAGGAGCGCGCCCCGAGACGCCGCAGCCGACGCGGCGGCCGCAGCGGCCGCGGCCGCAAGAAGCCGACCACGCTCGAGGCGACTTTCGACCACGGCGAGGAGGGCTACGGCCTGTGGCTTGACCCAGCCGTCCAGGACGACCCCGTCTACGCCGAATACTGGGCTGGCCATCGCCCCGTCGAGGTCGCGATCGAGGAGGATCAGATCGTGATCCGCCGCGCCGGCGGCGACGAGTCAGACGAGTCGGAGTAACGGGGTTGCGGCCGGCTACCCCTGCTCCCGCCGGCGGCCGCCGGCGTAGTCACTAGCCTCCCGGACGTAGCGGGCGAAGGCCGCGCCGGCGACGGTCGTGAGATCCCACGCCGCAGGTTCGTCCGGCGCCACCCGAACCGCAATCTGAAAGCACCAGTCGGTCCCCTGCTCGAGGTACAGCGCTGCCAGCTCGTCGGTGGTGAACGGGCCGCCCAGCCGCCGGCGGAGCTCGAGCACGATCTCGTCTCGCACTCGCTCGAGCCGCGGCCGCTCGGCGGGATCCGCCGCCCGCAGCCGGCGCTCCCCCTCATGCCAGAGGTCAATCACCTGCGCCGGCGCGCTCTAGCGGTTGGGCAGCCCCGTGATCACGTAGGGCCGCTCGCCGGCGCGGACCATTCCCAGCACCCGGGCGTCGCGGACGATCGTCGCCGGGTCGTTCAGCGCTCGCTGCTGGCGCATGAGCTGGGCGTTGGCGCGCGTCAGGTGTCGCACGATCGCCTCCTGGTGCTCGGCTTGCGAACGGGTGGAGAAATAGGAGAGCGCGTCCTGCACGTAGACACCGGCGACGACGACCAGTACCACCAGCATCACGATCCGCCCGACCCGGTCCCAGCGGACGCGCTTGGCGCCCTGGAGCACCCGCCGGGGACGCTGCGCCGGCCGCGCCTGGCGAGGCCGGCGGTGTGTTGCCGGTGCAGAGCGGGCTGGCGGCATCCCCTGGGCGCTTCGTTCGACGCGCGAAGTCTCCTTCCTGCTGCACAGAACGGTGCGCCGGATCGGCAGCGGGGGCCTGCGCCCGCGTACCCGCTACGAGCGAAATGCCGCCCGCCCCGGGTACGTGGCGTCCGGACCGAGCGCCTCCTCGATCCGCAGCAGCTGGTTGTACTTCGCCACCCGGTCGGTCCGGGACGGCGCGCCGGTCTTGATCTGACCGCAGCCGGTGGCGACCGCGAGATCGGCGATCGTTACGTCCTCGGTTTCCCCCGAGCGGTGGGACATCACCGCTGTGTAGCCGGCCTCCCGGGCCATGCGAATGGCCGCCAGAGTCTCGGTCAGCGTCCCGATCTGGTTGACCTTGATCAGGATCGAGTTGGCGACGCCGCTATCGATCCCACGCTTGAGCCGATCGGTATTGGTCACGAACACGTCGTCGCCGACCAGCTGGGTCTTCTCCCCCAGCCGCCTGGTCAGCGTCGCCCAGCCCGACCAATCCTCCTCGGCCATGCCGTCCTCGAGGGAGATGACCGGATAGCGGCCGGAGAGCTCGGCCCAGTAGCCCGCGAGCTGATCGGCGTTGAGCGTCCGGCCTTCGTGCTCGAGCACGTAGGCGCCGTCGCGGTAGAGCTCCGAAACCGCGGGGTCAAGGGCGATCGCGACCTGATCGCCGGGCACGTACCCCGCCGCCCGGATGCCTGCGAGCAGCGCCTCGAGGGCTTCCTCGTTGGAGTTCAGATCGGGCGCGAAGCCGCCCTCGTCTCCGACCGAGGTCGACAGACCTTTCTCGTGCAGGGTCTGCTTGAGGTGATGAAAGACCTCGGAGCCGATCCGCACCGCCTCGGCGAACGACCGCGCCCCGACCGGAACGATCATGAACTCCTGGAAGTCCACGCGGTTGTCCGCGTGGACCCCGCCGTTCAGGACGTTCATCATCGGCACCGGCAAGACGTGGGCGGTCTCGCCGCCGAGGTAGCGCCACAGCGGCAGCCGCTCCTCGGCGGCGGCGGCGTGGGCGGCGGCGAGCGAGACGGCGAGAATCGCGTTGGCGCCGAGCCGCGACTTGTTCGGCGTCCCGTCCAGCGCGATCAGCATGCGGTCGAGGGCCGCCTGGCTCGCGGCGTCCTGGCCGTGCACGGCCGTCGCGATCTCGCCGTTGACGTTCTCGACCGCCCTGGTCACGCCTTTGCCGAGCCAGTCCGCACCGCCGTCCCGGAGCTCAGTGGCCTCGTATTCCCCCGTCGATGCGCCGGAGGGAACCGCTGCTCGCCCCCAGGCGCCAGACCGGAGGCTGAGCTCGACCTCGACCGTGGGGTTGCCCCGGCTGTCGAGGATCTGACGGGCGTGGACATGCTCGATCTGGCTCATCGGGACTCCGCTCCTCCTTCGATCAGGCGAGCGCGGGCGTAATAGGCCAACTGCTCGTCGGGGCCGAGATCGTTCCAGTTCCGGCCCTCGGATGCCGCGAGGCTGCTCCCCGCCTCCACCCGGAAGCGAAACCGGTCGGCCGCCGCTCGCAGCGCCAGCTCCGGGTCCACCCGGAGCTTTCGGGCCACGCCTACGACCGCAAACAGCACATCGCCCAGCTCCTGGAAGCGCTCCTCGGCCGTGCTCGCCGCCTCCAGCTCGGCGAGCTCGTCGCGGATCGACTGGATCGGACCCTCGACGCCAGGGAAGTCGAAGCCGCTCGAGGCGGCGCGGCGCTGCAGCTTGCGGGCGTACAGGGGCGAGGGCAGGTTCTCGGGCACCTCGGCGAAGACCCCCTGCTCGCGGCCGGGCTCGCCCTGCTTGATCTTGTCCCAGTTGCGCAGGACCTCGCCCGCCGTCTCAGCCTGGACCTCGCCGAACACGTGCGGGTGGCGGCGGATCAGCTTCTCGGTGCAGTGCTCGGCCACCTCGGCCAGGCTGCCCTGGCCGCGCTCCTCCAGCAGCAGAGCCAGGAAATGGACCTGGAAGAGGACGTCGCCGAGCTCGTCGAGCAGCTTCGCGTCGTCGTGCCGTTGTGCCGCGTCGGCGAGCTCGTACGCCTCCTCCACCGTGTGCGGCACAATCGTCCGCTCGTCCTGCTCGCGGTCCCAGGGGCACTCGCGGCGGAGCCGGCGGGTGATCGCGTCGAGTCGCGCCAGTGCCTCCTGGATCTCCGGAGGTCCGGAGCTCACAGGCGTCAGGGCGTCGTGGTCGACGGAGTAGCCGGGCTCGAGGTCGAGGTCGACGCCGCCGGCGCCTTGTAGCCCGAGCAATCGGCCATCGCGTACTGGCTACGGCACGTGGTCTTCTTCAGCCAGTCCTTCTTGGCCTGCTTGTCGACGGCCGTCTGAGCGCTGGTCTGCGCCTGCCCCGAGAGGATCTGGCGAATCAGCGGAGTCGCCTTGGCCAGCGACTGCTTGGTCGCGGGGGTGATCTTCGTCACCTCGATCACGTAATAACCGAACTGGCCGTGGATGGGGCCGATGATCTTGTTCAGCGAGGCGCTGAAGCTGGCCTTGTCCAAGGCCTGCTCTTCCTCGCCCTTGGTGACGCCGGTCAGCAGGCCGCCCTTGGACTTCGTCGCCGCATCGATCGAGTACTTCTTGGCCACCGTGGCCCAGCTCTGGCCGTGCTCGAGCGCCGTCTTCGCCGCCTTCGCCTGGCTCAGGCTGTTGGTCCGGACGATCCGGATGTTGCGCTTCTCGGGACTCCCGAACTGCGTCGGATGCGAGCTGTAGTAGGAGCTGATCTCGGCGCTCGTGACCGTCGTGTGATGACGGGCCAGCAGCTTCGAGTAGATCTGGTTGATCCGGACCCGGAAGAGGATGTCCTGGAGCGTCTGCCCCGAGGAGCTGAGGAAGGCCTGGAACGCCGTGGCGGTGGGGAACTGCTGCTTCTTGGCGGCCTGGAACGCCTGCTGGACCTGCGCATCGGTGACCTTGATGCCCAGCTTGGCCGCCTCGGCCTGATACCAGGAGGCGCGGATCAGGAAGTCCATCACCTGCCCCGAGAGCGAGGTGAAGAGCTGCTTGCAGTCGCTGCGGATGGTCTTGTCCGGCGTCTTTGCCAGCGTGGGAATCTGCTCGCGCACCTGCTTGACGCAGTTCGCGAACGTCGGCGGATCGTTGGGCACGATCACCGGCGAACCGGGGCTCTGGGACGAGTTCCCCTTCGCGGCCACGTACATCCAGTGGTTGAACGCCTGGGTCGAGATCGTGTTCCCGGCCATCGTGGCGACCGCATCTCCGGGGACGCTGCTGCCGCACGCCGACACCCCAGCCGCGAGCACAAAAAAGGCGCCGAGCGCCGTGATGGACTTCATCCACTTCATCGCTGCGCCCGGATGGTAGCGAGCGCATCGCGCCGAGGCTCTAATGGTTTCGTAAGACCCAGCGGCGCCGGCCGCCTATGCCGCTCGCGTCACCGCCAGCAGCACGTCCGCCGCCCGGACCACGGCCGGGAACTGCTTGACCGGGTCGTCCGGCACCCGCACCGACAGCTGCGACTTGCCCGACTCGTACAGCGCCTCCGGGATCTCGGCCCGGATCTGCTTGGCCCGCACCGAATCGAGCTCGATCGGGGTGACGGCCAGGCGTCCGCCGCGGAACGTCACCGCCCGCGCGCCCGCCTGACCCAGCTTGATCCGCGCCTGCTGGAGAGCGAGCAGGTTGCGCAGCGGCTCGGGAAGCTCGCCGAAGCGGTCCTCGAGCTCCTCGCGCAACGACGCCAGATCGGCGACCTCCCGGGCCGCGGCGATCCGCCGGTGAACGTCGACCTTCGCCTGTTCGTAGGGGATGTAGTCCGCCGGCACAAAGGCGTCGACGTTGACGTCCAGCCGCACGGGCTCCCAGTCATCCCCGGCGCCGGTCCCGTCGCCCGAAGCCGTCCCCACGGCCTCGTCGAGCATCTGCATGTAGAGCTCGAACCCGAGCGCCGCCACATGGCCCGACTGCTCGTCGCCGAGGAGGTTGCCGGCGCCGCGAATCTCGAGGTCGCGCATGGCGATCTTGAACCCCGCCCCGAGCTCGGTGTAGTCGGACAGGGCGGACAACCTCTGCGCCGCCTCCGGGGTCAGCGCCGCCGCGCTCGGGTACAGCAGGTACGCGTAGGCGCGCTCGCGACTCCGGCCCACGCGGCCGCGAATCTGGTACAGCTGCGCCAGCCCGAACGCATCCGCCCGCTCGACGATCAGCGTGTTCGCCTGGGGAATGTCGATCCCGGACTCGATGATGCTCGTGCATACGAGGACATCGGCGTCGCCGCGCAGGAACGACAGCATCCGCGTCTCCAGCGCCCGCTCGTCCATCTGCCCGTGGGCGACCTCGAACCGCATCCCCGGGCACAGGGCGCGCAGCCGCTCGGCGGTCTCGTCGATCGTCTCCACGCGATTGTGGAGGAAGAACGCCTGCCCGCCCCGCGCCTTCTCCCGCTCCAGGGCCCGGCGGACCAGCTCCTCGTCGTACTCGCCAACATAGGTCTTGACCGGCCGTCGCCCCTCGGGCGGGGTCTCGATCACGCTGATGTCGCGCACGCCGGCGAGCGACATCTGCAGCGTGCGCGGGATCGGGGTGGCGCTCATCGAGATCACGTCGACCTTCAGCTTCAGCTGCCGCAGCAGCTCCTTCTGCTTGACGCCGAACCGCTGCTCCTCGTCGACGATCAGCAGGCCGAGATCCCTCGCTCGCACGTCCCGCGACAACAGCCGGTGGGTCCCGATCAGGATGTCGACCTCGCCGCGGGCGAACCGGGCCACCGCCTCGCGCTGCTCGGCCGGCGGCCGGAACCGCGACACGTGCTCGATCGTCACCGGGTAGTCCTTGAGTCGCTCGGTGAACGTCCCGTAGTGCTGCTGGGCCAGGATCGTCGTCGGCACCAGCAGCATCACCTGCTTGCCGTCCTGGACCGACTTGAACGCCGCCCGCAGCGCGACCTCGGTCTTGCCGTAGCCGACGTCCCCGCAGATCAGGCGGTCCATCGGCCGCGGCGCCTCCATGTCGGCCTTGACGAACTCGATCGCGTCGCGCTGATCGGGGGTCTCGACGTACGGGAACGCGTCCTCGAACTCCCGCTGCCAGTCGCCGTCGAGCGGGAACGCGTGGCCCTCGCGCCGCTTGCGCTCGGCATACAGGTTCAGCAGCTCGCCGGCCAGCTCCTGAGCCGCGCGCCGGGCCCGGGCCTTGATCGTCTCCCAGCGGTTGCCGCCGAGCTTCGACAGCGGTGGGTGGGCGCCGCCGGCGCCGACGTAGCGGCTGATCTTCGCCAGCTGGTCGACGGGGACGAAGACCCGGTCCGAGCCCGCGTATTCCAGGTACAGATAGTCCCGCGTGACGTCAGCCACGGTCTTGGTGTCGAACCCCGCGAACCGGGCGATCCCGTGGTCCTCGTGGACGACGAAGTCGCCGGTGCGCAGGTCGGCGAAGCTGCGCAGCACACCCCGCCGGCGTCCCCGCTCCGGTCGCTCGGGCGCGCGGCGGCGGTGAAACAGCCGGTGCTCGGGGATCACCGCGAGATGGAACTGCGGCGCAATGAAGCCGTTCTGCAGCCGGGCGTGCGCGAACGTGATCGCCGCGGCGCCGGCGCCGTCGCCCGCCGCCTCGCCCGCCTCCAACCAGCGCACCTTCAGGCGCCCGAGGTTGTATGCCGCCCGCTCGCCTTCTCCCCGGCGCGCGAACGCGACCACCGGCCGGTAACCCGAGCGAGCCAGCTTCTCGAGCTCGGGCTCGGCCTCCCTGAGCCCTCGGGCCGCGATCTCGGCGCTCTGGGCGCGGAACGAGAACGGCTGGTCCTGATCGATGCTGGAGAGCCGGATCCGGGCGCGCCGATCGAGCGCCAGACCGATCTCCTCGGGCCCCACGTACAGGTGGTGGGCGTCCTCGTCGTGAAAAGCCGCGGTCACGTCCTGCCAGTGATCGTTCAGCGCCGGCGCGACGTCCTCCTCGCCGGCGATTACGACGGTCGCCTCCGGCGGCGCTAGCGACAGGAACGGATGGAACTGATCGACCGGCAACAGCTCGGCGATGTCCGGCCGATCGGCCTGCTCCTCGAGGGCCGCGATCTCGGCCAGCTCCCGATGTTCCTGCGCCAGCTCCGCTGCGGGGGCCACCTCGACCTCGGCGGCGTCGCCCAGCGAGCGTTGCGTGAAGGTCGAGAACCACCGCAGCGACTCGATCTCATCACCGAACAGGTCGGCGCGCACCGCGCGGTCCTCGGTCGCGGGGAAGAGGTCCAGGATCCCGCCCCGGATCGCGAATTGCCCCCGGTCCTCGACCTGCTCGACCCGCTCGTAGCCGGCGGCCACCAGCTCGCGGGCGGTCTCGTCGAGGTCGAGCAGATCGCCCGTCCGCAGCGTGAAGCCATGAGGTCGCAACGCCGGGTCGGGAACCTTCTCCGACAGCGCCACGGCGCTGACCACGACGACCGGCGCCGCGCCATCGGCGGGCTCCAGCAAGGCGTCGAGCGCGGCGATCCGCAGGCCGACCAGGTGCGGGGGCGGCGCCAGATGGGATTCGTAGGTGACCCCGCGGCTGGGGTAGTAGCGCACCGCCCGCGGCTCGAGCCAGACCTTGAGGGCGGCGGCCAGGTCGCGCGCCGCCCGGTCGTCGCCGGCGACGACGATCGACGGGCGACCGGCGTCGCGGTCGATCAGCGCCGCGAGCAGATACGGCCGCAGCGACTGGGAGACGAACGCCCGGCCGCCATCACGCCGGAGCGCCGCGGTCTGAGAATCATCCTCGGCATAGGCGAGCAGGGAACTGAGCATCTCTCACTGAGTCTAGGAAGCGGCGAGCTCGCCCAGGACCACGCGCTCGGCGGTTTCGGCGGCCTCCTCGGTCAGGCGCTCGACCTGCTCGGGGGGCTCGCGAAAGCGACCCAGCACGTAGGCCGCGACGCGATCCGGATCGGTCGTCGGCGGCCGCCCGACCCCCACCCTGACGCGGGCGAAGTCGGCCGAGCCAAGCCCCTCCTTCAGCGACTTCAGGCCATTGTGTCCAGCGAGCCCGCCGCCGGTGCGGACGCGGATCTCCCCGAACGGCAGGTCGATCTCGTCGTGGAGGACCAGCACCCGCTGCAGCGGCAGCTTGAACGCGCCGCGGGCGGGGCCGACGGACTTGCCAGCCTCGTTCATGTAGGTCTGGGGCATCAGGATCGCCACCCGCGGACCGCCCGGCCCCGTCCGCCCTTCGGTGAGCAGCGCCCGGTACTTGGACTTCGGCCCCGGCAGCTGCCAGCGGCGCGCCAGCGCCTTGGCGATCTCAAAACCGATGTTGTGGCGCGTGCCCGCATACTCGTTGCCGGGGTTTCCGAGCCCGACGATCAGCCAGTCGACCGGGGCGCCGCCGCGACCGAACAGCGGCATGAGCGGCTACTCGCCGCCGGATGCGCCTTCGCCGCCGCCATCGCCGGCAGCGCCTTCGCCCTCGGCAGCCGCCTCGCCCTCCTCAGCGGCGGCGCCCTCGGCGACGAGCTCGGTCTCCTCCTCGATCTCAGCCTCTTCCTCGACCTGGAGCCGCGGCGGGGTGAGGGTTGCGACCACGGTCTCGGGATCATCGAGCAGCTTCACGCCCTGCGGGGCGGTGATCGCGTCGAGCGTGACCGTGTCGCCGATCTGAAGCTCGGAGACGTCATGCTGGAGCGAATCGGGAATGTCCGTCGGCAGCGCCTCGATCGTCAGCTCGCGGGTGACGTGCTCGAGCACTCCCCCCTCCTTGACCCCGGGCGCGTCGTCGGCGCCGACCAGCTCGAGCACCACGGTGGCCTGGATCGCCTGGTCGAGCCGGACCCGCAGCAGGTCCAGGTGGACGGTGGCGCCAGTGACCGGGTGCCGGGCCAGCTCCTTGACCACGACCGGAGTCGAGGCCGCCCCGTCGACGCTCAAGTCGAGCACGGCGCCGGCATGCGACAGAACCTGGCGCAGGAGCCGGGCGTCGACCTCGAAGGCGACCGGTTCCTCGCCGCCGCCGTACAGGACGCCGAGGACCTTGCCCTGGCGGCGCAGGCGCCGAGCGGCCCGCGATCCGGCCGGATCGCGACGGGCGACGGACAGGGCGGTGGCGGCTGAGGTGGCCATGGGCGGCGATCGATGGTAGCGGCACGACGTTTTCGGGGTTGCCTGGCGCGGTACATTTGTTACATGTCTGGCGACGCTCAGCTGATGCTGATGATCGCCGGGGTGCACATCCTGGCCTTGGCCTGCGTTGCGCTGCTGATGATCCCGCTCATGCGTGACGGCAAGTGGGCCGCCAGCTCGCCATCGGATACCGACTCAGACGAGGGCTGGGGCCACGGTCCGAAGCGGCCGCCGAGCAAGCCCGAACCGCCGCGCGGCGGCATTCCGCTGCCCGACGCCGTTCCGGCGCGCGTGCGGCTGCGAGATCACAGACGCCTCGGCGACCTGCTGCCACGCCGCGAGCGACGGCCCGCACGCGAGCCGGCCCGCAGGCCCGTCCGCATCCACCCCTAGGGCTCGGCTAGGCGGGACAGGTGGCGTCGCCCGCCAGCCGCGGGCTGATCTCGAGCAACTCGATCCGCAGCCCGCTGAGCGCATTGCCGGCCCGCCGGACGCGGACGCACTGGACGATCGGAAGCGACCCGCCCACGTTCCACGCCACCCTCGCCGTACCCAGGGTGCTCGTCAGCGAGAAGCCGGCGGAAGGCTGGAGCTGGATGATCGAGACCACCCCCGGGTGCTTGAGCCTGGCCGCGTTCTGTGCCGCCCGGGCTCGGCACGAGGGATCCCGATCGCATCCGTGGAGCCGCTCGACCACGCCGCCCGCGTCCCCCCGCGCCTCCGCCTCGAGCAGCGACGTGATCGCCCCCCGCTCCGCCCCATCCACGCTGAAGACGCGCGCCAACAGGGCGCTGATGACGAGAAACAGGATCAGGCCGACGACGATGCCGGCGATGATGTAAAACCGCCGCAAGTCACGAAGCTAACCAGAGCCAAGAGGCGCTCAGCTGTCGCTGATCTCCAGGAAGCGCGACACGGAGGCCTCCTGATGATCGAGCCGATGCGCCAGCTCGCGGGCATGGTCCGCGGCCACGTCGAGGAAGTTCTCTACACACCGCTCGGGGTCGTCCGCGAGCGGGTAGACGCGGGTGAAGTCCTGCTGGGCGCAGGCGATCCCCAGCGGCGGGCGACCTTCGGCGAGCGTCCGGGCGCCGCACACCGGCGTCACCACGAGCTGCGAGTCACGGGCGACGAGCGCGGTCGGCAGCAGTCGCGCCGCCGGGAGGCGGACCGACAACTCGACGGAGTGATCGACGGTGATCGGGCTCCGGCTGAGGTCGCTCAACGGCCGGCGCCACACGTCGAGGACGACGTCGGCGCCCACCAGCGCGTCGCGCAGCGCGGTGGCCTGCTCGACGTACAGCCGCTCGGCCTCCTCGCGATCCTCCGCGTCGCCGAGGTCGAGATCGCAGGGGACCCGCAGCAGCTCGCCCGCGGAGACGGTGCTCCCGGCACCCCGGCTGCCGCACGTGACATACGTCTGGAGGGTGCCGAGGTCTCGCCGCGCGTGGAAGATGACGGTCACCGCCTCGCTCAGTGGCAACCCGTCGACCCGAAGCGACACCGCCACCGACGAGGAGTCGTCGAGCAAGGCGCGGCGCAGAAGTTCCTCGGCGTCGCGGTCGGGCTGATTCGGAACGTCCTCGGGCATTGCTCCCCCTTTAATTTTCTACCCTACTCCGGCGGCACTCGGCCAGCGCCAAGCGGCCGCGGGCGCCACGACGGACGGCCAGCCGATCCAGCGGGTAGGCTGCACCCGAGATGAAGCTTCTTTACAAGCCCTTCGCGATCATCACCTCGCTGATCAGCGCCAGGGTGGGCAGGAACGCGTTCAGGAGCCTCTGGTCGCGGATCGATGAGGAGCGGCCGCCGCGTCCCACCGCCGGGGAGGGCACGCTTCCGAAGGTGGTCGGCGCCGCCGCGCTCGAAGCGGCGACGATGGCCGCGATCTCCGCCGCCGCGAGCCACAGCAGCGCGAGGGCGTTCCACTACCTCACCGGAGTCTGGCCGGGGGCGAAATCCGAAAAGGACTCGGACGAGCAGCAGGAAGAGGACGCCGAGAAGGATTAGCCCCGATTGGCTAGGTCCCGCCCGCGATCTCAGGCGCGGCGGGCGCTCGGGCGGTCTCTTCCTGGCTGTCTGCGGCCCAGCGCGACAGCCGCTCCCGGGCCCAGCCCGGGATCTCGGTCTTCCTCAGCGCCGTGCGATCGACCATCACGTGCCGGATCGTGCACTCGACCAGCTGCTCTTCGCGGCGCAAGATCCGGTGGCGGGTGACGATGCTCGTTGTGCCCATGTGGGTGACCGTAACCTCGATCGTGAGCTCGTCATCGAAGTGCGCGGCGGCGCGGAAGCGCAGCTGGGCCTCGGCTACGACGACGTCGAGGCCGCGCTCGAGCATCTCCCCGTAGCTCCCGAACGCGGCCCGCCACAGCTCGGTGATCCCGACGTCGACGTAGGTCAGGTAGTGGCTGTTGAACACCACCCCCTGCATGTCGCATTCGGCGTAGCGGACCCTCACCGTGTGGATGAACGGCTCGCCCAATCTCATCCCCCTCCGCGGAGCACGAAGCCGCGCGCCTCGAGCTCCCCGAGCGCGTCCTCGAAGGTGGCGAAATCCCGGCGGCGCAGCGCGTCGAGCGGCCGACCCGATGGTCCCGCGGCCCGGACCCACCGGCGCAACACCCCGGGCCCGGCCCGTTGGGCGGCGTCCTCCAGGAGGTCGAGCAGGATCGGCAGCTCGGGACGGTGCTCGAGCTGGCCCGAGAGCAGCGACAGCGGGTCGACGTCGAGCACTTCGCAGAGCTCCTCTGCGCTGAGGCCGAGCACGTCCATTAGACGGGCGGCCTGCTCGCTACCGGAGGCCACAGGTCAGGGTGCGTTGCTTGCCGTCGTCCAGTATGTGCTTCCGTCCTGCGAGATGTACGCCGAGACCGTCGTCGTCGACCCGTCAGAGCCGAAGAAACCGCACGACGCGGACTGGCGGCCGGTCAGCTCGCACGCCCCGTTCGTGACCCAAACGCCCCTGATCGCCTGCTGCTGATCGATCCTCGCCGCCAGCTGCTGCTCGAGCGTGTGCAGGTTGAAGTAGCCGACGCCTGGATGCTGAGCGGTCTGACCCGTGAATGCGGGCTCATAGAAGATCCCGCCGAAGCGTCCGACGCGGTGGATCGCGCTCCCCAGCGCCACCAGGATCACGACCATCACCGCAAACGGCGCCGGCCCGAGCGCCAGGCCCATCACTTGTCGGAGCCGCCGCTTTAGCTCCCAGTCCCGGAACGCCCGGCTGCCGGCGCCGGCGCTCATCGCCAACACACCTCGCCTACGCCCGGCACGCCGATCACCTCACCGCAGCTCGCTTAGCTCGGTGTCCATCGCGTCAGTGTCTCGCGTTCGGGCTCCGCGCGCCACCCCGGCGGGCGGGCCGCCCGCTTCGGCCGCTCCGGCGCGGGGTGCGGGCTAACACGATCAGGGTGTGGTTTACACGCTGTACCTGGTGACGTACGCCCTGGACAGCGTCGGGGACGTCTTCGGCAGTCTCACTGCTGTCGCAGTTGGCTTGCTTGTGCTGAAGAGCCGTGTCCTTCCGCGTTGGCTTGGATGGGTATCAATCCTCGCCGGAATCCTGTTTTTCTTGCAAGGCTTCGGCCTTGGTGGCGTCATCGCTACGTTCGGGGTCGTTCTCGACTCATCGCGTTTGTGCTGTTCCTGATCTTCGTAGTTGCGAGCAGCGTCATTCTCCTCAGGCGAGGAGATTCAAGTACGTTGCCGGGGTAGGTGAACGCGGACTCGTCTCCGACCGGCACGCCGGTACCAAGGACGGGGCCCGAGCCGCTACGCGACCTGATCATCCGGGCGGATGACTACCGAACGCCCCGCTGGCGTACACACGGCGAGGCCCGGGCTTAGTCCACGGTGACGGTGCCCAGGTACTCCGGTCCTCAGGCGTGCATCTCGAGCTTCAGCTCGCACATGTCCACCGAGGCACGAGTGCCCGGCGTCTCGCTGGAGTCCATCGCGCTGAACGCTTGTGCGCCGACTTCCATGGCCTCGGCCGTCTCGAAGGACTGCTCCACCACAGCGGTCCCTTGGTCCTCGTCAACGAGGACCTTGATGCCCGTGGCGGGAATCCCCTCTGGCGGTCCGTCGGACTCGTTGATGCGCGCGAGCAGCTCCTTCATCCGCTCGGCGTTTACCCCAGTGAACCTGACCACGCGAACGTACATCCCAAACACCCTCCTCTGAGCTCGCCCAACCTGATCTGGGCTCCGACCCTAATCGGTCGGCCAGCCGCCGTGCGTCTTTTTCGGCCGACTGCCGCTGGGGCGCCAGCCCGGCGCTCCCGAGCTGGCAGGTGACGCGGCTCAGCGTTAGGGGTGAAAGGAGCGCATGCGCGCACAATGCAACCGAACCGGATCCCGGACCCCCAGTGGTTACCGGGGGGGTGACGGTCTGAACCTAGAAGAGCTGGTTCTCGCCGCCGAAGACGTCGCTGACCGACCCGTCGGTGAAGATCTGGCGGATCGAGTTCGTCAGCAGGTCCGCGCAGGACAGCACGCGGACGTTGTCGGGCGCACCTGGCGGCAGCGGGATCGTGTCGGTGACGACGACCTGCTCGAAATTGGCGTCGGCCAGGTTCTCCCAGGCATTGCCGGAGAAGTTGCCGTGCGTCGCCGCCGCGTAGACGCGCCGCGCCCCGGCGGCGGTGACGGCCTGGGCCGCCGCCTTCAGCGTCCCGGCGGTGCCGATGATGTCGTCGACGATCACCGCCGTCTTGCCGATCACGTCCCCGATCACGTGGCCGATCTCGGCCACCTGCTGGGCCGGGCGCTCCTTGTTGAGGATCGCCAGATCGGCGCCGATCTGGAACGCGAACCGCTTGTTCAGCTTCACCCGGCCGGCGTCCGGCGCGACCACGACCAGGTCCTCCAACCCCAGATCGGCGAAGTACTGGGTGAGCATGAACAGCGCGGTCATGTGGTCGCAGGGCTTCTGGAAGAACCCCTGGATCTGGCCTTGGTGGAGATCCATGGTCAGGATCCGGTCGATTCCGGCGGTCTCCAGCAGTCGGGCCACCAGCCGCGCCGAGATCGGTTCGCGCGGCGCCGACTTCTTGTCCTGACGCGAGTAGCCGTACCAGGGCGTGACCGCGATCACCCGGTGGGCCGACCCCCCGACCGCGGCGTCGATCAGCACCAGCAACTCCATCAGCGCGTCGTTGGCGCCGAGGTTCGTGGCCGGGTTGGCGCAGGTGGGCTGCACGATGAACACATCGGCGCCGCGCACGGACTCGTCGTAGCGGCAGTAGACCTCGCCGTTGGCGAACGTCTTGAGCCTGACGCCGCCCAATTCGATCCCCAGCTTCGAGGCGATCCTCGCCGCCAGCTCCGGGTTTGCACGCCCCGAGAACAGCATCAGCCGCTTGCTGTAGGTGAGCGACAGATCGGTCGGCGCCGGCCGCGTCTGCAGGATCGACATCGTGCCGTCGAGTGTACGCGTGGGTGCTGACGCCATCGGCCTGCGCTCCTATGGTTGCGGTGGCCCTTCGGGCGGCGCCGGCGGCTCCTTGGCGAGGGCCGCTTCGCGCTCCTTTCGCCGCTGCGCGTAGCCCTCGACGTTGCGCTGCTGCGAGCGCGCCACCCCCGGCGACCCGGCGAGCGCCCCCGGCGGCACGTCTTTCCCGATCACCGAGCCGGCCGCCGTGTAGGCATCGTCGCCGACGCTCACCGGCGCCATGAACGTCGTGTCGACGCTCACCTTCACGCGCGAGCCGATCGTGGTCCGGTGCTTGCGGTAGCCGTCGTAGTTGGCGGTGATCGTGCCGGCGCCGATGTTGGTCCGCTCGCCGATGTCGCTGTCGCCGATGTAGGACAGGTGCGGGACCTTGGTCCCGGGGCCGATCTCGGAATTCTTGATCTCCACGAACGTGCCCGCCTTGGATCCCTCCCGCATGACCGCGCCCGGGCGCAGGTAGGCGAACGGCCCGATGTTCACCCGGTCGCCGATGTCGGCCTCCTTCATGTAGGAGTGCAGGATCGTGGCGCCGCTGCCGACGAGCGTGTCGATCAACGTGGCATGTGGCCCGACTGTGCTCCCCTCGCCGATCCGGGTGGCGCCGTGGAGGCTGGTGAACGGACAGATCATCGAGTCCTGGCCGATTTCGACGTCGGCGTCGATCACCGTGGCAGCCGGATCCACGATCGTGACGCCGGCCAGCATCAGGCGCTCATGGATCCGCCGTTGCGCGACCTCCCTGGCCCGCGCCAGCGCCACGCGATCGTTGATCCCGATCGTCACCCCGTGGTCGGTGATCTCGTGCGCGACCACGGTGCGCTCGTGCGCCCGCAACACCGGCAACACGTCGGGCAGGTAGCGCTCGCCCTGGACGTTGTCGCTGTGGACCTCCGGAAGCGCGTTCAGCAGTGCCGCCCCGTCGAAGGCATAGATCCCGGTGGCGATCTCGCGGATGTGCAGCTCCAGCTCGGTGGCGTCGCCCGGCGCCTTGGTCTCGACCACGCGCTCGACCGTCCCGTCGGGGGCGCGGACCACGCGTCCGTAGCCGCTCGGGTCCTCGAGGATCGCGGTCGCCATCGTCGCCGCTGCCCCCTGCCGGGCGTGGGCCTCGGCCAGCGCCTCGATCGTGGCCGGGCTGATCAGCGGGTGATCGCCGTTCAGCACGATCACGGGCGCGCCGGGCTCGATGGAAGCCGCTGCCGCCTGGACCGCGTCGGCGGTCCCCAACGGCTGCGCCTGGATCGCCACCTCGACCGTCCCGTCGAGCACCTCCTTGAGCGGACGCTCTGGGCCATCGACGACGACCACCTTGGCGGCGCCGGCCTCCTGCGCCGCGGCCACCGACCAGGCGATCATCGGACGCCCGCACAGCGGATGCAGCAGCTTCGGCGTGGCGGAGCGCATCCGAGTGCCCTGGCCCGCGGCGAGGATGACGACGACCGGCGCGGTCACGACGACGGGATCGTACGGGATCCTGGCTCCGGACCCGTCCCGACCTCGCCACCGGCGAGCAGCGCCACCGCCTCCGAAGCCGGGATCACCGACCCGATCCGCAACGCGGTCTCGCCGGCGTAGAGCGGGCTCGACTCGACCAGCCGCGCCGGCATGCCGACGAGCGGCGCCGCGGGACCGAACAGCGGTAGCCCCGGGCGCTGAGCCGAGATCATCGCCCGGGTCATCGACATCGGCAACCGCCGGATCGGCGTGCTCAGCGCTTGCGCCATCCGCACCGCCCGGGGGCCGAGCGGGTCGCCGCGGCACCATCGGTCGGTGGCCGCGTTGGGGACGACGCGGTGGCGCATCGGCCAGCCGAGTCCGAACAGCTGGGTGGCGAGCGTGCGGTCGGCGTCGAGCACGCGCCGCTTGTACACGGGGTGCGCGGCGCACTCGTCGGTGAGCAGAAACCGCGTTCCGGCGACCACCGCGGCCGCGCCGGCATCGAGGGCGCGCCGCGCATCATCGCCGTCCGCGATCCCGCCGGCCAGCAGGACGGGCGCTCCACCGGCCACCTGATGGACCCGGGGCAGCGCCTCGAGCGCCGGCTCGACCCCGACGAGGTGCCCTCCCGCCTCGATGCCCTGAAGGACGACCCCGCTCGCCCCCTCGGTGAGGGCCCAGTGCGCCTCGGCGGCCGTGCCCACAGTCTGGAGCACGAGCGCGCCGTCGGCCGCCAGCTGGCGGATCAGCTCCGGATCGAAGCCGCCGTGTAAGACCACCGCCGGCACCCGGGCCTTGCGGCACGTCTGGACGTGCCCGCGAGTGACGAACGGGATCAGGAGGTTCGCAGCCACCGGCCGTCCGCCGGCACGCTCGCGCGCCCGCTCGAGCTCGGCACCGAGCAGCTGCGGCGGCATCATCCCGACGGTCCCGAGGGCGCCGACGGCGGAGACGGCGCCGGCGAGCCGCGCGGTCGCGATCCCGCCCCCCATTCCGGCTTGGACGATCGGATGCTCGAGGCCCAGCTGCTCGATCAGGCTCACCGCCGGCGACTCTAACGGGCCGTCGTCCGGTCGCGGGCGGGGTGGCGCGCCGGCGACCATTCCGGGTCTGACGGTCGCGGGCGGGGTGGCGCGCCGGCGACCATTCCGGGTTCGACGGTCGCCGGCGCGTCGGGTCGGTCAGGGACAGCTGGGTAAGTGATGACTCAGAGAGCCACCTGAACCTTTTCGGGGGGATCTTGAGCCTGGATCACCACAGTGTTCCCGGAACGGGCAATTAAGTCACGCGGCCAACCGACCGCAGACTCCCCCATAGGTGCTGGAGCGCGTACGAGCGGTACGGCCGCCACCGTTCCGCGAGCGCCGCGGCGCCGCCCGGGCTGCCGTCCTGGCCGAGCCGCTCGAGCGCCCTGCGGACCCCGAGGTCGCCGGCGAGGAAGGCGTCGGGGTCCCGGAGCCCGCGCATGGCGACGTATTCCGCCGTCCACGGCCCGATCCCGGGCAGGGCTCGCAGCCGCCGGCGCGCCTCGGAGCGGTCGGCGCCCGGGTTTAGCACCAGCTCCCCGGAAGCCAGTGCCCCGGCCAGCCCGAGCAGCGCCCGAGCGCGGCTCTGCGGCATCGGCAGGCTGGCGGGATCAGCGTCCGCGAGCACCTCGGGCGACGGGAACAGGTGGGTGACGGCGCCGACTGGATGCTCGAGCCGTTCGCCGTAGTCCTCCACCAGCCGACCGGTGAGCGTCGCGGCCCCGGAGACCGAGACCTGTTGCCCGAGCACCCCGCGAAGCGCCAGCTCCTCCGCGTCCACGTGACCCGGAAGCCTCCGTCCCGGTTCGGCACGGACGAGCCGGCCGATCACCGGGTCGGGCGCGAGCGCCTCGAGGACGCTGCGGGGGTCCGAGTCGAGATCGAGCAGCAATCGGCTGCGGTGGATGGCGACGGTCAGGTCGCGGATGTCGTCGAGCATGAAGCGGGCGCGCACGTGGCCGTCGGTCGGCTCGAGCTCGAGCACCGCGGCCCCGCCCGGAAGCCGGAGGCTGCGCCGGTAGGCGCCGTCCACCACCTCCTCGATGTGAGGGACGGCGCGCCGGGCCAGGAACTCGAGCAGGCCGGCGGGGTCGAACGGATCCCGAAACGGAAGGCGCAGCGTGATCGTGCGGGCCTCCGCCGTCCGGTCGCTCGGCCGCGTCCCCGCCGTCCGGTCGCTCGGCCGCGCCCCCGCCGTCCGGTCGGTCGGTCGCGCCCCGGCCCGAAGCTCAAGCGGCGTCGCACAGAACACGCGGCGGACCGTGTCGCCCAACTGCCGCGCGTTCGGAAAACCGGCCCCGAGCGCAACCTCGGCGATCGGCAGCGGCGTCGTCTCGAGCAGGACCCGCGCCATCTCCGCCCGCTGCGCTCGCGCCTGCGCGATCGGCCCGGCGCCGGCGCCGGCGAGCAGCTCGCGCCGCACGTGGCGCTGTGTGTGACCGAGGCGCCGGGCGAGGCCGCGCGCTCCCTCGTGGTCGACCACCCCGTCGGCGATCAGCCGCATCGCCCGGCCCACCAGGTCCGAGCGCCGATCCCATTCCGGCGATCCCGGGGCGGCGTCGGGGCGGCAGCGCGTGCACGCCCGAAAGCCGGCCGCCTGGGCGGCCGCGGCGGTGGCGAACACGCGGATGTCGTGGCGCTCTGGCGCCCCCTGCGCGGCGCCCCGGCCAGGCAGCTCGGCCGGCAGTAGGTGCCGGTGGCGCCGACCGCGCAATAGACCCATCCATCAAACCGAGGATCCCGGGCCTCGATCGCCTTCCAGAGCAGTTCGCCATCGGGAAGCACCGGACCCAAGATCGCACAGGTCGAGGGTTCTGATCGCTGAAATCGACCGCCGGCCGAGGCTCGATGGAGATCTTGGTTCATATAGAACCCAAATCTCCATCACTGACCGCTGGGCCGAGCATGACCCGCCGCGTCACTGGCCGCCGGGCCGAGCATGACCCACCGCGTCACTGGCGGCCGGGCCGAGCATGACCCGCCGCGCTGGTAGATTCGACCGCCTCGCTTGCCGCCGACCCTGGGGGGTCGTCCAACCGGCCAGGACACCGGGTTTTGGTCCCGGGAATCGGGGTTCGAGTCCTCGCCCCCCAGCTGCGACGGGTTGCCACTCGCTCACGCCGGCGGGGAGATCCGCGGGCTCTGCCGCGCCGCCACGCCGCTAACACGCCGTCGCGAAATTGCTCCCGCCGGGATCGCAGAGCGTCTCGCGATCCACTTCCCAGCCGCCGGTCGAGATGTCGAACAGATAGGGCGGGAGCAGGTAGGCCAGCCGGTTGTCGTAGGTGTAGTTCTTGAGGTAGCCGGTGTAGATGTTGCCGCCTGAGTCGACGGTCCCCACCGCACCGCGGTAGTTCTGGACGATGGCGCCGTTGATCGTGAGCGTCCCCAGGGTGGCGCCGCAGTTGTAGTTGTCGACCATGAACGAGTGCTTGAGGGCGAGGATGGCGGCGTCGATGTGGAGGTTGGAGAACGTCTGGCTCGGGGCGTTGTCCTGGTTGCAGGGCCCGGGCGCGTTGCCGTCCGCCGTCCCCATCCCGTGCATGACGCGGACATCCTGGTTGGCGACCAGCCCCATCACGGCGCTGCCCGTGGGTGTGCCCGAGGACTCGCTGGTCGTGATGTTGCTGGCGATGATGATGTTGTTGGCGGCGGCGATCGTCACCGAGGTCGAGTAGGGGCCGGTCTCGGAGACGTAGGCATCGCCGGCGCACCCGTAGGTGGTGTAGCCGACCGAGAACGGGTCGTAGGGGGATGGGTTGCAGTTCGAGCCGTTGGCCACGTAGATGATCGGTTTTTGGGTCAGGTCGACCGTCGACGGGGTACAGCTGCTGGGGGTGGTGGGACAGTTGCTCACCGTTGCGGTGGAGCCGCTGATCGAGATCGAGGTGGTGCCCGTGTACACCTTGCCGTAGCTGTTGGCGTCGGTCAGCAGTCCCGAGTTGTCGTTGGGAAGGGGCACGAATGGCGCGCCCGGACGTGGGGTGCCGTTGAAGGTGGCGCCGCCGCAGTCATCGCCGGAACAGACGTCTTTCTGATCGTTCCCCGGCGCCAGGCTCTCAATCTGGTCGGCGGGACCCCGGCCGAACGTCGGCGAGCCGTCGATCAGGTACTGGTCCTGGGTATACATGGGGCCGTTGATGACATCGCCGGTGACCCAATTGATGTTGCAGCGGGAGTCGCGGCCGGCGCGGTAGAACACCCCGCAGTCGGTGTATCCGGTGATCGCGCTGTCGAGCGCCTCGTACACCGTGTACCACACAAAGTCGAGCGGAGTCAGCTTGCGGTAGCTGGCGACGACCGTGCGCTTGACCTGATTGGGGCCGCCGGAATAGCCGGTGAACTCCATCCGCAGGCTTCCGGTCGAATTGTCGATCAGCGAGGAGATTGCGTTGCTCGTGCAGGTCGTCGCCCCGTTGGCCGGGATCACCTGGTAGGAGTAGTACTCGGCGGGCGAGGTCGAGGTGCCGGTTCCCGGAACCTGGGTCTCGGACAGGGTGTCGTTGGCGCAGCTTTGCCAGTAGTTCGGATTCTGGTTGAGCTGGTAGAGGAACGCGTTCGCCCCCGCCTCCGCGGCGCTGTAGGCACGTTTGCCGTCGAGGTCGTGCTGGCTGATGTGGACGTCGCCTCCGACGGCCACATACATCGCCGCCACCAACAGGCTGGTCACGACCAGCACGCCCAGGGCGATCAGCATCGTGAACCCGTCCTCGCCGGCGAGCCGCCTTCGGCTCCACCCCCACGCCACCGAGAGACGGTCGGTCACTGGCATGGCAAAAAGACGTTGCCGTCGCCGGCGTGGTTGGCGGCTGGGGTGAGGCGCAGCACGACGCCGTCGGAGACGGTGTCACTCGAATCGGAGTCATTGGAGTTCTCGCCCGTCGTGCCCGACGCCCCGACCGTCACCGTGGTCACGACCTCGGCGGCCACGGCGGCGTTCGCGCTCGACAGCGACGGGATGACCGAGAGCGGCTGCGGGGTCGGGATGATGCTCGTCCCCGGCACCTCGCTGGTGCCGTCGAGGAGCATCTCGTAGTCATTGCCGGACGCGTCGGTGTACGGCGTGCCCGACGAGTTCGTCGGCACCTGGTAGGCGTAGTACTGAAACACGGGAGTGGAACCGGACTGCTGCACGTTCGTCAGCAGTGTCCGCGTGGTCGAGGGCGTGCCCGAGAACGTGTACACGGGCACCCCGGAGGAGTTCGTGGTCTGGCCGGTTTCCGCGTACGTCGTGTCGGTCAGGGTCTGGGTGGAGGAGTTGAACGCGATCTGGTGCTCGACCGGCGTCAGCGTCGTCCCGTTTCCTTCCTGGCTGACGAACAGCAGGGTGCTGCCGGTGCTGCCAGCCTGGATCGGAGTGACGTTGTCGGTAATGCAGGCCGAGTGCAACTCGTTCTCGAGGTCCTCGATCGCCACTCGGGCGTGCTGCGTGGCGTCGACCTTGGTGAACACCCGGGTGGTCTGGTGCAGGGTCACGATCTGGAGGTTGAACAGCGCGATGAGGACGACGATGCCGGCGAGGATCGCCACCAGCAGCTCGATCAAGCTGAACCCTTGCTCGGACTCGAGTGCCAGCCCGTGGTGAAGTTGAGCGCTCAGCACGTCGACCCGGCCGACGACAAGTTGGTGACATTGACCGTGACCGAGCTGGCGCCGGTCATGCTGTTGTTCTGGACGCCGGTGACGTTCTGGTGCCTACCGCCCGCGGCGGCGCACACGGTGAGCGTTCCGGTCTTGCCGGACGCGCTCACGGACCCAGCCGAGGTGCTGGCGAACGGCTGTCCGGGATAGGCCAGCGCGCCGGTGGGGGCCGTGGCCGCGTTGGCGGCGATCGCCGGGTACCACCAGCCGTTGGAGGACGGGTCGTTGCACGAGGTGCCGCTGGCGCTCACGAACCTGATCGCCACCTGGCTCGGCTTGACCTGAGTCCCGTTGGACTTGACGATCACGTTCAGCGCCGGCTCCTGAATCGCGAGGGTCTGACTGGATCCGGGCGTGATGCTGACCTGCCCGTAGGGGGCCGGCGGCTCCTCCTGCTTGCACGCCCCGGCCCAGACCGTGTAGTTCCCGGCATAGCTCGGCCCGGTGAACGCGAACGGGAACGCCGTGATCGAGCCGCTCGACGGAACCGCCGCCGACACCGTCCCGTTGCCCGAGGAGGCGGGGCATGACGTGCTGCCGCTCGAGGTCTCGCACTCGTAGTTCGACATCGAGTCCGAGGTGCCGGCGCCGTACCAGGAGATGGCGTCGGCCTGCTGACCGGGCACGGTCGACGACCCGGTATTGGTGGTGAGGCCGGCGGTGAACGTCCCCGCCAGCCCCAGGATGATCGGATTGCCGCCGCTGGGAGTAGCGGTGCCGGTGCTGGTGACCGTCGCCGAGATGTCCAGCGGATTGGCCGGCTGGTCGTCCTGGTCGACGTAGCCTGGATCGCTGAGCGCGAGCGTGTAGTCGCCCGTGGACAGGCCGGAGAAGATCGCGCAGCCGGCGGCGTCGGTGCTCGCCGAGGCGGTGTCGGCGCCGGTCGCGGTCACGCCCACCCCCGGCAGCGGCGCCCCGGTCTGATCCTCCACCTCGGTCAGCAGGGTGCCGCCCGCCGGCGGCGTGATCATGCTCGCGTAGGTCACGGGGCCGCGGTGGTTGATTCCCCAGGTGACCTTCGAGACGACCTCGTAGTAGGCGGCGGCGCCGGCGCCGGTGCTGCCGCACGACGCTCCGCCGGTGCTGTTCAGGAAGTCGGCTTCCGAGGTGATCGTGTACGGGGTCCCGCCGAGCGTCACCGTCCGGGTCTCCGTGTTCGGGGGCGCGAGATCGGTCAGCTGCACCGCGGAGAGCCCCTTGAGCCGTTCCTGATCGAGCTGGGCGAGCTCGGCGGCCTGCGAGCGATCGCGCTGGTCGGCGTCGGTGTCGGCGCCGGCCATCAGCGCCAGCGCCACCGCGGTGGCGATCAGGGCCACGATCAGGGCGCTGACGAGCACCTCGACCAGCGACACCCCCCGCTCGTCCGACGCGCGCGTGCGCGAAGCGGCTCGGACCACCATGCCTCGGGCTAGAGGCGCAACCGGTGGTGTGGGCCAGCGTGGAGAGAGCATCGGGTGGGGTCGACGAACGCCGCGCTCGGAATCGGCCGCCCGGCCGCCGGCCTTTACCCGATCGCCCCAATGCCGACGTTTGGCCCGGCGGCCCCGGACGTTGAGCGACGGCGAGGGCCGCCGGTTTAGCGACCGCCAGGCCCGCCGGTTTAGCGATCGCCAGGGGCGCCGGTTTAGCCGCGCGCCAGGATGCGCCGGAGCGCGTCCGGCGACAGCGGGTCCGCCAGCACGGCGCGGACGTCGGCGGGACGGTGGAGCGCCCGCTCGGCGCGCAGGATCCCGACCTCGAGGCCGGCATCGCGCGCGGCGGTGACCGCGATCGTCATCGCATCGGCGCTGCGCCACGACTGCTCGGGCAAAGAGAACAGCTCGGGCAGCGGCCGGGCCAGGCCGATCAGGTAGAAGCCGCCGTCGATCGCCGGCCCGAGGACCACGTCGCAACCGGCATGGAGATCGTCGATGGCGCCGATGGCGTGTTCGGGACGCAGCCGGGGGAGATCCGGCCAGGCGATCAGCACCGGCGCCTCGGAGCGGGTGAAGACCCGGGCCGCGGCGTCCGCGAGCCGGCCTGCGATCCCGTCCCCGTTCTGCGGGAACACCGCCGCCTCGCCACCGACGAGGGCGCGCAGCTCGCGCCCGGCGTCGGGCGGGTCGTGGGCGATGTGGACGCGGCCGGGCGAGACGCTCTGCGCCCAGCTCACCGCCTGCACGATCAGCGCCGACTGCAGGGCCACGCACCCGTCGGCGCCGAGCAGCGGCTCCAGGGCCCTGCGGACCTGGCCACGGCGTGGAGCCCGGGCCATGACGAGCACGGCAGGCGTGGCACCGTTCATCCTGGCTCGAGCCGGTAGACCGTCCCGGCGCCGGCGACTCTCTGCCCCGCCAGCAGGACGACGGCGCGACGCACCACGTCGGCGAAGATCGCGGTACTCCGACCCATCAGCTCGAACATCTTCTCCGCCGGCGTGGGCTCTCCGCGCTTGACCTCGTTGGCGTAGTCGGTCACATACCCGATCAGGCCGAACGGCAGCTCGAGCTCGCCGCACAGGACCGTCTCCGGTCCCGC
Organism: uncultured Solirubrobacterales bacterium; assembly: GCA_963723555.1. Lineage (GTDB taxonomy): Bacteria > Actinomycetota > Thermoleophilia > Solirubrobacterales > Solirubrobacteraceae > Palsa-465. Next base: position 191,998 of record CAVRRC010000001.1, on the reverse strand, counting down.
GGTCTGGCTGACGGCCGAGACCCCGCACCCGGCCAGCTGGGCGATCTCCGTCGGCGTGTTGAAGCGCGGGCCATCCACGTGGCCGTAGGTGCCGCTCGTCCGGGCCAGGTGATCGCCGTCGGCGACGGCGGCCAGCAGCGCCTCGCGGACGTCTGCGGCGAACGGTCCGCCGTGGAGGATCCAGTGGGCTCGGGCGGGGGCCCCGGGCTCGGTGAAGAACGTGCACAACCCGCCGTCGGGGAGCCGGTTGGAGATGAAGTGCAGATCATCGAACACGACCAGGCACCCGAGCTCGAGGGTCGGGTCGAGGGCCCCGCACGCGGTGCAGCCGATCACCGCGGTCGCGCCCAGCTCCTTGAGCGCCCAGATGTAGGCTCGCTGGTTGAGCTGGTTGGACAGGCGGACGTGGCCGGCGCCGTGGCGGGAGACGTGGAGCACGTCGATCCCGCCGTAGCGGCCTGGCGTCACCGACGCCGGGCCGAACGGGGTGTCGAGAGATCGTGCTTGCGCCCCGTCAAACCCGGGAAGGGCATGAGTACCCGACCCGGTGATGATCCCCACTGGCATCGACAGCGATCCTATCCGCAACGCGGCCGCGCTCCGTCCGCAGGACCCCGCCCGCTGGGCGGTGATCTACGACCCCGACTGCGGGTTCTGCCGCTGGTCGCTGGCCCGCCTGCTGGCGCTTGACCGCGACCACGCCCTGCGCCCGGTGGCGCTGGGCACGCCTGAGGCCGACGCGCTTCTGGCCGACATGCCGCCGGGCGAGCGCGCCGCCTCCTGGCACCTCGTCTCGCCTGACGGTCAGCGGACCTCGGCCGGCGCGGCGGCCGCCCCGCTTCTGCGTCTCCTGCCCGCCGGCGGTCCGCCGGCCGCGCTGCTGGCGCGCGCGCCAAGGCTGACCGAGCGCGCCTACCGGTGGGTCGCCGAGCACCGCGCGTGGTTCAGCCGCGCGATCCCCGAGCGCTCAAAGCGGCGGGCGGACGAGCGGATCGCCGGCCACTGAACATCACCCATAGGTGGACCGGGTGCGCGCATGCGCGCACCCGCCGGTCGGCGCATGCGCCGACCGGGACCCGGCCGCATGCGGCCGGGTCTACATACTCCTACCGGGGGACCCGTCCGCCCTCGGCGCCGGGCTCGGTGGCCGGTCCCCGTGGCGCCGCGAGCCCCAGCACCCGCATCGCCTTGAGCCCGAGCGAGAGCTTCTCGCGTCCGTCGGTCGAGCCCACGTCGAGCCCGGTCAGCTCGCGCACCCGCTCGAAGCGGTAGCGGATCGTGTGCCGGTGGGTGATCAGCCGGGCCGCGGTGGCGTTGACGTTGGCATCGCAGTCCAGGAACGTCGACAGCGTTCCCAGCAGGTCGGTCTCGTACTGTTCGTCGTAGGCGACCAGCGGGCGCACGGTCTCGTCGTAGAAGCGCCCCAGCTCCGCCGGGTCGTTCATGTGCGGCAGCAGCAGCTGGTAGGTCCCGGTCTCCTCGAACCCCATGGCCGAGCGCTCCGGATCGCCTTCGACCACGTTCGCCGCCAGCAGCGCCTCGTTGCCGGCCCGGTGGAGGTCGACGGCGTCGGGGGCACGGCGGCTGCGGCCGATCGCGAACGCGAACCCGGCGAGCCCCGATTCCAGCTCGCGAACGACCGCGGCGGTGACGCGGCGGGCGGTGTCGCCGTCGGCATCGGGGACGAGCACGAGGATCTCGCCGGCGTCGTCCTCCGCGGGCGCCGCGATCGCCCCCGGGGAGATCGACCTGGCCCCGCGGGCCGCCAGCGCCAACAGCCGCCGACGCCAGTCGTCCTCGGTGGGGCTGCGGGGATGGGCCCGGATCACCACCACCGACCCGCCCGATCCGAGGTCGGTCCCGAGTTCCTTGCCCCGGGCCAGGAGGTCGTCACGGTCGCGGATCTGGCGGCGCAGAACGGCGCGCTGGAAGCTCCTCGCCGCCTCCTCGGACGCGCGCTCGGGGGCCCGGACGCGCTCCACCTCGGAGGCGATCAGAGTGCTGAGGAGCCGCAGCAGCGCGGGGTCCGGGTCGGGGTCGCGGCTGCGCATCCGCAGCTGCCCGACGGTCGCCTCGGCAACCTTGAGCTCGATCGTGGTCACGTCGTCGGCGTCGCGCATCAGCGAGCGCTCGTCGGCCGGCGACCGTGCCGCCACCGCGAGCACGGTCGCGGTGCGGTCGATCAGGATCAGGCTCGCGTCCAGCGCCCGCGCGGCCGCGCGCAGGACCTCCGGCAGGCCGGCGCCGGCCTCGACCGCGTCGGTGATCGCAGCCAGGGCGCCGAGGTCGGGGCCTCCGCGCGTGGAGGCCTCACGATGCCGGGGGGTTTCGGCCACGTCAGCCACGCAGGCTCAGAAGACGCGCGGCCACTCGACGACGATCAGCGCGCCGAGGACGATGCCGACCCCGATCAGCGCCGCCAGCACATACAGCGACAGGATCACCACCGCGACGCGCTCGAGCGGACGGCGATAGGCGGTGATCGCCGGCGCGACCACGAGGGCGCAGAAGGCCGCGAGCCCGAACACCCCGGCACAGGCGCCGACGAGGTAGGTGACCGACTGGTTGCTCATGACTGGACCCGAAATTTTGCCGGAAGCGGAAGATGGCCCGCCGACGGCGCTCCGAGGACTACGCAAATCGCGGAGATCCGAACTCCGCCCCGACCGGCGAGGCGGAGGTGGCGCCGGGGAAGCGGCTTACCAGGGCGGTTGCGGCTGCACCGGCGCGCTCGGTCGCGTCGGCTCCCCAGAATAGCCCGGCCACGGTCGGGCCCGAGCCGCACACCAGCGCTTGATCGGCCCCCGCCGCCTCCGCCGCCGCCAGCGCTTGCGCGATCGACGGGCACAGGGACAGCGCGGCCGGGGCGAGATCGTTGATCAGCAGCGTCTCCGGCAGGCGGCTGCCGGGGACCAGGGCGGCCACGAGCTGCTCGTAGCGGGCGCCGATCTCGGCGCGCTCGCGACTCAGCCCGAGCCTGTCGGCCTCGCCGTAGACGTCCGCGGTCGCAAGCGGGAACGGCTGGGGCAGGAACAGCAGCGCATGCGGCGCCAGCGGCTCAAACGGCTCCACGAGCTCGCCCGCGCCGGTCCCCAGCGTGACCCCGGGTACCAGCTGGCTGGGGACGTCAGCGCCGAGCTCCGCCGCCAGGGTGGCGACCTCCTCGGGCCGGCCCGGCGAGAGCTCGACCGCCATCCGCAGGGTCGCGGCTGCGTCCGCGGAGCCTCCCCCCAATCCGGCCGCGACCGGGATCCGCTTGGTGATCTCGAGCCGGACCGGGGGAGCCTCCCAGCCTCTCGACCGCAGCCCTTGCAGCGCCTCGGCGGCCAGATTCGGGCCCTCCAGGCCCGGACATACGACCTGATCGGGTCCCTGGCCCTGATCGAGCACGAACAGCTCGAGCTCGTCTGCCAGCGACACCGACTCCAGCACCGTGACCAGCTCGTGGCGGCCGTCGGCGCGCGCGGGGCCGAGGAACAGGCACAGGTTGACCTTGCCCGGCGCGCGCGCCCGGAGCCTCATCGGGCCAGCATCGCGCTCAGCGCTCGGAACTCCTCCGGCGCGAGCCGTTCGGCGCGCTCGTCCGCGGGGTGGCCGAGCTCGACCAGGGCGGCGCGGGCTCGGTCGCGTATATCCGGCTCCGCGCTCCGGTCGCGCCCCGGGGCCAGGGCCAGCGAGCCGGCGAGCGTCTTGCGGCGGTGGGCGAAGGCGTCGTGGACGAGCGCTTGCAGCCGGGCATCGGCCGCCGGCCGGCGGCGGCGCAGCCCGATGAGCACGGAATCGACGTTGGGCACGGGACGGAACACGCTGCGCGGGACCTGGCGCAGCACCCGGACCTCGCAGGCGAGCTGCGCCAGCACCGACGGCGCGCCGTAGGCGCGGCTGCCGGGCGCCGCCGCCAGCCGCTCTCCGACCTCGCGCTGGACCATCACCACCCAGCGGGCGACCTCGGGGAGCTCGTCGATCGTGCGCAGGATCACGGTGGCGGCGACGCCGTAGGGAAGGTTGGCCACGATCTTGGTCGGTGGTGGACGCAGTGCCTGGAGGTCCAGGTCGAGCGCGTCGGCGATGTGCACGGTGACGCCGCGGCGCGGCGCCAGCAGTTGGCGCAGGCGTGGCTCGAGCCGGGCGTCGACCTCGACCACGTGGAGGTGCTCCACCCGGTCGGCGAGCCGCTCGGACAGCACGCCCTCGCCGCCCCCGATCTCGAGCACGACGTCGCCGGCGTGGAGCTCGGCGAGCCGCTCGATCACGTCGAGGATGTTGCGGTCGGCGAGGAAGTTCTGTCCCAGCGCCCTTGCTCTGCGCGTACTCACCACCCCAGCACCGCCGCGGCGCTGCGCTCGAGCGCTCGTTCGAGCTCCTCGTAGGAGGTCCGTCGCTCGACCGCGATCGCCTGAGCGGTGTGAACCACGTTGGCGGGCTGGTTGGGCTTTCCCCGCACCGGCTGTGGCGACAGGTAGGGGGCGTCGGTCTCCACCAGGAGGCGGTCGGCGGGCACCCGGATCGCCGCGCTGCGCAGCTCGGGAGCCTTGGGATACGTGACGTTGCCGGCGAACGAGATCCACCAGTCCTCGTGCGCGAGGCAGTCCTCGATCCGCGCCGCCATCGAGAAGCAGTGCAGGATCACGCGGATGCCGCCGGCGTGGTGGTTCAGAGTGCTGAGCGTCTCCTCCTCGGCGGCGCGGGTGTGGATCACCAGCGGCTTGCCGGTCTCGCGGGCCAGCTCGATCTGGGCTCGAAAGGCCCGCTCCTGGTCGGGGTGCGGCGCGTACTCGCGGTAGAAGTCGAGCCCGGTCTCGCCGATGGCGAGGCACTTGTGGTGCGCGGCGAGCGCGCGCAGCTCGGCCAGATCGGCGTCGTCGAAGCCGGTGGCGGAGCTCGGGTGACGGCCGATGGCGGCGTAGACCTGGGGGAAGTCCTCCGCCGCCGCCAGCGCGGCCCGGCAGGACGCTCCGTCGGTGCCGACGGTCAGGATCCGCGTCACCCCGGCCTCGGCGGCGGCGGCCACGAGCTCCGCGTCGGGCGGTTCGCACAGCTCGAGGTGGGTGTGGCTGTCGATCACGCCCGTTTCGGGAACAGCGGCTCCAGCGGGATGACCGTCGCCCCGTTGCCCCGCTCGGCGAACTCCGCGTCGTCGTAGGCCGTGGCGGGCGCCGCGAGCGCGGCGAGGAGGCGCTCGGTGCTGGCCGGCATGTACGGATACAGCAGCACGGTCACGGCCCGCAGCCCCTCGGCCAGCGAGGCCAGCGTCTCGTCCAGTTTTTCGGCCGCCGCCGGGTCACGGGCCAGCTGCCACGGCGCTCGCTCCTCGACGTAGCGGTTGAGGCGGCGCACCCGCTGCCAGATCAGCTCGAGGGCCTGGGTGGCCTCGGCGCGGTCGAGCAGCGAGGCCACCTGCTGGGGCAGGCCGTCGAAGTCGCGGGCCAGCTCCGGATCGGTCGCCGCGGCGGGGGTGGCGCCGTCGCGGTAGCGGCCGATCATGGCGATCGTCCGGCTGGCCAGGTTCCCGTAATCGTTCGCCAGCTCGGCCTCGTACCGGGCCCGTACCGCGTCCATCCCGACCGCGCCATCGCCACCGAAGGCGACATCGCGCAGCAGATAGAAGCGCAGGGCGTCGGTCCCGTAGCCATCCATGACCGCGAACGGGTCGAGCACGTTGCCCAGCGACTTGCTCATCTTGCGCCCGTCGGCGCCGAGCAGGAAGCCGTGGACGAACACGTGGTGCGGGAAGCGGCAGCTCGGCCGCCATCAGCAGCGCCGGCCAGAACACCGTGTGGAACTTGAGGATGTCCTTGCCGATGACGTGGTAGGTCGCCGGCCAGAACCGGTCGACGAGATCGCGCTCCCCGGGCTTGGCCGGAGGGGGCGCATAGGTCAGGGCCGTGTAGTAATTGAGCAGCGCGTCGAACCACACGTAGAAGACGTGCGACGGGTCCCATGGAACGGTCACGCCCCACTTCAGCCGGGCCCGGGACAGCGACACGTCCTGCAAGCCCTGGCCGATGAACGAGCGCGCCTCGTTATAGGGACGCGTCGGCATCACGAAGTCGGGCCGCTCCTCGTAGAGCTTCTCGAGCGGCTCCTGGAACGTCGAGAGGCGGAAGAACCAGTTCTCCTCCTGCTCCCGGGTCAGCGGGATCTCGTGAATCGGGCACAGGTTGCCTTCGAGGATCTCGTTCTCGACCTTGAAGTCGGCGCACCGCGGGCAGTACCAGCCCTCGTACAGGTCGAGGTACGTGTAGCCGTTGTCGTGGACCTTCTGCAGGATCTCCTGGACCTTCAGCTCGTGCTGCTCGTCGGTGGTGCGGATGAAGAAGTCGTTGGACACCTCGAGCTGCGGCATCAGAGACATGAACCGCTCCGCGTTGCGGTCCGCCAGCTCCTGCGGGTCGATGCCCTGCGCCCGCGCCTCGTCCGCCACCGGCTCGCCATGCTCGTCGGTGCCGGTGAGGAAGAACACGTCCTCGCCGCGCTGGCGCATGTGGCGCGCCAGCACGTCGGTGGCGATCGCCTCGTACGCGTGACCCATGTGGGGCGCGCCGTTGACGTAGGAGATGGCAGTGGTGATGTAGAAGGACACGGGGGCTGTTTCGAAGGCTATCTTTCGAGCCGTGTCCCTCACCGCGACGCGGCGGCTCGACAACTACATCGCCGGCCGCTGGACGCCCGCCAGCGCCCCCACCGAGATCCTCGACGTGACCAATCCGGCCACGGGCGAGACGCTGGCTCGCGTCCCGCTGTCGGGCGCCGCCGACCTCGACGCGGCGGTCAGCGCCGCCCGCGCGGCACTACCGGAGTGGCGGGCGGTGTCGGCGATCGCCCGCGCTCGCAAGCTGTTCGAGCTGCGCCAGCGGCTGGTGGCGCGGGCCGAGGACCTGAGCCGCTCGGTCACCACCGAGATGGGCAAGACGATCGGCGACGCCCGCGCCGAGGTTGCGCGCATGATCGAGATGGTCGAGGCCGCATGCGCGATCCCGACGACGATGCAGGGGCGGATCCTCGAGGACGTTTCGCGCAACATCGACGCCGAGACAATCCGCCAGCCGGTCGGCGTGTGCGCCGCGATCGTGCCGTTCAACTTCCCGGCGATGGTGCCGTTCTGGTTCCTGCCGTTCGCGATCGCGTGCGGGAACACGTTCGTGCTCAAGCCCTCGGAGCAGGTCCCCTTGACCCAGCAGATCGCCTTCGAGGAGCTCGATGCGCTCGAGCTGCCGCCGGGCGTGGTCAACCTCGTCAACGGCGGCCGCGAGGTGGTCGAGGGGATCCTCGAGCACCCGGGGATCGACGCGGTCTCGTTCGTGGGCTCGGCGCCGGTGGCGCGAATCGTCTACGAGCGCGCGGCCAAGGCGGGCAAGCGGGTGCAGGCGCTCGGCGGCGCCAAGAACCACATGGTGGTGATGCCCGACGCGGTGATCGACAAGACCGTGGAGGGGATCATCGGCTCGGCGTTCGGGGCCGCCGGCCAGCGGTGCATGGCCGGCTCGGTGGTGGTGACGGTGGGCGACGCCCACGAGCAGCTGATGCCGCCGCTGATCGAGGCCACGAACGGGCTGCGGGTCGGCGACGGGCTCGACGAGCGCAGCGACGTCGGCCCCGTGATCTCGTGCGCCGCCCGCGACCGGATCAGCGACTGGATCGACCGGGGCGAGGCCGACGGCGCCCGGGTGGTGGTCGACGGGCGGGCGCCTGCGGGCGGCGACCGGAACGGCTCGTACGTCGGGCCGACGATCATCGACGACGCCACCGCCCGGATGGACATCGTCCGCGAAGAGGTGTTCGGGCCGGTGCTGAGCGTGATCCGCGCCGGCTCCCTGGACGAGGCGATCAAGATCGTCAACTCCAGCCGGTTCGGCAACGGGACCTCGATCTTCACCGAGTCGGGGGCATCGGTCAGGCGCTACCGGCACGAAGTCCAGGCGGGGATGGTCGGCGTCAACATCGGCGTGGCGGCGCCGGTGGCGTTCTTCCCCTTCTCGGGCTGGAAGGACTCGTTCCTCGGCGACCTGCACGCGCACGGCACCGACGCGGTCGACTTCTACACCCGCAAGAAGACCGTGACGAGCCGGTGGTTCTCGAGTGGGCAGGGCAGCGGGAGCTACTTCGTCGAGCGCTGAGCGCTTGAGTGCTGGCGCCGGCGCGGCTGCTCGCGGGCTGCGGCCGGGGTCTGAGCATGCACTGCGCGACAATTCCGGCCGCCGGCGCCGGCCCTGTCGCGTTGTGCATGCTCTTCATGCCTGGCACGACAGGGCTTGAGCTTCCCGGTGGTTCTGACGCGTTAGGCATGCTCGAAACCCGCCGACCGGCCTCCGTACCCCGTCGCCACCCCGCCCCCGCGACCGGCCCGCGTACCCCCTCGCCACCCCGCCCCGGGGAACTGCCACCGCTATTCCGGCAAGGACTGCGCCGGCGTTGCGGTCAGCGCGCGGTAGAGCGCGTTGGCGCTGAGGCCGGTCAGGTCCGCCACCGCGGCCGCCGCCGGACGCGGCTTGGCGCCGGCTTGCACCAGACGGCGCAGCGCGTCCAGCGCCGGCGCCAGCTCGTGATCAAGACGCGCCGGCGCCGGCCCCACCACGAGCACGACCTCGCCGCGCGGCGCCTCGCCGGCGTAGCGCTGCGCCAGCTCTGACGCCGTCCCCCGGACGACCTCCTCGTGGACCTTGGTCAGCTCGCGGCAGACGACGGCCGGCCGGTCGGGGTCGAGCGCGGCCAGCGCCGCCAGCGACGACGCCACCCGGCGCGGCGACTCGAACGCGACCACGGTCTCCGGCGAGGAGAAGACCTCGGCCAGCTCCGAGCGCTTGCGGGGCAGAAAGCCGTTGAACCGCCAGCGGTCCGCCGGTAGCGCGGAGGCGACGAGCGCCGACAGGGCCGCCGATGGCCCCGGCAGTACTTCGACGGCCAGGCCGGCGGCGACGCAGGCGCGCACGAGCACGAAGCCGGGATCCGAGACCAGCGGCGTACCGGCGTCGGAGACCAGCGCCACCACTGCGCCGGAGCGCATCCGCGCCACCAGCTCCGCGGCGCGCTCGCGCTCGTTGTGCTCGTGGTAGCTGACCAGCTTGGCCGAGACGCCGTAGCGATCGAGCAACACCCGCGTCCGGCGCGTGTCCTCGCAGGCGACGATATCGGCCTCGCGCAGCGCGGCCAGGACGCGCAGCGTGATGTCCTCGAGGTTGCCGATCGGGGTCGGGCAGACAATCAGGCGGCCGCTCACGCCACCCCCCGGCGCTCCTCCAAGCCGTCGAAGGCCAGCGCGGCCGCGCCGATCATCCCCGCCTCGACGCCGAACCGGGCGGCGACGATCTGCACCTCGTCGCGCGAGGGGGGAGCGCCCGCTCGGCGACCACGGCCCGGGCCGGCGCCAGCAGCAGCTCGCCGGCGCCGATCACGCCACCGCCGATCACGATCACCTCGGGGTTGAAGATGTTCACGAACGTGACCAGGGCCACGCCCAGCCGGCTGCCGATCAGCTCGATCACCTCGAGCGCGGCGGCGTCGCCGTCGTGGGCGAGCTCGGTGACCAAGGGCCCCTCCAGCTGGCGCCCCTGATCCAGCGCCTTGGCCAGTCCCGAGCCGGGTCGCTCGTGGGCAAGCCGCACCGCCTCCCGGGCCAGCGCCGTGCCCGAGGCCAGCGACTCGACGCAGCCGCGGCCCGGACAGTTGCCCTGACAGCGTGGGCCGTTCATGTCGATCACCACATGGCCGAGCTCCGCGGCCGAGCCGATCGCGCCCCGATACGGCCGGCCCCTGAGGATCAGCCCACCCCCGATCCCGGTCCCCAGGGTCAGCATCACCGCCTCGTTGCAGCCGCGGGCGGCGCCGGCGCGATGCTCGGCGATCACGGCCGCGTTGGCGTCGTTGTCGGCGAACACCGGCAGCCCCAGCCGCTCTTGCATCACGGCGGCGAAGGGCACATCGGCGAGTGGCTGGTTGACGGCGACGACCGCCGTCCCGCTACGCTGGTCGAACAGACACGGAATCCCGAAGCCCACGGCGGCGACTTCGGCGCCGGCCGCCTCGCGCACTTCTTGGACGGCATCAACGGCGATGTCGAGCAGGGCGGACTGATCGAGACCGGTGACCGAACGCTGAGCGCGGTGATGCACCCCGAGCCTTGCGTCCACCGCGCCGGCGAGCAGCTTCGTCCCGCCCATGTCGACGCCGATGGTGCGCCGGGCCGGCATGTCAAGCACTATATGGACTCAAAGATGCCGAGCGACGTCGAGCCGCCCCCCTACAAGGTCTACCGCGCGGCCCCCCGGGGCCTGAGGGCGCGACTGCGCGGCGAGGACGACGTCCTGGTGCCGGGTCCCGAGCGCCCGGACCGCCGGCCCGAGCAGCCCCAACGGACCCCCTGGTCGATCGCCAAGCGGGTGCTCCTGTACCTGGCCATCGCGGTCGTGGCGTGGGTGCTGCTGTCGGCGGTTCTGTTCATCGTCAGCGCCGAGATCGAGACGGCCAATCTCCCCAGTTCCGCCAGCGCCGCGCTGACCTCGGGGCCGAACATGATCACCGGCACCGACACAGTGCTGATCATCGGCACCGACCAGCGGCCCAAGGGCTCCAAGGAGCCCGGCGCCGACACCAGCGACGCCGGCAGCCGCTCAGACACGCTGATGCTGTGGCGGATCGGTGGCGGCACCTCGCGGCGGCTGTCGATCCCGCGGGACACGGTGGCGGAGATCCCGGGCCACGGCCTGGCCAAGATCAACGCCGCCTACGCCTACGGGGGGGCGGCGCTGACGATCAAGACCGTCGAGCAGTTCACCGGGATCAAGATCAACCACGTGATCATCGTCAACCTCGCTGCCTTCCCCCAGTTCGTCAACGCCATCGGCGGCATCGACATCAAGACCGGCCGGGTCTGCTCGGTGATCAGCGGCGGGCCGGCCAACGGCGGCTTCGCGCTGTTCCTCAAACCGGGCGTCCACCATCTCAACGGCCAGCAGGCGCTGGTCTACGCCCGCACGCGCGAGAACCGCTGCAACCCCAACGACAGCGACCTCACCCGCGTGCAGCACCAGCAGGAGATCCTCAACGCGATCAAGTCCAAGCTGCTCTCGGCGAGCAGCTTCTTCCGGCTGCCGATCGCCTCCTGGGACGCGCCCAAGGTGCTGCGGACCGACATGGGCGGGTTCACGCTGCTGTCGCTGTTCGCGGCCTCGGAGCTCGGCGGCAATGCGCCCGTGGACGTGCTCAAGCCGACGGGCTCGACCACGCTGCCCGACGGCGAGTCGGCGCTGACGGTGACGCCCGGCGGGGTTCACCGGGCGGTCCACAAGCTGATGAACGGGTAGGCGGCTGCTTCGGTTTGGCTCGGTGGCGCTCGTAACTGATGCGGGTCGGGACCTGTCAACAGCCCAAATCACAGACCCGCAGGCAAGTTTGGGCCCCACAGCATGAAATGCATGTCGAATTGCCCAACCCCCACACCCGCCACCCAGTTTGGGCTCCTGAACAGGTCGGATGCGCCGATTCCTTGAACAGGATCGGATGCGCCGATTCCGCGCCGCGGGCAGGTGGTCCGACCCGACGGCCGTCCCTCATCCCTGTTCTTAAGCCAGATTCCGGGTAGACCGCGTCTCGATCGGCCGGCCGAAGGCCGACCTTGGCGCCAGGCTTACGCCGCCGCGGCGGAGCTGGTCGAGGGCTTCGAGTCCGAGCTCGTCTTCGACGCCTCCGAGCTCTTCTCCGAAGCCGGGGCCTTCTCGTCCTTGGAGGCCTTGCCGTCGCCCTCGCCAGCCTCCTTGAGCTCGCGGGAGCGCTTGCGAGTCCCGTAGTCGGTGTTGTAGAAGCCCTTGCCCTTGAAGTGGACGGCGACGGGGTGGAACACCCGCGCCACCGGCGCGTCGCAGGTCTGGCACGACGCCACCGGATCATCCGACATGCGCTGCATCACCTCGAAGGTGTGCCCCTCTTCGCAACGATACTCGTAGATCGGCATTGCTTCAGGAAGTATAGCTCAGGACCTTGGCACTCTCAAGGGGAGAGTGCCAGATGGTTCGACAGAGCTAGCATCCCGGCCCGTGCAAACCGACGTGGTCACGATGGACAAGCTCGTCTCGCTGTCCAAGCGGCGGGGGTTCGTGTTCCCCAGCAGCGAGATCTACGGCGGTCTCGGCTCCAGCTACGACTACGGCCACTACGGCGTGCTGCTCAAGAACAACGTCAAGGCCCAGTGGTGGCGGGCGATGCTCCAGGAGCGCGATGACATCGTCGCGCTCGACTCGGCGATCATCCAGCACCCCCGGACGTGGGTGGCCAGCGGTCACGTGGCCGGGTTCACCGATCCGCTCGTCGACTGCCGGACCTGCAAGCTGCGCTTCCGCGCCGACAACCTCGGCGAGGCCCAGTGCGGCCGCAAGCCCTCGGTTCATCCTGGCGAGAGCGAGGCCTGTTCGCTCACGGAGGCGCGGGACTTCAATCTGCTGTTCGAGACCACGGTCGGGCCGGTGCGCGAAGAGGGCTCGACGGTGTACCTGCGCCCCGAGACCGCCCAGGGGATCTTCCTCAACTTCAAGCACTACCTCCAGTTCGCGCGCAAGAAGCCGCCGTTCGGGATCGCGCAGATCGGCAAGAGCTTCCGCAACGAGATCACCACCGGCAACTTCATCTTCCGCACCCGGGAGTTCGAGCAGATGGAGATGGAGTTCTTCGTTCCGCCGCCCGAGGCCGGGCGGTGGTTCGAGCACTGGCTGGAGCAGCGGATGAGGTGGTGGACGCGCCTCGGGATCCGGCCCGACCACCTGCGGCTGCGCCCCCACGACCTCGACGAGCTTTCGCACTACTCGAGCGCCACCAGCGACGTCGAGTACCTGTTCCCGTCCACCGACCGCTCCGCGGCCGGCGGAGCCCGCTGGTCCGAGCTCGAGGGGATCGCCAACCGGGGCGACTTCGACCTGCGACAGCACGCCCAGCACTCGGGCCAGAACCTCGAGTACGTCGACACCGCCACCGGCGAACGCTACCTCCCCCACGTGATCGAGCCCGCCGCCGGCGCCGACCGCGCGATGCTCGCGTTCATCGCCGACGCCTACGACGAGGATGAGATCGAGGGCGAGAAGCGGACCGTGCTGCGGCTGCATCCGCAGATCGCGCCGGTCAAGGTGGCGGTGCTGCCGCTGGTGCGCAAGGACGGCCAGCCGGAGCTGGCCGCGGAGATCTACCGCGATCTGCGCGAGCGCGTCCAGGCCGAGTACGACGAGGGTGGCGCGATCGGCCGGCGCTACCGCCGCCAGGACGAGATCGGCACCCCGTGGGCGGTGACGATCGATCACCAGTCGCTCGAGGACCGTACGGTCACCGTGCGCGACCGCGACAGCCTGGCCCAGGATCGGGTGGCGATCGGCGAGCTCGGCGACGAGATCGAGCGCCGGCTCCGGGCCGAGTGGCGCTCGCCGAAACTGCATGTGTAGTTCGCGGTGGCGCATGCGCCCATGGGCGACGCGCGCTCGGCATCCAGCCTCGCCGATTCGCGCGTCGCCCATGTCATCCGGCTGCCGGCCGCGCATGCGCGGCCGGGGCCGGGGTGCATGCCCCCCGGCCGTCATAATTGTGGGCATGGCGGTCGCGGCCGACCAGATCTCCTACGAGGACCTGTACGCGCGCTGGGAGCACGGCAACTGGCGCGCCACCGAGATCGACCTCGCGGTCGACCGCGAGCAGTGGCAGCAGACGTTCAGCGAGTTCGAGCGCCGGGCGGCGCTGTGGACCTACGCCATGTTCTTCCACGGCGAGGACTCGGTCGCCGACAACCTGAGCCCGTACATCGATGCGGCGCCCAGGGAGGAGCAGAAGTACTTCCTCGCCACCCAGCAGGTCGACGAGGCCCGGCACGCCGTCCTGTTCGGCCGTTTCATGCGCGAGGTCGCCGGCCAGGGCCGGGACATGGGCTCCTCGCTGGAGGCGACTGGGGCCGGGCTCACCTGGGGGTTTCGCAAGGTGTTCGAGCGGCTCGACCGGATGGCAAACGAGCTGCGGCGGGACCGCAGCAAGCCCAAGCTCGCCCAGGCGCTCGCGCTCTATCACCTCGTGATCGAGGGCGAGCTGGCCCAGCCCGGGCAGCACTTCATCGAGGAATCGCTGACCCAGCGCGACCTGCTCCCGGGGTTTCGCGAAGGGATCGGCAACGTCTCTCGGGACGAGCAGCGCCACATCGCCTTCGGCGTGAAGATGATCGCCGACCTCCAGCGCGAGGACCCGGAGTGCGCCGAGGCCATCGGCGAGCTGCTGCGCGAGATCCTGCCGTACACGACCGCCGTGTTCGTCCCCCCGGGATGGGACGAGCGCTACGTGACCAGCTTCGGCTTCACGCTCGAGGACATCTACGCACGGGGGGCCGACGCGCTCGAGGGCCGGCTGCGGGCGGCCGGGCTCTCGCCCGAGCGCCTGCACGTCGGCTTCCCGTTCGGGCTCGAGCCGCGGGAGATCGCGCGGCGCGGACTGAAGCTCCTGCGCAGCGGCTATCTCGGCGAGCCCGACGGACGCGTGACCCCCGATCCCGAGGCGACCGAGATCCTGTTCGACGGCCTGCGCCGCCAGGTCGACCCGGCGGTGGCCCCCGGGGCCAGGATCCAGTGGGAGTTCACCGACGCCGAGCCCTGGCACCTGGTGATCGACCACGGCGGTGCCTCGGCGGCGCCGGGGCGCGTCCCTGACCCGGACCTCACCCTCCGCTGCCGCTTCGGCGACTGGCTCGACGTGGCGGCGGGGCGCACGGAGCCCTGGCGCTCGCTACTGCTGGGCAAGATCCGCCCGCGCGGCAGCCTGCGGATGATGGCCCGGGCCCCGAAGCTGTTCGGCTAGAGGGTCACCATGACGGGCTCCGAGGCCCCGGGTGCGTTGGCGGCGCTCGCCCGCGTCCGCGCCACCAGCTCGAAGCGCCCGTGCCGGCGGACCGGGATCGTGGCCGCGAACCGCCCGCGCCGGATGGCCACGCGCCTGCTCGCGACCAGCCGCCGGCGGCCGCGCTCGAGCGCATAGAGATCGACGATCGCCCGCCGCTGGGCCGGGAACACGTGGCCACTCACTCGCAGCGGCGACAGGGACTGCACAGCCAGCCCGATCGCCGGCGCCACCGCGATCCGGGCCAGATCGGACACCGCCGCCGGGGCTTGGCGATGGAGGGCCTGGATGGCCGCATTGGTCCTCAGCTCGAGCGAGCCCGTCCAGCTGCCGTCGGCCGCAGTGGTGGCACTGGCGAGGCGGGTGGCGCCGTTCGGCGTCACGCTCCGCAGCTCGATCGGCGCGCCGGCCAGGGGGCGTCCATTGAGGAGCGCCAGCCGTCCCGCGAGCGCGATCGTGGCCGGCGCGACCGCGGTCTCCGGCGCCGCGCTCAGCTTCAGCGTCGCCGGCGTGCCCGCCAGCCGCGCGACCACGGGGCGGATCGAGGGCAGCCGGGCGTAGAAGGCGTTCCCGGGACAGTCGGTCGAGTCGCCGTCGCGGTGACCCGCGACCCGAGGCAGCGACACGTGGGCTCCGGGCTTGAACGGGGTGAAGAAAGCGTCCGCCGGGTCGACGACGACCGTCACCCGCCCCAGGGCGGGAACGCCGTGCAGCGACAGCTTCCACGCCAGCAGCCGCTCCAGGGCGTCGATCGCCGCCGCCGAGGGGACCACGTCCATGAAGCTCCCGAGGACCGCGACTCCCGTGGACTCGAGGTTGTAGCCGCCCGCCTGAGCGCCGACCACGGCCTGATCGATGCCGCCCTTGCGCGCCTCCCAGATCCGGCCGAAGAGGTCGATCACGAAGTTGTAGCCGATGTCGTTCCAGCCCCGGACGAAGCGGTGGAACTGGTAGATCGCCAACAGCATCGCCGGGACCTCGGCCGCGCTGTAGCCGTTCGGGTTCTCGGTGTGGTGGACGAAGGCCAGCTTGATCGTCCCGTAGCCCGGCGGCACCTTCGGGGGCGCGCCGTGCGACCACGCCTCGCGGGCGATGATCGGCGGCTGTCCCGGCCCGGCGTCGAGCACCGGCTGGGCCAGCGGCAGTGCCGCCGCGGCCTGGGCCGAGGAGGGGATCGCGGCGCTGACGAAGTGCAGCCGCACCCCGTGCAGCGGCCGCGAGCTGCGCAGCTGCACCCAGTCGGCGGGGCCGGTCCAGATCGGGTCTCCGTACAGCGACCGCGAGCGGACCGGGTGGTCAGGGCCGTGCCCCAGCACCGACGCCAGCGCCCAGCGGCTCCAGGCGCTCTCGCCGGCCCGCGTGCGCAGCTCGATCCGGGCTCGGGCGGGGCCGGCCCACTCCACGCCGACAAGCGCGAACCGGCGCGGTGCCCTCACCTCGGCCGAGTCGCCGGTGAAGGCTCCCAGCCAGTGGCTGAAGATCGACGGCCGGGAGTCGATGGCCTCCGCGAGCCCGGCCACGGGGCTGACCAGGCCGGCGGCCCCGGCGGCGGCGGCGCCGGCGAGGACAGTGCGGCGGGTGACGCCGAGGTGCGGTCGAGCGTCAGTCATCGGCCACGGCTTGGACGTCGCGGAGGCCGAGTTCTGCGCGACCCGGCCCGCCGCGCGCAGTCGAAACTGATGCCCACACCAGCAGCTCGACCATAGCGGCTATCCCGGGGATGGCAACACCCGAACATCCACCGTTAACACGCGGCCGTCAGCGCAGCCCCCGCGGCCGCCGGCGCAGCCGGCGCGGCCGTCAGCCGCAGCCCCCGCGGCCGCCGGCGCAGCCCGCGCGGCCGTCAGCGCAGCCGCCCCCGGGCGATGACCGCGAATCCGCCGGGGACGGTGGTTGCGGCGACCGCCTCCACATACACGTGCGGGTTGCTGAACACGGTCACCGTGGCCAGGCCGCCGAAGGGCACATCGGGCTGGACGACGAGCCGACCGCCCGGGGCGGCGACCGTCGCCTCCACGGTGGCGCTGACGCCGAGCAGGGTCACGGTCCCGCGCACGGTCAGCCGTCCGTCGCCCGAGGCGACCGGCTCCACGGATTGCAGGATCGGCAGCGCCCGGGTCAGGTCGGTCTCGGTGACGGTCGCCCGGCCGGTGAGCTGGTCGCCCCGTTTGCGCAGGGTGGCGTCGTGCAGCGTCAGCAGCCCACTGTCGACTTCGCTGGCGGAGGCGTCGAGCGACCCGACCCCACCGGCCTCGTGCAGCAGGCTGCCGAGATGACCGGGGTCGGTGCGATACCGCCCCATCCGCACCACCACCCTGTCCGCGTGGTGCCACAGCAGCTTGATCGCCGGAAACGCGCTCACCTGCACCTGGAGGACCTGGCCCGAGCGCGCCAGCCGGTCGCGCAGCATCTGCGCCGCGATCCCGGGGAGGAACAGCTGCGCGATCACCAGCAGCAGCAGGATCACGCCGGCGACGGCGATCGCGGTTATCCGGCGCATCGCCGGCGAACGTTAGTGGCCGCCGGCGGCTGGGCCGCCGGGTGGCCGGCGCCAGCTCAGCCGCCCGGTGGGCCGCCGGTTGGCCGGCGCTAGCTCAGCAGCCCGCGGGCCGCCTGGACCGCCTGCTCGATCACCGGGCCGAGGTCGAGGTCGGGTTCGCTCAGGCGCCTGACCGTGAGCCCGTCGGCGAGCGCATACAGGAAGGCAGCGATCGTTTCGGCATCGACCCGCAGCTCGATCACCCGGTCCTGGCGCTTGGAGCGCAGAGCCTCGGCCAGGTGCGAGCGGGTGCGCCGGCCCAGCTCGGCCAGCTCGGAGGCGATCTCCTCGTTGCGCTGCGCGAGCGTCATCAACTCGTAGAACATGACCGCCGCGGCCGGACCTTCCCCGAGGAAGTCCTCGAAGCTCCGCACCATCGCCGCCAGCACGTCCTCCGCGTTCTCGGCCCCGGCGATCGCCTCCTCGAGGCGCTCGATGCGCACGTCGCACTCGCGGCGCACCACCTCGACCAGCAACCGCTCCTTGCTCGAGAAGTAGTAGTGCAGCAGCCCCCGGGAGACGCCCGCCTCGCGCGCCACGACGTCGAACGTCGCGCCGGCGATGCCGCGGGTGGCGACGCTGACGCGCATCGCGTCGACGATCCGGGCCGCCTTGTCGCTGGCGAGCTCGCGCGTCGGGGTGGGCGGCTGCGCGGTCACGGCTTCCACGTCCGCGATGATAGTCCCGCGGCGGCCGGTCCGGGAGCGGCCCGGTCCGGCATCCGCCGGCGACCGTCGGTTAAGTGCCGAGGGCGCCTCTGGGGCGCCCTCGATCAACGGCTCTCAGACCCCCGCTAGGCGGAGCTGACCGGGCTCGCCGGCTCCGTCGGCGTGGCCGGCGGCGGTGGCGGCGGCGGCGTGTACTCGAACTCCTCCTCGGCGCCGAACAGCGTGTCCAGCACCTTGGAGCGCAGCTTCTCGCTCCCGGCCAGCGCGAAGCCGGCGGCGATCAGGACGAACATCAGCCGGCGACCGAAGCGGCGCTTCCTGCGGGTCTTCTTGGGCGCCTCGCTCAGCGCAATCGAGGCCTCGCGGAGCGACTCCATGGCCTGGCGCAGCTCGCGCTGGAGCTTCTTGTCCTCGATCAGCGCCTTGTGCGGGGCCTTCCCGTTGCTCAGGCGAACGTAGGCCCGCTTCGAGGACTCGAACGCCTGCGCCATGTTGGCGCGCAGCTTGGCGTCCTCGATCAGCCGCCGGATGTACGGGTTGGCCTTGATGTCCGCCGGGTCGATTGAGACCGCCGACTTGAGTTTGTCGCTTCTCGATGGCATGTCACTCCCTCGATGCTATGGGCTGGGCTTGCTCAGCATACGGAACTGTGCGCCGACCGTTCAGGTTTACCCTGCCCCCGCGGCGACAGAACGCAGCTCGCGCCGGCGGCGCGGCGCCGACCGCCGCTGAAGGGCGAGCTCGAGCACCTCGCCGATCTCGGAGACGAACTTGAATTCGAGGTCCCGGCGCAGGTGCTCGGGGATCTCGTCGACGTCCTGCTCGTTCAGCGTCGGCGCGATCACCGTGCGGATCCGGTTGCGTTGGGCCGCCAGCGCCTTCTCCTTCAGCCCGCCGATCGGGAGCACCTGGCCGGTGAGCGTGATCTCGCCCGTCATCGCCACGTCGGCCCGCACGGGACGTCCCGACAGCAGCGAGGCCAGCGCCGTGGCCATGGCCACGCCCGCGCTCGGGCCGTCCTTGGGGGTAGCGCCCGCGGGGACGTGGATGTGAACGTCGTGGGTCGCGAACCAGTCCTCGCCCGGGTCCAATCCGGGGACCACCTGGGGCAGGTTGCTGCGGACGTAGGACAGCGCCGCCTGCGCCGACTCCCTCATCACCTCGCCGAGCTGGCCGGTGATCGTGAGCCGGCCCTTGCCCGGCATCGCCGTGGCCTCGATGAACAGCACCTCGCCCCCCGCCGGCGTCCACGCCAGCCCCGTGGCCACCCCCGGCCGGGCGGTCCGCCGCCGCGCCTCGGTGAAGAAGCGGCGCTTGCCCAGCAGGTCGCGGACCCGCGGCTCGGTGATCGTGACCCGGCGCGCTGCCGTTCCCTCCGCCACCCGGCGGGCGACCTTGCGGCAGATGCTCCCGATCTCCCGCTCGAGCTGGCGCACGCCCGCCTCGCGCGTGTAATCGGCGACGATCGTCTTCAGCCCCGAGTCGCTGAAGGCGATCCGGGCGCGGCTGAGGCCGTTGCGCTCGATCTGGCGCGGCACCAGGTAGCGCTTGGCGATCTCGAGCTTCTCCTCCTCGGAATAGCCGGCGAGCTGGATCACCTCCATCCGGTCGCGCAGCGGACCGGGGACGGTGTCGAGCGTGTTCGCGGTGGTCACGAACATCACGTTCGAGAGGTCGAACGGCAGGTCGAGGTAGTGATCCCGGAAGGAGTGGTTCTGCTCGGGGTCGAGCACCTCGAGCATCGCGCTCGAGGGGTCGCCGCGGAAGTCGGCCCCCATCTTGTCGATCTCGTCGATCATCAGCAGCGGGTTGTTGGCGCCGGCGTCGCGCAAGGCGCGGACGATCGTCCCCGGCATGGCCCCGATGTAGGTGCGCCGATGGCCGCGGATCTCGGCCTCGTCGCGGACCCCGCCCACCGACAGGCGCTCGAACCGGCGGCCCAGGGCGCGGGCGATCGAGCGCCCGAGCGAGGTCTTGCCCACTCCGGGCGGACCGACGAAGCACAGGATCGAGCCGCGCGCATCCGGCTTCAAGCGCCGCACGGCGAGGAACTCGAGGATCCGATCCTTGACCTGGTCGATGTCGTAGTGGTCCTCGTCGAGGACGGCGCGGGCGTGGGCCAGGTCGAGGTTGTCCTCGGTCGCGGTGTCCCACGGCAGCGCCGCGATCCACTCGAGGTAGCCGCGGATCACGCCCCATTCGGCCATCGCCGGCTGGAGTCGTTCGAGCCGCGCCAGCTCTCGGTCGGACTGCTTGCGGGCCTCCTCGGGAAGGTCGATCGCCGCCAGCTGCTCGCGGAGCTCGTTGACCTCGGCCTGAACCTCGTCGGCCTCGCCGAGCTCCTCCTGGATCGCCTTCAGCTGCGAGCGCAGGAAATACTCGCGCTGTCCCTTGTCCAGCTCCGACTGGACCTGCGACTGGATCTTCGAGCCCAGCGCGACCACTTCCAGCTCACGAGCCAAGATCTCCGAGAGCCGGCGCAGCCGCTTGGCCACGTCCAGTTCCTCGAGCAGCTGCTGCTTCTCCTCGGTCCGCAGCCGCAGCGCCCCCGCGATCAGGTGGGTGAGGGCGCTCGGATCCTCCACGTTGGCGACCATGATCTGGAGCTCCTCGGGGAGGTAGGGCACCTGGGCGACGATGTCGGTGAAGGTCTGCTGGACATTGCGCATGAGCGCGATCAGCTCCGGGGTCTGCTCGAGAACGTCGGGCGCCTCGGCCACCTCGGCCACCAGGTAGGGCTCGGTGGCGAGCCAGCGCTCGATCCGGACCCGCTGGCCGCCCTGGATCAGCACCCGCAGGGTTCCGTCGGGGACGCGGATCATGCGGGCCACCACGCCCAGCACGCCGACGTCGTAGAGCTCCTCCGCGGAGGGCGTCTCGACCTCGGGATTGCGCCCGGCGATCATCGCGATCATCCGGTCGCCGCGCAGCACCTCGTTGATCAGCTCGATGCTGCGCTCCTGCCCGACGTTGAGCGGTATCAACATGTCCGGGAACGTGACCGTGTCGCGCAGCGGCAGGACCCCGACCCGCTGGGGCTGCTGCTGGCTGCCGCCCACGGCCACCTCGCGGGGGCCGCTGTCCGGCAGGCCGATCTCGATCACGTCCCGCCGCTCTCGATCGGTACCGGCCCGCGGGTGACGGTGTGGACGAGCGGCAGCTCGATCCGCAGCATCCCGTCCTCGTAGCGAGCCTTGGCCTGATCGGCGCGCACGCCGGCGCCGAGCTCGACGACGCGCCGGAAGTACCCCCGCTCGATCTCCACCTGCTGGTAGACGCCGTCCTGAACGGTGCCGGGGCCGCGCCGGCCCGAGAGGATCAGCTTGCGGCCCTGGATCTCGAGGTCGAGCTCGTCGGCCTCGACGCCGGCGAGCTCGGCGGTCACGATCGCCCGCGGCGGATTGTCGGCGTACACGACGTCGACGGCGGGCGAGAAGCCTCCTTGCCGCCGAGTCAGCCCCGAGCGCTCGAGCATGTCGCCGAACAGCTCGTCCATCTCCCGGCGCATCCGGTCGAAGTTGGCGAACAGATCGCGTTCGTGCATGACCTTGGAGACTAAGGGGTCGCCGGACCCGGGCGACCGCTCACCAGCGGAGCTGAGCGCTAAGGACGGGCGGCCGCGGGCGCCACCGTGTAGACCGCGCCCTCTTCCGCCAGCTCGACCGGGCCCCCAAAGCCGCGGCTGGCCTCCGCCCTGGCCCACTCGGGATCGAGCTCGTCGGAGAAGTGGGTGATCACCAGGCGCGCGGCGCCGGCGCGGCGGCCGTGATCGCCGGCCTCGTGTGGCGTCAGATGGCCCCGCCGACCGGTCCGCTCGGGCCGCGGCAGCGTGGCCTCGATCAGCAACATGTCGGTGTCCCGGGCGAAGCTCACGAGCTCCTGGTTGGGGCTGCAGTCGGCGCTGTAGGTCAGCCTGCTGCCGTCCGGCGTGGTCAGCTCGAGGGCGTAGGTGGTCGTGTAGTGCGGCACCTCGCACACCCGGACCGCGAACGGGCCGACCGTGAACTCGTCGGGCCCGGTGTACTCGTGCAGCGCGAAGGCAGAGTCGACGAGATCGTCGTTGCCCCAGCAGCCCACGATGTGCCTGAACACCTCGCCGGCGCCGGCCGGCGCATGGAGCTCGGGACGGGCGGGGTTGCTGGTGCCGGGCCAGCCGGCCACCGGGACCGGCTGCTGGCGCGGCGCGTAGATCAGGGCGTAGGCGTACGGGACCAGGTCGAGGAAGTGATCGGCGTGCAGGTGGCTGATCACGACCGCGGGGACGTCGACGTAGTCGACGAACCGGCGCAGCTTCGAGAACACGCCGTTGCCGCAGTCCATCAACAGCGCGTAGCCATCGTGCTCTACCAAATAGCCGCTGCATGCCCCGCCCGCGTCCTGCCAGGCGGGGGACTTGCCCAATACGGTGATCTGCACACCGCTCCTCTCTCCTAGCAGTCTGACACTCTAGCCGGGTGGCGGTACCGCACACGCAACTGCCGGTCCTGGTGAGCGCCGCCGCGACTCATTTCGAGACCACCCTGCTGGTCTTCGGCGCGCTCCTGATCTGCGGATCGCTGATCTCGGGGATCGCTGGAGAGAGCTTCCTGTCGTTGACCGCGCTGTTCGTGCTCGCTGGCTTCGTGCTCGGTAACGGCGGCCTGGGGGTCCTGCACTTCCACGCCTCCTCGAGCTTCGTCGGCGACCTCGCCGTGATCGCCCTGATCGTGATCCTGTTCCGCGACGGGCTCGAGGTCGAGGCCGAGATGCTGCAGGAGCATTGGCATCTGCCGTTCCGCAAGCTGGTGCTGGCGATGCCGCTGACGGCGGCGATCGTCGCCCTGGCTGCCCACGCTCTGACCGATCTCGATTGGACGGAGTCGTTCCTGCTCGGCGCGCTGCTCTCGCCTACCGATCCGGTGCTGTCCTCGAGCGTGGTCACGAATCCGCGCGTGCCCCGCCTGATCCGCCACTCGCTCAATCTCGAGTCGGGACTGAACGACGGACTGGCGCTGCCGGCGGTGCTCGCCCTGAGCGCGGCGCTGGCGGTGGGAGGCGGCCATTTCGTGTGGTGGCGGTTCGTGCTCGAGGACCTCACCATCGGGTTTGCCGTCGGCTTGGTCGTGGGGCTGGCGGGGGCCAGCGTGATGCGCGGCGAGCGGCGGCTCGCGGGCGGGATCCCGGCCCACCAGAAGGCGCTCTACGCCCTGGGGATCGCGTTTGCCGCCTACGGCGTCACCGCGCTGCTCCCGCCCGGCAACGGGCTGATCGCCGTCTACGTGTGCGCGATCACGATCGGCATCCGGCGACCGGACCTGCGGTCCCATTTCGAGCGCGAGTCCAAAGAGGTGGTCGAGATCGTGAAGCTCGGGATCTTCGTCGTGTTCGGATCACTGCTGACCCTGCACGGGTTGTTCGCCGACGGCCTCGATGCGATCGCGATCGTGGTCGTGGCCCTGCTGGTGGCCCGCCCCGCGGCCGTGTTCACGGCCCTCGCCGGCACCGGCACCGACACCGCCACGCGGACCTTCATGGCCTGGTTCGGGCCCAAGGGCGTGGCCACGATGACGTTCTCACTGCTGGTGTTGAACGATCACATCGCCGCCGGGGTGCAGATCTTCAACCTCGCGGCGCTGGTCGTGTTGTGCTCGATCATCGCCCACGGCGCCAGCGACACCCCGGGCGCCGAGTGGATCGCGCGCCGGGCCGAGCGCGAGGCGGAGGTCAGTGACGGTCGTTCCGAGCGTCGCCCCGACGCGCGGGGTCAACCAGCCAGCCGACCAGAATGGTGAGCAGGATGAAGACGATGAATCCGATCGCCAGCGGCCAGTACATTCGAGGCGGAACCTTACCTGGCTAGTGGGGTTCCCGAAACCAGTCGACCCACTAGGCGTGCAGCGCGCACTGCTCGTTGGCCGACGGGAACGCCCAGGCCACCTGCAGCCGTCGCTCCTGGCGAAACACGAACCGCAGCTGACTCGGCGGGCGCAGCCCCTCGGGATGGTTCGGGCGATAGGTCGAGCACGGCCCGGCGTCGCTGATCGCGCAGAGCAGGTTCTGGCGAAAGAAGCAGTCCTCGCAGCTGGCCTTCGCCGTCCCTGTGCGCCCGTTTGCCATAGCTACCTCCACCCCGTGTTGCTCGATGCTTTCCTTGGACCAGGCCCGGCATCAAAGCGAACTCCAAGCCCACCATGCAAGCTCGATTTCCGGAAAACGCACGAACTTCGCGCACCGGCTATTTCCCTGCAAGCAGCGGGAAATTTGCTGCTCGCCCCGGGAACCGCCCGCAATTTCCGTAGCTTTCTCAGCCGATGTCCGAAGACAACCCGGCGCCGCCCGCCCCCGACCAGCAACTGATCTCGCTCGCCGACTACGAGCGCGCGGCGGAGCGGCTGATCGATCCCGCCGCCTTCGGCTACTACTTCGGCGGCGCAGGCGACGAGATCACCTTGCGCGACAACTTCTCGGCCTGGCGGCGGCTGGCGATCCGTCCCCGGATGCTGGTGGGGGTCGGCCACCGTGACCCCGGCGTGACCGTGCTGGGCAAGCCGCGCCCACATCCGCTGATCATCGCCCCGATGGCGGTCCAGCGGCTGGCCCATCCCGACGGCGAGATCGGTACCGCCCGGGCCGCCGCGGCGACGGACACGATCATGTGCCTGTCGACGCTCGGCAACACGAGCGTGCC
Organism: uncultured Solirubrobacterales bacterium; assembly: GCA_963723555.1. Classification (GTDB taxonomy): domain Bacteria; phylum Actinomycetota; class Thermoleophilia; order Solirubrobacterales; family Solirubrobacteraceae; genus Palsa-465. The sequence goes on along the minus strand of CAVRRC010000001.1, from coordinate 167,277 downwards.
CGCGCTGGCACAGGCCGTCCCCGACGCGCCGCGCTGGTTCCAGCTCTACGTCTTCGCCGACCGGGCCGTGACCCGGGACCTGGTGGCGCAGGCGGTGGACCACGGCTACGAGGCGCTGGTGGTCACCGTCGACCTGCCGGTGCTGGGATGGCGCGAGCGCGATCTGCGCTCCGGCGTTCGCGCGGCGAGCAGCCACCCCGTGGCCAGCGCCCACGCCGTGGCCCCGCAGAATGCGGCCGGCCCCCTGAGCGCGGATGGGATCGCCGGCCTGCTCGACGCGGACCTGACCTGGGCCGACATCGAGCGGCTCGCCGGCGACAGCGGATTGCCGGTGATCATCAAGGGGATCCTGAGCGCGGAGGACGCCCGGCGCGCGGCCGAGCACGGCGCGGCCGGCGTGGTGGTGTCGAACCACGGCGGCCGCCAGCTCGACACGGTGCTGGCCGGCGCCGATGCCCTCCCGGCGGTCGCCGAGGCCGTCGGCGACGTGCTCGACGTGATCGTCGACGGCGGCATCAGGCGCGGCACCGACGTGCTCAAGGCGCTGGCGCTCGGCGCCAAGGCGGTGATGGTCGGCCGCCCGCTGGTGTGGGGACTGGCGGTCGACGGCGCGCAGGGCGCACGCCGGGTGATCGAGATCCTCCTCGCCGAGTTCGACGCCGCGCTCGCGCTCGCCGGCGCTCCCAGGGCCGCCGAGCTCGACCGCGGTTTTGTCACTCCCGCTCCGTGGGCAGCGGACTGACATGAACATCCTCCTCACCGGGATCACCGGCTATGTCGGCTCGCGACTCCTACCTCGCCTCGAGCGTGACGGGCACGCGATCCGCGGCTTCGCCCGCGACCCCGGCGCCGTCCCCTTCGATGTACCTGTCACCCGCGGCGATGCCGTCTCCGGGGCGGGCCTCGAACCGGCGATGGAGGGGGTCGACGTCGCCTACTTCCTGATCCACTCGATGGAGACGAGCGCCGACGGCGCCTTCGACGTCCGCGAGCGGGCCGCGGCGGAGAACTTCGCCCGCGTCGCCGGCCGCGCCGGCGTACCACGGATCATCTATCTCGGCGGGCCGGTGCCGAGCGACGGGGTCCTCTCACCGCATCTGGCCAGCCGGCTCGCGGTGGAGCGGATCCTGCTGGCGGCGAGCGACTGTTCGGTGGCGTTCAGGGCCTCGATCGTGATCGGGGCCCGCTCGCGTGCGTTTCGCTTCCTGGTGCACCTGGTGGAGCGGATGCCGGTGCTCGCGGTGCCGGCGTGGCGCACACACCGCTCGGCTCCGATCGACGAACGGGACATGCTCGAACTGCTAGCCCGCGCCGCGACCAGCGACCGCGTGTGCGGCCAGTCACTCGACGCCGGCGGCCCCGCGGTCGTCTCCTACGGCGAGCTGATCGACCGGATCCGTGAGCACATGTTGATCGACCGTCCCACGGTGGCGTTCAATCGGCTGACTGTGACTCCGCTTGCAAGCAGAGTTGCAGCCGCGATCGCCGGCGAGGATCCCGCGCTGATCGAACCGTTGATGGGCAGCCTCGAGCACGAGCTGGTGCCTCGTGACGATCGCGCCGCCAAACTGCTCGGGGTCAGGCTCCACTCACTTGACGCCGCGATCGAGCGGGCGCTGCGCGATTGGGAGTCAGCCGAGCCACTGGCGGCGCGCTAGTGGCCTGGGTTAGTGTCTGACCGCGATGAGCATCGTCCACGCCACGATCGAGATCGACGCCCCCAAGGAGCGCGTCTGGGAGACGATCATGGACCCGGACCGGTGGGGGGAGTGGGTCACGATTCACCGCTCAGTCAGGCGGGTTTCGGACCATCCGCTCAAGCAAGGGTCGACCCTGGAGCAGGTCCTCCACATGCGCGGTGTCTCGTTCCACGTCAACTGGAAACTGGTCAAGCTAAGCCGGCCCAGCCGCGCCGAGTGGGAAGGTCAGGGGCCGGCGCACTCCGGAGCCAAGATCAGCTACGCCCTGTCGGGCGACGGAGACGGCCCGACGAAATTCGAGTACACGAACGAGTTCAACGTGCCCGGGGGCAAGCTCGGATCGTTCGCCAGCCGCGTGATCGTGGGTGGCCACTCGCAACGCGAAGCCAACAATTCACTGCAGCGGTTGAAGAGCTTGCTTGAGCAGAAATAGCGACACTCGCTATCGTTACGGTCACTTGTCAACGATGGGGTGCAATCAAGGAGACTGAATGGCCGAATACGTCGACACTACCGTCAAGGAGATCGACACCCGCCTGCGAGCGCTCAAGGACGAAGTGTCGAGGCTCGAAGCGGCTCGCACGGCGCTGGTCGGTGCCCGGCGCGGACCGGGCCGCCCCCGCGGCTCCAGCTCGACTTCGACCACGCGGCGCCGCCGCACCACGCGCCGGCCGGGTCGTCCCCGGGGCCGCCGCGCCGGTGGGACGCGCGCGTCACAGGCGCTCGACCTGGTTCGCAGCCGGCCGGGGATCACCATCCCGCAGATCGCCGAGAACTTGAAGATCGAGCCGAACTACCTCTACCGCGTCATGCCCAAGCTCGTGTCCGACGGACTGGTGCGGCGTGACGGCCAGGGATGGCATCCTGTCGCCGCGTAGCTGACTTCCATCGTCTCGACATGTTGATGGGGCCGCGCCTCCGGGGCGCGGCCCTTTTTTCAGCGCTTCTAGACCAGCCCGAGTTGCTTGACCGCGTCGCGCTCCTCGCCCAGTTCCTTGACGCTGGCGCCGATCCGCGAGCGCGAGAAGTCACTGATCTCGAGATCCTGGACGACCTCGTATGAACCGTCCGAACAGGTGACCGGGAAGCTCGAGAAGATCCCTTCCTGGACGCCGTAGGAGCCATCGGTGGCGATGGCCATCGAGACCCAGTCCCCCGCCGGCGTGCCCAGCACCCAGTCGTGGACATGGTCGATGGCGGCGTTGGCGGCCGACGCCGCACTCGACGCCCCCCGCGCCTCGATGATGGCCGCGCCACGCTTCTGCACGGTCGGGATGAACTCCTGCTCGAGCCACTGCTGATCGTTCACCACCTCGGCGGCGTTCTGACCGTTCACCTTGGCGTGGAAGATGTCCGGGTACTGGGTCGCGGAGTGGTTTCCCCAGACCGTGATGTTCGTGATGTCCTTCACCGCGGCGCCGGCCTTCTGCGCCAGCTGGGCGATGGCGCGATTGTGGTCCAAGCGCATCATCGAGGTGAATCGCTCCGGGGGAATGTCGGGCGCGGCCGTCTTCGCGATCAGGCAATTGGTGTTGGCCGGATTGCCCACCACCAGCACCTTGATGTCGGAGGCCGCATGCTTGTTCAAGGCCTCGCCCTGAGGCTTGAAGATCCCGCCGTTGGCTTCCAGCAGGTCGCTGCGCTCCATGCCCTTGGTACGCGGCCGCGCCCCCACCAGCAGGGCGATGTTGACACCGTCGAAGGCCTGGTTGGGGTCGTCGAAGATGTCCACCCCGCTCAGCAGCGGAAACGCGCAGTCATCAAGCTCCATCGCGGTCCCCTCGGCCGCCTTGACGGCGTCCGGGATCTCGAGCAGCGACAGGTGCACGGGCGTGTCCGGGCCGAGCATCTGGCCACTGGCGATCCGGAACAGGATGGCGTAGCCGATCTGACCGGCGGCCCCGGTGACAGCTACGCGGACAGGGGAATCGGGCACTGGTTCGTCTCCTCGTTCTCGGTTTCGGCGCTCGCGTTCGACTGTATACCCAGGATCCGGCTGCTCGTCGTTCTCTCGATAGGGTGCGGCTCGGATGAAGATCGTCTACACCCACACCGACGAGGCGCCGGCGCTGGCGACCCAGTCGTTGCTGCCGATCATCCGCGCCTACGCCGCCGCCGCCGGGGTCGAGATCGAGCTGCGCGACATCTCCCTGGCCGGCCGGATCCTGGCCCAGTTCCCCGACCGCCTGAACTCCGAGCAACGCGTCGCCGACGCCCTGGCCGAGCTCGGCGAGCTCGTGCAGACACCGGAGGCGAACGTCATCAAGTTGCCCAACATCAGCGCCTCGGTGCCGCAGCTCAAGGCAGCGATCGCCGAGCTGCGGGAGCAGGGTTACGAGCTGCCCGACTACCCGGACGAGCCCGGTGACGACGAGCAGCGCGAGGTGAGGGAGCGATACGACAAGGTCAAGGGCAGCGCCGTCAATCCGGTGCTCCGTCAGGGCAACTCCGACCGCCGCGCCTCCGAGTCGGTGAAGGAATACGCGCGCCGGCATCCGCACCCGATGGGCGCGTGGTCCAAGGACTCGCGCTCGCACGTCTCGACGATGAGCGAAGGAGATTTCCGCTCGACCGAGCGCTCGACGACGGTCGAGCAGGAGGGCACGGTGCGGATCGAGCACGTCGCCGCCGACGGCACGGTGACGGTGCTCAAGGAGGAGGTGCCGGTGCTTGCCGGCGAGGTGCTGGACGCGGCGGTCATGCACCGAGCCGCGCTCGATCGGTTCTTCGCCGAGCAGTTGGCCGACGCCAAGCGCCAGGGCGTGCTGTTCTCGGTTCACCTGAAGGCGACGATGATGAGGGTGTCGGACCCGATCATCTTCGGCCACGCCGTGCGGGCCTACTTCGCCGACGTGTTCGCCGAGCACGACGAGGCCCTGAAGTCCGCCGGCGTCAACCCCAACGACGGCATGGCAGCGCTGGTCAAGGCGATCGAGAACGTTCCCGACGCGCAACGCGCGGCGATCGAGGCGGCGATCGAGGCCGCGTACTCCAACGGCCCGGCGCTGGCGATGGTGGACTCCGACCGCGGCGTCACCAATCTGCACGTCCCCAGCGACGTGATCATCGACGCCTCGATGCCGGCGGCGATCCGGTCCTCCGGGCAGATGTGGAACGCCGACGGTGAGCAGCAGGACACCAAGTTCGTGATCCCCGATCACTCATACGCCGCGCTGTACGCCGAGACCGTGGATCACTGCCGCGAGCACGGCGCCTTCGACCCAGCGACGATGGGCGACACGCCGAACGTCGGGCTGATGGCGCAGGCCGCCGAGGAGTACGGCTCACACGACAAGACGTTCGAGATCGACGGACCGGGCAGCGTCCGGGTCGTCGACGAAGACGGCGCGACGCTGCTCGAGCACGAGGTGCAGGCCGGCGACATCTGGCGGATGTGCCAGACCAAAGACGCACCGATCAGGGACTGGGTGCGACTCGCGGTGGACCGGGCGCGGGAGACGGGCGCGCCGGCGGTGTTCTGGCTCGATCCCGAACGCGCCCACGACCGCGAGCTGCTGCGCACGGTGCGCCCCGCGCTCGACGAGCTCGACACCGACGGGCTAGGAATCGAGATCCTGGACGTGGCCGCGGCGACACGGTTCACGCTCGAGCGGGCGCGCCGCGGTGAGGACACGATCTCGGTCACCGGCAACGTGCTGCGCGATTACCTGACCGACCTGTTCCCGATCCTGGAGCTCGGCACGAGCGCGAAGATGCAGTCGATCGTGCCGCTGATGAGCGGCGGCGGCCTGTTCGAGACCGGCGCCGGCGGCTCGGCGCCCCGCCACGTCCAGCAGTTCCTGAAGGAGAACCACCTGCGCTGGGATTCGCTGGGCGAGTTCCTGGCCCTCGGGCCCTCATTCGAGCTCCTGGCCGAGAAGGAGGACAACGCGAAGGCCAGGTTGCTGGCGCGGACGCTCGACCGCGCCACCGGCCGCGTGCTCGAGGAGAACCGGTCGCCCTCGCGCGAGACCGGCGAGCTCGACAATCGCGGCTCTCACTTCTACCTGGCGCTGTACTGGGCCCAGGAGCTGGCCGAGCAGGACCAGGATTCAGAGCTCGCCGCCCGGTTCAAGCCGCTGGCCGAGCGGCTCGCCGCCGACGAGCAGAAGATCGTCGAGGAGCTGAACGAGGTCCAGGGCTCAGCGGTGGAGATCGGCGGCTACTACCGGCCCGATCCCGAGCGGGTGGCGGCGGCGATGCGCCCGAGCCCGGCCCTGAACGAGGCGCTGGACAGCCTCTAGAGGCGTTCGAGGGTCGCTACAGGTCGACGCCGTAGACGTCGCCGAGCTTGGCCTTCAGGTAGGCGACGAACGGCCCCACCGCGATCGGGCTCCCCACCACGCGGGGCAACAGCTCCGAGGCCGGGAACTTGGCGCCGTGCCGGTGGACGTGCTCACGCAGCCACTCGCGCAGCGGCGAGAGCTCGCCGGCAGCGATGTGGTCGTCCAGCCCGGGCAGGTCGGTGTGCACCTTCTCCCACAGCTGGCCGGCGATCAGGTTGCCGAGCGCGTACGTGGCGAAATAGCCGATCAGGCCCGCCGACCAGTGCACGTCCTGGAGCACGCCGCGCCGGTCGTCGGGGACCTCGAGGCCGAAGCTCTGCTGAAAGCGCGCGTTCCACGCCTCGGGCAGCTCGGCGACCGACAGCCGCTCCTCGACCAGCGCCTGCTCGAGCTCGAAGCGAAGCACGATGTGCAGGCCGTAGGTGGCCTCATCGGCTTCCACCCGGATGAACGACGGCTTGATCTTGTTGACGGCGCGGTACAGCGGATCGCTGTCCACCGGCTGTTCGAAGACGCCGCTGATCATCGGGGCCAGCACGCCGGAGAACGGGCGCCCTCTGCCGACCATGTTCTCCCACATCCGGCTCTGGGACTCGTGCAGTCCGAGCGAGTCCGCGTGTCCGAGCGGCGTGCGCTGAAGCGCTTCGGAGATCCCGGCCTCGTACAGGCCGTGGCCGCACTCGTGCATGGCGCCGTACAGCGAGGAGGGGTAGTACGTCTCATCCCACCGCGTGGTGATGCGGACGTCCGAGGAGCCGAAGCTGGTGGCGAACGGGTGTACGGCGTCGTCGATCCGCCAGCTCATCGGGTCGAACCCCATCAGCTCGACCACGTCGCGCGCGAGCCTGCGCTGGCGGTCGATCGGGAACTGGCCGTGGAGGATCGAGTCATCGAGCGGTCGCTGCGACACGGTCGCGATCAAAGGCACCAGCTCGGACCTGAGCTCGTCGAACAGGACCGCGACCTGGGCACTGTCGATGCCCGGCTCGTAGTCGTCGAGCAGGGCGTCGTAGGGGCGGTCGAACTCGTCGAAGCACGCGGCGTAGCGCCGCGCCAGCTCGAGGTTGCGCTCCAGGTAGGGCGCGAACATCTGATAGTCCGAGTCCTTGCGCGCCTGCACCCAGACCTCCTGTCCGAGCGATCCCGCGCGGGCCAGATCGGCGGCGAGCTCGGAGGGCACCCGGCGCGCCTTCTCCCAGTTGCGGCGCACCACCCTGACCAGCGAGGCATCGTCGGAATCGTCGGCGGCGCCGTCGAGCCCCGCGGCCGCCGCCTCCAAAAGCCGACCGGTGTCGGGGGAGACGAACAGCTCGTGAGAGATCCGCTCGAGCGTGGCCAGCGCCTCGGCCCGGGCGGGCGCTCCGCGCGGCGGCATCATCGTCAGCTGGTCCCAGGAGAGCACGTGGGCGGCGTTGCGCAGGTCGACCAGCTCGGCCAAGCGCGTCCGCAGTTCATCTAGTGGATTGCTCATTCATCAGCTCCCGGTTGGGTCGATGGCCGGCGCTCCAGCGGTCCGGGCGGTGCGCCTGTGACACCATTCCAGCATGTTGCGGCGTCCGAGCTCAATCAAGCTGCTGGACGTGTTCGGGATCCGGGTCGGGGTGGACGCCAGCTGGTTCCTGATTCTGTTCCTGCTGATCATCTGGCTGTCGGGGTCGTTCCGGCAGGCCCTGCACTCCTCTGACGGCGTCGCCTACCTGACCACGGTCATCACCGTGCTGCTGTTCTTCGCTTCGCTGGTGTTCCACGAGCTCGGTCACGCGGTTGTGGCACGCCGTCAGGGAATCGAGGTCAAGCGGATCGAGCTGTTCCTGTTCGGTGGCCTCACCCAGATGAGCCGCGACGCCGCCACGCCGGCCGAGGAGTTCAAGATCGCCGCCGCGGGACCGCTGGCCACCTTCGCTTTCGTCCTGCTGTGCCTGGGCCTCGACCTGGCGATCGTGGGGCCGCACCGCCTGCTGCACGCCGCCGAGCTCGACGGCACCGTGCCCATCACCCCGGTGCTGCTGTCGCTGAGCTGGCTACTGCCGATGAACATCCTGATCCTGTTCTTCAACCTCGTGCCCGCGTTCCCGCTCGACGGCGGCCGGATCACGCGGGCGATCGTGTGGCGCCTCAGCGGTGACAAGCACCGCGGGACGGAGGTGGCGGCAAAGCTGGGCCAGGCCTTCGCGGTGCTCCTGGCCGGGCTCGGTCTGTGGTGGATGCTGGCCAGCGGCAGCCTCGGCGGCCTGTGGCTGATCGCGCTCGCGTTCCTGCTCGGCCAGTCGGCGCGCGGAGCCCTCGTCCAGAACGCGCTGACCGAGCGGATCAACAAGGTCCGCGTGTCGGACATCATGGACCGCCAGCCGGTGGCGATCCCGGCCCAGACCGCGGTGAGCCAGGCGCTCGAGGAGTTCTTCCGGCGCTACGGCTGGTCCTGGTTCCCGGTGATCGACGAGGACAGCCGGTTCCTCGGCATCGCCCGTCAGGAACGGGTGCAGGCCACGCTCGACGGCGGCGAGGGCTGGCTCACCGTCGGCTCGGTGGTGGAGCCCGAGGCCGGGAGCTGGCGCGTCGACGAGGACCGCCCGCTCAGCGAGCTGCTGGCCTCCGAGTCGCTGGGGCGGCTCGGGGCGCTGATGGCGGTCGATGGCGAGGGCGTGCTGCGCGGCGTGGTCACGGTTGAGCAGGTGCGGCGGGCGCTGCAGTCGGCGTTGGGCACGGCGGCGACGCCGTAAGCGGCCCCGGCGCCGCGGCGCCGATCGGACCTAATCAGCCAATCGTGTCACCACAGCGACACCACAGGCGGCCGCGAGGCCGCCTTTAAATAGAATCGTGAATCGGTGCCCTCACACGACGTTTTGATCATCGGCGCGGGACTTGCCGGACAGCGTGCGGCGCTGGCGGCGGCCCAGGCGGGCGCGTCGGTGGCGGTGATCTCCAAGGTCCATCCTGTGCGCTCGCACTCGGTCGCGGCCGCCGGCGGCATCAACGCGGCGCTGAACCCGGAGGACAGCTGGGAGTCGCACGCGTTCGACACCGTCAAGGGCTCGGACTACCTCGGCGACCAGGACGCGATCGAGATCATGACCCGCGAGGCCCCGGACGAGATCCTGTGGCTCGAGCACGCCGGCGTCACCTTCCACCGCAACGAGAACGGCAACCTGGGCACGCGCGCGTTCGGCGGCGCCTCCGCCGCGCGCACGTATTACGTGGCCGACATCACCGGTCACGCCATCCTGCACGTGCTCTACGAGCAGCTGATGAAGCACAACGAGACCGTCGACCGCTACGAGGAGTGGTTCACCACCGACCTCCTCCAGGACGACGACGGCCGCTGCGTGGGCGCGATCTGCCGCGATCTCCGCGACGGCCACCTCGAGGTGTTCAACGCCAAGGCCACGATCCTCGCCTCCGGTGGCGCGGGCCAGGTCTACCGGCCCACCACCAACGGCCTGATCGTCACCGGCGACGGGATCGCGCAGGCGTACCGGATCGGGGCCAGGCTGATGGACATGGAGATGGTCCAGTACCACCCCACGACGCTGGCCGGCAACGGGCTGCTGATCACCGAGGGCGCCCGGGGCGAGGGAGCCCAGCTGTTCAACGCCGAGGGCGACCGGTTCATGGAGCGCTACGCGCCGAACAAGCTCGAGCTGGCCTCCCGCGACGTCGTCTCGCGGGCCGAGCAGACCGAGATCAACGAGGGCCGCGGGTTCGACGACGGGACGGTGGCGCTCGACATCACCAAGGTCCCACGCCGGCGCACGCTCGAGGCGCTGCGGGAGATCGTCAACATCGGCCGCGATTTCGCCGGGACCGACATCACCCGCGAGCCGATCCACATCCGGCCCGGGCAGCACTACATCATGGGTGGGGTCAAGACCGACGTCGATGGGCAGACCACGATCCCGGGGCTGTACGCGGCCGGCGAGGTGGCCTGCGTGTCGGTCCACGGCGGCAACCGGCTCGGCGCCAACTCGCTGCTCGACACGCTGATCTTCGGACGCCGCTCCGGCGAGCACGCCGCCGCTCGCGCGGTCCACATGACGATGCCGCGGACGCCGGCGGCGAAGGTCGACGACACCGCGCGCAACATCGCCGCGATCATCAACCGCGAGCCCGGTGGCCGGCGGATCGCGGCGATCAAGGCCGAGCTCGGGGACACCATGAACGAGTACGTCGCGGTCTTCCGGGACGCGGAAGGACTGGCCACGGCGCACGAAGTCGTCCGCCGGCTGAAGGAGGAGGCTCCCAAGGCCGCGATCGACGATCGGGGGACGATCTTCAACCAGGACGTGATTGCGGCCATCGAGCTCGGGTACATGCTCGATGTGGCCGAGGCGATCGTCGTCGCCGCCGAGGAGCGCACGGAGTCGCGCGGGGCCCAGTTCCGCACCGACTTCCCGGAGCGCAACGACGACGAGTGGCTCAAGCACGTGGACATCTCGCTGAACAGCGGCGAGGAGCCGGTGGTCTCCTACTCGCCGGTCACCATCACCCGCTGGCAGCCCCAGGAAAGGACGTATTAGTGGCCGAGTACACGCTCAAGATCCGGCGCTTCGATCCACAGTCCGGGGAGGCGGCGTACTGGGACGAGCACACCGTGGAGATGCCCGAGACCCAGTCCGTGCTCGACGCGATCCTCAAGGTGCGCGACGAGGAGGATGGCTCGATCGGGATCCGCTGCTCCTGCCAGCAGGCGATCTGCGGCTCGTGCGGGGTGCGGATGAACGGCAAGCCCGGCCTGGCCTGCAACACCCATCTCGAGGAGGCGGCCCGGCGCGGCCACGGGACCGGCTGGAACCCACCCGAGGAAGGCCAGCGGAGCACGGTCATCACCGTCGAGCCGATGGGCAACATGCCGGTGATCCGTGACCTGATCGTGGACATGGACGCGGTCCACTGGAAGAAGATCCAGCGGGTGACGCCGTGGCTGATCAACAAGGTCCCGGTCCCCGAGCGCGAGTACATCGTCCCGCACGAGAACATGGTCGACGTCACTCAGACGATGGCCTGCATCCAGTGCGGGGCCTGCGTCTCGGACTGTTTGTCGATGGAGATCGACCCGGGGTTCATCGGGCCGGCGGCGCTGGCCAAGGCCTACCGGTTCGTCGGTGACCCGCGCGACGCCGAGCACCCCGAGCGGCTCAAGGACCTCTCGGAGGACCAGCACGGCATCTACGACTGCACCCACTGCTTCAACTGCATCGACGCCTGCCCCAAGGGCGTGGACCCGATGAGCCAGATCATGCGCCTGCGCCGCAAGGCCGGCTCGGACTACGACATCAAGGACCGCAACAACGGCTACCGGCACGAGCACGCGTTCGTCAACAACATCCGCCGCAACGGCCTGCTGCACGAGAACGACCTGCTGGCCGACTCTTACGGAGGCAAGTTCCATCCGGCCGCGGCGGGCGAGATGGTGAGCCTGCTCCCGACCGCGGTGACGGCGATGCGGCGCCGGAAGGTGACCCCGAAGACCGCGCTCCTTCATCCCCACAAGGCGCCGCCGGAGGTGAAGCGGCTGTTCGACGAGATCGACGGGCGCGAGCAGCGGGTGGAGCTGAACCTGTACGTGACGGGCTACGAGGACGAGCCCGAGGAGGCCGGCGAGCAGCAGGGCGCCGAAGGTCGTGAGCCGCCGGCCGAGGGATCCACGCCCCAGACGGAGGGTCAGGGATGAAGGTCGCGTACTGGCCGGGGTGCGTGAGCCGCGGGTTCACGCCGGAGCTGCATGGATCGATGGCCAAGGTGGCGCCGCTGCTGGACATCGAGCTGATCGAGCTCGACCGCGCCAACTGCTGCGGCGCCGGCGTGATCGCGGAGCACAACCAGGAGCTGGCCGACGCCCTCAACGCGCGCACGTTCGCGCTCGCCCAGCGGACCGACGGCGAGCTGATGATGAACATCTGCTCGACCTGCCAGGGAGCGCAGACCGAGTGCCAGGAGCGGCTCGACGCCAACACCGAGTATCGCGACTACATCAACCGCGACCTCGCCGAGGAGGGCCTGCGCTACGAGAAGGGCCTCACGAACAAGAACTTCCTGTGGCTGCTGGTCGAGGAGATCGGGCTCGACGCGCTGAAGGCCAGGGTCAAGCGGCCGCTCACCGACTTGCGTGTCGGCCCCTTCTACGGCTGCTACATCGTCCGTCCCGTCGACCGGCTCGGGGTCGACGAGGAGCATCCCCGCGACCGCTACCTGCACTGGGTGATCGAGGCCCTCGGCGGGACCGTGATCGACTACGCCGGGGTCTACAAGTGCTGCGGCTTCCCGATCATCACCATGAACAAGAAGGCCTCACTGGCCCAGGCCGGCCGTCACCTCGGCGACGCGATGGACGCCGAGGCCGACTGCCTGGTCGTGCCCTGCCCGCTCTGCCACCTGAACCTGGACCTGCAGCAGCCGGGGGCGGCGAAGGTGGTCGGGCGCGAGCTGGCGATGCCGGTGCTGCACCTGCCCCAGCTCGTGGGGCTGGCGCTCGGCCTCTCACCCAAGGAGCTCGGCATGAACAAGCACATCGTGCGGCCGACGTCGGTGATCGACTGGTCGAGCTCGGTGGTGGCGAGCGCTGCGGCGTAGTGTCTTCGCTCGCCTGCGGGAGGCCGTGGCGGCGGCGCTCGGCCGTCGCTCGACGGGCGCGCCCGAGGAAGAGGCGGGACCCCGGATCGACTCGGCGCGGGAGCGGCTGAAGGCGGCGATTCCGCCCCCGTCGGAGTCGGAGGCGGACGACTAGGCCGTCGGGGGGAAACGAAAAGCGAGGCCTCCCGCGCCCCGCTTTTCGCTGTACCCCGTGGATCATCCCCATGAGGAGGGTATGGGTCTGCGAGGAATTCCTGCTTCCCCGTAGCGGCGAGCACATGGTTGCGCAGGCGGGCCCTGATTTCGTCCCCTGATCCGGGGGAATTTGGGGGGACACGCCTCGTGCGCAAAGGGTGATCCCTATCTCACCCTTTTTCTTTGCATTGGCGATATCGTTGTCCTCGGCAGGAGGTACGTCCGCACGAGCATGGTCCGTGGAGCCCCAGTTTCGGTCGCCGTAGCGCGCTTTGAAGACATCGTCGCGGCGGGACTGCGCGCGTTGATCGACGAGGACGACAGCGCCCAGCTCGTCGCCGACGGCATCGCCCCCGAGCGGCTGTCGTCGACCCTCGCCGCCATCCGGCCGCAGGTCGCGATCCTCAACTTCGGCTCGCTCACGAGCACGGCCGAGCTCCGAGAGCTGCACCGCGAGCTTCCGCACACCCGGCTGCTCGTGCTCGCCGACCACCCCACGTCGGCGGAATGCCGGCAGATGCTCGCCTTCGGGGCCACCGCGTGCCTGGCCAAGAGCATCGAGGCGCGCGACGTCCTGCACGCGATCCAGCTCGCCTCGCGCGGCCTGCGCGTGCTTCCCCCCGCGGGTGTGGACGGGGTCCGCGCGCCCGGCCCTGAGCTGCTGACTCCGCGGGAGGCGGAGGTGCTGGAGCTGCTCCAGGCCGGCCGCTCCAACGCCGAGATCGCCCACCTTCTCCACGTGGGCGTCGAGACCGTCCGCACCCACGCCCGGCGGATCTATCGCAAGCTCGGGGTCAGGACCCGGCGCGAGCTGCTGGCCCGGCGCTGAGCGGCGCTCCCCAGCGCTCCGCGAACGCGAACTCCGAAACCGGGTTGCGCCGCAGTTGCCTGGGCCACGGGTCGGCCCGGAACCCGACCGAGATGTGGCCGGCGAGCGCGATCCCCTCGGGGATCGCCAGCAGCTCGCGCACCTGGGGTTCGGCGGGGGTCAGCAGGGTGGTGAACGCCGCCCCCAGGCCCTCGTGGCGCAGGCCGAGCAGGACGTTCTGCACGAACGGGTAGACCGAGGCGCCGGCGACGATGCTCGGGCGGTCCAGCGAGCGGTCGACGATCGCCAGCGCGTCCAGGGCGACGCAGATCACGAGATGGACGGGGACTCGGTCGAACGTGCGGGCGTACTCGTCGGCCGCCCGCATCATCCGCAGGCGCCCCGCGGGGACGCCGGCCTGATCTGGGTTGTTCAGCGCCGCGCGCATGCCGGTCCGCTCGGTGTAGGCGGCCCACGGCTCCTGGTAGAGGTCGCGCAGCCGCCGGCGGGTGTCGGGGTCGGTGACCACGATCACCCGCCAGCCCTGGCGGTTGCCGCCACTGGGCGCGAACCGCGCGTTGTCGAGCACGCGCTCGATCACCTCTCTCGGCACCGGCTCTCCGGTGAAGCGCCGCGTCGAGGGAGCGCAGCGCATGAGCTCGTAGAGGTCAGGCAAGTTCGGCGGTCCTCGGGCTGCGCACGAGCAGCTCGGCGAGCTGGACCGCGTTCGTCGCCGCCCCCTTGCGGAGGTTGTCGCTGACGATCCACATGCTGAGGGCGCGGGGGTGGGACTCGTCGCGCCGGACGCGGCCGACGAAGACCTCGTCGCGGCCGGCAGCCCTGAGTGGCGTGGGCACGTGTGTGAGTGTCACTCCCGGGGCGTGGCTGAGCAGCTCGCGTGCGTCCTCGGCTGAGATCGGCTCGCGGGTCTGGATGTTGACCGACTCCGAGTGGCCGACCCGGACCGGAACGCGGACGCAGGTGACGGCGACCCCGATCGAGTCATCCTCGAGGATCTTCCGCGTCTCGAACATCATCTTGCGCTCCTCGTCGGTGTGGTCATCGCCGTCGGCGAAGTTGCCCGCGGCCCCGATCACGTTGAACGCGATCGGCTCGGGATAGATCGCCGGCGCGGGCATCTCCAGGCCGTGCAGGGAGGCGTGCGCCTGGGTCTCGAGCTCGTCGACGGCGGCCCTGCCGGTGCCCGAGACCGACTGGTAGGTGGACACGACCACGCGCTCGATCCCCACGGCGCGGTGGATCGGGGCCAGCGCCACCACCATCTGCATGGTCGAGCAGTTCGGGTTGGCGATCAGGCCTCTGTGCCGCTCGAGGGCGTGGGGATTCACCTCCGAGACCACCAGCGGGACGTCGGGGTCGCGCCGGAAGGCGGAGGAGTTGTCGATCACGGTGGCGCCGGCGTCGACGAACCTGCTCGCCCATTCGCGCGAGGTGCCGGCGCCGGCGGAGAACAACGCGATGTCGAAGCCGGTGAGGTCGTGGTCGGCGGTGAGGGCGCAGACGGCGAGCCCCTCGACTTCGGTCCCTTCGGAGCGTGCAGTGGCGAAGGCGACGATCTCATCGGCCGGGAACTCTCGCTCCCGCAGCAGCCTGAGCATCGTCCTGCCGACGGCCCCGGTGGCGCCCACGACCGCGACCCTCCTCATCGTGCCTCCTGGCCGATCGGGCGCTCGCGCTGGACGGCGGAGGCGCCGAGCTCGAAGGCCTGGTGGAGCGCCGTCACCGCCTGGGGCACGGCTTCGGAGCGGATCACGCACGAGATCTTGATCGGCGAGGTCGTGATCATCTCGATGTTGATGTCCTCGGCGGCGAGCGTTTCGAACACCTGCGCGGCGACGCCCGGATGCGAGCGCATGCCGGCGCCGACGATCGAGACCTTGCCGATCTCGGCGTCGGTGTCGAGCGTGGCGATCCCCAGGTCCGCCTGCACCGGCGCCAGCGCCCGCTCCGCCGCGGGCAGGTCCTCGCCCGCGATCGTGAACGAGACCTCCGCGTCCCGGCCCTCCTCGCGGGGCTCGTTCTGGATGATCGTGTCGACGTTGCAGCCGGCGTCGGCCAGCGCGCGGAAGATCGCGGCGGCCACGCCGGGGCGGTCGGGCACGCCCAGCAGCGTGATCCTGGCCTCCTCGGTGGAGTGGGTGACGGCGGTGATCAGGGGTTGTTCCATGGTCTCGTCCTCTCCCAGTACAAAGGTACCCGGACCGTCCTCGAAGCTCGATCGGCAGTGCAGCCTGACCCCGTGGGTGCGGGCATACTCGACCGATCGCAGCTGCAGCACCTTGGCCCCGGAGGCGGCCATCTCCAGCATCTCCTCGAAGCTCACGTAGGGCAGCTTGCGGGCCTCGGGCACCAGCCGCGGATCGGCGGTGAACACGCCCGAGACATCGGTGTAGATCTCGCACACCTCGGCCCCGATCGCGGCGGCGAGCGCGACCGCGGTGGTGTCCGAGCCACCACGGCCGAGGGTGGTGATGTCACGACTGGTCGAGACGCCCTGAAAGCCCGCCACCAGCACGATCCGGTCTTCCTGGAGTGCCTCCCGGATCCGATCGGCGCGGACGTCGAGGATCCTCGCCTTCGTGTGCGAGGTGTCGGTGACGATCCCGGCCTGGGATCCGGTCAGCGAGATCGCCCGATGGCCGAGATCGTTGATCGCCATCGCGCACAGCGCGCAGGAGATGCGCTCGCCGGTCGAGAGCAGCATGTCCATCTCGCGAGGATCGGGGAACGGCGAGACCTCCTCGGCCATCGCGATCAGCTCGTCGGTCGTCGTGCCCCGGGCCGAGAGCACGGCCACGACACGCTTGCCCGCCTCGCGCTGGGCCACGATCCGCTTCGCCGCGCGCTTGATCCGCTCGGCGTCGGCGACGGACGTGCCGCCGAACTTCATCACGAGCGTCGGTGGCGCCGACGGTGGTCGAGGGCTCGGCGCCGGAGGGGGGCAGGGCGGTCACGGCGAGAGAGGTTACGGGGTGGCGCCGGCGGGCTTTGACGTTTCGGTTCCGGACGCCGGAACTAGAACGTCTCAAGTTCGGGGCAGAGCGACGGCTGGCGTTTGGGCGTGACGCCCCGGTTACACGGCGCGCCGGCCCGCCAGGGCCCGGCCCAGCGTCAGCTCGTCGGCATATTCGAGGTCGGCGCCAACCGGCAGGCCGCTCGCCAGACGCGTCACGGCCACGTCGGGGGCGACGCGGCGCAGGCCGTCGGCGATGTGCAGCGCCGTGGCCTCGCCCGTGGTCGTGGGGTTGGTGGCGATCACCACCTCGCGGACCTCGCCGTCGCGAACGCGCTGGTACAGCTCGCCGATCTTCAGGTCCTCGGGATCGACGCCGTCGATCGGCGACAGCGCCCCGCCGAGCACGTGGTAGCGGCCCTCGAATTCGTGCGTGCGCTCGATCGAGATCACGTCCGATGGCTCCTCGACGACGCAGATCAACTCGCGGGTGCGGCGCTCATCGGCGCAGATCCGGCAGCGCGGCCCGTCCGCGAGGTTGAAGCACTCCTCGCACAGGCCGATCCGCTGCTTGACCTCGGTGATCGCCTCGGCGAGGGCCAGCGCTTCCTCGTCGCTGGCGCGCAGGAGATGAAATGCCAGCCGCTGCGCGGTGCGCCCGCCGACGCCGGGCAGCTTCGACAGCTCGGTGATGAGCCGCTGTACGGGCGGGGCGTACACGCGAATCAGAGACCAGGGAGGCCGAGGCCGCCCAAGCCGCCGAGGCCGCCGGCGATCCCGCCGAGCTTGGCCGAGGCAAGCTCCTGCGCGGAGCGCAACGCCTCGTTGACCGCCGCCAGCACCATGTCCTGGAGCATCTCGAGGTCATCGGGATCGACGGCGTCGGGATCAATCGTGATCGACTTGACCACGAGGTCGCCGCTGACCTTGACCGTCACCATCCCGCCCCCCGCGGAGGCCTCGACGATCTCGTCCTTCAGCGCTTCCTGCGCCGCCATCATGTCCTGCTGCATCTTCTGGGCCTGCTTCAGCAGCTGCTGCATATTCGGTTGGGACATCACTGAGCCTCGTCTCGTTCGGGGTCGTCTTCGTCGAGCAGCTCTTCGGCGTCGAACTCCTCCATGAACCGTCGCACCAGCTCCTCCCCGGAGAGTACGGCGGCGCCGTCCTGTTCCTCCCCCCCGGGTTCGTCCCGCAACTCGTAGCGGAGCATCAGGGGCTGCCCGGTGACCGTCCGCAGCGCCTCAGCCGTCATCCGCCGATGATCCTCCTGCTCGGCCTTGCGCTTCAGGAAGGCGGCGCCGGACGGAAACGCGAGGGTCAAGTCGCGCTCGGCGACGGTGACCGGACGGGCGTCCGCGAGCAGGGCGGCGAGCATCGCGTTCTGGGCCCGGACGACGTCGACCACCGCCGGCCAGGATGCGGCGATCGTCTGCAGCTCCAGCGCCGGCGCAGGATTGGGCGCCGGCGCAGGATTGGGCGCCGGCGCTGGGACCTGCTGCGCCGGCACCACGCGCAGCCCGCCGTCTCGCAGCGCCGCCTCCAGGCGCTCGATCCTGGCCAGCAGCGCCGTCGTCGAGGGATCCACCTCGGGGCTGGCGGCCTTGATCAGCACGAGCTCGAGCTGGATCCGCGCCTGGGCTCCGTTGGCGGTCGCGTCGAGTGCGCCGGAGACGAGATCGAGCAACCGGACGGCGTCGGTCTCCGACAGCGCCCGCGCCTGCTCGACGAGTCGGCTGTCGCGCTCGGGGGTGACCCGCAGCTCGAGCGGCACCTCGCCCAGCACCTGGACCGCCAGCAGCTCGCGGCCGTGGACCTCGAGGTCGCGCAGCAGCTGCCCGGGGTCACGGCCCGACTCGGCGAGCTTGGCCGCCGCCCGCAGCGCGGCGGCGGGGTCGCGGGCGATGACCGCCTCGACCGCCTCGAACAGCTGCTCGGCGTCGGCGACGCCGAGCACCGCGAGCACGTCGTGCGGCCGGATGGGCTGGCCGCCGGCGAACGTGAGCAGCTGCTCGAGCGTGCCGAGAGCGTCGCGGAAGCTGCCGGTGGCGTGGCGGGCGATCAGGGCCACCGCGCCTGGCTCGATCGCGATCTGCTCGGCGTCTGCGACCCGCGTGAGCACCGTCGCGACCTGTTCGACCGACGGCCGCCCGAAATCGAACCGGTGACAGCGGTCGACGACCGTGGGCAGCACCTTCTGGGCCTCGGTCGTGGCGAGCACGAAGATCGTCCGCGGCGGCGGCTCCTCGAGCGTCTTCAGGAACGCATTCCAGGCCTGCTGCGAGAGCATGTGCGCCTCGTCGAGGATGTAGACCTTGTGACGGCCCGAGACCGGGGCGTAGGCCACCTTCTCGCGCAGGTCGCGGATGTCGTCGACCGAGTTGTTCGAAGCGGCGTCCATCTCGATCACATCGAGCGAGCTCGCGTTGGCGATCGACACGCACGATTCGCACTCGCCGCACGGCTCCGTGGTGGGGCCGTTCACGCAGTTCAGGCAGGCGGCGAGGATCTTGGCCATGCTCGTCTTGCCGGTGCCCCGCGAGCCCACGAACAGGTAGGCGTGGTGGACCTTGCCCTGCCGCACGGCGTTCTCGAGTGTCCGCACCACGTGCTCCTGACCGACGACGTCGGCGAACGTGCGGGGACGGTGACGGCGGTACAGAGAAGGACCGGTGGACACGGTCTGGTCGAGTCTAGTCACGGGGTAGGTCGGGCCGCATGCGGCCCGACCCCGGCGGCGCATGCGCCGCCGGCGGGGGCGCGCATGCGCGCCCCCGAACATCAAAAAGTGGATCGTGCACCCTCCGTCGAAGCCGGAACCCGGGGCGCGGCCGCCGCTTCGTGGCTCCGGTCCGGCGCCCCCGCGACGCCTGGGGATGACCGCTTAAGGCTGCTTCCTTCCGGACCTGACCTGGTTCACGGGTCTCCATCGCCGCGGGACCGGGCCATCGCCGCCACGGAAGGGGGCGCTGACCGCGGGCCTAGCCCCTCGGGAGGGGATTCAGCCCCGCTAGAGCGGTTTGCGGGTACAGGGCACCGCTAGCACCCCGCCTAGCACGATCCACCCGTGATCGTAGCCGCTTTCGGCCGGCCCGTGTGGGAAGGCGCCATGGGTTTTCGCTTGCAGGCGCAGCCGCCTGGCCGTTGCCGCCTGGGTGCGTCGCTATCGTGCCCAAACCATGTCGATTGGTGTCATCGGTCTCGGATATGTGGGGCTGCCGCTGGCGGTCGCTTTCGCCGAGGCCGGCGAGGATGTGGTGGCCGTCGATCTCGATCCGCGGAAGGTGGCCGCGATCCGCGCCGGCGAGTCGTACATCGAGGACGTTTCCTCCGAGCGTCTGCAGGCCGTGCAAGCGCGGATCGACGCCACCTCGCACTACCAGCCGCTGGCGCGTGCCGACGCGGTGCTGATCTGCGTGCCGACGCCGTTGACGCCCGAACCGAGAGCCAGACCTCACATCGCTGGAGTCCTCGGCCCGGGCGCTGGGCCAGGTGTTGCAGCGCGGCCAGCTGGTCGTGCTCGAGTCGACCACGTACCCCGGCACCACCCGTGAGCAGCTGGTGCCGATGCTCGAGCAGGAGTCCGAGCTGCGGGTCGGCGAGGAGGTCAATGTCGCGTTCTCACCCGAGCGGGTCGATCCCGGCCGTACCGATTACACGTTGCGGAACACGCCGAAGGTGATCGGCGGGATGACCGCCGCCTGTGCCGATCGCGCCGAGCAGCTCTACCGTCAGATCTGCGATCACATCGTGCGCGTCTCGACCCCGGAGGCGGCGGAGATGACCAAGCTCCTGGAGAACATCTTTCGCTCGGTCAACATCGCGCTCGTCAACGAGCTCACGATCCTCTCCGAGCGGATGGGGATCGACATCTGGGAGGTCGTCGACGCCGCCGCCACCAAGCCCTACGGGTTCATGCGCTTCGAGCCTGGCCCCGGGATGGGCGGCCACTGCCTGCCCGTCGACCCGTTCTATCTCACCTGGCGGGCGCGGGAGTTCCACCTCTCGACCGAGTTCATCGAGCTCGCCGGAAAGATCAACCAGCAGATGCCCTACCACTGCGTTGAGCGGATCGAGCAGGCGCTCAACGACCTCGCCAAGCCGGTCAAGGGATCGCACATCCTGGTCCTCGGCGCCAGCTACAAGGGCGGCGTCGGCGACATCCGCGAGTCGCCGGCGCTGCGGATCATGCAAGTCCTGGCCGAGCGCGGCGGGATCGTCTCCTACCACGATAAGTACGTGCCGGCGCTCCCCTCGCTCGGGCTCGAGAGCGTGGCCCTCGATTCCGCCGTCGAGGAAGCCGACGCGGTCGTGCTCGTCACGGCACACCCGCACGTCGACCACCGAGGCCTCGCCGAGCGCAGTTCGCTGTTCATCGACCTCCGTGGGGTCACACGCGGTCTCCTGGTCGAGAATCTCGTCCGCCTGTGACGGATCGCAAACCCCTGCCCCGAGGCGCGTACAATCGACGCCCAGCCGGGCGCGTAGCTCAGTGGGAGAGCGCTCGCTTCACACGCGAGAGGTCGTTGGTTCGAACCCAACCGTGCCCATCAAAGGTCCTGCAAATGGGCTGGTTTTGCTTTGGATCATGGCCTCTCGCCTTGCATCGAGCGGGGTCACAAAGCTAGGTATTGCATCCGCGGGGCGGAGTCCCGCCCGATTCGTCACAAAGCTAGGTATTGCATCCGCGGGGCGGAGTCCCGCCCGATTCGCGTCTCGATGGCGTCGGGTCGCTGGCCCCTCCCTTCCGCGGAGGTTGTCGCGTAAATGAGTCCGAGGCGTCGGGCTTTGTCGAGACTTGATAACGAATCGGCGACGCCCGAGGGCGCAAACCGTTGTGGCGAGAGCGGTCGGCCGCCCAGGCAGTCGCGGATCGAGAGGCTGGCTGGGAAACCGGCCATATATTCCGGTTTCGCGCCCAGGCTCAGGTTGGTCGAGAACCGGTGCGCGCCGACGGCCGGGCTCCAACCCGGTTGCGTCGCTACGTGTTTGTGACTTTCGTATAAGGCCGCTGGTTTGCGCGACAACCTCCGCGCAAACCAGGTCGGACGCCGCTGGTCGTCGAACAATGCCGGCCTGCAACGAAGCGGGTGTCCCGCAAGCCGATCGTCGTCTGCGCCTTGCGCCGCGCCTTGGGTAGCATCCTTACGTGCGCGAGGTGGCGGTAGGCGTTTGGCACTGGGAGGCGCCGCATCCGGACTGGGCAGGCCCCGAGAACGAGGCGTTTCGTAGGCGCCTTCGGGAGACGTCCGAGACGCCGAACAAGGCAGCGCGCGGGGTCGTTTCCTCGTACGCGATCGCCAGTGATAAGCGTCTGCTGCTCTTACGACCCGTTGGCCGTGCCGAGCGAGATCGTGGGCCTTGCGGCCGGCCGCGAGGCCGCGGTGGTGCTGACGTGTCCTTGGCATGAGCGCGATGCGCGGACCTTCGTGGAAACGCTCGGTACACAGGTCTTCACCCCGCCGCCAGACGAGGGCACCCCTGACGTCGCCTGGCTCTTGAGCGGCGACCGGAACTGCGCGGCTCTGTACTCGGCCGGTGAGCGGCTTCCGGTCAGAGTCGAGGCGCTTCGTGGAAGGTTGCCCAACGACGTCGTCCTCTGGATCGAGAGCCATCGCGCTGTTATCGCCGGCGACACGCTCGTGGATTTCGGCCAGGGCCTCGAGATCCCGGCGGAATGGCTACCTAGCGGTGTGGAGCGTGAGCGGATCGCCGAGGGCTTACGCCCCCTCCTCGAGCTGCCGGTCGAGTTGGTGCTCGCGACCCACGGCGGGCCCACCGACAAGGCCGGCCTCGAGCGCGCGCTCGCCTGACAATCCGCGCCCCCGCCCGTCGGCTCAAGGACACGCTAGCCGGGCTTCATCTTCCCCTTAAGGTCGCGAGGTCGCCTGCGACGTTGGCTCGACGACTCTGGTGACGACCCAGCGGTGCTTGCCGATCTTGCGGTCACGGACGAAGCCCAGCTTCTCGTAGGTCGACAGGGCGCCGTTGAAGAGAAAGCCGGCAGGGACCGAAGCCGCCGCCTCGGGATAACCCTCTACGGTGCCGCCGCCGAGAGCTGCGATCAATTCGAGCGCCCCAGCGAGCGCCGCCGTGGCGATCCCCTTTCGCCGATGCCCCTTGCCGACGAAGTTGCAGGCGATCCGCCAGTCCGGCAACGTCGAGAGGCTTTTCTCGTAGGCAGCGCGGTTCTTGATCTTTGGCACCTCGTCCGGTCTGCCGAGCTGGCACCAACCCACACAGTCCTCGCCATCGAACACAAGCGCCGCGTGCGTCGTGCCTGCTCGCACCCGGGCGAGCTTGCGTTCCCGGTTCAACGCCGGGTCGCGGCTGTCATCGAGATGAAAGCCCATACACCAGCAGCCCCCGAAGACGCCGTTGTTCGCCTCGACGAGCCTGGCGAAGCCATCCCAGCTCGACTCGTCCAGAGCCCGGATCGTGTACCTCGACGCCACCAACTCAGCCTAGAGCGTAAGTCCCTCCCGGTAAATCCGTCCCGGGAACCGGTCGCTAGACGCTAGACGGACGGTTGCGACGCGAAGCACAGCGTGCCCGAGGCGACAGAAGAGCGGGACTCATGCAAGATCTGGGTTGCGTCTCTTAACCGCTGTAAATTCGGTGCGGCTTTGAGGTTCCCGGGGTGAGTCTAGGCGGCGGTGACCTCCTGGTCGAGGGTGTCTGGGTCGGCTTGTCGATATTTGATTCGGTAGAGGTGTTGGCGGTCGAGCTCGGTGAACGTCGCGCCGTTTGAGGCGTGCGCGATGAACAGGTCGAGGACGGCGAAGACGAGTGAGAGGCAGCTGCTCTCGCCGGGGAATCGGCCCATCACTTTGGTGCGCCGGCGGACCTCACCGAGCGAGCGTTCCAGCAGGTTGGTTGACCGCCACCGCTCGCGGTGCCTGAGCGGGTAGCGGAGGTGCACGACCAAGGCGTCGAGGTCCTCGGCCAGGCACCGGGCGGCGGCCTCGTAGCCGCGGTGCTCGAGCTCGGAGATCAGGACTTGCAGACGCAGCTTGCCGTCCTTGACTGATGGGGCGTCGGTGAGCGCTGCCCAGTAGTTGAAGCGGACCCGGTCATGCTCGGCCTTGGGGAGCTTCGCGACCAGGTTGCGCAGCCGATCAACGCAGCAGTGTTGACGGTCAGCACGTGGCCAGAGCTCACCGACGGCGCTGATGAGCCCCGGGGCGCCATCGGCGACAACCAGGCGTGGTGGGCCAAGCCCGCGGGCCGTGAGATCACGCCCGAGCTCGAGCCAGTCTTCCTTTGACTCGCGTGATCCCAACTGCACGGAAAACCAGTGCCTGCGGCGTTCTCATCGATTCCCCAAGCGCAGATCACGCCCTCCTTCGGGCCGCTGGGGCGGACCGGGAGATAGATCGCGTCGAGGAACAGCACGACGAGATCGGTGTCATAGAGCGAGCGGCGTTTGAACGCTTCGAAGCGCTCGTGCAGCTCCGCGCAGATCCTCGCGACTGTCGAGCGCGACAGCTTCCCGACCCCGGCCTCCTCGCACAACGACTCGATGTCACGCATCGACAGGCCCCTGACGAACCCGCCGATCACCAACGTCTTCAAAGGATCGGTCGGAACAGCCGTTTGCAATGCCACTTCCGGAACAGCTTGGACACGAACGGCACAGTGGTGTGGCGCGCCTGCGGGATCTGGATCTCAAGCTCGCCCTCGCCGGTCTGCAGATGCCGGGGACGGAACCCGTTGCGCAGCCCCGCCTCGTAGTTCATCAGGCCGCGCTCGCGCTCGGGGCGACGCTCGTAGCGAGCGCGACCCAGCCAGCCATCGAACTCCTCCTCGACCGCCCGCTGAACGATCAACCGGGCCCCGAGCCTCGCGAGGCCCCCGAGCATCTTCTGCGGGTCATCGACCATGCCCTTCCCAAGCAGCTTGTCGATCTCGGCTTGTATCTCCGGTGATGGCGGTACGGTCGGCGCTGCCCTGCTGCCCGCGCGCATTGCATGTCTGAGCGGCGCAGGAAGCCCGGGACCTGCTTCCGAATTCTGCGGGTTTTCCGCGGAGCGGTGAATGCTGATGGCGCCTTCCCTGTATCGCTGACAACGCGCTACTCCGGGTCAGCGGTCCTGATGACGGAGAGCGGGCGATAACGGGACGGGCCCCCAGGTGGCGAGTAGCGGGGACATCGTCGACCGGCTTGACTCCTGCAATCTACGTGTTTTCACGGGGCATGGGGATCGATTGAGTCCTCGGTGCTCGGGTTCGGTCTGAGCAGCCGCAGGAACGCTGCGCCGGCCGGTGAAGGGTTCCGGCCGGGCGGGGTGACCAAGACCAGCTCGCGCGGGATCGCAGGGTCGGTGGCGATCCCGGTCGCGCGGCCATACGCCAGTCGGATCGCGGCGGGCGGCAGCAATGACACGCCGACCCCGAGCGCCACCAGCTCGACGAGCTCAGGGAGGGCATCGATCTCGCAGGCGATCTGACGCTGCACCCCGACCCTGTGACACGCTCGGTCGATGCTGGCGCGCAGCGCGGAGTCCGGGCGGTACTCGATGAACTCGTGGTCGGCGAGGTCGCACAGCCGGACGCGGCTGCGGTGCGCTAGCGGACTGTCCGCGGCGACGGCGAGCTGCAGCGATTCGGTGGCGATCGTTGTGGCCCGCACCCGGTCGCCCTGCGGTCCGAGCGGTGGGTCAACGATCGCGAGATCGATCTCACCGTCCGCGGTGCGGTCGCACGAGCTCCGGAGCGCCGGCGTGATGGAGCCTCAACGTCACCGCCGGAAACGTGCGGTGAAAGCGGGCGACCAGCCCGGGCAGGTGGACCTGGCCAAGCGCCTGGATGGCGCCGATCGCCAGGTGGCCGCGCACCAGCCCGCGGACCGCGGCAACCGCATCATGGGCGTCCTCGGCCGCGGCGATGGCCCGCCTGGCCGCCGGAAGCAGCGCCCGCCCGGCTTCGGTCAGCTCCACCTGCCGGGTGCTGCGCATGAACAGGTCGCTGCCAAGTTCGCGCTCGAGCGCGCGAGCCGAGCTGGACAGGCTCGACTGCGTGAGGTGGACCCGTGCCGCCGCACGGGTGAAATGACGTTCCTCGGCGACCGCCACGACGTGCGAGAGCTGCCGCAACTCCACTCAGCGATTCTATCGCTCAGTCCTATTGCCACTATCGGTTGGACGAATGCAGGGTGATGATCGAGACTGCGGCCATGAGCGATACCAACCACCTTCACCACTCCTCCGCCTCGCCGGCCACGCCCCTGACGACCGCCAGGTCACTGCGCATCAGCCGCGATGACCTCCCGGGCCCAGCTGAGGCCCATCGGTTCATCGGCGCCCACCACGGCGGGTTGCCGATCTCGCTGTTCCTCGTTGACGACCGCCCCGGCGCAGGCCCGCTACTTCACCGCCACCCCTACGCCGAGGTGTTCGTCGTCCACGCCGGAGAGGCTCGCTTCGAGATCGACGACCTCCGACTGACGGCGGCCGCCGGAGACATCCTCATCGCCCCCGCGATGAGCGCCCATCGCTTCACCAACAGCGGAGAAACGCAACTGCGCCTCACCGCAATCCACACCGCGCCCGACATGGACACGGATTGGCTGCAGCCGACGACACCCGCCGGGGCGACGGCATGCTGAGCGACATTGGATCCGCGCTCGCCGGGTTGCTCGCCCTCGCCACCATCCTCATGGGCTTGCGCTACCTCCTCGATCCCAGTCCGGCCGCCGCCGGGTTCGGCATCCCCGGCGACCAGGGCACCGCTGCGCCTGACCGTGCGTGGCTTGCTGTTAAGGCCGCGCGCGACATCGCCATCGGCATCGCCTTCGCCGCACTCCTGATCGATGGCGCACACCAGGACCTCGGTTACCTGATGCTCGCCGCCGCGACAGTCCCCATCGCCGACGGGACGATCGTCCTGCGCAGCGGCGGGCCGAAAGCGACCGCGTTCGGGGTCCACTGGGCTACCGCAGCGGTCATGCTCATCGTTGCGGCGTTCCTCATCTCCTGAACCCCAAAACCACCCCAAGTCCATGACACGACCGAACAAGCCGAACAACCACGACGCGCGGGCCGACGCCACCGATCAGTGGCTCTCGCGGTGGCTCATTCCGCTTGTCCCTGCCGCACTCGGTGCCGTCATCCTCGTCGCCGCGGGGATGCGCGGGCACATCCTCAGCGGCGTCCTGTGGTTCGCCGTGCTCTCCGCTATCGGCGCACTGTCGCCGGTCGCCAGCCGGTTCGAACCCGCCCGCCGCGGACGCCGCCACGACGGGGACGAGCGTGAGGCGGTCATCAACACGCGCGCAATGTCGATCGCCGGCACAGTCCTCGTCATCGCGATCACCGGATGTGCCGCTTTCACGCTCCCGCGCGGAGAGAGCACCAGTCCATATACCGCGCTCCTCGCCGTCGCCGGGATCTCCTATGCCGTCGCATCCCTGGCGTTGCGATACGGCAACCTGTAAGGACCGTGTCGTGCCCTCCGTCGCCCAGTCGCAGCAGATGCCCGCGGCGCAGCGCACGCCGCTCCCACCCGGTTCCCGAACTGGTCGGTGACCCGACGGCGACCAGCCCGAGGTCGGCGAGCTCGAGGCTGATGATCGTGTGATCGGTGTGCGGTCGGCGCCAGTCGTGGTAGTCCGCCAGGCTGGTCTGGATGAACGTCTCGACGTCGTCTTCGAACCAGACGCCGGTACTACACGACATTCCGGAGAGCAGGTCGCGGTCGGCCAGGCCCACGAACCGGGCCGCGGGCGTCGGCAGCTCCACCAGGTCAGCGTTGCCCAGCGATTGGGATCTGGCGCGGGCGTCGGATCGTCGCCGCCCCGACCGCTGCTGCGAGCGCGAGCGGTCCGCCGGCGTCGGGCAGGGGACGCTCGTAGGGATAGATCCGGGAGTCGTCGCTATCACCGAGCTTGATCGCCGGAAGCGCCTTGAGCAATGTCTGGCCGACGCCGATCCGCTCGAACCGCAGCGCCAAGGCCGCACCCACAAACGCCGAGTCCAGCAGCTCGAGGTCCGGGATCGGAATCGACACCGGCGCTTCTGCGCCCTCGAGCATCAGCTCCGCCAGCTCACCGTGCAACGCAGCCACCAGCGCGAGCCGGGGCACGCTGGTCGGATCGTGCATCAGCCGGTTGCGCTCAGCCACGGTTTCGGCGACGACGGCAACCAGCGCCTTCCGGAGCTCCTCGTCGAGCGATGACGCCCACTCAAACCGCCGGCGCAGGCTCGCCGCACCGCCCAGTTCAGAGAGCCGACGAACGAACTCGATGGTGCTGCGATGGTTCTCGATGCGCGCAGCCGTCTTGGCGATGGCCTGTGCGGCGGCCTCGTCGTGCCCGCGCGCGGCTCTGGCCGCATCGAGGTTGAGGGCCGAGTAGACATGCCAGGCGCCCGCGACCCTGCCTGCCGCCCCACGCGGGTATTCAGACACGCCTGCGCTGATGAGCTCACGCTCACGCAGCCGCCTCAGAGTCGCCTTGACCGTCGCTTCGCCGCCGGGGCGGTACTCGGCAGCGATCTCCGCTGCCGTGACGAGAGGAAGCTCGACGATCACTCTACGAATTGTAGCCGATGGCGCAGATCACGCCACCGGTCATCGGGACGCCCAGGCGCCCGGCTTTCAATTGCACCCCGAGGCCGCTCACGGTGCCAACCCCAGCCGAAAACAACGCAAATAGGCCGAAATCGGCGTCCTGCACTTCGAGGCCATAACCGCCCGATTTGCAGGCACATCAAGCCCTGGAGGCGTGACTGCGGTAACGATTCACACGCGAGAGGTCGCTGGTTCAAGCCCAGCCGTGCCCATCCGGGATTTGCGGGCAACCATCTCACGGCGGCGGGCTACAGGCCTGAGTTCCGCTTGGCTGAGTATCAGTCAGATCAGCTCTCGGTGCCTCGGATGGGTCTGCCGAGCGACAAGGCATCTTGAGACAGCTCGACGAAGCCGGTCTCGGCGAGGGCGGAAACGATCTCGTCGAGGTGCATCTCGAAGAGCGACAGGAGGGCGTCGTTGGTGATGTTGCCGGTCGCAACGACGACCAACGATCGCGGCGATCGGTAGAGGAGGTGGCCGTCACGGAAGTGTCGATCCTTCGTGACCACAACCTGGCCCTCGGTGTCTGCCACCTGCGCGATCTCGCGGTCCATCGAGCGATTGCCGTTCGGCAGCTCGCGCGTATGGATCGCGTCGTGCCCGGCTCCCTTTCAGGAGTTCTGCGAGCCGCACCGGCAGCTGCGCATCGACAAGGAACCTCACGCCGCGGACAGCGGGACCACACGGCCCCCAGCCGCGCGGGCACCGAACTCAAGGGCCGCGAGGATGTCGTCGCGTTCCAAGTCCGGGTAATCGGCCAGCACGTCCTCGACCGTCATCCCCGCCGACAGCAGCTCTAGGATGCTCTCAACGGTGTAGCGCAGCCCTCTGATCGTCGGCTGGCCGTGGCAGATCGCCGGGTCGGCCGTGATCCGGTCGAGTCGAGACATACCGTCACGATACCGCCCGGGCCTGTCGATTTCGGAGAGTCGCCCGGCAAATAGGAGGAGCTCGGACAGCGCCGGGATCAGCGTCTTGGTCCTGTGCTAAGTCCTGCGCGCCGTGCAGGACCATCCGACTCGCAATCGCCCGCCGCCACTGGGGCTTTGTCATGCGGGTGCGGCCGACTACCCGCCCTCCACGTTGGTCGTTCGGGTAGTCGGCCGCACACCAGAAGCCCCAAGCTCGGGCGGCGGGCTAAGGCCTGGGTTCTGCTCTGCGGCCTGGTCCGGTGAGCCTCATGGGTGAAAGGCCGTGAGGCGAGACCTGTGTCGGGACGGTGACCGGTTGGGCGGTTCCGGCAAGAAGCGTGTCGGTCACGAATGGGACGCGCCTGCTGGTAGACGTGGTACGGCGGACCTGACTGCAGAGTCTCGGCGCCTCCCCTGCTCGTGGCGATTTGCGGGTCGCTCGGGTTCCCCGGCGATGCGACCTGCTTCGTTGTAGCGGCGGTCCTCAGCCCCGATGACCGCGACGCTCCCGAGTTCGTTCCCAAGCGGCTGTCTCAGCACGTCAGAATCGCCGTCGACGCACTGCCGCTCCGCTGGCGAGCG
The DNA here is from genome assembly GCA_963723555.1 of uncultured Solirubrobacterales bacterium. GTDB lineage: Bacteria > Actinomycetota > Thermoleophilia > Solirubrobacterales > Solirubrobacteraceae > Palsa-465. Next base: position 137,686 of record CAVRRC010000001.1, on the reverse strand, counting down.
GCAGTGCGTCGAGCGCCATGTCTGACGCCTCCTGCTCGTCCGGGGCGAGCGTGAGGTCAGCGGCAAGGCCGGCTACTGCTCGCGCAGGAGAAGCAGGGTCCCGGTGGACTGATATCCTCGCGCTTTCGACCCGCTTCACGAGGCCGTGGGCGGCTCAAATGGGGCCGTCACCGACCTGGGGATCGGCGGGAGCTCGATGAGGACAGCGGACAGGAAACGAAGCGTCATGCGCGCAGCCGTCGTAGTGGCGTCCCTGGTCGGCGTGATGGTGGTTCCGCCGCCTGCGCCGGCCGGGTCGGCGTCCCGCTTCGTGACCGCTGCGGCCAACGGCGGTATCCCTGTGGTGGTCAATCCGGCTGCGGATCTCGCGGCCCAGGTCCCTGGACCCGAGCTGACGTGGATCGATTCGATCTTTGTCACGGCACGGGTGCGCGGCGGCGGCCACCAGTTCGGGATCGTGATCCACGTGCTCGCCTTCCCCAACGCCGATCAAGTCAGATTATTCGTCGGCATCATCGATACCAGCACCGGTTGGTATAGGAACTATCAGGCCATCCTGCCGGCGGCTAAGTACACGTGGAGTCGCCGGGGACTTCACATCATGATGCCTGGGCTCACCTGGATCGGCAGTGCACGCGGGATGCACCTGAGGGCCACCACACCATGGGGCTCGCTCGACGCCCGATTCACGCCCCACGGGCCGGTCCTGAACTACTCGGGGATCGGGCTGGCCAAACTGCTTGGCGACTTGGATTATGAATACGCGTTCCCGACCATGCGCACCAGGGGCTCTCTCACCGTCGAGGGCAAGACGCGCCGAATCTCCGGCGTCTCTTGGCTGGACCGGCAGTGGGGTGCGGTGCCGGTCGATGAACAATCGATGCGCTGGACGTGGATGAACATCACGCTTTCTAACGGCAATCAAGTCGCCATCTGGGACATCCTCGACAACAGGGCACAGAACTCCTGGGTCACCGTGCTGCGCCCGGATGGCTCCTACGACGTCGCGGCGGTCAGGCCGCTCGCCCGCGGCGCCAGCCGGTTCTGGACCAGCCCGGTTAGCCACAACACCTATCCCACTCGCTGGCGCATCGACATCCCCGCGCTCCGCTCTCAGCTCAGCGTCATCGTCAGCGGTCCGAGGGGACAGGAATTTCGGGATGGGCACGTCGAGGCCGCCGCGGCCGTCACCGGCAACTTCAAAGGCAGGAAGGTCACGGGCGCCACGTACGTCGAGATGACCGGCGACTGGAAGTCACCCCGCCGACATTCTGAGAGCTGAGTTATTCATGCCGCCAGGTCTGTCGCCCGTCGGATCGGACGGCGAACGCGGTGCGGCGTCCAGGGCTGCGAGCACCGCAGCTTCCTCGTCGCCAACGGGGAGGGCTCGACCCGGCCGAGCACGCAACCGGCTAGGCGGAACGAGGCCCGTCACGTCGGCTCTTATGCGACGAGGGGCTTGAGCCCGAGGACCGCCCGGCGGCACTCGGGGCGGATACGAGGACATGCCTCGTTGTGTCTTCTGCGCGACCGGTAGCCGGCCTCGACGCTGACCTCATGCTCGCTCTGGATGACCACCAGCTGTCCGAGCGCCCGATCATCGGACTGATGGTTCGCCCCGGCGATGCAGCCGTGGCGAACCACTGTGCTGCTCGTGAGCAGACGCAGCAGCGAAAGGAGGCCGTTCTTAGACACCTGCTATCGCGTCACGACGAGCCTCTCGCCGTTCGGCGCTCCGTCCCCGCAAAGCGCGGAGACCGCAACGCCCGCATCCGTCTTTGGTGCAGTCGAAGGCGTTAGGGTCCTCGTCATGGTTCAAGGGGCAACGCCGTGTGCACAGGGCTTCGTTAGTCGGAATGGCGTGCGCGTGCACTATCAGGTCTTCGGTGAGGGGCTGCGCGCCGTTCTGCTCCTGCCAACTTGGTCGATCGTTCACTCCGACTTCTGGTCGAAGCAGGTGCCGCATCTCTCCTCGCGCTACACGGTGCTCACCTATGACGGTCGGGGAAACGGCGACTCGGCGGATCACACCGCCTCAGCCACTGGGCCCACCACCAGCGCCGCTCACACGAGCCTCCGCTCGACCGCCGATCGAGGCCTTTACGCGACAGCCACCGCGGATCGGAGGGCGAGGAGCCGGGAGTCTCGAGGCTGACCGGCTCGGCCACGGAGCGGTTCCGTGGCCCAACACCGCGAAAAATCCCTGCAACGAAAGGTCGGTTTTGTGCACCGAGGTGCCCGAATTAGAGCACAAAATCCCTGTAAACTAGCTGTTTCTGGGCTTGACTCGCCCTCGCTTCACACGCGAGAGGGCGGCGGTTCGAAACCACCCGCGCCCATCAAAAGCCCTGGTAATCGGCACCTTTGGATCCGCGAGTGCTGATTCGCCGGCGCCCCTGGCAAGCAGGATGAGTCGCATGCGGAGCGCCGCCTCTTCCGCTTACCGGAACCGCGAGCACAGGTCGGCGACCACGGTGGCGTTCCGCGTCCCGTCCAAGGCGGCGGTCGGCGTTAGCTCGATTCCAGCAAGCGCTGGAGCAGGCCTGGCTGAGGCCGGCGGCGCTTACAGCGGCAGTGTCGGCGGCAGGCCAAAGCGCGGCACTAGCTCGGCGCCGCCGAAGCGGGTGATGGCCGCGATTCCGTCTTGTTCGAGCCCGAGCACGAACATCCCGATGCCGACCGCGATGTTCGAGCCGGGATGCGCCAGGTAGTGGCCGAAGGCGGGCTGTGCGTTGGCCCAGGTGGGAATGAGGCGGGTGCGTCCGCCCGCCGTGCGCCTGGCGATGACGTGATCCAGAAAGGCTCTGATCGTCTCTCGGCCCTGGTACTCGAACGGGTCGGGTGGCATCGTGACCCAAGCGTCGTCGGTTAGCAGCGCGACGACGCGATCCATGTCCCCCTGCTCGACTGCGTCGGCGAAGTCCTCGGCGAGCTCGCGCTCGCGCGGTGAGCCGGGCGCGGGAGCGCGTTCGCGCGCGGGCGGCAGGCGAACTTCGAGCGCCGAGCGGGCTCGCAGCAGGGCGCTGTTGATCGTGGCTTCGGTTGTGTCGAGCATCTCGGCCGCCTCGGCCGCGCGGAAGCCGAGCACGTCGCGCAGCACGAGCACCGCTCGCTGGCGGGTCGGAAGCCGTTGCAGCGCGGTGATGAACGCCAGTCCGAGCGCCTCCTTTGTCTCATAGCGGGCCTCCGGTCCGGGGGCGGTGTCGGGCAGTGCCTCCAGCAGCGCGTCGGGATATGGCTCGAGCCACGTCACCTCCCCCATCCTCGTAGGCGGCGGCGGCTCAAACCAGAGGTCTGAGCTCAGGCGCGGACGGCGGGCGCTGTCCCGCAGCATGTTCAGGCAGCGGTTGGTGGCGATCCGGTACAGCCAGGACCGCACCGACGCGCGCTGCTCGAAGCGATCAAGCCCCCGCCACGCCGACACCAGCGTCTCCTGAAGCGCGTCCTCGGCGTCCTGCAGCGACCCGAGCATGCGATAGCAGTGCAGCTGAAGCTCGCGCTGATAGGGGCCGGTCAGCGCACGAAACGCGTCCTCGTCTCCGCCGCGGGCGCGCGCCAGGGTCGACTCGATCATCGTGAAATCCTCGCATCGTCGTTTCCTCTCGCTCCGCTCGACCGGCGCCGTCGACGTCGACCGTGGCGAGTCGCCCATCGAGCGGCAGGCTGGGCGCGCTGAGTGACATGCCTGCCCGCTGTCCATGGGTCTGCAGGACATGAACCCGTCGGCGGCAGAAATTCATCGCTCAGTTTCCGGCACGGGTGGTGTCTGGATCAGCAAAGGCCCCAACCGAAGGAGCCCTGATCCCATCACCAAGACCTCATCACCGCGCTGGACGATCGCGCTGACGTCGGTCCCGTTCTCCATGATCGCGCTCGATGCCCTGGTCGTCAGTACTGCCTGCCGGCGATCCAGCGCGATCTGAAGGTCGGCGTCTCGACGCTCGAGTGGACCGTCAACGCTTACGCGCTCACCTACGCTGCCGGGATGGTGACCGCCGCCGCGCTGTCACTACTCTGCGCGACCACGGCGCTCGCCATCCCAAGGGGGCGGCGCGCAGGGGCCGCTGCCACTCGTCAGCCAGCCACCGCAGCCATGCTTAGCATCTGACCCTCATCTAACACCAACCAGGAGCCGCGCCCGCCGCGCCGACGGCGCAAACTTCACGAGCCGGCGGGCGCGGCGCTCGCTCCCCGTCCTGCCCGAGTAGGCTCGCGCCGGGCGCATGAACGCAGCCGTCGACCACAACAAACCCCTACAGACAGGAGTCCACCATGCCCAACCCCGTCACCCACTTCGAAGTCCTCGGCAACGACGCCGGCGCGCTGCAGCGCTTCTACTCAGAAGCGTTCGGATGGCAAATGCAGGATGTCATGGACGGCGCCTACTACATGGCCAACCCCGGCGGTGAGGGTGAGATCAACGGCGGCGTCGGAGCCGCTCCACAAGGAAGCGACGGCCACGTCACCTTCTACGTCGAGGTCGACGACCCGGCCGCCGCGCTCCAGAAGATCTCGCAGCTCGGCGGCAAAACGATTCAGGAGCCAATGGACGTACCCAACGGCCCCACGATCGCCATGTTCGCCGACCCCGAGGGCCACGTCGTCGGACTCGTCAAGAGCACCTAGGCGAAGCGGACGCAGTGCCAGGCCACCGGCGCGGCCGACGCATTTCAAGGCGTCGGCCGCGCTGGACTGTCGGGGTCGTGAGCCTCAAGCGGCGCCGGCCGTGATCGTGCGAATTTTGGTCGTCCCCCGCTGGAAGAGCGACGAGAACTCGATCGAGGAGGTTGGTCCCGATGGAACGCGGTTCGTGCGATTTCAGGAAGGTGTCCGCCGCCGAGACGCCGGCGGCGATGGAGGAGCTGCACGAGAGGTTCGATCGCGCCACTGGCTCGGACAACTACCACCCGCACTTGTTGGCCGGTTGCTACGTGTTCGACTTTCTGGCGATCCAGATCCATCACGTCCGGCAGAGGAGGTGAATTGTGTTTTTGCGATCGGCGGTCGCGGGCACCAACAAGAGTCATGACGTCAATCACAGAACAGCTTCATTCAGCTCCCGAGCAGCGCCAGGATTTCGGTGCGCTGGCCCCCGAGGTGTTGCGTGCGCAACTGCAGCTCACGCGCGCAGCGCGAAAGACGTTTGAACAGGCCGGGCTCTCTGAGGGCCTGTATCACCTGGTCAAGCTGCGCGCTTCGCAGCTGAATGGTTGTGCGTATTGCATCGATATGCACACCAAGGACGCGCGCCACGTCGGTGAGCCGGAGGACCGCCTGTATCTGCTTGACGCCTGGCGCGAGGCGCCGCACTACACCGAGCAGGAGCGCGCGGCGCTGGCGCTGACCGAGGCGATCACCGAGATCGGCGAGGGACAAGTGCTCGACGAGGTGTGGGAGGCTCGGCAGCAGCGGTGCTGAGCGGCGAGCAGCTTGCGGCGGTGATCGCCGCGAACGTAGAGATCAATGGGTGGAATCGGATCGCGATTCCCACCCGGATGCCGCCCGGCGAGTACCAGCCTGGATGAGCGGCGTCGGCAACGGCAGTCCTGCCGATGTCGTCGGTGCGTATTACGAGGCCTGGAGGGCGAACGATTTCGAGCGGTTGCGCTCGCTGCTGGCTGACGAGATGGTGATCCGCCCTGGTTCGGTGGAGGCCGGGTTCTGCTCTCTCCTGGCGTGTCGGTCCGGTTGCCGAGATCGCACAACGGCGCTGCTCAGCAATTGCGAGGATTCGCATCGGCCTCGTGACGACAACGAACCTGTATGAGATCGCGCCTGAGCTCTGGATCGCCGAGCAGCCGCTTCGCTATCTCGGCTTTGAGGTGGGCCGGCGGATGGCCGTGATTCGGCTGGCGGGCGGCGGATTGCTGATCCACTCGCCGGCCAGTCTGAGCACCGAGCTGCGCGCCGCGCTTGACCAGCTCGGCGAGGTGCGCTTCGTCGTTCCCACCAGCGAGCTCCATGGCCACCTCTACATGGAGCAGTACCGTGACGCCTACCCGCAGGTCAAGCTGTTCGCCGCCCCCGGCCTCGATCGCAAGCGCAAGGACCTGCACTTCGACGCCCTGCTCTCGGGCGTGCCCGAGCCCGAATGGCGCGACGATCTCGATCAGATGGCATTCGAGGAGTGGCGCCGACTGAACGAGATCGAGTTTTTTCATTCCAAGACGCGCACGCTCATCACGGGCGACCTGTGCTGCAACTTCGGCCCGCTCATCACCCGCCTTGTGGCGCAGGGTCGCGTGCGCCGGCGTCTTGGCCCTCCGACCGAGTGCCGGATCCTCGGGGTCTTTCGCGACCGCGGGGGTGTGCGGCGCTCGCTCCAGCGGATCCTCGAATGGGACTTCGAGCGAGTCCTACCCGGCCACGGCGACATCATCCACACGGGCGGCAGGGACGCCTTCGAGAAGGGCTTCGCGCAGCTGCTCGGATGAGGCTGGACCATCCCCCGGTGTCGGCCCGCTGATTTCGAGGCGGCCAGATACTGGAGATCGCGCCTTCGGTGTCGATCGCGCCTGTCAAGGCCGGAGGGCGATCGCGACCTCGCGCAGATTTGGCGCGTCGATTGACTCCTGCACGCTACGTGCGAACAACCAGTCGCGGAGCCGCGATGGGTCGAGGTCGAGCAGCTTGGCCAGTCGGCTGACGAACCCTGTGGGGTCTGCGGTCAGCCTGTCGGGATGGTTGAGCATGTGTTGGAGCGCGTCGTAGGTCGGGTCCCCTACGTACGGCTTGGGATCGATCGCCAGCCAGGGCTCTCGCTGTGCAGCGAGGACGTTCTCCGGATGCAGGTCCGTGTACAGGAGAACGGTGCGGTCGGCGGTGCGCGGAAGGGCGCGGAACAGCTCAATCCCAGCCCGGGCCAATCCCGGGTCCAACCGCAGTCCCGGATCGCTGGCGGCGTGCCTGTGTTCGAACTCCTGGGCCCACCGGTCGCACATGCTCGACAGGGTCCGGAAAGGGTGTCCGGGCGACGGCTCGATCCACAGGCGACGCAGGAGGCCGGCGACGACCACGTCCTGATCGAGCGCGGGCAACACGTCGGAGAGCGCGGTTCCGGGCTCACACCGTTCGAGCAGCAGCGCGCTGCTGTCCTCGAGCAGGAGGGCGTCGATCAGCCGCACGGCTCCCTCGCCGCGCCATGACCTTAGTCCGTCGGCCTCGTGTTCTGCGTCCGCATCCCGCCACCCGACCTTCAGCACGACGTGGGCACCCGCGTCATCCAAGGCGGGGGCCACCCAGGACGCGCAGCCGCCGGGCTGATATGGCCGTCCCACCTGAAGCGACCAGCGGCACGAGAGGTCAGCCACGATCTCGGGTAGGGCGCCCATCCACGCCCGTCGTGGCGAGTCCGCGTCGTCGTTGAGCTCAACGTCGCGCACGAGAGCCGATGGCAGCTGAAACACCCTGATCGCACATCCTGCACGACGCACCAAGCGCGGATGCGCCGGCACCAAGACTGACGTCCGGAGATCGGGTTCGAGAATTCGGTCAGGGCTCTCGCGTGAGCCGCACGATCGGAGTCTCTCGCGCAGTCGCCGCCCGACCCGCACCGGCGGCTCGAGCTGGTCGCCGGCTGGATCGAGCTGCCGGACCTCGTGACCGCGAACCAAGGCGAGGACGGGATCGTCGGGCTGTGCGAGCTGCTACTCGCACGCGGGGTGGGGATCGAAGCCGGGCTTCTGTCGCTCGCTGACACCCACGTGTTCGTGCGATCGAGACTGCCGGCCCGGTGCACGCTTCTGCCCCCGACGGCGCGCACCGGCTACGGTTCGCGGATGCCCTCGATATTCAGTCGCATCGTCGCACGGGAGATCCCGGCCCACATCCTGCGTGAGGACGACGACTTCTTGGCGTTTCTCGACGTCCGTCCGATCCGGGAGGGTCATAGCCTGGTGATCCCAAAGGACGAGGTTCCCGACGTCTTCGAGTTGTCCGAGCCCGTGCTTTCGGGTTTGCTTCCCTTCGCGCGGCCGGTCGCGCGGGCGATCCAGCAAGTGACCGGGGCGCAGCGCGTGGGGATGGCGGTCATAGGCCTCGAGGTGCCTCACGCGCACATTCACCTGGTGCCGATCGACGGGCTGTACGACCTCGACTTTCGCCGAGCAGCCCCGGCCGAGGACGACGAGCTCTCGGCGACGGCCGAGCGGATTCGCGCGGCGCTGGCAACCTGAGCTTCAGCGCTCCACGCGGATCAGTTTGCTGGTGTCGTTTCGCCAGCTTCCGCGCTGCTGCCGACGTAGGCCGCCAGATGCTCGCCGGTGAGCGTCGAGCGGGCGGCGACGAGGTCGGCGGGCGTGCCCTCGAACACGATCTGACCGCCATCGTGGCCGGCGCCGGGGCCAAGGTCGACGATCCAGTCGGCGTGCGCCATGACCGCCCGATGGTGCTCGATGACGATCACCGACTTGCCGGAGTCGACGAGCCGGTCGAGCAGGCCGAGCAGCTGTTCGACGTCGGCGAGGTGAAGGCCGGTGGTCGGCTCGTCGAGCACGTAAACGCCGCCCTTGTCGGCCATGTGCGTGGCCAGCCTGAGCCGCTGCCGCTCGCCACCGGACAGGGTGGTGAGTGGCTGACCGAGGCTGAGATAGCCGAGCCCGACGTCGGCGAGCCGGACCAGGATGGCGTGGGCGGCGGGCGTGCGCGCCTCGCCGGCGCCGAAGAACTCCTGGGCCTCGGTGACCGACATCGCCAGCACCTCGCTGATGTCCCGGCCGCCAAGGTGGTACTCCAGCACCGATGCCTCAAAGCGCTTGCCCTCGCACTCCTCGCAGGTGATGGCCACGCCGGCCATCATCGCCAGATCGGTGTAGATGACGCCGACTCCGTTGCAGTTGGGGCAGGCGCCGTCGGAGTTGGCGCTGAACAGTGCCGGCTTGACCCCGTTGGCCTTGGCAAATGCCTTGCGGATCGGGTCGAGCAGGCCGGTGTAGGTCGCCGGGTTGCTTCGTCGCGAGCCGCGGATCGCCCCCTGGTCGATCGACACCACACCCGCGCCGGCCGGGATCGATCCGTGCACCAGCGAGCTCTTCCCCGACCCGGCGACGCCGGTGACGACGACGAGTACCCCGAGCGGGATGTCGACATCGACGTCGCGCAGGTTGTGCGTCGTCGCGCCGCGGATCTCCAGCGTGCCGGTGGGCCTCCGCACCGTCTCCTTGAGGGCGGCCCGGTCGTCGAGATGACGGCCGGTGATGGTCTCACTGCCACGCAGCGCCTCAACGGCGCCCTCGAAGCAGACGACCCCGCCGGCCGCACCGGCGCCGGGACCGAGGTCGACGACGTGGTCGGCGATCGCGATCGTGTCCGGCTCGTGCTCCACGACGAGCACCGTGTTGCCCTTGTCCCGCAGCCGCAGCAGCAAGTCGTTCATCCGCTGGATGTCATCGGGGTGCAGGCCCGCGGTGGGCTCGTCGAAGACGTAGGTGACGTCGCTGAGCGAGGAGCCGAGGTGGCGGATCATCTTGACCCGCTGCGACTCGCCGCCGGACAGCGTGCCCGAGGACCGGTCGAGCGACAGGTAGCCCAGCCCGATCTCCACGAACGAGTCGAGCGTCTGTCCCAGCGCGGCGAGCAGCGGCGCCACCGACGGCGCCTCGACACCGCGGACCCATTCGGTCAGGTCGCTGACCTGCATCGCGCACGCATCGGCGATGCTGATCCCGCCGATCCGTGAGGAGCGGGCCGCCTCGCTGAGCCGGGTGCCGCCGCACTCCGGACAGGCGGTGAAGGTCACCGCCCGGTCCACGAACTCCCGGACGTGCGGCTGCATCGCCTCCCGGTCCTTGGCCAGCATCGACTTCTGGATCCGCGGCACCAGACCCTCGTAGGTCATATTGATGCCCGCGATCTTCATCCTGGTCGGATCGCGGTAGAGGAAGTCGTGCCGCTCCTTCTCGGTGTAGTCGCGGATCGGTTTGTCCGGGTCGTAGAAGCCCGACGCGCTGTACAGCCGATAGTTCCAGCCGCCCGCCTTATAGCCGGGGACGGTGATCGCCCCGGCGGCCAGCGACTTGCTCTCGTCGAACAGCTCGGTGAGGTCGATGTCGGAGACCGTGCCCAGGCCTTCGCAGTGCGAACACATGCCGCCGGTGCGGGCGAAGGTCTTCTTCACGGTCTTGCCCTCACCACGTTCGATCGTCATCGCACCCCTCGCCCGGACCGAGGGAACGTTGAAGGAGAACGCGTTGGGCGAGCCGATGTGCGGCTGCCCGAGCCGGCTGAAGAGGATGCGGAGCATCGCGTTGGCATCGGTGGCGGTCCCGACCGTGGAGCGGGGGTCGGCACCAATCCGCTCCTGGTCGACGACGATCGCGGTCGTCAGCCCCTCGAGGACGTCGACCTCGGGCCGCGCCAGCGTGGGCATGAAGCCCTGCACGAACGCGCTGTAGGTCTCGTTGATCAGCCGTCGGGACTCCGCGGCGATCGTGTCGAACACCAACGAGCTCTTGCCCGAACCCGAGATGCCGGTGAACACAGTCAGCCGGCGCTTGGGGATCTCGACGCTCAGATCCCTGAGGTTGTTCACGCGCGCGCCGAGCACGCGGATCAAATCGTGATTGTCGGCAACGTGCAGCGCGGGCGACCGCGAGCGCGTCCTCGTGGCGGTGGTCATCTTCTCGCTGCGGCGGCGCTCATCGGTCCTGAATCAGCCCCAGGACATTGCCATCGGGGTCGGTGAAGGTGGCCACCAGGCGACCGCCACCGACCTCGCGCGTCGGGTCCTTCACGGTGGCGCCCGCCGCCGTCACCTCGGCCAGCTTCGCTTCGATGTCCGGCACGTGCCAGTGGGGCACGGACGTTGTCATGCCCTGCGGTCCGCCGCCCGGCACCAGCCCGATCTGCTGGCCCTCGGCCTCGAAGCCGACGTAGTAGGACGAGTCGGCCTGCGGTTGTACGCCGAGCAGGGCGGCGTACACGGCCTTGGCCGTGGCCAGGTCGGACACTGGGAACAGCACGGTCTTGATCCCCTGGGTGGAAGAGTCGGTCATGGTCGCTCCTTGAAGTCGTGGGTCACATCGACCCGGTGGGTACGGTCGTGTCAAGGCGAACGGCGAGCGTGCCTGCCGGACGGCTCAGCGCAGCTCGATGATGCGAATGAGGTTCCCCGCGGGATCGCGCAAGGCGCAGTCGCGAACCCCGTACGGCTGCTCCATCGGCTCCTGGACGACGTCGGCGTCGCCGGCCTGGAGCCGCTCGAAGGCGCCGTCGAGGTCCTTGGTGGCCAGGTTGAGGTGGCCGAAGGTGCCCTTCGCCATCATCTCGATGATCGTGCGGCGCTCGTCGTCGGTGATGCCGGGTTCTGCGGCCGGCGGATGCAGAACGATCGAGGTGCCGGGCTGGTTCGGCGGCCCGACCGTGATCCAGTGCAGCCCGCCGTATTCGACGTCGCTGCGGACCTCGAAGCCGAGGGTGTCGCGATAGAAGGCCACCGAGGCGTCCGGGTCGTTGTGCGGGAGGTAGGTCGCGTGAATGGTGATGTCCATGGCGGCCACGTTAGCTGCGGCTCGGCGACCGCGCTTCTCGATTTCTGATCGGTTTGGTCACCCGTTTGGCGACGCACGGCGGCATCCCCGCCATCGCGCCGGCAGCGCGGCGCCGGTAGGCACTGGGCGGCATACCGACCAATTCCGTGAAGCGCGTGCTGAAGGTGCCCAGCGACGAGCAGCCGACCTCGAAACAAACCTCGGTGACGCTGAGGTCGCCACGGCGCAGCAGCGCCATCGCGCGCTCGATACGCCGCGTCATCAGGTAGCCGTACGGCGACTCGCCGTAGGCGCGCCGGAACTCGCGACTGAAGTGCCCGGCCGACATGTGGGCATCGCGGGCGAGCGCTTCGACGTCAAGGGGCTGCGCGTACTCCCGGTCGATTCGGTCGCGGACGCGGCGTAGCCGCGCCAGGTCGCGCAGGTGCTCGGCCGCCGCGAGTCGGCTGGTCACCCGCGGGATCGTGGCACATCGCATCCCCGCGACCACGATCCGCCGCCGTTTTAGCCGATAGCGCGCGGGTAAGCCATAAGCGATGACCCGCGACGCGAACTTCCGCCGTGAGCTCGGCCAGCAACTGCGCGTGGACTCGGTCCGCGCCAGCGCGGCGGCGGGCTCCGGACATCCCACCTCCTCGATGTCGGCCGCCGACCTGATGGCCGTGCTCCTCGACGGCTACCTGCGGCTCGACTATGACCACCCCGACGACCCGGCTCGTGACCACCTGATCTTCTCCAAGGGCCACGCCTCGCCCCTGTACTACGCGATGCTGAAGGCCGCTGGGGCGATCACCGACGAAGAACTGCTCAGCTTCCGGCGCTTCGGCAGCCGGCTGGAGGGGCATCCGACCCCCCGGATCCCGCCCACCGACGTGGCCACCGGGTCGCTGGGTCAGGGTCTGCCGATCGCGGTCGGCGTGGCCATCGCCGGCAAGCAGCTGGACCGCTTGCCCTACCGCGTGTGGGCCCTGTGCGGCGACTCGGAGATGGCCGAGGGCTCGATCTGGGAGGCCTTCCAGCACGCGTCCTGGGCCGGCTTGGACAACCTGACCGCGATCGTCGACGTCAACCGACTCGGTCAGACGCGTGAGACCATGCTCGGCTGGGACATGGACGGATACCGGTCCCGGGCCGAGGCGTTCGGCTGGCACGCGTGCGTCGTCGACGGCCACGACGTCGAGGCGATCGACCAGGCTTACCGCGACGCCACCGAGACCACCGGCGCTCCGACCGTGATCCTCGCTCGGACGAAGAAGGGTCGTGGGGTGAGCGCAGTCGAGGACCAGCCCGGCAAGCACGGAAAGCCGTTGGACGACCCCGAGGCGGCGATCCGGGAGCTGGGCGGCGATCGCAATCTGACCGTCCGAGTGGCCACCCCTGAGCCGGGCACCCCGCACCGTTTCGAGACCGAGGCCGGCGACCTGCCGCGCTGGGAGCTCGGCGAGGAGGTGGCAACGCGCCAAGCCTACGGCGAGGCCCTGGCGGCGCTGGGCTCGATCCGCGGCGATGTCGTGGCCCTCGACGGCGAGGTCTCGAACTCGACGCTGTCGGAGCTGTTCGCGGAGGCGCATCCCGACCGCTACTTCGAGATGTTCATCGCCGAGCAGCAGATGATCGCCGCCGCGGTCGGCATCCAGGTCCGCAACTGGGTCCCGTTCGCTTCGACGTTCGCGGCCTTTCTCTCGCGCGCCTATGACTTCGTCCGGATGGCGGCGATTTCGCGGGCCAACATCCGGCTCTCCGGCTCGCATGCCGGCGTCTCGATCGGGGAGGACGGCCCCTCGCAGATGGCGCTCGAGGACCTGGCCGCATTCCGGGCCGTGAACGGCAGCACGGTGCTCCACCCCTCGGATGCCAATCAGGCGGCACGCCTGGTGGCCGAGATGGCCGACCGACCCGGCGTCTGCTACCTGCGGACGCTGCGGCCGAAGACCGCCGTGCGCACGCCTCCCCAGGAGGAGGTGCGGATCGGAGGCAGCCGCCTCGTGCGCGGGGGCGACGAGGACGAGTTCACGATCGTCGCCTGCGGGGTCACGGTCGAGGAGGCAGAGAAGGCGGCGGACGAGCTCGAATCAGACGGCCTGCACGTGCGGGTGATCGACTGCTACTCGATCAAGCCGATCGACGCCGACGCGCTGCGCACGGCGGCGCGCGAGACCGGGGGGCTGGTCACGGTCGAGGATCATTGGCCCGAGGGGGGTCTCGGCGACGCGGTGCTCGAAGCCCTCGCCGAGGAGACGAGCTCTCCCCCAATCGTCAAGCTCGCGGTTCGAGACATGCCGGTCTCCGGAGCGGCGGCGGAACTGCTTCACGCCGCGGGGATCGATGCCGAGGCGATCGCCGCGGCGGTACAGCGCCTGGCCACCTTCAGGACGGCGCCCGCGAGGTGAAGATTGGGTGGGGTGCCGCCGGGGTATCGGGTGATACATGGCAAGCGAGAAGCAGCGTCAAGCCGCGCGCAAGAACGTCAAAAAGGCGCAGAGCGCGGCCGGGCGAAAGCGGACGATCTCCAACCTGTCGAGCGCGACCCGGTCGGCGCTCGGGCGTGAGGGTGGGAAGGCCGCAGCCCGTAAGCGAGGCGCCTCTCGGGGCACGGGTAGTGGCGCCGGGGCCATGACCGTGACCGAGCTGCGCCGCGAGGCCGCCAGGCTGAACATCGACGGACGCTCGAAGATGGGCAAGGCGCAACTGAGCCGTGCCGTCGGACAGAAGCGCCGCTCGACTTCGTCCTGACCGCGGTAAGCCTGTGCTGGCCGAGGTGTCGTTGCGCGTCAACGGGGTCGAGCACGCGCTCGTGATCGACACGCGGGTCACCGTGCTCGACCTGCTGCGCGAAACGCTCGGGCTCACCGGCGCCAAGAAGGGCTGCGATCACGGCCAGTGCGGCGCCTGCACCGTCCTGATCGACGGGCGCCGCGCGAACGCCTGTCTCGCCCTCGCGGTCGCGCACCGGGGAGCCGAGATCACGACCGTCGAGGGCTTGGCGGACGGAGACGGCCTGCACGAGCCACGACCTCGCCGGCTACCACGTCCCCACCTACGCCGACGTGCAGGAGATCGACGCCGTGTGGGTGCAAGAGGACGATCCGCATCTCAATCCGATGGGCGCCAACGGCATCGGCGAGATCGGGATCGTCGGCACGGCCGCGGCGATCGCCAACGCGATCCACAACGCCACCGGCCAGCGCTTTCGGCGTTGCCGATCCGACTGGACGATGTCCTGATCGCCCTGTCGTCGGCTCGCGGCGGCTGACGGTTCGACGCGAGTTCGACCGGCGCTTCACGCCGGCGGCGCGATGATCACCTGGGGGTCCGGCTCGGCGCTGTAGAGCCGGGCGACCTCGGCGGCGCGGCGGTCAAGGCAAGCTCGCTGGTTGATGTATCCCTTGTCGGTGATCTCGCCGGCATCGAGGCTCGGCGCCTCTGCCAGCAGCAGCAGCCGTTCGATTCGCGCCGCGGACCCGGCGCGGGCGTTGAACGAGGCCAGCATCTGCGCCAGGTGCTCGCGCAGGCGCGGATCGTCGAGGGCGACATCGCTCTCGCCGTCGCAGAGCCTGCGGGCCTCGGCCTGATTGATCCAGGCCAGCGCGCCGGCGTGATCGCGGTCGTGGCCGCAGATCACCGCGTCGCTGAGGACGGGCGCGGAGCTGAGCAGCCGCAGCCGCAGCGGCCCCACCCGGACCCAGGTTCCGGTGAGGAGCTTGAAGTCCTCGGCGATGCGGCCGTCGAACAGCAGTCCCCGGTTGGGGTTGCCCGGATCGACGACCTTGACTGCGTCGCCCGACCGGTAGAACCCGTCCTCGTCGAACGCGGCCCGGGTCGGCTCGGGCGCTCGGAAATATCCCGGAGCGACGTTGGCGCCGCGCACGCGGATCTCCAGCCTGTCGCCCACGGGTGCGAGCTTCACCTCGACGCCCGGCAGAGGGACGCCGATACTCCCGATCGGGGCATCGGCGAAGTGGGCGCTGGTGGCCGCCGGCGCCGTCTCGGTCGTTCCCCAGCTTGAGGTCAGGGGCACCTCATGATCGGCCACCCGCTGAGCCAGCTCGCGCAGCCGAACCGCGAGGGCCTCCGGCAGCGCCGCTCCGGCGTAGAACATGAACCGCAGGCGGCTGAAGAAGTGCCGGGCGAGGTCGCGATCGCGCTCGAGCGCCGGGGCCAGCAGCGCGAACCCGGCGGGCACGTTGAAGTAGACCGTGGGCGCGACGTCGCGCAGCGCGGCCAGCGTGCGCGGGAACAGCGGCGGGGCCGGCTTGCCGTCGTCGATGTAGATGGTCCCGCCGTTGAACAGCGCGAGGTTGAGGTTGTGGTTGCCGCCGAAGGTGTGGCTCCAGGGCAACCAGTCGACCAGCACGGGTGGCTCCTCGGTTAGGAACGGCCAGATCCGCCGGAGCATCGCCTGGTTGACGCACAGCATCCGGTGCGTGTTGATGGTTCCCTTCGGGGCCCCCGTCGACCCGGAGGTGAACAGCAGCTTGGCGGTCGTCTCGGGGCTGACCGCCCCGCAGGCATCCTCCATCTCCGGCCCGGGAGCGGTGGCGAGCAGATCGTCGAGGCGCAGCGCGCCTGCTCGCTCGCCGCGGGCGACGACCGTCACCGGGACCTGTCGGGCCAGGGCATCGAGTGCGGCGGAGAAGGGCCCCGCCTCGTCGGCGAATACGAGCCCCGGATCGGTCAGCTCCGCGATCGACCTGATGCGCGCGTGGTCTGCGCTCATCAGCGAGTAGGCGACGCTGATCGGCATCACCGGCACGCCCGCGGTGTAGGCGCCGAGGCTGACCAGCAGGTGCTCGATCGAGTTGCCCGACACGATCATCAGCGGGCGCTCGGCCCCGAGCCCGAGAGCGAGGAGCGACTGCGCCAGCGCGTCCGCCTTGGCCCGCGCCTCACCGTAGCTGAGCTGCACCCAGCGATCCCCTTCGCCCCGCTGCGCGGCCAGGGGCCGGTCCGGATGCGCCGCTGCCCGCGCCCGCAGCACCGCCGGGACGGAGATCTCAGACGGCCCGAGGTCCCGGCGCGAGGACAGGATCACTGTCCCGTCGGGCCGGCTCTCCATCGCGATGTCCGGCGCGGCGAAGGTCTCGAGCTGCACCAGTGCGCTCATCCCGCCCTCCTCCCGTTGTCTGCCTTCAGGCTCATCCCGGACGGTCGATCAGCGTCGAGAGGACGATCAGCGTTCGCGTGCGGAGCACGTTGGGGTCGTGCCGGAGCCGTTCCACGAACTTCTCCAGGTCGGCGATGCTCTCCACGCGGGCCCGAATCACCGCGTCGGGCTCACCCGAGACCGTGAACGCCGACACGACCTGGTCCAGCCCCGCGAGCGTGCCCCCGACATCGGCGGGCGCGATGCGGTCCGCGCAATAGACCTCGATCAGGGCCTCGATTCCCTCGCCGATCGCCCGGGGGTCGATGCGAGCGCCGTAGCCGACGATCACGCCGTCCTGCTGAAGCCGATCGACGCGACGTTTGACCGCCGTCGAGGACAACCCCACATCGGTGCCGATGTCGGCGAAGGTTCGTTTCGCATTTTCCTGCAATAGCGCAAGAATCCTGCGGTCGACAGGGTCCAAAGGGCGGCTGAGCTGCACGAAACGACCAGTCCAATGCGTCCGGATTGCGTCCGACTCTACCACTGTGGGACAGTTGATCAGTGACCGTCACCGCAGTGTCGGATGAGCGGCGTGACGGGACGCTGCTCGAACTCGACGGCGCCGCGCTGACCATTCGCGACGCGCTCGATGTGGCGCGCCACGGTCGCGCCGTGGCCCTGTCCGAGCGCGCGGCGGCGGCCGTCGCCGAGAGTCGCTCGCTCAAGCAGCGGTTGATCTCCGAGGAGATTCCGATCTACGGGGTGACGACCGGGCTCGGCGACAGCGCCCATCGCCAGATCTCCGCGGCCAAGACCGCGGAGCTGCAGCAGAACCTGCTCCGGTTCCTCGGCTGCGGGACCGGCCCGCTGGCCCCGCAGGAGGTCGTGCGAGTGACGATCCTGTTGCGGGCGAATTGTCTGGCCAAGGGCAACTCGGGCGTGCGGCTCGAGTTGGTGCAGCGTCTGCTCGACCTGCTCAACCACGACGTCCTTCCCCTGATTCCCGAGCGCGGGTCGTGCGGCGCCAGCGGCGATCTGGTTCCCCTTTCCTACGTCGGCCGGACGCTGGCCGGGGAGACCACGGTCAGCTTGCAGGGCCGGACCTGCCAGGCCGCGGAGGCGCTGTCCGAGCTCGGCCTCGAGCCCTTCGCGCTGGAGGCGAAAGAGGGTCTGGCGCTGACCAACGGCACGTCGTTCATGAGCGCGTTCGCATGCCTGGCCGTAGGAGCATCGCGGGACCTGGCGGACCTCGCCGATCTCCTGACCGCGATGGCCTCCGAGGCGCTGATTGGAAATCGTGGTCACTTCAACGCCTTCCTGTTCGATGACGCCAAGCCCCACGCCGGCATGGTCACCAGCGCGCGTCACATCCGCGAGCTGTTGGCCGAGTCGCAGCTGGCTCGCGACAGCGAGGAGATGTTCTCCGGCGCCCTCGACGGCGCGGACTTCGTCGAGCTCGAACGTCAGGTCCAGGACAAGTACTCGATCCGGTGCGCGCCGCACGTGATCGGCGTGCTCCGCGACCTCCTGGCCTGGGTCGAGCAGTGGATCACCACCGAGATCAACTCATCGGATGACAATCCGCTGTTCAACGTGAGCGGGAAGCGCGTCGAGAGCGGCGGCAACTTCTACGGCGGCCACGTGGGGCAGGCCATGGATTCGCTCAAGGTGGCGCTGGCCAACCTGTGCGATCTGATCGACAGGCAGCTCGAGCTCGTGGTCGACGAGAAGTTCAACGCCGGACTGACCCCCAACCTGATCCCCCGGTTCGACGCCGCGCATCCGGAAGCGGGGCTGCACCACGGCTTCAAGGGGATGCAGCTGTGTTGCTCGGCCATGACCGCGGAG
Source organism: uncultured Solirubrobacterales bacterium (assembly GCA_963723555.1). Lineage (GTDB taxonomy): Bacteria > Actinomycetota > Thermoleophilia > Solirubrobacterales > Solirubrobacteraceae > Palsa-465. The sequence continues at coordinate 119,263 of CAVRRC010000001.1, read as the reverse complement.
GCGATGAAGCTCTGCAATCCAGCCACGATCCACTCCCGGTCGACCGAGTGCCACAACCAGGACAAGGTCTCGATGGGTTCGATCGCGGCCCGCGACGCCCGCACGATCGTCGAGCTGGCTCAGAACATCGCCGCGATCCACCTCATCGCGTGCTGCCAGGCGCTCGAGCTCCGCGGCGTGCAGCGGTGCAGCCCGCGCACCCGGGAGGCATTCGCCCTGGTGCGTGACCGGGTGCGATTCCTCGACGGCGACCGGTACATGGACCAGGACATCGCCGCCACGGTGGAGCTGATCCAGTCCGGCGGGCTGTCGGCGCTCGCCGCTTAGAGGCTCTCTCAGCTTCGGCGCTGTCGAGATTCGAGCTTTGCCGCTCCCTCCTCGGGGTAGTCGCGTGCGGGCGCTCCTGAGGGCCGCTGCGACCATGTCGGTCGCCGCGGCGGTGCGGGGGGGTTTGTGAGCGTGGCGGTCGCAGTGGCGGATCAACGCCTCAGCGAAGATGAGCCGGGATCGGTTCGACGAGGTGGGGAATGCGGCCAACCACGGACGTGGTCCGCTCGTAGGACCCGCGCAGCACACCGGCCGGTGCCTCGCGGCGCCGCAGCGCATCGCCGATCGGCAGCACGGTGTAGTCGGGGTGACGGTCCCAGGTCGGGAGGTAGGTGATGCCGGCGACGCGCGAGCGGCTCCCGGTGACGACGATGTGGAGGAAGACGAGCATCCCGTCCTCGGTCTGGATCGGGCAGCAGGCCGCGGTCTCGTTGGAGAGCAGCTGGCCCTCGCCGAACACGACCAGCTTGCCGTGCACGCGCATGATCGGTTGCACCACGTGGACGTGCTGGCCGACGATCGCGGTGATGTCCGGATCCCGGGCCAGGGCGCTCGCCGTGGCCATCTGAAACGCGCTCGGCCGGGAGACGAACTGATCACCCCAGTGGAAGTTGACGATCACCACCTGCGCCCCTCTCTGACGGGCCAGGTGGGCTGCGCGGCGAACCGCGGAGACGCGGGCGAGGTTGACCGACCACGGGTGAGGCAGCGGGATCCCGTTGGTCATCTCGGTGTAGGCGAGAAACGCCACCCGCACGCCCTTGACCGTCACCATCAACGTTCGCCGCTGGGCGGCGGGCGAGGCGAACGAGCCGGTGTGAAGGACGCCGGCGCGATCGAGGGCCAGGCCCGTCTGGTCGATCCCGTACTGCCCTTGGTCGACCGAGTGATTGGAGGCGGTGTCGCAGATCCGCCAGCCGGCCTTTTTGATCGCCAAGGCCAGCGCCGGCGGGGTGTTGAACACCGGATAGCCGGCGGGCGGCCGTGGCGTCATCGGCGTCTCCACATGGCAGATCGCGAGGTCCGCACGCCTGATGTAGGGCACGATCTCGCGCAGCATGGGCGAGAAGTCGTAGCGGCCATGGCCGTACACCGAGGCTCGCTCCCACACCGGCGAATGGATCAGGAGATCGCCATTGACCTCGACCGTGAGCCTGACCGACCTGGGCGCCGCGGCCACTATGACCGACCTCGGCGCCGCGGCCACCTTGACCGACCCCGGCGGCGGTGTCCGCCGGACCCGGTCGCTCGAGGTTCCGCCCCCGCCGCCACATCCGGCGAGCGTCACCGCCAGCAACAGCCAAGCGCTCAGAGGGCGAAGCCTGCGGTCGGCCGGCGCGCGCATCCGTGGTTAGCAAACATACCCTCGGCCCCGGTCACAAATTCGCGGCGCGCGCCGGCCGCCGGCACGAACAAGAACGCCAAAGATCGCGCCCGCGCGGGACATGGCGTTGTTCCGGTGTGGCTCGCCGCAGCGGCACCCGAAGGACGCTGCCGCCGAGGCGGCTGCGTGATCGGCCTCACATGTCCATGCCGCCGTTGACAGGCCAGACCGCGCCGGTGATGAACGACGACTGATCGGCGACCAGGAAGTGCACGACGCGGGCGACCTCGTCGGGCTGGCCGAGGCGGCCGACGGGAATTTGCGACTTGATCCTGTCCAGCGCCTTCTCCGGGACCCCCTCGACCATCTCGGTGGCGATGTATCCCGGCGCCACCGTGTTCACGGTGATCCCGATCGAGTCCTCGTCGAGCTTGCCGGCGCGGGCGAGCTGGAAGCACGCCTCGCGCGCGAGCGTCTTGGTCAGGCCGAACAACCCGGACTTCGAGGCCGCGTAGTTCGCCTGCCCGATGTTCCCCATCTCGCCGATGATCGACGAGATGTTCACGATCCGGCCCGAGCCGCGCTCGATCATGTGCGGCAGAACCGCCTGGGACATGAAGAACGCGCCCGACAGGTTGACCGCGATCACCTTGTACCAGTCCTCATCGGTCATCTTCAGCACGGTCTTGTCGATCGTGATGCCGGCGTTGTTGACCAGGATGTCGAGTCGGCCGTGCCGCTCGATCACCTCGGCCACGGTGCGGCGACAGTCCTCCGCCGACCCGACGTTGCCCTGATGCACGCTGGTATTGAGGCCCTCGCGCTCGAGCTCGGATGCGAACGCCTCCGCCCGGTCGCGGTCGCGGCTGTAGCCGGCGGCCACGACCGCACCCTGCTCGGCCAGGCTGTGCGTGATGGCGGCTCCGATTCCGCGCGAGCCGCCGGTCACGAACGCCACCCGACCGTGGAGACGCGGACGGCGGACTTCAGTCTGCGGAACTGTGGTGGTCGACATGGCCACTCCTCTCTCTCAGCGGTCCGAGGCTCGGCGAACCTGCCGCCAAGCTCGGGCCGGTTCTCCTGTTCGGCTGCGAAGCACTCCTTTGAGCGCTACCCGGGATGATCGCTCAGCACCGCCGCGGACGTGGAGATTTTTGGTGCGCGGCGCTCCGGCTCCCGATCGGCGCCGCGGGCTAAGCGGCTCGGGCGCGAGTCTTGGCCGCCTTCTTCGCCGAGGTGCTCCGCTTCGCCGCGTTGCGCTTGCGCGTGCGGGCAGCCTTCTGGGCGGCCTCGCCGCGGCGCGTGTCTTTGACGTGGTCCTCCAGCGCGGCGGCGGCGTCGCGGAGGCCTTTGGCCGCCTGCTTGACCACCTTCGTCTGGGCCTGATCGGCCGTGCCCGCAGAGTTGCTCAGGGCACGAGCGAGCTTCTTGCGCACGCCGCTGTTACGGAGCGTTTCGAACAGCTCGCTGTCTTTCCTGGCCATCTCGCCTCCTTTTCGCCCGTGAGCTGGCCAGCAGGAACGGCCGCTCCTCCGGGATACCTCGACCAGAGAGCTACCCAGCCGGTCATGGCCCGACACATGCCGGGTCCTGTGGCGCCAGGCACGCCTATCGAGGCTCTCCCGGCCGGCGCGTGAGACCGCTCAGCACCACCTCGACGGGCGACCTCCGCTGAGCGGAGCGGGCCGCGAGCCGGAGTTCGTGCAGTTCGGACTCGATCGCGGACAGCTTCTGCAGGACGCGTCCCGCCTCGATCCCCGTGCCGACCGCTCGCCGCGCGGTGTGCGCCACGCGGCCAGCAGAGGACGGTCGTCGCCTGAGCCGGACTCCGAGCACGCTCCCATGGCTGGCCAGGCGAGCTCCTCCGGTGGCTCCCGCGGCCAGTCCGAGCAGCGCCGCGCCCGCGAGGGCTGCCGGCGTCCTCGCCTTGTCCGGCAGCCCAGCGCGCCCCCGTCCTGGGCCCTTCGAGCTGTAGTTTCGGCTTCGCGAGCCTGATGCGCGCGCGCCGGAATTTGGTCGCGTGGTCGCCATTACCAGGCTATTACTACCCCCAAGGCGATGGCGCAACGCCCGGGAACGGCCGTGGTCGTGCAGGACGGGCCGCTCGCCCGGCGGACTCAGCGCACGAACGGCACCACGCACTGCGTGCAGCGCACGGGCGGACTCCTCCTCGCTGGCCGCAGGCCCTTGGTGCCAAGCCAGCGGACCACGTAGTTGACCCAGATCGGCAGCGACTGATGGGCCATGAACAGGTGGGCGGTGTCGCGCAACCGCAGTTGCGTCACGTCGCAGCCGCAGTGGGCTTTGTAGAACGCGTAGTCCGCGTTCGCCAGCACGGGCGGATCGGTGGTGTCCTGGTCGCCTGATGTCAGCAGGACCGGGATCGAGGGTCCGATCTTGCCGATCGAGGCGTCGTTCTCGGCGTACATCGTGGGGATGTCGGTGATCTCGGCGATCGGCGAGGGGATGAACGGCGGGGTGCAGGCGATCCGGACGACGTAGGCGACCTCGCCGGGCGGATAGGTGTTGAACTCCTGGCAGTCCTGGCGCGTCTGGAAGAACACGAAGTAGTCGGGGTGGCTGGGGTCCGGCGTCACCGCGCCCCCCATCGCCGGCGCCGGCAACGGCGTGCCGGGCGGCGGCTGCGCGCCCGAGCCGTCGATGTCGGCCTGGATCATCGCCGCGACGTCGTGATGCTCGCCGGGATAGCCGGCAACGATCCAGCCTCCGGCGCTGTGACCCATGATCACGACCCGGCGGCTGCGGACCGTGCTCCGCCTGCGCGGCGCCGAGCAGCTGCCGCCGACGGTGGTCGTGTAGCGGCCGCTCTTCACCGCTTCGACGATCTGATGCAGCTCGGCCCGGTGCGCCGCGGTGCTCAGCGTGGTCCCGCCGCCGGGCGTGGCGAAGTAGCTGCTCTTGGCGTAGCCGAGGCGGTCGTAGGAGTAGACCACGTAACCGGCGGCGGCGAGCGCCCGCGCCACCGACCAGGTGGGCGAGAAGTCCCAGTTCTCGGTTGAGGAGGCGATCCCGTGGACGAGCACGATCGCCGGCGTCGACGGACGGACGCTGCCGTGGGTGTCGGTGTAGCGCAGCCCGTACAGGATGCTCCTCGAGCCTGCGGGGTTCGTGACCGAGAAACAGACCGTTTCGACCCGTATGCGGTGGTCGAAGTGCATTCGGGGCATGGGTGCGCTGTGGGTCGCCGAGGCGACGGCGCTGCCGGCTCCGGCGTGGGTCGCCGAGGCGGCGGCGCTGCCGGCGCCGACCGTCGCGAGGCACGCGGCGCCTACCGTCGCGAGGCACGCGCTGGTCACGGACACCACCGCAGCGCTCCTGAACCTGATACCAGTCGGCATGGACCTACCTCCCTCGACCGAGAAACAACAGCTGCAGTACATACCACAACCCAACCACTTAGGAGACATGCGTGAGCACTTGGGATGTCGTCGTGATCGGGGGCGGCCCCGCCGGCGAGAACGCTGCCGAGTACGCGATCAAGGACAGCCGGCGCAGGGGGGTGATCGTCGAGGCCGAGCTGCTCGGTGGCGAGTGCTCGTACTGGGCCTGCGTGCCCAGCAAGGCCCTCCTGCGCCCGGTCGACGTGCTCGAAGCGGGAAGGGCGCTGCCCGGGGTGGCGCAGATGCTGAATGGGTCGCTCGATCTCGGGGCGGTGCTGGCCCGGCGCGACTCGTTCATACATGATCACGACGACTCCGGGCAGGTCGAGTGGGCTGGCGGCTTCGGGATCGAGGTGGTCCGGGGCCGGGGTCGGCTGGCCGGTGAGAAGACCGTCGAGGTCACATCCGCCGACGGCACGGTCAGCGTGCTGGAGGCGCGACACGCCGTGGTCATCGCCACGGGCAGCACCGCGTCCATCCCGCCGGTTCAAGGCCTGCGCGAGGCCAGGCCGTGGAACTCCCGCGATGTCACGAACCTGCGGGAGGTGCCCGGCCGTGTAGCGGTGATTGGCGGAGGGGTCGTCGCCTGCGAGTCGACGACGTGGCTGAACGGGCTCGGCGCCCGCGAGGTCACGATCATCGAACGTGGCCCGGCGCTGTTGGCCAGGCAGGAGCCGTTCGTCGGCGCGCTCATGGCCGAGGAATTCGAGAGACTCGGCATCACGGTGCTCGTCAGCACCGAAGTGCAAGCGGTGCAGCGTCCCGGTGCCGAGGACACCGGCGTGGGCAGGATCCACGGGGGGCCGGCCACGATCACCGCCGGCGGATCGACGTTCGAGGTCGACGAGATCGTCGTCGCCGCTGGACGCACGCCGGCCTCGTCGGACATCGGGCTGGACAAGGTCGGGTTGGACGTCAACAACTCGCACGGCTTTGTCACCACCGACGATCACATGGCGGTGATCGGCGGTGATGACTGGCTGTACGCGATCGGCGACGTGTGCGGCCGCGCGCTGCTCACCCACATGGGCAAGTACCAGGGACGGATCGCCGGCGACGTGATCGCGGCCCGCGCCGAGGGACGCCCGCTCGACGGCTTGCGCTACCGCGACGTGGCCGACCACGACATGGTCCCGGCGGTGGTCTTCGCCGAGCCCCAGGTCGCCTCGGTCGGGCTCAGCGAAACGGCCGCTCGCGAGAAGGGGATCGACGTCGAAGCGCTCGAGTACGACCTCGGCTCGATCAGCGGGGCGGCTCTGCTCCGAGACGGCTACACCGGACGGGCGAAGCTCGTCGTGGACCGGGCCACCGACACGCTCGTCGGCGCCACATTCGTGGGTTTCGACGTCGCCGAACTCCTACACGCCGCCACCACGGCCATCGTCGGGAAGGTGAGACTGGAGACGCTCTGGCATGCGGTGCCGTCGTTTCCGACCGTCAGCGAGATCTGGCTGCGGCTGCTTGAATCCCGCGGTTAGATCGTCTGTTCTCAGATATTCTCCGGCGCGAACTATAATCCGGGGGCATGACCACTAAGGCCCCAGCACCGCTCGCATCCGATCTGTGCTGGTTGCTGGCCCGAGCCAGCCATGCCCTGATGACGGAGCTGACCTCCGCGCTCGAGGCCTCGGGCATTTCCCCACGAGAGCACTCGGTCCTGGCCACGGCCCTGACCGGCAGCTACACGCAAACCGAGCTGGCGCGGTTGGTGGGACTCGACAAGACCACGATGGTGGTCACGGTCGACGAGCTGGAGGCCGCCGGCCTGGCCGAGCGCCGGCCGTCGAAGAGCGACCGGCGGGCGCGGGTGATCGCCGTCACCAAGGCCGGCGAGCGGAAGGTCCGCGAGGCCGACGCCGTGCTCAGCCGCGTCCGCCAGGACGTCCTGGACGCGCTCCCCGAGGACGAGCGGGAAGTGTTCCTCAACGCTCTGGGTCGCCTGGCCTGCGGCCGGCTGTCCGAGCCGGTCCATTGCGCGGCGCCGGTGCGCCGGCGGGCGTAGGCGCTGACGCGACGGCCGGGGTCAAGCGCCGCTAAGGGGCGGCCCGGCGCCAACTAAGGCACGCTGCCCCGAGATCGGTAGCGAATTGCCGATGTGCGCAGGCGGCTCGCAGCTCATCCTGAATTAGGTCCCGGCAAGATCGTCCGTTAATAGATGATCTGATACGGTTCTTTCTTGAAAAGTCGAAACCTAGGAGCTGACGCCGATGAGCCAAGGAGCCCAGACCCGATTGCAGACCGACAGCGACACTCGCCGATGGGTGGCCCTGATCGTCCTCTGCGCCGGGTTCCTGATGATCATCCTCGACCAGACAATCGTGAACGTTGCCCTGCCGTCGATCCAGAGCGATCTGCACTTCTCCCAGTCCAATCTCGCCTGGGTCGTCAACGCCTACCTGATCGCGTTCGGCGGTCTGCTCCTGCTCGTCGGCCGGCTCGGCGACCTGATCGGACGCCGGCGGATCTTCCTCGTCGGGCTGACCGTGTTCACGTCCGCGTCGCTGGTGTGCGGACTGGCCGACAGCCAGGCGCTCCTGATCGGCGCGCGCTTCGTGCAGGGCATCGGCGGCGCGATGACGGCGGCGGTGATCCTCGGGATGATCGTGACCATGTTCCCGAGGCCCGCCGAGCAGGCCAAGGCGATCGGCGTCTACAGCTTCGTGGCCGCCGCCGGGGGCGCGATCGGCCTTCTCGCCGGCGGCGTGCTGACGCAGGCGATCAACTGGCATTGGATCTTCTTCGTGAACCTGCCGATCGGCATCATCACCGGCTTCTTCGCTACCAGGCTGATTCCCTCGGAGCGGGGCATCGGGCTCGAGCACGGGGCTGACGCGCCGGGCGCGCTGCTGCTGGTGAGCGCGCTGATGCTCGCCGTCTACACGATCGTCGAGGCCAGCCACTATTCGTGGGCGTCGGCCCACACGATCGGGTTCGGCGCTCTCGCCGTGCTGCTGCTGGCGTCGTTCGTCGTGCGCCAGGCACGGGCGTCCAACCCGCTGGTGCCGTTGCGGGTGTTCCGCTCCCGCACGGTGACGGTGGCGAACCTGATCCAGGTCATGATGGTCGCCGGGCTGTTCGGGATGTTCTTCCTCGGCGCGCTGTACCTCCAACGGGTGCTGCACTACGACGCGATCGAGGTCGGGCTGGCGTTCCTGCCCGTGGCCCTCGGGATCGCCGCCTTGTCGCTGCAACTGGCGGCGCGGCTGATCATGCGCTTCGGCGCGAGGCGGACGCTGATCGCGGGGTTGATCCTAATGCTGGGTGGATTGCTCGTGTTCCGCAGCGCTCCGGTGAACGCCGACTACCTGAGCGACCTGCTGCCGGTGATGGTCCTGCTCGGCGTCGGCGCCGGGTTGGCGTTTCCGTCGCTGATGACGCTCGCCATGTCCGCCGCCACCCCCGAGGACTCGGGACTGGCCTCGGGGCTGGTGAACACCACGCAGCAGGTCGGCGGCGCCCTCGGGCTGGCCGTGCTCGCGACCCTGTCGACGAACCGCAGCGGCGACCTTCGCGCGCACGGCGCCTCGACGGCGTCGGCGCTGACGAGCGGCTACCACCTGGCGTTCACAATCGGCGCCGCCCTGCTGCTGGTGGCGATCGTGGTGGCGGTGGCGCTGTTGCGCCCAGAGGCGCCACTCGAAGCCGCCGCCGAGGCCGATCCCGCCGGGCTTCCCGCAGCCGATCTGGTCTACGTGGAGGAAGCCGCGTAGGCCCAGCGCCGGCGGTTCACTCTTACCCCCCGGGCCCTGGTCCACGGAACGTTTCCGTGGACCAGGGTCGTCATGGCTGGCGATCCCAAAACCCCCGGTGGCGCGCCGCGCACGAGGTTCAGTGGTCGAAGTCGGGATCCTGGAGCCAGGCGGCTGCCCGCCAGCGGACGGCGAAGTTGCGGTAGGTCACGCCGGTATCGAGCTCGTCGGGCAGGTTCTCGCGTTCCGACACCGACTCTGCGTACGCCGGCGAGTCCGCGTAGGCGATCACTTCGACCTGCGGCTTGCATTCGAACCGCAGCTCGGCGGCTTGCAGGGCGGCCGACATCTCGACGTCGGGCTCGCGGTCCATCAGGATTCCCCGGCCTGGCGGACGTCGTTGACGGTGATCCGGCCCTCGCTGCCCGTCCCCTCGAGTGCCGTCAGGTCGATGCCCAGCTCGTCGGCGACGCGCACGGCGGCCGCCGTGGCCCGGTACTTCTCCGCGCGGCGCTGCTCGCGCCGCTCGCCGAGGTCGCGCATCTTCCGCGTCGCCGCCAGCCCGAGGTCGCGCGCCTCGTCGGAAGCGGCATGCCCGATCTCGCGGGCGACCATCCTCGCTACCTCCTTGGCGAGCGTGCCGGGGCGGGCGGTTTGGCCGTTGGACTGGCCTCCTCCTTGCCCGCCCTGACCAAGACCGCCCAGCGCCTCGCCCGCCCCCTGCCCAGCCTGACCGGCGCCACCCGCTACACCACCGAGCGCCTCGCCCGCCCCCTGCCCGGCTTGGCCGACGGTCTGGCCGACGCCGTCGAGGACCTGATCGAGGTTGCCGGCGGCCTGGCCGGCGCCCTGCCCGGCGTCGCCCACGGCCTGACCGGCGCCCTGCCCGACATCGCCCACGGCCTGGCCCGCGCCCTGCCCGACATCGCCCACCGCCTGCCCCGCTCCCTGCCCGACGTCCCCCACGGCCTGGCCCGCGCCCTGGCCGATGTCGCCGGTCGCCTCTCCTGCTCCCTTCCCCACATCCTTCAGCGCCGACTGCGCTCCCTGGCCGATCTCCTTCGCCGCGTCTCCGGTCTTGCCCACCGCCTGGCCGGCGCCCTGACCGACATCGGAGACCGCCTTGCTCAGCCCCTTCACCAGCTCGGGATTGCGATCGAGGCTGGTCATCAGCCGATCTACGATCGCGGCGACGTGCTCAAGCCGGGCCTTGAGGATGACCTCAGCCTCAACGCCCTTGATATCCAGCTTGACCCGGCTCAGGTGGACGTCGATGCCGACGCTGAGCTTGACCAGGTTCAGTACTCGCGCCTTGAGGGCGACGTGGGCGTCGAGGTCGTCGAGCTCGAAGTGGATCGAGTCGACTCTCAGCTCCGGCACGTCCAGCAGGACGTCCGGCGGGCCGCCGGGATCGTGCTCCTGGCGGCCCTCGTAGGCGCGGTACTGGCGGTCGACCTCGTTCATCGACTGCCGCGCCAGCTCCGCCGGGTGCGCCGCGTTCCCGTTTTGCCCGCTCCGCTTGCGCTCAGTTCCGCTGCGGGAGGACGCGCCCTGGCCGCGCCGGCTGCTCGACCGTGTTGTCTTCTTCGGCGCCATCGGCGACCCTCACCCGCCGCTCTGGCCCTGACCGCTTCCCTGCTGCTGGCCTCCCTGCCCGAGATTCTGGAGTTCCTGCTTGGCGCCCTGACCGAGATCCTGCACGCCCTGCTGGGCGCCCTGACCGAGCCCCTGCACGCCCTGCTGCGCTCCCTCGCCGAGGCCCTGCACGCCCTGTTGCGCGCCCTGCCCGAGGCCCTCGACTCCCTGCTCCGCGCCCTGCCCGAGCCCGGCCACTCCCTTCCCCGCGCCCTGCCCGAGGTCCTGAACGGCACTCTGCGCGCCCTTCCCCGCGCTCTTCAGCGTGTCGCCGGTGTCGGTCAGCAGATCATGGGCGCCGCCACCGACGTCGCCGAGCGCGTCGCCGACGCTCTTTAGCAACTCCGGGTTGCGGTCAAGCGTGGTCAGAACACGCTCCAGGATCTTGGTGACGTTGTGGAGGCGAACCTCCATCAGCGCCTGGGTCTCGACCCCCTGAATGTCGAGCTCCACCTTCCCCAGCCTCACTCCGACGCCGGCGTTGAGCTGCACGAAGTGCCCGGCCTCGGCCAGCACGGCGAGGTGCGCTCGAAAATCGTCGAGCTCGAACTTGATCTCGTCAACCTTGGCGACGGGTGCATCGACATAGACATCGACGGCCTGGTTGATGTCCTGGGGATTGACGACCGAGTAGTCCGGCAAGTTCTGGCTGGAGCCCCTCGCCTTCGACGACTGGCCGTTGCTGCGCGAACGCGACCCGGAATTCTTACGCGGCATCTCAGCTCCTGGCTAGGAGAGCGCCTTCCCGATTTTCTGAGCCTGCGCCCGCGCCGCGTTGACCTCGCTGGCCAGGCGACCGAGCTGCTTGCCGGCCTCGCCGACCTGCTTGCTGAGCTGGCCGACGTCCCCGGTACTCGGAAGGCGGATTCCCATCACCTTGCGCGGTGGGTTCAGCTTCCTCGCCAACACCGGCCTGACGATCAGGCTGGCGGCAGCTCCGGCCGCGGCCGATGCCAGGGGTACCGCCGCCGACTTGAGACCGTTGGCGTTGCGCGAGGCGCGCTTTCTCGAGCTCGCCTGCGTCGCCGAACCGTTTTGTGCCGGCGCTGTGCGCCGCCGCGCCGAGCTGTTTTGCGATGACGCCGCACCGCTCGATCGCCGGCGGGTGCTGGCGGCGCTCCGGGACGCGCCGGAGCCGCTCCGGGACGCGCCGGAAGTGCTCCGAGACGCGCCGGAAGTGCTCCGAGACGCGCCGGAACCGCTCCGGGAGGGGCCGGAACCGCTCCGAGACGCGCCGGAACCGCCCCGAGAGGCGCCGGAAGCGCTCCGAGAACGGCTCGAGGCTCGGACGGCGGAGCCCCGAGAGCCGGTGTTTGCGCCGGCGCGGCTCTTCGATCCGTTGGTCGAAGCACGGCGTGGGGCCCTTTGGCTCTGCTGTGCCATCACTCCTCCTTTGCCGCGGTGAACATCTCCGCGCCGACTGCCATCGGCACCTGACAGCTACCCGGTCGCCACCCCACCTACACGGGATAACCAAAAGGAGTCGAACCTCTCGACCCGGAAGCGGGAACGAACGGGCCCGGCGATGCGTCCTACAGGTGAGCTGCCAAACGAGCCGAGAGGGCCGTGTTGCCCCCCTTTACCGCCACCCGAGTCCTGATCGTTGCGCACCAGACCGCCGACAGTCCGCGGCTGATCGAGACAGTGGCTGCGCGGGCGGCGGAGGGACCCTGCACGTTCACGCTATTGGTCCCAGCCGCGCTCCGTCGCCTCCATCTCGTGACCGCGGCGACGGATCACGGCACCGCCGCCGCTGAGCGCCGGCTCTCCATCGCCCTGCCGGTGCTGTCCGCGGCCGCTGGAGCCGAGGTCCTCGGCGTGGTCGGGCCCGCCGAGCCGCTGATCGCCGTCCGGGATGCGCTCAAGCTGATGGGATTCGATGAGGTGATCGTGTCCATGCTGGCGCCGGAGTCCTCGCGCTGGCATGACCTCGGCCTGCCCCGGAAGATCCGTGCCCTCGGCGTGCCCCTCATCGAGGTGAACGGAGCGCCCGATTTCACGCCCCTGCCCGCGGCCTGATCGGATACCGGCTGACCCGGGCCCACCCGGTCAGCCAGCCCGGTCGGCCGCCCCACAACTTCCTCAGCTCACGGTCAGCGTCCCCTGCATCCCCGCCGCGCGGTGGCCCGGGACGCTACAGAAGAACGTGTACGTGCCCGGCTTGAGGGTCACGGTCAGGGTCTTCGTGCCGCCCTGGAAGGTCGGTGTGGCCCCGACGATCTTGCCGTTCGTGCCCTCCTGAATGGTGAGGTTGTGCATCAGCGGGGAGGAGTTCGTGAAGTTGAACGTGACCTTCCCGGCCTTCGCGCTCAGGCTGCTCTTCGTGTACTTCAACAAGCCGCTGGGATTCGCCGCGATCGATTGCGTCGATGACGCGCCCGCGGGAGCCGAGGTGGCGGTCGAACTCGATGTGGAAGACGAAGCGGATGTCGAGGTGGCCGGCGCGCTTGGCGCGGACGACGATGTGCTGCTTTTGCTGCTACTGGAGCCGCAGGCGGCGAGACCCAGGGCGAGGGCGGTGCTGCTGATCGCGATGGCGGTGAGCTTGAGCATGCAAACCTCTTCTCTCGGTTGGTCCTCCCGCCGCTCGTGCGCCGCTGGCGAGTGGCTCAATGATGACGCAACCGCCGGCCCCGTCCTCTCCTCCTCCGCCGGGACCGGGCTCAGTACGAGTAGCTGCTGCCCGAGGAAGTAGACGTGCTCGTGCTCGCGGCCGGGGTGACGGGCTTCGCGCCGCCGGTGTTCACGACCATCCACGTGCCCACGTCCTTCAGTCCCTGGCCCGTCGCCTGACCGGGGGCGGTGTCCTTGACGAACGTGTACAGCGGATCGCCCTTGTAGGTCACCTGCATCGTGCCGTTGGGCCGCTTGACCACGCCGAGCGAGCCGACGCTGCCGCTGGGCGTGCTCCCGGAGGCGACGGTCAGCGGATGCCACACCCCGAGGCATGCACTGCTGGTGCAGATGAACTTGCCGTTGTGCTCGCCGGTGAGGCGGTAAAGCGTCATGCCGTGGGAGTCGACCAGCACAGTGCCACCCACGCTCGAGATCGAAGCCGCCTTGACCGTGGCAGCGGAGGCTGCACTGGTGCTCGACGTCGAGGGGCTCGACGCGGCGGTGGTGCTGGAGGTCGAAGAACTGCTGCTGCCGCACGCGGCGAGCAGAACCGATGCCGCCAGCGTGGGGAGAAGGAACTTAGGCATAGAACGCATCCGTGGGACTCCTGACTGACAACGGGTTTGGTTCCGTGGAACCGTCTGCTGCTAAAGACCGCAGGGCCGGCGATTTTCTTCCCGCGCGGATGGCCGGCGACCGAGCGATTGTCCCGCGCTGGGCTCAGGTGCTCAACTCCCCCACGAGCGAGTCCAGCGGCGTGTCGGGGTCGGTCAGGGCCGAAACGTCAACCGGCCGGCGGACGCGGATCAACGCTTGCACGGCCTCGTTGACGTCCCACACGTTGACGTTCATACCTGCGATCACGAGGCCGTCCTTGAGCCAGAAGGCGACGAACTCGCCCCCTTCCTTCTCGCCCCGGAAAACGACCTCATCCCAGCTTGGCGCGTAGCCCGAGTACTCCATGCCGACGTCGTACTGGTCCGAGAAGAAGTACGGGATCCGGTCGTAGCTGCCCGCGTCGCCGAGCATCGCCCTGGCCGCCGCGGGACCCTGATTGAGCGCGTTGGCCCAGTGCTCGACCCGAATCCGCTGCTCGAAGAACGGATGCCAGGCGCCCGCGACGTCACCGGCCGCGAAAACCTTCTCTGCCGATGTCCGCAGGTGTTCGTCCACGACGATCCCGTCGTCGATCTCCAAGCCGGCCTCGCGCGCCAGATCGATCCGTGGAACGACCCCGACCCCCACCACGGCGAAATCGCATTCGACGACCCGTCCGCTGGTCGTCCGCACCCGCTGCACGGCGCCATCGCCCTCGAACGCCTCGAGGCCATCGCCGAGCAGCAGCTCAACCCCGTGCGACGCGTGCACGTCACGGTAGAACCCACCCACCTCCACGCCGAACGTCCGCTCGTTGGGGACGGCCAGGGGATCGATGAGCGTCACCTCGAGTCCGAGGGTGCGGGCCGAGGCCGCGACCTCGCTGCCGATCCACCCGGCGCCGATCACCGCCACGCGGTGCCCGGAGCTGAGCCGCTCCCGCAACAGATCGCAATCGGCCAAGGTCCGCAGGTAGAGAATGCCGGCCAGCTCGGCGCCCGGTACCGACAGCCGCCGCGGCTCCGCCCCGGTGCTCAGCAGCAGCCGCTCGTAGCTCAGATCCCGCCCGTCGTCGAGCCTGACCGTGGCGGCGCCCGGATCGATGGCCGTGACCTTCGCGCCCGTGAGCAGCTCGATCTCGTGCTGCTCGTAGTAGTCGGCGCCGTGCACGTAGGCCTTCTCGCGTTCGGATTCCCCGCGCAGGTAATCCTTGCTCAGCGGCGGGCGCTCGTAGGGACGCTCGGGTTCGGACCCGATCAGCACCACGCGACCATCGAAGCCGCGCTCGCGCAGCTCCTCCGCGGCCTTGGCTCCGGCAAGGCTCGCCCCCACGATCACGAATGTCGGCTTGCTCATCGGTTTCTCCTTCCGGTCGGCCCTGGGCCGTTTTGGGTAAGCGTTGCTCAGCGCGGGCCAGCGATCAATGCCTTGAGGCTGTCGTGCTCCTCAGCGCACGCCGGGCAACCCCGCAGGTGCGTTCTCATCCCCGGCACCTGCTCGTCTGCGCCCTCGCCGGTCAGCTCGAGCTCGACGTAGGCGTCGAGCAGGTCGAAGCACTGCTGACAGGTCAGCTCCGGACCGGCCGGACCGAGCAGACGCGCCAACAACCGCTCGCGGTCTTGGTGCGAATCATCCATCGTCATCCACCTCGAGCGCCCGGCGGAGCTTCCGTCGGGCGTCGTGCAGGGTCTTGTAGAGCGCGCCGCGGCTTGTATTCAACCGCTCTGCGAGCACGTCGATCGGGACGTCCGCGAGCACCAGCGCGATCAGCACCTCACGTTGATGGGGCGACAGCTCTGTCTGGATCGCGGACACCACCTGCCGCAGCCGACCTGCGGTGCCGAGGGCTTCGACGGGATCGGCCGTGAGCGCCGGCAGCGGAGCCCAAGCTTGCGGGTCCATCGGCAACTCGCGCTCCTGCCAGGCCCGCTGGCGCGCGCGCACGGCAGCCTCGAGGATCGCGAATTTGTAGGCCCATGTCGTGAACCGGCTCTCGAACCGGTAATCGTCGAGCTTGGCCAGGATCGCGCTCAGCGCGTCGTCCGCGCTCTGAACCGCGAGGTCCTCGAGCGTCTCCCCACGCGTGCCGTTGAGCAGCGCGCGCCGTCGCCCCAGCTCGAACCTCGCGGCGCGCAGCAGCAGGGCGTGCAGCCGCTCGGCGGCCTCCTCGCGCTCGGCGCCGGCGCTCCGGAGCGCCTGGAGCCAGCCCCGAGCCTCGACCTCGTGGTCACCCGGCGCGAGCGTCCGGCTCTGAGGCACAAGCGGGACGCTAGCGAAGTTGTTCATGGGCACCGTCGTCCGGATCGAGCGGCGCGAGGATCCGGGCCGCGAGCTCGGGGGGACAGCCCCGATCCACCAGCTCGAGCACGGCGTGGACGTCAACCTGGCTCTCGCGGGCGATGCAGTCGGCCAGTTCGCCGGAGAACCCGGCACGCCGGAGTCGCTGGGCCCGCCACCGCGTCCACCGAGCCCAATCCCTGGCGTGACCGGTTGCGCCGGTGCGATTGGCGTGCATCTCAGGAGCCTCCGCGCAGCGGTGCCGCCGACCACCAGCGCTTGGAACCGGAATTCCTCACAACTCCTTAGCTGCGAGCCGGCGCCGGTTCTTACGAGCCTGATCCCGTATCAGAGGCGCGGCGGGTCAGCTGCGGTCGTCTGCGACAAGCCGAAGCTGGCGCCAGTCGCGCCGGTGATCGGCTCAGCGTTGTGTCAAGGCGATGGAACGTCGAGCACGACCGGCAGGACGTGATCGCCAAGCCGCGCGGTGACCCGCCAACAGCCGGGACGTGCGAACTCGAGCCCGCTGGGTATGAACCCCCGCGGTCCGTACTCCTGCACGGTGGAGGTCTGGGCGATGAACAAGGCCGGCGAGCCGTGAAGCGGATGGGCAGTGATGCTCACCGCTCCCGGGAGAGCGCGGTTCCACCCCACCTTGAGCCCGACCATCGGGGTGTGATGGGGCCCCCAGGTGCGCAGGTCAGCCCGGTCAGCCGGCAGCCCGGGCGGCAGCTCGGTCCAGAGCACGCCGTTGCCGTACCACCCAGGATCTGATGCTCTCCCCATCGGCTGGCCGAGGTTCTGGAGCGCGACCCGTGGCGGGCGCGGACCGCCGGGGCGGGTAATGGGGCACCCAGCTCGCTGATCCGGACGAGCCTCAGCCACGGAGCTCGTCCGCCCCCTCGGGTTCGGTTTATCGGCTAGGTGGATGACCGACCCGAGCCTTTCGAGGTCAGGCTCGGGACGGGTTGTGGGGGTCGCCAGCAACCGCGATCGCGTGAAGGGATCGCCGCGTCTTGGCGGGGGTGGCGCCGAGGCCGGGCGAGGCAGGTCGGCTGACGAGTACGAGCTCGTGGTCGCCGAGGAGGTTGCGAGGACCACGCCGACCGCCGCCATCAGCCCAACGGCTGATGCCAGTGCGACCACTCTACGCGGGGTGATCCGCATGACTGGCCCTCAGGGTAAGGGGTGGCCGCGAAACGGGCCATATGTTCCCGTAACCCGGCCAGGCTCCGATGCGCTCGGACGTCTCCCCCCGCATCCCGCGATAACAGCCCAAACTGCGCCCGGGGGGCCCGCCTGCGCCCCAGGCCGCGGGCCATGGACAAGCCCGCCACCATCCGCCACAATCCGGTTTGGTGGGGACTCGGGGTATGGCTACTGAGACGGCCGCGACCACGCTCAGCGACGACGAGCTGGTCCGCGCCTGCCGTGAACGCCGGCCCGAGGCGTGGGAGGCCCTGGTCCATCGCTTCTCCCGCTACGTCTACGCGATCGCGATTCAGGCGTATCGCTTGTCCGAGCACGACGCCGAGGAGGTCTTCCAGGAGGTGTTCACGCGCGCCTACGAGCACCTCGACCGCCTGCGCTCGGACGGATCGATTCGGCCCTGGATCGGCCAGCTCACGCGCCGCCTGGCCATCGACCGGCTTCGCGCCGGCCGTCACGAGCAGCTCGGCGACGCCGTGCCGGTCCGGCTCGGCGCCCGGGCGAGCGCTGAGCTGGAAGGCCAGGCGAGCGCCGAGCTCGAGCGCCTCGAGCTGGCCCTCAGCGTCCACGCCGCGATGGCCACCCTGCCCGAGCACTGCCGGGAGATCCTCGATCGGTTCTTCGCCCGCGGCCAGAGCTACCACCAGATCGCCGCCGAGCTCGATCTGTCGATGGGAACGATCGCCAGCCGGATCAGCCGCTGCTTGACCAAGCTGCGAGTAGAACTCAGCGACGCCCCGGAATGACGGCCACGGACGAGGAGCTTCCGGCCTGGAGCCGGCGGCGCGACGACCCTGGCGTCCGATCGCTGCCGAGCGACTGGCCCCACCGGATCGAGCGCGAGTGGGCCTGGGGCGGCTCCGACGGTGCCCGCGCCCGGGTGGCGATCGTCGACAGCGGCATCGACGGCGCGCACGAGCTCGTCGGCGGGATCAGCCGGGCGGTCGCGGTCCAGCGGGACGCCGATGGCGAGCCGGAAATCGTCGAGGATGCGCTCGGGGACGTGGCCGGTCACGGCACCGCATGCGCGGGCATCGTGCGCTCGATCGCCCCCGCCTGCGAGCTGTGGAGCGCCCGCGTGCTCGGGCCCGGCAGCAAGGGCGGCGCCAAGGCCCTGCTCGCCGGCCTGCGATGGGCCGTCGAGCAGCGCTGCTCGGTGGTGAACCTGAGCCTCTCGACCCCGAAGCAGGACACGGCGGCGCTGCTGCACGAAATCGCCGATGACGCCTACTTCGCGGGGACCGTGTTCGTGGCCTCGGCCCACAACCTCGACGTCCTCAGCTACCCGTGGCGGTTCTCGTCGGTGATCTCGGTGGCCAGCCACGACGGCACCGACCCGTTCGAGTTTCACTACAACCCACAGCCGCCGGTCGACATCTTCGCCCGAGGCATCGACGTCGAGGTCGGGTGGCTGGGTGGCACCCGGATCATCGCCGCCGGAAACTCGTTCGCGACTGCGCACATCACCGGAATCTGCGCGCTGATCCTGGCCAAGCACTCTCAGATGACTCCGTTTCAGCTCAAGACCGTTCTCCACGAGACGGCCTCGAACATGGTCCGCGGATGACCGAGGAGAGCGAGCTTCGGGCCGCGGTGGCGGCCGGCGCGCTGGCCGCTCGCGAGGGCCACCGACCGCTGCTGCAGGCGATCGTTGAGGTCGCCCGCGCGATCTTCGCCGCGCGCGCGGCCTCGATCATGCTGCTCGACGAGCAGGCCGGCGAGCTGGTGTTCGAAGCCGTGACCGGAGAGGGCGAGGACACGCTGATCGGGCGCCGGATCCCCGCCACTACCGGGATCGCCGGGTGGGTGGCCGAGTCTCGACAGCCGCTGGTGGTCGAGGACGTGGCCGCGGACCCGCGGTTCGCCGCCGACGAGGCCCGGCGGACGGGATACGTGCCCCATGGGCTGATGGCGGTGCCGCTGCTGGGCGAGGAGCGCGTGCTCGGCGTCCTGAACGTGCTTGACCGGCCCGCGCAGCGCCGGTTCAGCGTGGCGGAGATGGATCTTCTCGGCTTGTTCGCCAACCAGGCCGCGGTGGCGCTCGACCTGCTCCTGCACGCGCAGCGCACGCAGGCCCTGCTCGATGCCGGCGGGGACGATCTGGAGGCGGTGGCGCGTGTGGCCGCGATGGTCGACCGGCTCGAGGGCGACCGCCGCGAAGCCGGGGTCCGGCTCCTGCGCGAGATCGCCAACGTGCTCGAGCGCTAGCCGCGCGACCGAGGCGGCGACACGCGACCGGGGTCGACGCGCGACCGGGGGGGTCGCGACCGCGACCGGGGTGGCGACACGCGACCGGGGTCGCGACCGCGACCGGGCGCCACATCCAGCCTAAGACTGTCTCAAAACGCGAAACGGGGCGGCTGAACGCCGCCCCGGATGACACGCGCTCGCGCTGAGGCGATCAGTACTTCTTGGAGGGGTCCTCGGGCTGCTGGAAGAAGCGGTGAGCCTCCACTTCCTCCTCCTCGCCGGCCCCCTCCGCCCTTCCGGTCCGGTGCTTGACGTGGGCCTCCACCTCCTGGTCCTCCGCGTCCGCGCGCCCAGTCCGGCCCTCGACGTCCTCGTCCTGCTGGGGGTTGCGCTCTTCCTGCATAGATGCCTCCAATGGGAGAAGGGTGGATGCCCACTAGACGGAGGATCGGAGAGAATCTTCCCGCTTGTCAGATTGGGAACCCAGACGGTTGAGCGAAGCCGCCTCCGCGTTGAGCGAAGCCGCCTCCGCGTTGACCGAGCCGCTGGCCGAGGGCGACGCCGATCCGACCGGCGGCGCGGTCGCCGCAGTCGCCGCCGCGCTGGCGGCATCGCTGGCGGCGAGCGCCGCGGACCGATCCCGGGCCGAGTGGGACGAGGCGGCCGGGGCCCGCGCGCAGGCCCAGGCGTTGCGCCGGCGAGCGCTGGCGCTGGCCGATCAGGACGCTGAGGCCTATGCGGACGCTCGGGCGGCGCTGGCGGAGCGCGGCGGCGCCGGCGATCAGGCGGGCAGGGACGCACTGATCGGTGACGCGGTGACGATCGCCGCGCAGCTGCCGCTGCAGATCGGCGCCACCGCCGCCGACATCGCCCAGCTCGCCGGGCAGATCGCTACGCACGGGAACGTCGACGTCCGCGCCGATGCCACCATCGGGGCCGCGCTCGCGGCCGGGGCGGCGCGGGGGGCCGCGCACCTGGTCGAGATCAATCTCGTCGCGGGCGCCGACCACCAGCTGGTGGCGCGGGCCCGGGGCCAGGCTCAGACGGCCGCGGGCGCCGCCGAGGCCGCCGCGGGCCAAGCTTGATCGGCGCGGCGGGAAGAATCCGCCTCGCTGCGCCGTCCAGTTGTCGAGCGCGGATGAACGAGCTACCAGAGGAACGGATCGCCGAGCTGATCGCGGCCCTGCCACCAGCCCCGCCCGGATGGGTCCAGGCGGCCGTGGAGCTGCCGGCGGCGCGAATGGCGATCGATCAACTCGTGGCCCAGGCCACCGAGGACCGGACGCGGCGCCAGGCGATCCTCGCCAACCTCGAGGATGCGCTCCGGGCGGCGGGGGTCAATCCCACCCGCCCCGCTCTGGACGGGATCCGAGCGCGCCTCAACGCGCTGGAGCCGTGAGCCCGGGGCCCTCGTCGATCGCCGCCAGCCACCGCATCGCACCGAGCTCGGAGTAGATCCGGCGCGCCTCTTCGAGCGCCGCCTGGTCGTTGCGTCGGCTGGCCCGCTCGAGCAGCGTGCGGGCCAGGAGCGGTCGCGCGCCGACGGATCGCAGCAGCGCGATCGCTTCGTCCTCGGCGCGCTGGACCGCCCGCTCATGACCGCTGCGGTGAGCCAGCTCGGCGGCCAGCCGGGCCCGCCCGGCCCGCAGCAGCGGCGTCGCCTCGGCCGGCGGCAGGGCATCCACGAACTGCACCAACTCCGCGATCGCGGCCTCGTCGCCGAAGACGGTGGCGGCCTCGATGCCGAGCGCGTACGCCTCCGCGGTGAACTCACCGGCCGTGTGCACGCGGAGGGCTTCGCGAGCGAACTGAAGCGCCTCCTCGACGGCCCCGCGCTCGATCGCGTCACGGGCCAGCACCAGAGCCGCGCAGACTCTCACGTCGACGTAGCTGGACTCGCGACCCTGGGCCGCGAGAGACAGGCAGCGCTCGAGCGTCTGCTCGTCCCCCCGGGCGACGGCGATCTGGGCCACGAACGCGGCGGCGGTGGTGCCATCGAGGTCCGGCCTGCCGTCGAGCAAGATCTCGCCGACCCCCACCGCCTCGTCCCAGCGCCCCAGCACGACCACCGGCGCGATCAGCTGCCCGAGCATCTGGCGCTCCCACGCGCGGTCTCCGCGCTCGCGGGCCTGGGCGAGGCCGGCGGTCACCTCGTCGACCGCCTCCGTGAGCTGATCGCGCTCCAACCGCGCCGCGGCAAGATTGAACCGGGCGCGTAGCGCGACGGCGACAAGGCCGTGCGCCTCCGCGATCGACAACGCCTGGCGCAGCACGCCGACTGCCTCCTCGCGGCGGCGGTGGTGAAACAGGTACACCGCGCGACTGATCAGCGCGGGGGCCAACGCCGGCCACGCCTCATTGCGCTCGAGGGTGCTCAGCGCATCCTCGAACAGCGGACCGGCGCCGTCGAGATCGCCGCTGAGCACCAGGACTCGACCCAGCTCGGCCACCCCCTCGGCGCGCAAGATCGGATCGATCTCGGACTCATCGATCGACAGGAAGGGCTCCAGCAACGTGCGGGCCTCGTCGAGGCGCCCGGCGGGTACGAGCAAGCCGGACAGGGTGACGGTGGCCGAGCCGCCCGACGGTCTGCCGTTGTCGGCATAGAGGGTGACCGCGCGACGGAGTCGCTCCTCGGCGGCCACCGGATCGCCGCTGTGCCACAGCGCTCTTCCGGCCTGCTCGAACAACCCGGCGCGTTCGAGGTCATCCTCGGCCAGCTCGGCGGCCTGCTCGAGATAGCGGTCGGCCTCCGGGCCCAGGGCCAGCGAGGCGGCTGCGCGTCCGGCGGCGGTCAGCGTCTCGCGCGCCGCGGAGCGCAGGGCGGCCGCGTCCTGTGCATCCGGCTCCGCCCGGATCGCCTCCAGGTAATGCGACGCCAGCACTTCGGCGATGTCCCTGGCCTCCCCTGGCCATGTCTGTTGCAGATGACGCGCGGCGGCCACATGGCGCGCCTTCCGCGCCCGACGGGAGAGCGTGCCATAGGCGACGGTCCTGAGCAGCGCTTGGAGGAAGACGTACTGCCCGCGTTCGGGCGAGCGCGGGTCGTCGTCGCGCGCGAGCACCTGCTTGGCTACCAAGCCATCGAGCACTCCCGAGACCTCGGACTCCGGACGGCCGGTGAGTGCCGCGGCGGCGGCGGCCGTGAATGATTGACCGAGCACCGAGGCGTCCTGAAGCAGCGATCGCTCCGCGGGCGAGAGGCCATCGAGGCGCGAGGCGACGAGCGCCTGGAGGGTTTCGGGTACGTCGAGCTGGGAGACGTCTCCCCTGACGGCGTACCGGGCGCCTTCCTGCACCAGCACGCCGCGGTCCCGGAGCATCCGAATGGTCTCGATCGCGTACAGCGGAATCCCCTCCGATCGGCGGCCGATCTGGGCCACCAGGTCCTCGGGCAACCCGGGCGCAAGCCCCTCGAGCATGGTCGCGATCGCCTCGCCTTCGAGCAAGCCGAGCGTCAGCGGCCGCCAGCCGGGCCTTCGCTCGGCGAGCTCCGGGCGCGCGAGCGTGAGCACCAGGATCGGGAAATCGGCCGACCACTCGAGCAGGTAGTCGACGAAGTCGAGCAGGCCGCTGTCGGCCCACTGGAGGTCTTCGAAAGCGAGGATCACGGGCGCGTCGTCGGACAGCCGCTCGAAGAACAGCCGCCAGCCGGAGAACAGATCGGCGCGGTCGGCGTCGGGTCGCTCCTCCAGGCGCAGCAGGTGCGCCAGACGCGGTTCCACCAGCCGGCGGTCGCGCTCCTCGGGCACGAACCGCTCCACGGTGGCATGGAGCTTCTCGCGGGCGCTCGCGGGATCGTCTTCCTCGAGGATCCCGGCGCGGGCGCGGACCATTTCCGCCAGCGCCCAGTAGCCGACGCCCTCGCCGTAGGCCAGGCTCCGTCCCTGGTGCCAGTAGCGGGACTCCTCGACTCCATCGAGGTACTTGAAGAACTCCCACAGCAGCCTCGATTTCCCCGAGCCGGCCTCCCCCATGATCGCGACGTGCACCGCGCGCCGGTGCCGGGCGCTCTCATCGCCCGCGTCGATGACCACCTGGAGCTCGCGCTCGCGGCTCACGAACGGCGCCTCGATGCCCGCCGTCCGGCGGGCGCCGCCGGCGCCGGCCACCACCCGCAGCGCCGTCCAGGCATGGACGGGCTGCTCACGGCCCCTCACCTCCTGCAGGCCCGCGTCCTCATAGACGATCGACGCCTCGGAGGCGCGATGGGTCACCTCGTCGACGAGCACGGACCCGGGCGTGGCGATCGATTGCAGCCTCGAAGCCGTGTTGACGGTGTCGCCGAGCACCATCCCCTCGCCCTCGGCGCCGACCTCGACGGCGGCGTTGCCGGTGAGGATGCCGGCGCGAGCCCGCAACTCGGGCATGCCCACCTCGTGACCCAGCGCCCGCACCGAATCAGTCAGCGTCAGCGCCGCCCGCACCGCGCGCTCGGCATCGTCCTCCCGGGCCACCGGCGTCCCCCACACCGCCATCACCGCATCGCCGATGAACTTCTCCACCGTGCCCCCGTAGCGCTCGATCAGCGCGCGGCAGCGATCGAAATAGCGGCTCAGCAGCTCTCTGACCTCCTCAGGGTCGCGATGCTCGCTCAGCGTCGTGAACCCGACCAGATCCGCGAACAGCACCGACACCAGCCGGCGCTCGGCGACCGCCGCCCCGGCGGCCTGCGCCGGCGCAGCCCCGGCGCTGAGCGGGCTACCGCACGTCCCGCAGAAGCGATGGTCGGGTGGGTTCTCGGCCCCGCAGGCTGAGCAGACGCGCGCCAGCGGCGCGCCGCACTGCCCGCAGAAGCGCTGTCCCGGTGCCGCCTCCGCGCCGCACGCGGCGCACACGGTCATGCCACGGCCTCGCTTGCCAGCGAGCGGGCGCGCTCCAGCCACGGCGTGGCGTCCAGAGCTTCGAAGATGGCCAGCGCCTCCTCGCGGGCTGCCCCGGCATCGTCGACGGCTCCCCGCGTTTCCGCGAACTGGACCTGCGCGCGCGCCTGGAAGAACGGTGTCGCCAGCTCTCGGAAGAGCTCGATCGAGCGTCTGAACCAGCGCTCGGCGGTGTCGAGATCACCCTCGTGGGCGGCCAGCTGCGCCCGGGCCCGCATCGCCTCAGCGTCGAGCAGCGGGATCACCTGCACCGGCTTCAGCGCGTCGATCCGGGCCAGGAGCTCTCTCACCGCCTGAGGCTCGCCGGCGGCGAGCGCGCATTCAGTGGCTTCGCCGAACTCCAGCGGAGCATGGGACAGGCTCCTATCGATCAGTGCCAGCGCCGACTCCACCGCTCCCGGAAGCGCCTTCCTCGCCTGCCCCGCCGCGCGTTGGATCATCGCGCGGGTGGACTTGGCCATGAACATCGACTCGTCCCAGCCGGTGTCCTCGCCGAGCGGCTCGAGCAGTTCCTGGGCGCGAGCGATCTCCCCTCTGGCCACGAGCACGTGGGGGGCAAAGACGAGCGCCTGGAAGTCCCACTGGTCGCCGCGTCCCTCGCGCCGGAGGGCCTCATCGGTGGCCAGCGCCTCGTCCCAACGCCCGAGCGCGATCTGCGCCAGCAACCCCTGACATACGATCGAGCGCTCGCGCTGGCGATCGCCGCGCTCACGGGCCATGTTCAGGCCGCGCTCCAGCAGCTCCTCGGCCTCGGCGAAGCGGGCCTCGGCCATCTTGTTCTCGGCCAGGTTGTAGAGACTGCGCACCGCCTCGCCCCCGAGGTCCTGCTCCTCCGCCAGCCTGATGGCATGCGTGAGCAAGGCCGTGGACTCTGCCGGACGGCCCTCCTCCATCAGCACGTTCGCCTTAGTGGTGAGCGTGCTGACCAGCTCGCGCCCAAGGCGCAATCCCTCGGCGAGCGGCAGGGCCACGTCGGCCAGCCGAAGCGAAAGCTCGTGGTCGCCGGCCAGGAATGAGACTCGCGACCACGTTGCCGCCACCGCTACGAACGCCTCGTCCTCGGTGCCGTCGTCGAGCGTCTGGTAAGCCCGAGCCAGCCGCCGGCCGGCCTCGTCCATGCGCCCGGTTTCCATCAGGGGGGCGGCCATGAGGCTCTCGACGCGGGCCGCGTCGCGAGCCACGCCCGCTCCCCCGAGAACGTCGGTCGCGCGCTCGAACAGGGCGAGCGCATCCTCCAGCTCGCCGCTCGAAGCGGCCGCGCTTGCGGCATCGCGCAGGAGCCGTCCGCAAGCCTCGGGTGTCCGCGCCAGCTCCGCGGCGTGCTCGAAGTGACGTCTGGCCTCCGGCCCGAGCGCGAGCGACATGGCACGCTTTCCGGCTTCCTCGAGCGTCCGGCAGGCCGACTCGCGGATCGTCTCGGCGTCTTCGGCGTCGGGCTCGGCCTCGACCGCGTCGAGGTAGTGGCTGGCCAGGACCTCGGCGATCTCGCCCGACTCCTCGCCACCCGACTGCTCGAGCTGATGGGCGACAGCCAGGTGCTTGGTCTTGAGATCGCGTCGCGACAGCGTGCGCAACGCGACGGTGCGGATCAGCGCCTGCAGGAACGAGTACTGGCCCCGCTCGGCCGAGCGCACATCGTCGGTGTACGACAGGACCTGCTTGGCCACCAGGGCATCCAGGACCCGTCTGACGTCGGCCTCGGGTTGTCCGGTGACACCCGCCAGCATCGCCGGGATGAACGACTGGCCGATCACGGCCGCGTCCTGGACGAGCGCCCGCTCCGCGGGATCGAGATTGTCCAGCCGGGCCGCGACCAGCGCCTGGAGCGTCTCGGGAACCTCGAGATCGGCCAGCTCGCCGGTCAGCACGTACCGGGTCCCCTCCAGGGACAGCAGCCCGCGGTCGAGCAGCATCCGCACGGTCTCCACGGCGTACAGCGGCACGCCCTCGGCGCGGTCAAGGATCTGCTCGGCCAGGGCCTCCGGAAGCCCGGGCACGAGCCCGTCGAGCAGGCCCCGCATCGCCGATCGGTCCAGCGGGCCGAGAACGATCGTGCCGTTCCAGCCGGCGCGGACGGCGAGGACCTCGGGACGGCCAAGGCCGAGGATGAAGATCGGATACTCGGCCGACCACTCCAGCAGGTAGTCGATGAAGTCCAGCAGCCCGGAGTCGGCCCACTGAAGGTCCTCGAACACGAGGACCACGGGCTCGGCGGCGGCGATCCGCTCGAAGAACAGCCGCCAGCCCGAGAACAGATCGGCGCGGTCGGTCGCCGTGCGCTGCTCCAGACCCAGTAGGTGGGCCAGCCGGGGCTCGATCAGGCGCCGCTCGCGCTCGTCGGAGACGAACTGCTCGACGACCTCACGCAGCTTCTGGCGGGCGCTGGCCGGCGGCTCTGACTCGTCGATCCCGGCCCGGCCGCGGACCATTTCGGCCAGGGCCCAGTAGGCCACCCCCTCACCGTAGGCCAGGCATCGACCCTGATGCCAGCGGATGATCCTCTCGACCCCGTCGGTGTACTTGAAGAACTCCCACAGCAGGCGCGATTTGCCGATCCCGGCATCGGCGATCACCGTCACCAGCCGTGCCCTGCCATCTGCGGCGGTCGCCTCGAAGGACTCGATGATCGTCTGCAACTCGTGGTCGCGCCCCACGAACGGGGGTTCCAGCCCGGCGCTCCGCCGGGCGCCGCCGGCGCCGGCGACAACCCGTAGCGCCGTCCAGGCGTGGACCGGCTGCTCGCGGCCCTTGACGAAGTGCTCGCCGGCGTCCTCGTAGGCGATCGCCGCCTCGCTCGCCCGCCGGGTCACGTCGTCGACCAGCACCGTGCCCGGCTGAGCGATCGACTGCAGCCGCGACGCCGTGTTCACGGTGTCGCCGAGCACCATCCCCTCGCCCTCGGCGCCCACCTCGACGGCGGCGCTGCCGGTGAGCACGCCCGCTCGGACCCGAAGCTCGGGCATCGCCACCTCCTCGCCGAGCAGGGCCACTGCCTGGGTCAGCGCGAGCCCCGCGCGGACCGACCGCTCGGCGTCGTCCTCCCGCGCCACCGGCGTCCCCCAGACCGCCATCACGGCGTCGCCGATGAACTTCTCGACCGTCCCGCCGTAACGCTCGATCAGGGTCCGGCAGCGCTCGAAGTAGTGGCTCAGCAGGTCCCGGACCTCCTCCGGGTCGCGATGCTCGCTCAGCGTCGTGAACCCGACCAGATCCGCGAACAGCACCGACACCAAGCGGCGCTCGGCGACCGGCGCGGGCGCAGTGCCCGTCGGCGCCACCGCGCCCTGCAGGGGCGTCCCGCATTGCATGCAGAACCTCGCTCCCGGGACGATCGCGGCACCACACGAAGGGCATGTCTGGTGGACGGGCGCAGCGCAGTGGATACAGAACCGTCCGATCGCCGGCGTCTGCGCACCGCAGGCGCTGCAGGCGGCCGTCGCCACCTCGTTCACGCCGCCACCGCCGACTGCGCCAGTGCGACTCGTTCCAGCCATGGCGTCGCCCGCAGGCTCTCGAAGATCGACCTCGCCTCGCCCAGCAGGACGGCCGCCTCCTCCTCGTTACCGAGCGCGCGGCGAACCTCGCCGTGCTCGATCAGGACCTGCCCGAGGTTGAACGGGGACTCGATCGCGCGCAGCTCAACCACCGCAGCGGCGAGCCGCTGGTCGGCCTCGCGCAGGTCTTGCCGCCTGACGGCGAGCAGGCCGGCGAACCGGGCCGCGGCGCTGCGAAGCAACGGTGAGCGGCGCGCGGGTGGAAGCTCGGCCACGAACGAGATCAGTCGCTCGACCTGCTCCTCCTCGCCGAGCGCCAGCGCCGCCAGCCCGGCCTCGAGGTAGGCCTCGCGCCGGTCCTCGTTGGCGACCTCGACACCCGCGATGGCGATCGGCAGTGCGGCTTCGAAGGCTTCGCGGACCCGGCCGAGCTCGCGCAGCGCGATCGCACGAGCCACCGCCGGCCCAGGAGCATATTCCACATTCGTGCTCCCCACTCGCTCGCTGGCGTGTGCGAGCGTGCGGCGCAATGCGGAGTCCTCGCCACGTCCTGCTTGGACCCGGGCCAACGGGACCAACATCGCCATCCGCACCACCTCAGTGGCTCTCGGGAGCCCCGCCTCGTCGAGCTCTGGCGTCGCGTCCCACCGGCCCAGCGCCACCTCGGCGGTCGTGATCAGCGCGCCCAGCTGCTGCTCCCATCGCCGGTCGCCGCGCGAGCGAGCCAGCTCGAGGCCACGTTCGGCGATCGCCAGCGCCTCGGCGAAGTGGTCGGCCTGGAGCGGGATGTCGGCGCGGTTGTTGTATGCCCGCAGCGCTTCCTCAACCTGGTCGTTTTCGAGCGCCAGCGCCAGCGACCGGTCGCGGAGTGCGATCGCCTCCTGGATACGACCCTGCTTCTGGCGCACCTGGGCGATCGTGTTGAAAGCGTCCACCACGGTCCGCCACTGCTGTTGTGGCTCGGCGACGCTGAGCGCCTCCTCCGCCGCCGCCAGGGCCTCGTCGAACGACCCCCGAAAGGCCAGGTTCGTGGAGAGCCCGGCGAGCGCCGCCGCCCGATCGGCGCCGCCCTCCGGCAGGCCCTCGACCGCCCGGCGCGTGAGCTCGAGTGCCTCGTCCAGGCGGTCCTCAAACCAGAGAATCCGCGCCAGCGCGACCAGCGCCCGCGAGGCCGACTCATGATCTCCCTCGGCCTCGAAGATCCGGACCGCCTGCTCCAACCGGTCCCGGGCCGCGCCGTAGTCGGCATTGAGAAGCGCCGCGCGTCCGGCCTGGTCGAGCAGCGCGGCACGCTTGGCATCGTCCTCGCTCAGCTCCGCGGCGCGATCGAAAGCCCGCTGCGCCTCGTGTCCGAGCGCCAGCGACAGTGCCCGCCGTCCGGCGTCCGCCAGCGTCTCGCACGCGGACGCGCGGATCCGAGGCGCGTCGGCGGCGTCGGGTTCCGCTTCGGCGGCGTCGAGGAAGTGCGCGGCCAGGACCTCGGCGAGCTCAGGCGACTCCTCGCCCCACGCCTCCTGCAGGTGACGCACCGCCGCCAGATGGCGCTCCTTGCGATCGCGTCGGGAGAGCGTCCCATAGGCGGTCGTGCGCAGCAGTCCCTGGAGGAAGTGGTATTGGCCGCGCTCGGCGGAGCGGGGGTCGTCGTCCAGCTCGACGATCTGCTTGGCCACGAGACCCTCGAGGATGCGCTCGATATCGGCCGCCGGGCGGCCGCTCAGCGCGGCCACGCCCGCGGGCGTGAACGACTTTCGATACACCGCCGCGTCCTGGATCACGGCCCGCTCGGCCGCGCTCAGCCCGTCGAGACGAGCGGCTGCCAGCGCGTGCAGCGTCTCCGGCACGTCGAGCTCCACGACGTCGCCGGTCACGACGTAGCGATTCCCGTCCTCGGCCAGCAACCCGCGGTCGAGCAGCATCCGGACCGTCTCCACCGCGTACAGGGGCACCCCCTCCGCCTGGCGCAGGATCCGGAGGGTCAGATCGTCGGGAAGGCCGGGCACCAAGCCCTCGAGCGCTTCGCGCATCGCCGAATCGGGGAGCGCTTCAAGCCTGATCGTCTGCTCGGCCCACCCCGGTCGCGCCTCCAGCAGCTCGGGCCGGCCGAGTGCCAGCAGGAACAGCGAGTGATCCGCCGACCACTCGAGCAGGTAGTCGATGAACTCCAGCAGCCCGCTGTCGGCCCACTGGAGGTCCTCGAAGGCGAGGATCACTGGCGCCTGGTCGGCCATGCGCTCGAAGAACAGCCGCCAGCCGCTGAACAGATCGGCGCGGTCCGCCGCGGTACGGCGCTCGAGCCCGAGCAGATGCGCCAGCCGCGGCTCCACCAGCCGCCGCTCCCGTTCGTCCGGCACGTAGCGCTCGACCGCCTCCTTGAGCTTCGCGCGCGCGGCATCGGCGTCCTCCTCCTCGAGGATCCCGGCCCGGGCCCTCACCATCTCGGCCAGCGCCCAGTAGGCGACGCCTTCGCCGTAGGACAGGCACCGGCCCTGGTGCCACCAGCGTCCCTGCTCGATCCCATCGAGGTACTTGAAGTACTCCCACAGGAGCCTCGACTTGCCGTAGCCAGCCTCGCCGACGATCCCGACCATGCGGGCGCGGCCGAGACTTGCCGCCTCCTCCGAGGCGGCAATCACCCGCTCGAGCTCAGCGGACCGTCCCACGAACGGCGCCTCGAGCCCGGCCCCGCGCCCGGCCCCGCGGACGCCGGCCACAACCCGCAGCGCCGTCCAGGCGTGCACGGGCTGCTCGCGCCCCTTGACCTGGTGAAGCCCCGCGTCCTCGTAGGCGATCGCGGCCTCGGAGACGCGGCGCGTGACGTCGTCGACGAGCACCGTGCCGGGGGCGGCGATCGTCTGGAGCCGAGACGCCGTATTGACCGTGTCGCCGAGCACCATCCCCTCGCCCTCGGCACCGACCTCGACTGCAGCGTTGCCGGTCAGCACCCCGGCGCGCACCCGGAGCTCGGGCATCCCGACCTCCTCGCCGAGCGCGGTCACCGACTGGGTCAGCGCCAGGGCGGCTCGCACGGCCCGCTCGGGGTCGTCCTCGCGGGCCACCGGAGTGCCCCATACCGCCATCACGGCATCGCCGATGAACTTCTCCACCGTTCCGCCATAGCGTTCGATCAACGAGCGGCAGCGGTCGAAATACCCGCTCAGCAGCTCCCGGACTTCCTCGGGGTCGCGGTGCTCGCTGAGCGTGGTGAAGCCGACCACATCGGCAAACAGCACCGACACCAGCCGGCGCTCCGAGGACGCCGGCGCCGCGACCTCGATCCCGGCGCCCGGATCCGCCGCCGTCAGGGCCGATCCGCACTCGCCGCAGAACCGGTCGCCCGGCTCATTCGCCGCCCCACAAGCCCCACATCGGATCTCGAGCGCGGCCCCGCACTGCCCGCAGAACCGCCGCCCGGCCCGGTTCTCCGCACCGCATGCCGAGCAATTCACCGGATGGATGGTAGTCCCCGGGCGGGAGGATAGGCTAGGCCGCGATGGGGCGCAGGCGCACCGCGGGATGGTTTCAGGGCTATCGGTCCGCGCTCGCGAACCGGGATCTGCGGCTGCTGTTCGGGGCGCTCGTGATCTCGGCCACGGGGACGTGGGCCTACAACGCCGTGCTGCTGGCCTTTGCCTACGACCGCACCCATTCGCTTGGCTGGGTCGCGGCCGCGGGACTGGCGCGCTTCATCCCCGTGCTGGTGCTCAGCCCCTACGGCGGCGTGATCGCCGAGCGGGCCGAGCGGATCCGGTTGATGGTCGGCTCCGATCTCGGGTGCACGCTGTGGCAGGCGGGACTGGCCGTGGTCGCCGCCCTCAACGGCCCGGTCGAGCTCGCCCTGGTGTTCTCCGTCCTCACCGCGGTCACCAACGTCGTCTACAACCCCGCGGTCGCCGCGACGATCCCCGCAGTCGTGGGCGAGGACGACCTGGTCGCCGCCAACGCGCTGAACAGCACGATCGAGAACGTGGTCGTGATCGCCGGCCCGGCGATCGGCGCCGCGCTGCTCGTGCTCGGCTCGGCCGCCCTGGCCTTCGCCTTGAACGCGGCCAGCTTCGCGGTCTCCGCCGTGCTGGTGGCGGGGATGCGCACGCGCAGCGAGCCGGTGGACGTGACCGAGGCCGGAAGCGCCGGGCCGCTGCGCCAGATCGCCGTCGGCGTGCGCACGATCTTCGAGCTCCCGGCGGCCCGCACCCTGGTCGCGTTCAGCGCGCTGGTCAGCTTCGTCTACGGCACCGACACGGTGCTGTTCGTCGGCGTGTCCCAGCACCGGCTGGGCCTCGGCCCCCAGGGCTTCGGCTACCTGCTGGCCGGGCTCGGGCTGGGCGGGATCATGATGGCCGCCGCCGTCGACCGTCTGGCGGCCTCGCGTCGGCTGGCCCTGATCATCATCGCCGGCACGCTCGGCTATTGCCTGCCCACCGCGCTGCTGACGGTGATCCACAGCCCGGCGCTGGCGATCGCCGTCCAGGTGCTCCGCGGCGCCGCGACCCTGGTCGTCGACGTGCTCGCGGTCACCGCGCTGCAGCGCGCGGTCCCGGCCGATCAGCTGGCCCGCGTGTTCGGGGTGTTCTTCGCCTTCATCATCGGCTCGATCGCGCTGGGCACGCTGATCACGCCGGCGGTGGTGAGCGCGGTGGGGCTGAACGGCGGCCTGGTGACGATGGCGATCGGGCCGTCGCTGCTCGGTCTGCTGGGCTACCCGGCGCTGATGGCGGTCGACCGCGCAACGTCCTCGCTGGCCCAGGAGCTGGCGCCGCGCGTCGCCGTGCTCGAGCGGCTGGGGATCTTCGCCACCGCCGCCCGGCCCGTGCTCGAACGCCTGCTGACCGCGGCCACCGAGGTGCGCTTCGCGCCCGGGGTGGCGGTGGTGATCGAGGGCGAGCCGGCCGACGCGCTGTTCGTGCTCCTGGACGGCGAGGTCGAGGTCAGCGCCCGCGGCGAGGCCGGCGGGCCCGCGCGGCGGATCCAGACTCTGACCGCGCCGGCGTACTTCGGCGAGATCGGGGTGCTCGAGCGGATCCCCCGGACCGCGACCGTGACCACGGTCGGCGACTGCCGGTGCGAGCGGATCGAGGGCGAGGCGCTGCTGGCGGCCCTGTCGTCCACCCCGCCGTCGTCGTCGCTGATGGAGGTCGCCAGCAGACGTCTCGCCGTCACCCACCCGTCGCGGCAGATCACGTTCGCGTGAGCTTGGCGCGGGGGGCGGGGCCGGGGGGACGGGGCGGGGCCTGGCGGGCCCTGGCGGGGCCGGGGGGGCCTGGCGGGGCCGGGGCGGGGTCAGCCGAGCGTCAACATCGCCGCGCTGGCCGCCGGCAGCCTGACCGTGTAGGCGTCGCCGGAGGGCGCGACCGTGGTCGTGCTCTGATTGCCGGACAGCACGCCGGTGTAGGTCGAGCGGCCGAAGCTCTGGCCCCCGAGCGTCACCCCGGACTTGGCGGCGATACCCGGCGCCTCGAGCCGCGCCAGCGTGGCGGTGCCCTGGACCGACGGGATCCGGACCGTCACCTGCTGGGCGCGGCGGGTGGCGTCGTTGATGAGCACGACCCGGACCTGCCCGTTCGGCGCGCGCGTGGCCCACACGTGCAGCCCGGCGCCGGTCGGCCCGGCGATGCGCAGCAGCCGGGACCCCGGCGGCGCGGCCTGGGCGAACATCATCATCCCGTAGTACTGCGGGTGCACGAACGAGTGCCACCGGCCCTTGGAGTAGTCGCCGCTGAACAGCTCGTTGATGGCCAGCGGGACGGTGTGGAAGTTCACCCCGTCGACCCCGACCCGGGCCATCTCGAACAGCGTGTCGAGAGCCCACAGGGCGGAGGCGAACGTGTCGCTGACGCCACGCTGGCCCCCGCAGGAGACGCCGTTGAGCTCGTCGATGCGCAGCGCGGCGCGGTGGGCGTGAGCGACCCCGACGTACGCGGCGACGCTGTTGGCCAGGCCCCGGGAGGAGCTGTCCGCCAGCAGTTCGCCGATCGTGACGTTGCTCGACGAGGTGCAGTGCTTGAGCGGGTAGCGGTGCACGGTCACGACCCCGACCCGCCGATTCGCGGCCAGGAAATGGCCGAGCTGGCGCATCCATGCCGGCGAGCCGGTGGCGGGGCCGGCGAGCGGGATCCGGGGCAGCGCTCCGGAGATGTTGGCGAAGTCCCGTAGGAAGTCGGCGAAGTCGTAGCTGCGCGGCCGCCCGAACACGTGTTGCCCGTCGGGTGTCTTGTACCAGCTGAAGCTTCCGTACAACTCGGGCTCGTTACCGAGCTCGAAGGCCTCGATCGATTTGCGCCCGATGCCGTCCAGCATCGCCCGCGCCTCGCCCCCCGCCACCGTGCGGCTGTCGGCCTCGAGGTTGACGCCGAGGATCAGCCGGGCGCCGGTGGCCTGGGCCACCGCGCGGGTGAGGCCAAGCCACGCGCCCGTGAGGACGTACTTGGCCCCCGGCGGGCGGGCCACGTGCGCGATCGGATACCAGCTCCAGTCGGTGCCGTCGCCGCCGATCCGCAGCGACACCGGCTGCCCGGGCGCCAGGTTGCGCAGCAGCTGCTCGAAGACCGGATTGGGGGCTCGAGGGTTGGTTCCGTTGTAGCGGACGATGTCGCGCGGTCCCATCGAGATGCCCACGAACCCGGCCGGGACCGGCCGCCCGAAGACGGCCCGGGAGACAGTGACCGTCCCGCTCGCGGTATGGGCCGTGTTCTCAGAGCGCGGCGCCGAGTCGATCACATGGGCTCCGCCAACAGCCGCCAGCGCGAGGATCGTGACGGCCAAGAACCCCGAAGCGGTGCGGGATGGCCTGGTCATGGCGCCGGAACCCGCCGCGAACCCGCCCGGCCCGACCTCCTTACCGGAACCAGCCACCGCCTACCTCTCACTCGAGACCGTCCAACCCAGACTGACAGAGCGGCAATTTAAACACACGCTGGCGGCCCCAGTTCCGGTCCTGGGCGTCAGCGACGCCGGACCCCGCGGCCGTGGACAGGCTCGTCCTCGAGGGCGCGGCGCCCGTGTTCACCAACCTCTGGCTCGCCGACGCGCTGCCGCGGGTGCTGGACCCGCGCCCGCCCGCCCTGCTCAACAGCGACGGCGACGAGGTCGCCTTCCACACGGTCCGCTACGCGTTGCGGCCCGGCACCACGGCGGACATGGTGCGCGCGCGCCTGCGCACGGTCGAGGCACTCCAAGAGGCGAGCGAGAGCTTCTGGAACTGGGTCGAGGTGCCGGGCGCCGCGGCCGAGGCCCGCGGTGCTCGCGGACGCCCGGGCACGAAGGCGGTCACCGGCACGAGGCGGACCCACAGCGTGACGCTGGACGACGGCGCCGTCGTGCTCGGCAACGTCGGGCTCACGGGCGACGCCGTCTCGCTCTCGGCCAACTCGCGGGCGCGGGCCGAGCGCGGCCGGGCCCTGCTCACGCCGCTGCTGGGCACGCTGGTGGGGGCGCCGCTCACAGAGGTCCAGACGGTCGAGCAGGTGAGGGCGTCGCGCCCCGACCGCGAGCCGGAGCCACCGCCCGCCGATGAGATCCCGCCGGAGGTCCAGGCCAGCGTCGTGCACGCGGCCATGGACAGCCACTACCGTGCCGTCCTCGACCAGCCCCTGGGCGTGCTGGGCGGCAAGACGCCGCGGGCGTGCGCGCGGACCAGGGCGGGGCGCGAGAGGGTCGCCGGCTGGCTCAAGCTCCTGGAGGGCCAGAGCCGCCGCGGGCGCGACGCCGACGACCCGATGGGTCCTACGACTTCGGCTGGATGTGGGCCGAGCTCGGCGTCGCCGACCTGCGGCGGTGACGGCGCTCCAGCGCGTACTGCTGACGTGGCGCCGGGCGATGGCCGAGAGGCCGCGCGGCGCCTCGGCACCGCGCCGCGCAGAAACGGAACGCAGGCGCCGCGCCAAGCACAGCCGCCGGCAATACGTCGAATGCCAACAGGCGGCCGTTTGGCGCGGAGCCTCGCAGAACCATCGGGCCGCTCCCCCCCTTGACGGTCAAAACCGACGGAGGATCATTGTTTCAGCTGCCAACCGGTATCAACGCCTGATTGGGGGTCGAGAATGCGAGAGCGGGTTCGCCGAGCCCTAGGGCTTACGGCCGCCTTGGCGCTGGGATTGCTGCCGGGCATGGCGCGTTCCGATGTCGCGGTCGTGTCCAACGATGCCCACACCGTCCTCAATGAACAAGCAAACCAGGTCGCCGCCCCGGGTGCGGCGCCCGACACCGTCGCCGTTGTCGATCTCTCCCACTTTCCGCCGAAGGTGGCGGCGACCGTGCAGGCTCCAGGCAGCGTTGTGGGACCGCCGACCTCGGTGTGGGTTGCGCCTGACGAAAGCTGGGCCATCACGACCGGGGCGACCCGCGCCGATCCCGCCGGGCCGGCCGGCATCTCTCCAGACGACCGGGTTTCGGTGATCGACCTGGCTTCGTCGCCGCCCCGGGTCGTGCAACAAGTCACGGCCGGGGCCGGGGCGACAACCGTGCGCGTCTCCCCTGACGGCTCACTCGCTTTAGTTTGCAACAGAACCGAAGGCAGCGTTTCGGTCTTCGCGGTGAGGGACAAGAGGCTCGCCGCCTCGGGCAGGCTTGACCTTGGCAGACAATCCGGCCCCAGCGGACTTGTCTTTTCCCGTGACGGCAAGGCGGCGCTGGTCAGCCGGAACTTCGACAACCAGATCACGTTGCTGCACGTCAACGGCGCGCAACTCGAGGCCGACAAGCGGCCGCTCACGGCGGGTGTCGCACCCTATACGATGGACATCGCCGCCGATGGCAAGCTGGCGGCCGTGTCCAACATGGGCCGGGGCAATGGCGACATCGACACAGTCAGCCTGATCGACATGACGGCCAGCCCGATCCGGGTCGTCGAGACGGTGGGTGTCGGCCTCTCGCCCGAGGGCTTGAAGTTCTCGCCGGATGGCAAGTTCCTCGCCGTGGGGACGCAGAACGGCACAACGAAGCCGCCCAACTCGCCATTTTTCCATCAGCGCGGAACGCTGGTGTTGCTAGCCGTCAGCGGCAGTCATCTCGAAAGGGTGGCCGAAGCGCCGGTCGGCAGGTGGTCGCAAGGGATTGCCTTTTCGCGCGACGGGAAAGTCATCCTCGTTGAGAACATGGTGGAACGGGAGCTTTCGGTGTTCCACTGGGATGGGCGGCGCCTCACCGAAGCCGCCCCGCTGCCGATGGGCGCTGGCCCGGCCGGGATCGGAACGGCCTGGCCTTGAGATGGGGAGTCGCGTCGAGGCCCAGGTAAGGCGCGCCGGAATGAGCGACGCAAGTAGGGAGCTTCGCCCAGATCGCCTTGTGACGCAACACAAGGCCTATTCGTAATATTCCGGCGCATGCCGGGTCTGCGCGGCCTGTGGTGCGTCGTGATTGATCCAAAGCTGAGCATGGTATTGCTCCAGCAGATCGGCAATGTGCTGCATGGAGGCTATGGTCTTCCCGGCGTCGACGTTCATGCTGGGGACGCGGCGATGGTCCCAGTTGTCTTTGAAATGCACCGCATCGCCGCTGAGCAGCAGCCAGCCTGTCCTGGGCAGATGCACAAGCAGCGATTGATGTCCTGGTGTATGGCCGGGCGTTGAGACGATGAGCACACTCCCGTCGCCGAACACGTCCTTGTCGCCATCCAGCTTCTGCACCGGATGGTCCGGGCTGAACGGCTTTTGGGGCCGCGTGAAAGCCCAGTCATACTCGGTCCCCTGGATCAGCACGCTGGCCTTGGGGAACAGATCGACATTGCCAACATGATCGCCATGCGTATGGGAAACGGCGACATAGCGAATGTCGTCCGGCGTGAGACCGACTGCCGCAAGCTGCGAGACGAGGGTCTTGTTGCGGTGCCAAGGGATTGGTCCAGCCATCGGACCACCCATAGCGGCAACAGCATCGGGAACGCCGGTATCCCACATCAGATACCCCTGGGCATGGTGGATCAGATAGCAATTATCGCTGATGTCGATCGGCTTGCCGACATTCACACCGGGCGACCAGCGTGCCTGATCCGGTGCATGGGCGTCGCCGCAGTCAAACACGTAAAGTCTGTCTACGCCGCCTGGTTGCGCCATTGCCGCCGATAGGGTGAGCAGCGTCACGAGGATAGAGACCACGCCAAGTCGTTGCATCACACAGCCCCTGAGGTTTCGGACAATGGTCAGAATAGCGCGGCCCGAGTTTCACACCGAACCGCTCGTTCCGCAAAGGCGGCCGCGCATCGCCAGACCGCCGCTGCAGTCCATTCGCGCCCACCCACCTTGTACTACGGCAATTGCTGGCGCCGGCTTCGCCTGCGACGAAAGCGCCATCGGGGTTCAAATAGTAAAAGCGAACCAGCTGAATGCCGCATACCGTGCACGGCTTTCTAGTGGTCTGAGTTAGAAGTTTCTTATCAGGTCATGGCGGTGGAGGTTCTCTGGCAGAAGCGCCGGACGTTGTCGAGGATGGCGTCGGCGCTCTTGGTCCAGACGAAAGGATGCGGGTCGGCGTTGTTGGTCTCGATGTAGCGGTGGATCGCCGTGTCGAGCTCGGCGGTGCAACGGAAGGCGCCGCGCTGGAACTGGCGGCGGGTCAGGAGTGCGAACCAGCCCTCGACCATGTTGATCCAAGACGCCGAAGTCGGCGTGAAGTGCAGGTGGTAGCGCGGCCGCTTGGCCAGCCAGGCGTGGATCAGCGGCGTCTTGTGAATCGAGGCGTTGTCCAGCACGAGGTGGATGTCGAGGTCCGCTGGCACGTTCCGCTCGATCGCGTCGAGGAAGTCGCGGAACTCCCGGGCACGATGGCGCTGGCGCGTGACGCCGATCACCTTGCCGCTCTGGATGTCGAGGGCGGCGAACAGGTCGGTGGTGCCGTGGCGGACGTAGTCGTGCGTGCGGCGCTCCACCTGCCCGGGGCGCATGGGCAGGATCGGAGCCGTGGGCTCGCGCGCCGGGATCGAGGGCTTCTCGTCCACGCACAGCACCAGCGCCCGGTCGGGCGGATTGAGGTAAAGCCCGACGATGTCGCGCACCTTGTCGATGAACAGCGGGTCGCGCGAGAGCTTGAACGTCTCGCTCCGGTGCGGGGCGAGGGCGAAGGCGTGCCAGATCCGCACCACCGCCGACTGGCTCAGCCCCACCGCCCGCGCCAGCGCGCGCGTGCTCCAGTGCGTGGCGTTGGGCGGCTCGCCTTCCAGCGTGGTCACCACCGCCCGCTCGATCTGCTCGTCTGTGATGCTGCGCGGCGCACCGGGGCGGGGCTCATCGAGCAGCCCATCCGGCCCGCGCTCGGCGAAGCGCCGCCGCCACAGCGCCACGGTTGGGCGGCTCACCCCAAACGTCGCGGCCACGCCGCTGATCGTCGCTCCCGGCGCGGCGCAGGCCAGCACGAGACGCGCCCGTCGCGCCAGGGACTGCGCCGTCTTGCCCCGCCGTGTCCAACTCTCCAGCCGCTCGCGATCCGCCGGCGATATTCGAAGCGGCGCCTTCCGTGAACTTGCCAATCGCCCGTCCCATCTCAGCCCTGCCCCTTCCCACAGAGGCAGGCAGGACTCATCTGGGTAGCACGGCAAGGAATTTCTAACTCAGACCACTAGCCCGGATTATGCGTGAGAGTTGGCGAGCATGGCGCAGTCGGTTGAGTGGCCATAGGATTTGGTTGCGACACTCAAATCCAGCCGCGTCCGGAGACCATGCCCGCCAGAGTTAAATCTACGCCGTCCCTGCCCGGCCTGTCACCGGTCGCCGGCAAGCCTCTGATCGCCCGCTTCGATGGCGGGCAACTGTCCTCCGATGGTGGCCTGCTGGTCTTGGGCGAGGTCGAGCGGCGGCTTGGTCTGGCCGAGCGCCTGGCCGCCTGCATCGACGACCCGCGTGCACCGGAGCGGATCCGGCATGGGCTGGCCGCGATCCTGCGCTTTCGCATGCTGATGATCGCCGCTGGCTACGAGGACGGCAACGACGCCGACACGCTGCGGCACGATCCGATCTTCAAGCTTGCGCTCGACCACCTGCCCGAGGATGCGGCGCTCTGCTCGCAACCGACCATCTCGCGGTTGGAGAACCTGCCGGGACCGCGAGCCCTGCTGCGGATGGCCCGGGCCATGGTCGAGCTCTACTGCGGCAGCTTCCGCCAGGTGCCGCGGCGGATCGTGCTCGATGTGGATGACACCTTCGATGCCGCCCACGGCGCGCAGCAGTTGCGGCTGTTCAATGCCTACTACGACGACTACGGCTTCCAGCCGATCGTGGTGTTCGATGGCGAGGGCCGTCCCATTGCCGCCACGCTGCGCCCGGCCTGCCGCCCTGATGGGCGCGAGGCCCGTGCCCTGTTGCGGCGAGTGGTGCGCGATATCCGCAGCCACTGGCCGCGGGTCGAGATCCTGATCCGCGCAGACAGCCACTACTGCGCGCCCGAGGTGCTCGACTTCTGCCGGGCCGAGGGCCTGGATTTCATCCTCGGCGTTGCCTCGACCACCACGCTGCGCCGCCATGTCGAGGCCTTGGAGCAGAGCACCGCGGCGCGGCACGCCGCCGCATCGGAAGCCGACAAGCTGCGCCGCTACAAGGAGTTCTACGACGGTGCCGGGAGCTGGAGCAGGGTCGAGCGGGTCATCGCACGCGTCGAGGCCAGCGCGCAGGGCACCGACACCCGCTTCGTCGTCACCAACCTTTCCGGCTCGCCTCGCGCCCTCTACGAGACGAGCCACTGCCGGCGAGGTCGGGCGGAAAATCACCTGAAGGCCTGGAAGCGCCACCTCGCCGCCGACCGCACCTCCTGCTGCCGCGCCAGTGCCAACCAATTCCGCCTGATGCGGCACACCGGCGCCTACTGGCTGTTCTGGTTACTGCGCCGCCTGATGCCCAAACGCTCCGTCTGGCGTGTGGCGCAGTTCGACACGCTGCGCCTGCGCCTGGTCAAGCTCGCCACCCGGGTCGTCGCGCTGAAGACCCGGGTCATGCTGCGCCTGCCCAGCGCCTGTCCGGATCAGGCCATCCTGCGCCTGGCTCTCGAGCGACTGCCGCGCCTCCTCTGCTGACCGCCGGGGCGGATGCCCCAGCCGAACCCTTCAACCTGCAACCCCAAGACCCGCGATCCGCATCCAACAGCCCGCCTCAAGCCGGCATCAGCCACGCACGTCCGCACAACCAAGGAGCGAGCCAGTCGTGGCGCGTTCAAACAACGCCACCGGCCTCATGAATTTTCCAGGCTAGGTGTAGCTGCTCGTTCAATATTTCCCGCTGGACACTGCAATGATATATCAAGGGAAAGTGAGGCTCCTGCACACTGGGGTTGTGGCAGCACCAATGTGCAACGACGAATTTGACGAAACCTCCGCAAACCGTCGGTGATCAGGCGGCGTGGTTTGAACCGCAATCTCCCCAGCAGGCGCTTGAAGAAGCGTTTGGCTGCGCTTGCGTCCCTGCGCTCTTGCACCAGGATGTCGAGCACGACACCGTGCTGGTCGACGGCGCGCCAGAGGTAATGCCGCTCGCCGTTGATCCGCAGAAACACCTCATCACAGTGCCAGGTGTCCCCTGGCTGGGGGAGCTATGCGGGAATTTGGGTGACGGCGTGGTCAGGCGGCGGTCTGTGCTGGCGTGTCGGTGACCTCGACCCCGTTGCTGAAGTTGACACCCTGGACGACCTTCGGCAACTGGTTTTCGCCTTTCAGCCGCCGCCAGGTCTTCGCGGCGGCCATGACGAGCTTGAACACCATCAGCCGGGCGGTGTCGTGCGACAGCGCGCCCTTTGTGCGGACGGTCCGGTGCCGGACGGTGGCGAACACGCTCTCGATCGGGTTGGCGGTGCGCAGGTGGTCCCAGTGCTCGGCGGGGAAGTCGTAGAAGGCCAGCAGCGCCTCGCGGTCCTTGACCAGGCAGGCGACCGCGTTCTCGTATTTGGCCGCGTACTTCTCGGCGAAGATGGCGATCGCCGCCTCGGCGGTGGCGCGGTCCGGCGCCTGCCAGACCTCGCGCAGGTCGGCCTTGGCCGCGGGCTGGACGGACTTGGGCAGCTTGTCCAGCACGTTTGAGACTTTGTGCACCCAGCACCGTTGGTGCCGCGTGGTCGGGAAGATCGCCTCCAGCGCCTTCCAGAAGCCAAGCGCGCCGTCGCCGGTCGCCAGCTCGGGCGCGGTGGCGAGGCCGCGGGCCTTGAGGTCCACCAGCAGCTCGCGCCAGCTCTGGGCGCTCTCCCGGACGCCGACCTGGAACCCGAGCAGCTCCTTCTTGCCCTCCGGCGTCGCCCCGATCAGCACCAGCACGCATTCGGCCTGCGGCTCCATGCGCGCCTGCAGGTAGACGCCGTCCGCCCAGACATAGACGTAGTGCCGGGCCGACAGGTCGCGCCTCTGCCAGCGCGCATACTCGGCCTGCCACTCGTCGCGCAGCCGCGCGATCACCGAGGGCGACAGGTTCGGAGCGTCCTTGCCCAGCAGGGCGGCGAGCGCCTCCTGGAAGTCGCCCATCGAGATGCCGCGCAGGTAGAGGATCGGCAGCACGGCATCGAGGCTGCGCGTGCGCCGCGCCCAGCGCGGCAGGAGGGCCGAGGTGAAGCGGATGCGCTCGCTCCCCCTCGTCAGCGCCGCGGTCGCGGAGCTTCACCCGCCGCACCGGGACCGGCCGATCCCGGTCTGGACCGGGCGCTCCGGCCCGTGGCCGTGCCGGACCACGCGCTCGCGCCCGTCCGGCAGGCGCAGGTGTTTCATCGCGGCCAGGAACGCCTCGGCTTCCGCTTCGACCGCCTGGGCCAGCAGCCGCCGGGCGCCGTTCCGCAGGACCGCCGTCAGCGGATCGTCGATCTCGTCCGGCTGACGAAGGGGAACAACGGTGCTATCGCTCGTCATGGCGTATCGCTCCTTCGGGAGGTTCTGGCAGGCTCGTCACCCGCCTCGATACGCCGCCTTCACTCCGTCATCACCCAATTCCACGCATAGCCCTGGCTGGGGCCGCCGGCGGCGCAGCTTGCCGGCAAAGCACCGACCGAACTTCAGGCACCAGCGACGGACGCTCTCGTAGGAGACCACCACGCCCCTTTCGGCCAGCAGCAGCTCGACATCTCGCAGGCTCAGGCTGAAGACGTGATACAGCCAGACGGCATGGGCGATGATCTCGGCCAGAAAGCGGTGCCCACGGTGCGGGTCAGGGGATTGTCTCATACCGCTAGCCTGGCCCAGCCATGTCGTTCCGGCCAGCGCCCATCAACGTGACAATGCCGTCGTTGATGACGTGCCCGTTGAGGCACACCTGCATGGCGTCGTAGCCCTCCGGCTCGGCCCGCCGCGGGCGGCCGAAAGGGTCGTGACCTGGCCAGCTCATTCCGGTTCCATAGCACGGATCCGCTGTCCGAGAATCGATATTATCGGACAGAGAAGCTGGGATAGCGGAGCCGAGATTCCTTCGGCGTCAACTCGGTGGATTGACAGGTAGAGCAGTCAACCGTAGGGTAGCCGTATCAAGTCTAATGGTATGTGTCCGCTCAGTCGCGAGACGCCGGCATGGCGTATCTCAGGGCCCGGAAGGCACGAATGACGTGACCCCCGCGAGCAAGCAACAGGCACTTTCAAGGGAGCACAGGACCGGCAACCCGGGGTTGGTCTACCCGGGCATGTGGGTGGTGTTCATCGTCCTCATCTGCTGTTTCACCGCGTGGGGCGTCGCGGCGGACATGACCACGCCGATGGTCGCCGGCTTCAAGCGCATCTTCGACATGAGCACGTTCCAGGCCTCGCTGGTGCAGCTCGCCTATTTCGGCGCGTACTTCCTGCTCGCCTTGCCCGCCGCGTTCATCAACGAGCGGTTCGGCTACAAGACGGGGATCCTGACCGGCCTTGTCCTCGCCGCCGCGGGATCCTTCGCGTTCTACCCGGCAAGCAAGCTCATGACCTACATCGCGTTCCTCGTCGCGTTGTTCGCCATTGCCGCGGGATGCTCG
The DNA here is from genome assembly GCA_963723555.1 of uncultured Solirubrobacterales bacterium. Classification (GTDB taxonomy): domain Bacteria; phylum Actinomycetota; class Thermoleophilia; order Solirubrobacterales; family Solirubrobacteraceae; genus Palsa-465. Next base: position 75,733 of record CAVRRC010000001.1, on the reverse strand, counting down.
ATCTTGGAGACGTCCGCCAATCCCTACGTCATCTCGCTCGGCCCGGAGGCGAATGCGACGCGGCGGCTGAACTTCGCGCAGTCATTTAACCCTGTCGGGACCAACATCGGCGTCCTGCTTGCGGCGACGTTGATCCTCCCGAAGCTCGACGACCCGGTGAACCTCGCCTCCCTTACGCCGGAGCAGCTGCACACGATCCGAGCCGGCGAGCTGGGCGCCGTCATGGGCCCCTACCTCGGCCTCGGCTTCGTGCTGCTGGCCATCGCGTTTGTCATCGCGATCAGCAGGTCGCCGAAGATCGTCGAAGAGTTCGAGTCCGGAGACCTCGGCGGGCGAAGCCCGTTCTCCGTCCTGTTGCACAATCGCCGCTACACGTTCGGCGTCGTCGCCCAGTTCTTCAACGTCGCGGCGCAGGTATGCACGTGGACCTACTTGATCCAGTACGTGCAGCAAGCCTTGAACGGGTCGTTGCAGCTCGGCGGCTATCTGTTGCAGGTCAGCCTGATCGTGTTCCTGGTATCCCGGTTTGTCATGACGTGGGTCATCGGGAGGGTCCGGGCGACGGTCATGCTCGCCCTCCTCAGCGGACTTGCCGTCGCGTTGTGCTTGTTCGCCCTCGTGTCGCCGAACGTCCTCGGCGTGGCCGCCGTAGTGTCCCTCTCGTTCTGCCTGTCGCTGATGTTCCCGACCATCTACGGCGTGGCGCTGCACGGCCTAGGCCCCGCGACCAAGTTCGGGGCCGCGGGCTTGGTCATGGCCATCGTCGGCGGGGCGATCGTCCCCTTAATCCAGGGGGCCCTACTCGACGCCACGTCGCCCGCCGTGTCCTTCCTCGTCCCGGCGGTGTGCTTCGCCGTCGTCGGCTCGTACGCGCTGTTCGATCTCAGGGCGGAACGCACACCGCTGTTAAGCGCCTCATTGAGCACCTCATGAGGTCACGGCTGCGCCGCGTCGCCCTCCGCGGCGCCCTTGTCGTGCTCCTCGCCGCCAGCGGGCCGAGCAGCCGGGGCGCCTCCGCCCAGCCCACGAAAAACCTCGAGGTCGCGTCCTGGTGGACGTCCGGGTCCGAAAGTGCCGCGCTCAACGTGCTGTTCGACCGGTTCAAGCAGGCCCATCCCGGCGTGGCCATCGACAACACGGCCGTCAAGGGTGGTGGGGGCAGCAATGTGCAGATCGTCCTGGCAACACGTCTGCGGGAAGGCGACCCGCCCGACGTGTGGCAGACCTTTCTCGGGACGTCGCTGCGAGCATACGCTCAGAGCGACCGAATTGCCGACGTGAGCTCCGTGTTCGATCAGACCAAGCTGGCCGGGACCATCCCCGCCTCCCTGCTCGACGCCGCGACCTGGAGCGGAAAGCAATGGGGAGTGCCGACCGGCGCGCATCGCGGGAACATGCTCTGGTTCAACCCCGCGCTATTGAGGCAGGCCGATGTGGCCGTCCCCTCGTCCGCGTACGCGGCTGCGACATTCGCGGCCGACCTCGCCACGTTGAAAACCCATGGCGTCACACCCCTCTGCCTCGGCGCCAAGGACCGGTTCACGACTACCGAGCTGTTCGAGAACATCCTCCTTGGCATCGTCGGAACCAAAGGGTGGTCCGACATCGCGGCAGACAGGTTCAACTGGAGCGGCCCGGAGGTGCAGAAGGCTCTCGGGCAGCTCGGGCACATCCTTGGCTACGCCGACGCCGCTGCCGCATCGCTGACATGGGACGAGGCGGCGAAGCAGCTGGCGAGCGGAAAATGCGCGTTCCTGTCGATGAACGACTCCCTCTACGGCGAGCTCGTCACCGATGGCGTCGCGCCGTCCGACATCGGCTACACGGCGTACCCGGGAACCGACGGGGCCTTCCTCGCCATCGTCGACACGTTCGTCACCGCCAAGAACGCCAAGGACGGCACCAATGCCTTGCAGTTCCTCTCCACCATCGGATCGGCCTCGACGGAGCTGGCATTCGCAAAGGTCAAGGGCTCGGCGCCGCTGCGCAAGGACATCGACCCCTCTTCCCTGCCGAGGTACCTGCAGTCGGCATACCAAGCGATGAACACTGGGGCGATCCTTCTGTCCATCACCCATGGCGAGCTACTCGGCCCGCAGTTCCAGCAGGCCATGTACGACGGCGTCGCGGCCTTTGCGCAAAGCCGCAGCGCCAAGGCATTCACAGACAAGATCCAGCAGGCCGTAGCGGGAGCGGTTCCAGCGGGACACTGACCCCGACGGCGCGGGGTTCGCCGCGCTCCGTCAGGTCTCGCGCCAGCAAGTGCCGCCAGTCCTCTCGACCGTGCGGGCAGGCCGATCAGGCCATTTCCCGGATGGCGAGGATGGTCGCGGTCCGGCGGAAGAGGAGCGATATGCGGCGGTCTGCGGGAACGTGCTGGTTGCGATGCGAGCGGAGACGGAGAAAGTTTCGGAGCTCGTCGTGTCCTCGGCAGAACCGGGCCGCGGATCGGGAACACTGGAAGCCCCGCATGGGCCAACAGCGGCCTTTGGGGCCCCGGTGATCTTGTTCCAGCCTGTTATTGTGTCAATCGGCTTGCAAAAGGGGCTCTCCGGGGTTTCTGGTGCAACTGACTGTCGGGATCGGCAGCTTGCAGGACGCGAGCCCGCAACAGGTCATACTTGGCGCGCCCACACATTTGTCTCTTGATCAGCTTGAGCCGGGTGATCTGGCCCTCGGTTTGCCCGTTGCTCCAGGGCAGCTCCAACGCGGCCTGGACGGTGGCTTCGTCCTGCTTGAGCCCATTGGCGAAGGAGCGCAGTTCGCTCTCGGCCGCATCGTCCAGCCAATGACGGCGCGGCGCGCGTTCTGCGCCGGTGTCCTTGGACGATCTCGGCCACGAGGCGCCGCCCGGGTCTCGGTCCGCCTCGCCGCAACTGGAATGACCCTGCCGCGTTCAGAGCTCGACGGGTCAGACGGAGGACAGGATGCCGGGCGGCAACTTGCTTTACTGGGCGCTCGTCGCCCTCGTGATCGCCATCGTCGCCGCGGTCCTCGGTTTCGGCGGCATCGCCGGAACGGCCGCTGGGATCGCCGAAATTTTGTTTTTCGTCTTCCTCGTGATCTTCGTCATCGTCCTGGTCATGAACTTCATGGGCCGAGGGACCGCGCCCTAACGGAACAGGTTTGCTGGCGCTCCAAGGCGAGCCGCGCCGGCCGGCACCACGGCCGCTCCGCAACCAGGACGTGATCTCGGGTCGGCGAACTTGCCTGTGATATCATACGAACTCCGCGTGATTGGCACGCCCGAATAGGGGGTAAGCTGACGGTTCTGGCTTGGGGGCGGGACCATGACGCAGATTGTCGAGCACCTGTCTGTTGCGGACCTGGAGCGGCGCTACCGGGCGGCTCAGGATGTGACCGAGGCGCGGCACACCCAGGCGATCTGGCGCCTGGCCCAGGGCCGGACGGTGCTGGACGTGGCCAGCGTGCTGGCGTTCGCCCCGCGCTGGGTCGAACAGCTCGCGGCGCGCTACAACGCGCACGGCCCCGCTGTGTTGGGCGACCAACGGCGGCGGAACGGCCGTGCCGCGAGCGTGCTGCCGAGGCGGTGCTGGCGGCGCTTGCCGAGCGCCTGAAGACACCACCCGAGGACGGGGGGCGTTGGACCGGCCCCAAGGTGCCGCAGTGGATGGCGCGGTGTCTCGGGGTGGAGCGGGTGCACCCGCAGCGCGGCTGGGAGGCCCTGAGGCGGGTGCGCTGGTCACTCCAGACCCCCGCCCGCGGCACCCGCGCGCAGCGACGGCCGAGCAATGGGGCAGAGTTTAAGGGGGGCTCGAGGCGGCGGTCGCGCAGGCCAGGGCCGCGCACCCCGGCCGGCCGGTCGAGGTCTGGGCCGAGGACGAGCACCGCCTCGGCCTGGAGCCGGTCCGCCGACGGGTCTGGGCACCTGTTGGCGCGCAGCCCACGGCACTCGGCCACCACCGGTACCAGTGGCTGCATGTCATGGCTTTCGTGCAGCCCACCACGGGCGAGGCGGTCTGGTTCCTCTCCACCGGCCTGAGCAAGCGGCTCTTCGCGGGCCCTGCTCGCCAGCTTCGCGCGGCAGGTCCGTGAGACCCTCGGCATGCAGCCTTGGAATGCCCCCACGCCGAAGGGCCTCGCCGAGTATGCCGTTGGCCTGGGGATCGACCCGTCATTTGACTTGGCGCCGACGCGAGCGGAGCATGACTCGGCCCCGCGTGGCGCGCCTGTCGAGTTCCAGGCCCTTATGCTGCCGGATCCGATGGAGCGCGCCCTGGCCAAAATCCGGAACACAGCGCGGACCGTCGCCGAGGAGACCGGCGTCAGCACCCTCCATCTTGCCTTCGGCTTCCTCGAGTGGTTCGAGAGCGATAGCTCCGACCGGCCGATCTCAAGCCCACTGGTAATGATGCGGAGTCGACATTGAGCGCACGATCGTGCGCAGTCGCTATCAGTACTTCCTTGCCGGTGTCGGTGACGAGCCTCAAGTTAACCTGACCCTGTCTGAGCGCCTTAAACGGGATTTCAAAATCCAGCTGCCCGAGCTCGGGGAGGATGAGCAGCCCGAGGCTTACCTGGTTCGCGTCCAAGAGGAGGTCTGTAAGGACCGCAAGCGATGGGGAGTGCGCCGCTTCGTCACGCTCGCGCACTTTCCCTTCGCACGCCTTTCCATGTTCAACGACCTCGACGAGACCCTGTGGACCAAGGCTGGAGCACTGGCGAGCCGCCCGCTAGTTCAACAGCTTCTGGGCGGCAGTGAGGCGGGCTCCTCCATATTCGCCGACGAGCACGACGTGGACGCACCCGAGATAGCCGCGAAGGCGACCCTCGTCTTGGAGGCTGACGCTAGCCAGCACAGCGCCGTGTACGACGTGGTATCGGGCAAGAACCTCGTCATCGAAGGTCCGCCTGGCACGGGCAAATCACAAACAATCACGAACATAATCGCGGCCGCGCTCGCAAACAGGAAGCGCGTGTTGTTCGTAGCGGACAAGCAGGCCGCCCTTCAAGTGGTGAAAGACCGCTTGGACATGGCTGGGCTAGGCGACTTCTGCCTTGAGCTGCACTCAGGCAAGGCGCGCAAAAAGGATGTCGTTGACGCCCTCAGGAAGCGCCTTGAACGCAGGCCGACCACGATGGGTGTGGCCGAACTTGACGAGAAACTTCGGGAACTCTGCGCGACGCGCAGCGCGCTGACCCGGTACGTCCAAGTCCTAAACACGCCCTTGGGTGCGTCAGGCGCGACGGTGCATGACGTCCTTTGGGCTGATCGGCGCCGCCGCGACCGAGAAGGCGAAGAGGCCCGGTGCCTCGATGCACTTCCGCTGCCGGGCTGCGAAAGCTTGGTGCGATCAGACATTGAGCGGCGGCAAGCCGTGCTCGACCGGTTCGAGCGTTCAGCCCACCTTATTTTGGCCGCCTTTGGCAGCCCTGACCGGCATCCTTGGTACGGCGTCACCCGAGACAATTTGTCGTCGGTCGACTTCGAGCAGGTGGTGCGGGACGCGGAGGATGTCGCATCGGCCATGAAGCAGGTCGACAGGACGACTTCGGATCTGCGGGCCGTCGGCCTCGAAACCGGCGTCACGATCCAGGACGTCCGGGTGGTGGCTTGTGCTCTCAAGGATTTGCCCGTCCGGCACGGCGTGGACGCAAAGTTATATCTCGGGCTGAGGACCCCTCACGCCCAGCGGGCGGCAGAGGACTGGTTGCATGCCTGTAAAGCGTATCAAGGGGCGGTAGCTACGCTGCGACAGCAGAACGTCGCATCCGACGGACTGGACGGCGCGGAAGCGGCCAAGACTTGGCCACGTGCTGGGGAGCGCTAGCGGCCACCGCGCCCCAATCCCTGACTATCGCGGGCCTGGAGACCTGGATTGAGGATTTACGCGCCGAGGCGGCGCGACTGCACGAACTCGCCCAGGTCGCCGCGCAGGCTGCCGCGCTATTTGGCCTGGCGCCTGGTGGCAGTCTCGAGAAGGCTGTGGTGGTCCTTCGTGCAGTCGACTTGGCCAAGGAAGCCGGCGAACGTGTCACCGCCTTCGCTAATCCGGAGCTCATGGCTCGAGGCAGCGAGGGGACTATTGCCGCCGCTGCCGCCGACATCGCTGCCCTCAGGAGCCGGCAGGAGGCGCTCGCTGCTGAGTTTAGTATTCCGGCCTCTACGACGCCTGACGAGCTGCGGCGACACGCCTCCGCGCTGCGTGGGGCGAGCATTCTCGGGTTCCTGAGCAGCACGGTCAGGGCGGCCAAGAGCGCCTACAGGTCACTGTGCAAGACACCTGGGAAGGCCAGGCGGGAGATGGCGGCCAGGTTAAACTCGATTGCCGAGCATCTCGAGGCTGTCGCCGCCCTGGAGGGCAAGGCCGAGTACCGCGCCGCATTCGGCAGCCGCTATCGCGGCTTGGCAACCGACACTGACGCAGCGACGGCGGTCGCGGCCTGGGCTGCCCGAGTCCGTTTCGAGCTGGCAGGCACGGACGAGATCACCGTTCGCGCCAAGCAGACTCTGCTCTCGGGAGATCAGGATCGGCTCCAGGCCATTTCGGCCCTCCACGCGCCCGACGGAGTTGCCCGTCTCCGCGAGGTACATCGAGAAGGCATCCGACCGATCGATCTCGCTTGGAGGGCTAGCCGCGGGACTGGAGGCTAGGGCCACTGCAATCAGGGCGCTTGCCGACGCCTGTCAGCGCTTCGAGGTGCCTGGAACAGTATGGGCTGCCGCTCTCCCAAACCTGTGCCGGTTACTGCTGGCGGCGAACACCGCGGCATTGGCAGCGCGCGTTCCCGAGGCACTTGCCGTTGCGCTCGGCGAGAGCGCACCGCCTCCGCTTGGCGATCACACTTCCCTCCGGGTCGCGCTGGCCCTGGCTGAGGCCGTTGATTCCCTGCCACTCAGCGAAGAGGTAAAACAGAAGCTTCATGGCACGGAGCCCGCCAACCTCGCGCAAGTGCTCGTACCCGCTGCGCGGGCGGCAGCGGATTTGCTGGTCAGGCACTTCAGAGGTGGCGAGATCTTCAGCGTTGCCTTGGGCTGGACGAGAACAGCTTCCTGGGTGGTACGCTATTGGAACGGACGCCGATGGCCGTTGCGGAGCGCCTCCGACGAGCGGTGGCGCACCCGAGTGAACTTGGTGCGTGGATCGCTTACCTGATAGAGCGAGAAGCCGCCGGGAGCTTGGGTTTGAGCGGCCTGCTCGCGTTGTGGGACAAGAGAGCTATATCGTGTCCGCTTTCGGAAGCGTTCGGCCGCGTGCTGTATCGTGCGCTCGCTCGCTTTGCCTTCGCCGAGTACCCCGAGTTGGATCGGTTCACTGGTCTGGGTCAGGAGGAGGCCCGGGCGCGGTTTAAGTCGCTGGACAAGAGTGCGACCGAACTCCGGCGCGAAATGCTGGCCAGCGAGCTCTCGCGGCGGCCGGTTCCTCTCGGTAATGGGGTGGGTAAGCGAAGCGAGTACACGGGAAAAGCCCTCACCATGCTCGAGATCGCGAAGCAGAAGCGGCATATCCCCATCCGCCAACTTCTCGACCGAGCGGGCGATGCCGTGCAGGCGCTGAAGCCCTGCTTTATGATGTCGCCCTTGTCGGTGGCACAATTTCTGAAGCCTGAAGGGCTGCGTTTCGACCTGCTCGTGATCGACGAGGCGTCGCAGATGCGCCCCGAGGACGCCCTTGGCGCCATGGCTAGGTCTGAACAGGTCGTCGTCGTCGGCGACCCAAAGCAGTTGCCGCCGACCTCGTTTTTCGCCCGGCTTGATGGCGGTGCGGACCAGGAGGAGGTCGAGGAGGAGCAGGTGGATGCGGAGTCCATCCTGGATCTCGCGCAGGCGGTGTTCCGCCCGATGCGGCGGCTGCGCTGGCACTACCGTTCCCGACACGGCAGCCTGGTCGCGTTCTCAAACCGAGAGTTCTACGAGGACGACCTCATCGTCTTTCCCTCACCCGCCGAGGCAGACTCCAACCAGGGTGTCAAGACGGCGAGGGTGAACGGCGTCTACAAGGCCCGGAGCAACATGGCAGAAGTCGAAGGTGTGTGCGAGGCGGCCCTGGAGCACATGCGGCGGTATCCTGAGCGTAGTCTTGGCATAGCTACGATGAACCAAGTCCAGCGAGACCAGATCGCCCAGAAGATGGATCAGCTCGCTGCGGCGTGTCCGGAGGTGGAGGAATACCGCGAGCGCTGGGGCAGGACGCTTGAGCGCTTTTTCGTAAAGAATTTAGAGAACGTGCAAGGCGACGAGCGCGACGTCATCTTCATCTCGACCGTATTTGGCCCCTCGGAGCCTGGTGGCAGGGTGAAACAGGTCTTCGGGCCCATCAACGGCGCGACCGGCCACCGGCGCTTAAACGTGCTATTCACCCGGGCGAAGCATCACGTCCGGCTGTTCACCTCTATGAAGTCCTGACGACGTGCTGGCCGGCCCAGACAGTCCTCTCGGCGCGCAGGTGCTGAAGCGGGTACTCTGTCCTACGCTTTAGACGGCCGGCTCGATGCGGGGCAGGAGACCGGGCGGGAGCCAGACAGCGACTTTGAGATATTCGTGCGCGATCGCCTGCGGGTTGCCGGGTACGATGTGGTGCCACAGGTTGGAGTGGCGGGTTACTTCATCGACCTCGCCGTCAGGCACCCCGAGGCGGCGGGCACCTTCTTGCTGGGCATTGAGTGCGACGGAGCATCGTATCACTCAAGTAGGTCGGCGCGTGATCGCGACATCCTGCGCCAGAACATCCTTGAGGATCTAGGATGGACGATTTACCGCGTCTGGTCGACAGATTGGTTCCGAGATCCTGCTGGCCAGACCCGGAAATTGGTTGCATTCATCGAGCAGATGCGCAGTGGGCAGCATGCTTCACGAAGCATCTGACACATCCATGGCGGACGCAGCAGCAAGCGGGCGTCGAGAGCGGCCGAGCGGGATTGACTTAGCCTTGGGTACTTGGATCGGACAACGGAATCAACCGGTCATTCCCATGGATAGTCGTGTGTTATCGGAGGCCAATGTCCAGGCCTCGGTTCGTCTGACTGCTGTTGTCATGCTCCCGGACGCGCCGCCTGCTTCGGCAGCCACATAGGCGCCTACTCTTTGCGCTTACGCAGTGCTCTTTCCTGCGGCCTCCCAACCCAGAGAGTGTTGGACCCCGGTTCCTTTTCCTGCTCCAGTTTTCCTTATTGAATTCCAAGACTTCAGAACGGCCCTGCGAGGCCGTTTGTGCTTAGAAGCCAAGGCCCAGGTCGGACAAAGCGGACTCCAAGCTGCCGGCCGGAAACCGGCCGCTACATTGGCGTGTGATCGACGGTGCCGGCTTGATCGGCGCGACTGGTCAAACCTCCTCGCGCGGTGTGCTGAGTTCTCTGGCTGTCACGCTGGCCGCGTTAATCACGTTGCCCTAAAGAACGGGCAATGGGCATGGGCGCGAGAACACGCTTGGCCGCTGCATCTCGTGCAACCGGCTCGCCGCGGCCGGGCACGACCAGCGCCAGCCGTTCCGCGTCGTCCCGGCTCACCTCGACCCGCAGAGCCTTGGTTTCGACGGTGCGAGCGGTGGCGCGCTCGGCGCGGGCGCACACGGCCTCGTAGAGCTCGCCAAGGGACAGGTAGCGCTCGTCGTCGGGTCGGGAGAACCACTCCGACGACACGCGGCCGATCCGCTCGCCGCGCGAGATGTCGACCTTGTAGGCGCCGGACACGGGCGCGCCGGCGGGAGCCGCGCGATCCGAATTGGCGCGGGCGGGAGCAAGCTGCTGAACCATGGGAGGTCTCCGGACGGGCCGGCCGGGAGCCCCCATAGGCGCTAAAATAAGTCGTGGACGGGGTATTGGATAGCGGGCCTTCGTTTTCGCGGTGCGTTGGCCAGGTGGCGATGGAAGTTTGCTGGTGCTGCCAGGATGTTGGCGAGGGAGATTGGACCGAGGATGATGGCAAGCAGCACCATCAGCACGGTTTTCTGCACGGCCCAGAGGGATGGGACGTAAGCCGCGTCCAGCAAGTCCTCAGGGGGAAGATTCCAGGATATCCTGGCTGAGATCGTCACACAGCAACGCAAGAATGAGGTGGGCATACAGCCAACTTCGCGATCCGCGTTCGCTCCACGTTGGGAGCCGGTCGACATGCAGCAGCGACTTCAGGCGCTTGAACGCGAGTTCGATTTGCCAGCGCAGCCGGTAGACCGCGAGGACCGCCTTCGCACTGTATCCGCCCTTGGGCAGGGATGTCGCCAGGATCACGAATTCCGCCGCGATCAGGCTGCGCGGGTCGAGGGCTTTGCCCTTGTTGGCTGCCGCGCGGCGCAGCGCCATCCGTGTGGCTTCAGCCGCTTCGGGCGTCTTGCGCTGCACGATCAGCCGCACCGCCAACACGGGCTCATCGCGGCCGACCGGCGCGCGCAGGTTCACCTCATGCGGGCTCGAACCTGGCGGCAGACATTGCAGATAGCCGATCAGATCGAAGGATTTGCCGGCCGGGTTGGTCAGTTGCAGCGCGTTCCAGCCCAGCCGCACGATGAAGTCGGCGGTGCCGCCGCTCTGCGCGCGGAAGCGTCGCAACGCCGGTGCTCGGGCGTAATTGCGATCACCGATGCGAATTTCACCTGGGCACGGGGCGCCACGCTCCAGCGCTTCGGTGCCATGTTGGTCGGTCAGTTCGAGATGCGCGAACCCGCCGCGTCCGAGATCGAACACGCCGTGGACACGCCAGTCGGTGCCGGTGCTGCCGGGTTTGCTCACGCAGGTGCCGTCGGCGAGGCGCAAGGTTCGACCAGGCCAACGCAACTCCGCACCAGGGGCTTTCGCCGCCAGCAGGCGTTCCACCAAGGCCGCGAGAAAGTCCGTCGCCTGGTTCAGCCGGTATTTGACGGCCGGGTTGCTGAGTTCGACGATCCCAAGCATCGACGCCCAGGCCGCGGTCTGACGCAAAGACAGTCCACCCGGTCCGCGCGCAAGGGCGATCCGCAACAGGCTCGCACCATCGACAATCTCACGCTTGCGCTGGATCGCCTTCGTCTCCAGCGCCAGACGATCAAGGTCGAGGTCCGACGGAAGTCGCGCCAGCAGAGCGGAGAACTGGTCGGCCAGGACAGATGCCGCATCATGCATCCACCCTCAGAATCAAGCCAATTCGCGTCGGGTCAACCCCCTATTTTAGCGCCTATGCCGGGAGCCCCTCTCTCGACCTTCGATCCGTCACGGCGACAGCCGCCACCCTCTCGCTCTTGCAGGGTGTCGCGGGGTGCGGCCCCGCAGAAGAGGTCGGACGAGACGCGAGAACTCGGCCCAGGGGAAGGCCTTCCCCTTCAGGTCCAACAACCTCTGGACCGTATTGCTGTGATGGCCGGCTAAGCCGGCGGGAACATCTCAAAGAGAGGAATATCTACTGGAAGTAGAACATTCTTGGCCTACTCTTGGTCCAGGCAGGAATTCAAGGAAGTTCATAAATCGTCGAATTCTAAAGTGAACTGACCGTCCGCATCGGCGTGTAAGGACGCATGAACACTTGTCGGACCTAAATCGGCAAGTTGAGCAAGAGATTCGGCACGCAAGATACGCTTACTTAGCCATCTGCGCCGCCACGCGGCCGAAATGCTGGAAACACTTAAAATCATCACCTTCCGCATCACCCAACCCCAGCAACGCTGGCCGGCTGCCTGGCAAAAGCTCACAGCCGTAGAATATCCGCGGACTAGCATGGTGCAGAATCGCATCGCTCTTCAGACCCAGCGCGTCCAATCCCTCTCTGATCTGCCGCATCCTCGGACTTGTACCTTCACCAAAGCGGTTGTTCACGCGGCGGGCATCGTGGCGCGATCAGAGCCATGCTTCGTAGAGCCTGAGCGGTCTCTGTCCCGAGATGCAGCGTGCCAAACCCTCCTGTCAGATTTTCGCCAATAGCGCTCCAGCGGATGTCGTGCGTCGAGTTCGGGGTGATCGCGCCTTGGCCAGAGCAAGCCGATTATACTGGCTTGAGCCGACGCCGTAGAGGCTGGTCGTCGTGAGCACCCGAAGCCGCGCAGGCTTCGAGATCGGACGGCCCGCCATCTGCGATGCAATGACACTAATCTGTCCGCCATAGCGGGCCGTGCTAGGCATCGCCGGACCTCACGCGAGGTTAGGAACAGCCACCAGCTTTCCGCCGAGTAGCTGATTATAAGGGTGAATTGCTCCGCAAATGCTGACGTCGGCTACCTCGCTGGACAGGCCGGACTTCCGAAACTCGGTAAGCGCGATGTCGAGCGCTTTCTGGCCGCGTCGGCAAGCGAACAGCTCGTCCAGCGCTTCAGGCGGGCTCTCCGCCAGACCCGCATGCCCTGAAAGCCTGCTTGGCGAACAGCAGTTGAGCCAGCGCCCTCGGCGCGCTTGCGAACGAACAGCAGGTCCTCCGAAGCCTTCAGCCAATCGGTGTCGAGAGTGGCATTCTTCACGTTCCCGCGATGCGGTCGGACGCTGCCCGTCCGTGTCGCGGTGAGCTTCGAAATGCGCTCGCAATTGAGCCTCTCGCCCGGCTGCAGCGCCGGCGGCGCGCTGCTCCAGGCGCAAAGAGACCGTCTCCGACGGCCGCGCGATCTCGCTTTCGGTGGCGAGGTCGTCCCACCGGATGTCGGAGATAGAGGCGTCCGATCCGATGCTGCAGGGCTTCGCCGAAGAACTCGGACGCTCCAACAGCCCGATTGCAACCGTTCGCGTGCCGCGTCGCGGAGCCAGCCGATCCAATTGTCTCGGCAGGCGAGCCGCATGACGGGGCTCGCCAGCATGGCGATGCCCATCACCGGCCGGCGCGGCCGCGCGGCGTTGCGAACAAGACAGCATCTGACGGCCTGGAATCGGCCGGTATTCGTGCGCCCAAGTGTGCCGGAAGTAGCGCCAGATGTCGATCAGCGACAATCCCGTGTCGGCGCATTTGGCGCCGGGCTCGCAGACCTCGACCACCGGATCGACCATAGCGGGCAACGCGCGTTCACGCGTCGTCCTCGGCAAGCTGTGTCACGTTCCGAAGTTCGCGCGCGAGCGCCGGCTCCGTCGTCGATCAGGTCGAGGACGGAAGAGCGGCCCGGCTGGTCGGAGCGTGCGACGCTCCATTCGTGCAAGGAACTGCCGGACCGACGGTTCGCCGAAGTTGGCGCAGACGAGCAGCCTGAAGCGCGGCGCGCACCCGCGCCTTCACGTCCTCGATGCTTTGCTGGCCTCGCGGGCGATGCCCGGGCGGCCGAAGGTGATCCGCCCATGGCTGACGTTGATGCGCCACCTTGCTCGCAGAGATCGGCGACGAGGAGACAGATCGCCGCGCAGCTTCAGGCTGTCGCCGTCGTCCACGTAGCGCCGGGCGAGCGAACGCAACTCGTTCGCGAAGCTCGGCGGGCAGAGGCGCTCCGACCTGAAGCAGGTCGTCGCAACTGCTTCCGCTCCCCGGCGCGAGGTAGGGTGAAGAGCCGCTGCTTCCCCGGGCCAAAAATTCTTGTCCGCCGTCACCCATTCCTCCAGAATCGAGCAGGGCCGCGATCGCGGCCCGTCGATGGTATGGCGGATAATGGCCCGCGCCGCTAGCCGGCATCGTCGAGCCAAGCGCTGCCCGACATCCTCTGCTGCACCGGCAAGGTTAGATGCGACGCGAGCATCTCCAGGGCGTGGTTCGAGGCGACGCGACCACGACGAGCTGTGTCATCGTCGGAGCCGCGTCGCTCCGAGCGTTGAGTCCAGAACGTGACATCACCGATCGCGAACAGCAGGACCTCAAGCGCAGAGCGCAATTCGGGGGTGGCCGCCGGCCCGTCGTAGATGTCGTGATAGAACCGGTGGGCCGTGTTGAGGTGCAGGGTGCGAGCGCCGCTGGCTCCGGTCGATCCTGAAGAATGGGTTCGTCCGGGCCGTGCTCGAACACCAATCCGATAAGGGGCGGCGCGCAGGTCCAATTTCCCTGGGCGGACCCGACCGTCCGCGCAGTCGGCATGGCGCGCTCATCGCCCGCTCCGATAGCCGCGTCGTTCCCGGCGTGCGGCGACAGCGCCGCCAGGCGACGATCGAGCTTGGCCTCTTTGACCTTGGTCCGGAGTTGCTCGATCGCCTTGGGTAAGCCGGCTTGCAGAGCAATCCCATGCGAACGGGGAGACTGTCACTTGCTGCTTCGAAGTCGTAACGCCGAACGCTTCGTCGAGCGCTGGCCGAGAACTCGACCTCGACCTTGATGTAGCAGTCGTTGTTGATGAAGGTCGTCCACGGCGTCCGGGTCTGGACGTCGATCAGTCGCCCGTTCCGGCTGAAAATGACGCCGTGGTAGTCCTTCATGATCGCGAAGCGAGCATTCGCGTTGACGCCGACCGCGTCGCGCTCCTTGTCGACCGAGCCGAAGCTGGGCGGCAGCCAAGCGTAGCGGAGCGTGATCGCGCCCAGATAGGTCGCCGTCCTCGGGATCCCGGGCCTCGATCCGAACGGGTCGAGCGGGTACGGCGCGATCGCGATCGAGGTCATGGAACCGGAACACTCGGGCGTGACGAAAAGGGGATCGATCGGCTCGACATAGCTGCCATCGACATAGAGCGCGGCGTCGCCGCGGAGCTTGTGGTAGGTCACGCCGAACTGGCGGCAGAGGTTCTCGCGCAGGCCCTGCGCGGTCGCCACTCGAGACGGTCGAGCTTCTCGATCAGGATCACCGTGCCCGACGTCCAGCCTCCGGGTAGGCGCCGCGACCGATCCGCGACGAAGGCGGGCAGTTCGGCCGGCCTCGGCTCGGGGAACGACGATCTCGCCCGAGCGGTCGGTGTAGTCGCCTGAGGTCAAGCGATCGAGATCGAGTGTCACGGCGTGGACGCTGCCCGCCGCCACCGCGGAGTATGACGGTGAAACGACGGCCGAGGCTGACCGAGGCGCAAGGCAGGCCATAGCCGTACGGCCCAGCCCGCTGCGATCGTTCTCGCGGTGGGTGCCGCCCCACATCACCGCCATGCGGATCATGGCCGGGTCCATGCCGTGACCGTTGTCCAGGACGGCCACCTTGAGGGCTTCTTCAGCGAGCGCGCCTTCGTAGCCGAACAGGACGTCGACGCGGTCGGCATAGGCCTGGATGGCGTTGTCGATTAATTCGGCCAGGGCATCGCCGTTGCTGCGGTAGCCGAGATCACGGATGCCGCGGACGAAGGCTTCCGGCACCATCAGGCCGAATTCGATCGCTTCCGCGGCCGTGCGCGTAGGCGCGCTGGGCCGCAACCAGCGCGGCGAATCCTCTGCCGCGCATGCCCCTCCCGGCGCTGGACATCGGACTAGGCCGTTTTTCGCGCCACAACGGGCAGAAGGCGTCCAGCCCACGGGTGAGCGAAAAGCGGCTGAACCGCGCCGGGTTTGCCGGAGGCGATTTTGTTTGAGTTAGGCGACCATAGCCAGGTCGGTCATCTGGGCATAGTAGCGCGCCTCGGCCTCGGCGGGAGGGATGTTGCCGATGGGCTCGAGCAGGCGGCGATGGTTGAACCAGTCCACCCATTCGAGGGTGGCGAATTCCACGGCATCGACATTTCGCCATGGCCCGCGCCGACGGATCACCTCGGTCTTGAACAGGCCGATGACGCGTCTCGGCGAGGGCATTGTCGTAGCAGTCGCCGACGCTGCCGACGGAGGGCTCGATGCCTGCCTCGGCCAGGCGCTCGGTATAGCGAATCGAGACGTACTGGCTGCCACGATCGCTATGATGCACCAGGCCGCCTCGATGGAAGGGGCGCCGGTCGTAGAGCGCCTGCTCCAGGGCATCGAGGACGAAGCCGGTCTCGGCCGATCGCGACACCCGCCAGCCGACGATCCGCCGGGCGAAGACGTCGATGACGAAGGCGACGTAGACGAATCCCTGCCAAGTCGCGACATAGGTGAAATCCGACACCCACAGCGCATTCGGCCGGGGCGCCTGGAACTGGCGGTTCACCTTGTCGCGCGGGCAGGGTGCCGCGGGTTGCTGATCGTCGTCTTCACCGCCTTGCCGCGCACGCCGCCCGACAGCCCCATCTGCCTCATCAGCCGCGCCGTCGTGCAGCGGGCGATCTCGATCCCTTCCCGGCGCAACTGCCGCCAGACCTTGCGCACGCCGTAGACCCGGAAGTTCTCCTCCCAGACCCGGCGGATCTCGGCTCGCAAGACCGGCATCGCGCTGCGCCCGGGCCGGCAAGCGCGCGGGGTCGCGCCGCCGGGCGGCATGCTTGTGGTAGGTCGACGGAGCGATCGGCAGCACCCGGCAGATCGGCTCGACCCCGTAGACCTCGCGGTGTTCGTCGATGAACGCGATCATGGCTTCGACCGGCGGTCGAGCTCCGCCATCGCAAAATACGCCGACGCCTTGCGCAGGATCTCGTTGGCCTGGCGCAGCTCGCGGTTCTCGCGCTCCAGCGCCTTGATCCGCGCCTGCTCGGCGCTGCGTCGGCCCGGCTCGCAGGCCGTGATCCCGTTCCGCCTGCCGCACCCAGCCGCGCAGCGTCTCCGCCGTGCAGCCAATCTTCGCCGCGATCGACGCCGATCGCCTCCCATTGCGAGGCGTGACTCCCCCGTGTGCTCCAGCACCATCCGCACCGCCCGCTCGCGCACCTCAGGCGCATACCGAACCGACGTCTTCCGCTTCTCTTTGGGCTCCATAGCTCCATCCTCTCAAGCTTTGGAGCCTCCGGCAAACCCGGCGCGGTTCATGGTCCTGGACCAGCAGATGTTGGAGGCCGATTGGGTGAACTTCCATCCGCTGCATAACGCGGCATCCACCACTCTGCGTTCCGGCGATTTGCTGCGGTTCGTTCGCGCGCTGGGGTACGACCCCTTTATTGTCATGCCGCCTGAACCTGCGGCTCCGGAGCGTTGACTGGATTTCTTTGTCACACTGCCGGGTGACCGGGTAGCGTCCGTCAACGTGGTGGAATTGGCTCTGGGCCGACCTGCGATCGCGAGACGCATTCGAAACTGTTGGGGGAAATACGCTGGGATGCGGGCCGGATCGGCGCCGACCGGACCCCAGCAGGAAATCCATCCTGACATCGTGTCCACGTGCGTGTGCGGCATACGGCGCTGACCTACCTGTGGTGGGATGCCCAAACCAGCCGCGAGGGTTGTAGGCGAGATCGGCATTCCTTTCCCAATCGAAGAGTCGCGCCTACCGTCCGGCGTGGCGGCCGCCAGCCAGGGAAGAACGTGCCCATGAAAATCGTTAGCATCACTGCCATTCCGATGTCCGCTCCAGTTCCGGAAGAGAAGCGCCACCGCACCGACCTTGGAACGAAAGTGAAAAGCGACGCCACGCTGATCCTCGTCGAGACCGACAATGGACTGACCGGTATCGGCGCAGCGCTCGGTTCACCGCCAATCATAGCGGCCACCGTCGCGCACGAACTGGCGCCGGAATGCGTGGGCGAAGATCCGATGTTCTCCGAGCGGATATTCGAAAAGATGTACAACGGCTCGCGCGCCCGGCCGTCGCTGGAGCGCGGCGTGCCGCAACCTGACGAAAGCCGGCGCCGGGGCGTGATCATGGAAGCGATCGCCGGCGTCGACATCGCCGTGTGGGATGTCAAGGCACAGGCGCTTGGTATTCCGCTCTATCAGGCGCTGGGCGCGGCGCGCAGCTCGGTCCGTGGCTATGCCAGCGGCGGCTGGGCGCCGGGCGACGAGGCCGAGACGGAACTGGGCGGCTATGCCGCGAAGGGCTTCACCGCCGTCAAGATGCGGGCGGCTGGGCGCGACGGATTCTCGATTCCCAACTGCGTGCGGCGGGTGAAGGCGGCGCGGCGGGGGATCGGTCCGAATGTCGAGCTAATGGTCGACGCGCACGGCTCGCTGGAGGTGGCGACCGCGATCAAGCTGGCGAAGGCGCTCGAGGAGTACGACATCGCCTGGTTCGAGGAGCCGGTGTCGCCGGACGATCACGCCGGGCAGGCGGAGGTGCGGCGGGCGACGACGATCCCCATTGCCTCGGGCGAGCGCGAGTTCACGCGGTTCGACTTCGCGGACCTGCTGGAGCGGCGGGCGCTGGACATCGCACAGCCGGACGTGGCCCGCGCGGGAGGCATGACGGAAATCAGGCGCATCGCGGCGCTGACCAGCGCGCACGCGGTGCGGCTGGCGCCGCACGCCTGGGGCAGCGGAGTGCTGTTTGCGGCGAGCATCCACGTGGCGATGGCGGCGCCGAACTGTCACATCCTGGAGGTGACGCAGGGCTACATGCCGATGATGTGGGAGCTGTTCGAGGAGCCGTTCGACATCGGGCCGGACGGGAGGGTGCATGCGCCGGAGCGGCCAGGGCTGGGGTTCACCTTGCGGAAGGGCGCGTTGGAGCGGTTCCGGTATGTGGAGGGACCGGAGTTCGTATTTTAGGGCCTGGTGACAATGAGGCATCCCGCTCGGCCATGCTTGTGGGTCAAGCCCCGCGTTGGCGAAGCGGGAGCATGGTGGATCAGGATCGGCTTGGCATCAGCGACGCGCTGTGGGCGGAGATTCCGCCGCTCTTGCCGGGCAAGAGCTCGGATGATGGGGTGACGGCCAAGGACAACCGGCTGTTCCGGGAGGCAGTGCTCTGGCGGGTTCGATGTTGGCTCGGTGCTGCGGAACACCGCTGACGCGTGGATTTAGGGCGGGTATGACCTCGAAGAAGACATTGAACGCCGGCAATCTCGAGGCTCTCGGCGCTGAACGGCTGGCCGCGCTGCTGATAGAAATCAGCCAGGGCGATGCGGCCATCAAGCGGCGCCTGCGCCTGGAGTTGGTCAGCACCGAAAGCCCTGCCCAGCTCAGCAAGGAAATCCGCAAGCGCCTTGCGACAATCGCGCGGTCGCGCTCCTTCGTGGACTGGCAAAACCGGAAAGCGCTGGTCGATGACCTGGAAGCGCAGCGCCGCATCATTGTTCAAACGGTGACGAAGCGCTTCCCGAGTGAGGCCTTGGAGCTGATGTGGCAGTTTCTGGATCTTGCCAGATCGGTGTTTGAGCGCTCCGACGACAGCAGCGGGACGATCGCTGGTGTTTTCCACGCTGCGGTCGGCGATCTCGGCGCGATTGCCCAAGCCGCCCGACCTGATCCGAAACAGCTTGCAGATCAGGTCTCCAGGGCGCTGGTTCAGAACGATTACGGGCAATACGATGATCTCATCCATGTGCTGCGGCCCGCTCTCGGGCCGGTGGGGCTGGAGCATCTTAAGCAACGCATGGTCGCGCTGTCGGCCGGGCCGGCCCGCAAACCGGCGGCGCACGAGCGGCAGGTTATCGGCTGGGCGTCCACGGGTCCGATCTATGCCGACGAAGTCGCTGAGCGTTCCCGTGTCAGCACCGTCCGACTGGCGCTGCAAGACATCGCCGACGCCCAGGGCGACGTTGACGCCTATGCCGCGCAGTATGAGGAACGGGTCAGGAAGGTCCCGAAAATTGCCGCCCAGATTGCAAAGCGGCTGCTTGCGGCAGGCCGGGCCGAGGAGGCGTGGCAAACCGTCGAGGCAGCCGAGCACCGGCAAGGCAGCTGGCCTGATTTTGAGTGGGAAGATGCGCGGGTCGAAACGCTGGAGGCCCTCGGGCGTGGCGATGAGGCGCAGGCTGCCCGCTGGTCCTGCTACGAGCGAGCGCTTTCCGCCCAGCACCTGCGTGACTATCTGAAGCGGCTGCCGGACTTCGATGACCTCGAGGCGGAACAGCGTGCCCTCGATCACGCCGAACAATATGGCAGCTTGCTGCACGCCATCTCGTTCCTTGTGTCATGGCCTGCCTTGGACAGGGCGGCGCGGCTGGTGACAGGGCGTGCCAAGGAGCTGGACGGCAATCAGTACGAGATCCTGACGCCAGCGGCCGAGGCACTCGCGGCCAAGCACCCGCTCGCGGCGACACTGCTGCTCAGGGCGATGATCGACTTTTCCCTCACGCAGAGCCGCTCCAGCCGTTATGGCCACGCGGCTCGCCACCTCCGCGACTGCGCCGGTCTCGCGTCGAGCGATCCCGGACTATGGGTCCTTCGAGACACATGACGCCTATGTCGCCAGGCTGCGTCGTGAACATGGGCGGAAGACAGGCTTCTGGAGTGCGGCCGCATGACAGTGGTGTAATTCGGCGTGGAGGCGCTTGGGTGCTGATTCACAGGTTGGTCGCTGGATCCCTGTAGCCTTGAGGAAGAGAACGCCGGCCGGGCACTCCACGGCCCTGCACCAAGCAGGCTCAACCTGACCCACGGCCTGTCAGCCGATCGCCCCAGGTACGCTGGAAGTTCCGGCCAGCTTCCGCTACGCATCGGTCGGGAAGACAGACACAGCGCGAGGAGGCGCCCTCCATGAGGTTCGGCCTGATCTATGAGCTGCAGTTGCCCCGCCCCTGGACGGAGGAATCCGAGCACCGTTTGGTCCAGGACGCGCTTGTCGAGGTCGAGACCGCCGATCGGCTCGGCTTTGACTACGTCTGGGCTAACGAACACCACTTCCTGGAGGAGTATTCGCACAACTCCGCCCCCGAGGTGTTCCTCGCCGCCGCGGCCGGGCGCACCAGGCAGATCCATATCGGCCATGCGGTCGTGCTTTCGCCGCCAGCCTACAATCCGCCGGCGCGGGTGGCGGAACGGATCGCGATGCTCGACCTCGTGTCGTCGGGCCGCTGCGAGTGGGGCACCGGGTCGTCCGCCTCGCGCGCCGAGCTGGAGGGCTTCAACATCGACCCTGACGAGAAGAAACTGATGTGGGCGGAGGCGACCGAGCAGGCCGCCAACATGATGACGATGACGCCCTATCCGGGCTTCAAGGGCGAATTCTTTTCCATGCCGGCCCGCAACGTCATTCCGAAGCCGCTGCAGAAACCGCATCCCCCGCTGTGGCTCGCCTGCTCGAACCGGGAGACGATCCACACCGCCGCCCGCAACGGGGTTGGCGCGCTGGCCTTCGCCTTCGTCGATCCCGCCGACGCGGCGAAGTGGGCGGGCGAATACTACGAGATCATCAGGATCCGAGGAGTGTGTGCCGATCGGGCACTCGGTGAACGCCAACATCGCGATGGCGACGGGCTTTTCCGTCCACCACGACGAGGCGGAGGCGAAGCGGCGTGGCCAGGAGGGCTTCCAGTTCTTCGGTTATGCGCTGGGCCACCACTACGTCTATGGCGAGCACACGCCCGGCGTGACGAATGTTTGGGAGCGGTTCGAGCGCGCCCGCGACGCGCTGCCGCCCTCGGTCGGCAACGGCATCGGCACACCCGCGCAGCTGATCGAGCGGCTGAGGCAGTACCAGGACGCCGGCGTCGACCAGGTGATCTTCGTCCAGCAGGCTGGCCGCAACACGCACGCGGACATCATCGCCTCATTGAAGCTGTTCGCGGCCGAGGTGATGCCCGTGCTGAAAGCCGATCAGGCTGAGCGGGACGCACGGAAACGGTCTGAACTGGCGCCGTTTATCGAGGCGGCGCTGAAGCGGAAGAAACGAATGCAGCCGCTCACGGTGGAGGCGATACCGCCTATTCCGGCGTATGGTCGCACCGTGGTGGCGGGGGATCGTACCCCGGCAAACCTCGCGGCCCGGCGTGGTGGGGGGATTCATATCCCGAGCGAGGACCCGTCCGAGAAGATTCGAGCGCAGGGGAGCGATTAGCCGTTCGCTGGACAACTTGGAACCTTGAATTCCGTTCACCTTTAACGCAATGCGCAATCCGGGTCGAACCCTCCGGATCGGCCGCCACGGACCGGTCCCATCCGACCAGGCGACGTTGCTCACCGTTCCAAGCCGCACATCTTATCAAGGTCGACCTCCACCCCGCCCACGGAGGCACGGCCGGTGAACGGCCCGTTCCGCGGCATCGCGCGCCAGGCGGTGCAGACGCCATCCCGCAGCTCACGCGCCCGCGCGTACGACCCTGTCGCCAGGAGGCCGAAGAAGACCCCGATGACGTCCCCGTAAATGCCCTCGTTGTAGTAGGCAGGCGCACCCCGGTAGCGTTCACCGACGGCTTCGAGGCCCTTGCTGATGACGCGGTTCGTCTCGCCCTCCGGCTGAACCGGAGGAGGCGGTCCCTGCAGCCAGCTCAAGGATGGCTGTGGCTGTGTAGTCGCAGCGACAGCCGTCAGCAGGAAGCCTAGGATGACGACGGAAGGGACCGTGCCCATTCTGCGCTCCCGCCCAAGTCGGATCCAGAGGATAGCATTTCTTTTGTGCGGACCCACAGGCTGGGCATCTGCGGCTCAACCTCGAGCTGCTCCACCAGTTCGTCATCGAATTGCCGCCCGCTCTGATAGGCTGGAAACAGCGCCTGCCGGTATGTCGGGGCACCCAGTGTGTCCCAGCCCACGAGCACGGCACGGGGTTGCTCGCCTTCATAGAGCCGCAGCAGAAGCTTCGCGAACCCCACGATTGCGCCGCCGCCGCGGTCGCCCGTCCGCCTGATCGACTTCGGCAGCGCATGGAAGGCGCGATGAGCAAAGGAATCACCATCAATGACGAGCAGAGGCCGATTCATGGCGGATCACATCGGGCCGGTACAACAGGAACAGAGTAGTGCGGCCGGGTGCCCGTCTCGCAACTGACCCAGAACGCCAAGCCTGAGTAAGGTGTGGCCCTGGAGCGCTAGCCTGCTCCCTGACCGAGCAGGGCCAGCGTCCTCCCGTCCATGCGGCCGTCCCAAAAGCGAACGAGCGCCTGCTGGAACGGGCTCTCGCCATCGCCGGCCGCCAGCGCGAACAGCGTCATCGAGGAGCGGAACTTCAGGTCATCGGGTGAGCCGAAGATGGCGTGGGGCGATCGATCCTTGATCGCCAACACCGCCTCGGTGCAAAGGACCAGCCTCGGCCCGAGCAGTGTATGGGCGAGGTAAGCGCGCGCCTCCTCGAGCGAACCGATCCCGTAAAACGTCGCCATCGACGAGGACCCGAGGCCGCGAAGCTGCGGGAAGATGAACCACATCCAATGGCTGCGCTTGCGGCCCGCTTTCAGCTCGTTGAGTGCGGTCTCGAAGGTGGATGCTTGCGCCGCCACGAAGCGCTCGAGGTCGAATGGATTGGCATCAGGCATGTCAGGCCTCCTTTGGTTGCCCCCGCGCTCGTCGTGGCTTGGCAATCCGGCCGGCGTCCGCGAGTTCGATCCACACCGGCGCATGATCGCTGGCCTTCTCCCAGCCGCGCACCTCCCGATCAACGCCCGCCGCGGCGAGGCGG
The DNA here is from genome assembly GCA_963723555.1 of uncultured Solirubrobacterales bacterium. Lineage (GTDB taxonomy): Bacteria > Actinomycetota > Thermoleophilia > Solirubrobacterales > Solirubrobacteraceae > Palsa-465. The sequence continues at coordinate 52,666 of CAVRRC010000001.1, read as the reverse complement.
TCGGCAACTGACGGGCTGAGCAGCAGATGGTCAATGCGCAGTCCCGCGTTGCGACCCCAGGCATTCCGGAAGTAGTCCCAGAATGTGTAGATGCGCTCGTCCGGATGCAGCGCACGCACCGCGTCGGTCCAGCCCTGTGCCACCAGTCGATGAAAGGCGTCCCGCACCTCGGGCCGGAACAGCGCGTCATCAATCCAGCGCTCCGGCTTGTACACGTCGATATCGGTCGGCATCACGTTGTAGTCGCCGGCCAGGACAGCGGGCACTTGAAGAGCGAGCAGTTGCGCCGCGTGCTCCCTTAGCCTCTGGAACCAGAGCATCTTGTAGTCGAATTTCGGGCCTGGCGCCGGGTTGCCGTTCGGCAGATAGAGGCACCCAATCAGGACACCGCCGACCGCCGCCTCGATATACCGGCTCTGGAGATCATCGGGGTCACCCGGCAGACCGCGCCGGGTTTCGACCGGATCGGCACCGCGGGCGAGGATAGCGACGCCGTTCCAGCTCTTCTGTCCTGACCAGATCGCGCCATAGCCGACCTCTCGGATTGCTGGCTCAGGGAATTTCTCTTGTGCTGCCTTCAGCTCCTGCAGGCAGACGACATCCGGCTTGGCCGCCGCGAGCCAACGCAGGAGGACGGGGAGGCGGCCATTGATGCCGTTCACGTTGAAAGTGGCGATCTTCATGTCGTTCCTGGGCCTCGGTTGCAGACCCCTGTTGCGGTAGGTCTGGCGCTCGGCGCTGCGCTCGTAGCGTCCTGCGCCGATCAGGCCCTCCGCGTCCGCCTCCATCAAGAGCTGCACCACGGCCTCGGCCACCGCGCAGGAAGTCGCCATCACCAGCTTTGGCCTGCAGACACTACCGCGGCAGCAATGACGTGGCGCATGGGCGAGGGCTTACACACCGCCGTGGCGTCTCATACGCTCATCGGCCTGGTACGGTGGAGTCTCCCCACCGGAGCGGCAAGGAACGACGGAACTGAGGCAAGCGATTGCGAGCGGGACGGCGGCGCCGACCGAGACGCTATCGGGGCTGGTGGAGCGCGTCACCTACCACAACCCGGAGAACGGGTTTTGCGTGTTGCGGGTCAAGGCACGCGGGCAGCGCGACCTGGTGGCTGTGGTCGGCCACGCGGCAGCCATCAGCGCCTGGCGAGTTCATCAGCGCGACGGGTGGTGGGTCACCGACCGCGAGCACGGGCTGCAGTTCAAGGCAACGCACGTCGCCACCACGCAGCCGACCACGGTGGAGGGCATCGAGAAGTATCTGGCCTCGGGCATGATCCGCGGCATCGGCCCGGTCTACGCCCGGGCTCTGGTCGGTGCCTTCGGCGAGGCGGTATTCGAGCTGATCGAGCAGGAGCCGGAGCGGCTGCGCGAGGTGACCGGCATCGGCGCCAAGCGGGCCGCGCGCATCGTCGCCGGCTGGGCCGACCAGAAGGCGATCCGCGAGATCATGCTGTTCCTGCACGCCCATGGCGTCGGCACCTCGCGGGCGGTGCGCATCTTCAAGACCTACGGCCAGGAGGCGATCGCCCGCATCAGCGAGAACCCGTATCGGCTGGCGCGCGACATTCGTGGCATCGGCTTCCGCACTGCCGACCAGGTGGCGTCCAAGCTGGGGATCGCGCGGGAGGCGATGATCCGGGTGCGCGCCGGGCTGTCCTTTGCGCTGGCCGAGGCCACCGGGGACGGCCACTGCGGACTGCCCGTGGACGAGCTGACGCGCATCACCGCCGAGCTGATCGAGGTGGAGGCGGCGCTGATCCAGACGGCGCTCGGGCTGGAGCTGCAAGAGGGCGAGCTTGTGGCCGACAGCGTGGCCGGCGAGCCCTGCGTGTTCCTGGCTGGCCTCTACCGTTCTGAGCAGGCGATCGCGGCGCGGCTGCGCCTCCTCTCCACTGGCCGTCCACCCTGGCCGGTGATCGACGCACCGCGGGCGATCCCCTGGGTGGAGGCCCGGACGGGACTGAGCCTGGCGCCGAGCCAGGCCGAGGCGCTGCGCCTCGCGGTGGAAACCAAGGTGCTGGTGATCACCGGGGGCCCGGGCGTGGGCAAGACCACGCTGGTGAACTCCATCCTGAAGGTACTCGGCGCCAAGGGCGTGGAAGTGGCGCTGTGCGCGCCCACGGGCCGGGCAGCCAAGCGCCTGACGGAGAGCACCGGGCTGGAGGCGCAGACCATCCACCGGCTGCTCGAGGCGGACCCGGGCACGGGCGGGTTCCAGCGCGGCGAGGAGCATCCGCTCGACTGCGACCTGCTGGTGCTGGACGAGGCCAGCATGGTGGACGTGCCGTTGATGCGCGCGCTGCTCCGGGCACTGCCGGACCGGGCGGCGCTCCTGCTGGTGGGCGATGTGGATCAGCTGCCGAGCGTCGGCCCGGGGCAGGTGCTGGCCGACATCATCGGCTCCGGCGCCGTGCCGGTGATCCGGCTAACCGAGGTGTTCCGCCAAGCGGCCCAGAGCCGGATCATCACCAACGCGCACCGCATCAACCACGGGCAGATGCCGGAGCTGGCGGCGGTGGAGGGCTCTGACTTCTTCTTCGTCAACGCTGCCGAGCCGGAGGAGGCGCTGCGCAAGCTCGTGTCGGTGGTGCGCGGGCGCATCCCGGCGCGATTTGGGCTGAACCCGGTGCGCGACGTCCAGGTGCTCTGCCCGATGAACCGAGGCAGCCTGGGCGCGCGGACACTCAACATCGAACTGCAGCAGGCGCTCAACCCGCCTGGCGAGCACCGGGTCGAGCGGTTCGGGTGGACCTTCTCCCCGGGCGACAAAGTGATGCAGGTGGCCAATGACTACGAGCGCGAGGTGTTCAACGGCGACCTTGGCATCATCCGGCGCATCGATGCGGATGAGGGAACCCTGACGGTCGACTTCGATGGCCGAAACGTCGAGTACGGCTTCGGCGAGCTGGACGAGCTGGTGTTGGCCTACGCGACGACGATCCACAAGGCGCAAGGCTCGGAGTATCCGGTCGTGGTGATCCCGCTCATGACGCAACACTATCTCATGCTCGCGCGCAACCTGCTCTACACCGGGGTGACGCGCGGCAAGCGGCTGGTGGTTCTCCTGGGGCAGCGCAGGGCGCTGGCCATGGCAGTCCGCAACGGGGCTGCGCGCCGGCGGTGGTCCAAGCTGCGCGAGTGGCTACAGCCGGACAGCGGAGGCACCGGCTTGCCACCCACTCGGACCGCTCTCCTAATGCAGAGGCATAGGCTTGAGGCGGAGTGCTTTGGGCGAGCCGGCCGAGTTCTTCCCGTGTAGGATCGGGACGTCGGCTCTGGACTCACAGCTCGCCGGTTGCTTCGGCGCAGGGCGTTCGGCCTAGAACTGCTCGCGCGAAACCGTGTGCTGCTCAACCTCCTGTCGCGTCCGCCAGGCCGGCCGCAGCGTTTTGGCGTCGAATAACGGCAGCTGGTCGGTGATGTGCAGCGAGCCGGGGCGCGAGGCGTTGCCGTAGCCCAGCAGGGCCTGCGCGTGCGCGCCGTCCGGAGCGAACTCGACGAGCTGCACGTACCCGTCCCCACCATAGGACCACAGCGCCTGCGTCCCGTCCTGCGCGGGGAAGGGGTTGACGACCCGTATGGGGCCGAACGGATCGTCCGGACCGCTCTCCGGTTGGTTGGAGACCGGGATCTGTTGCTGGAACAGCGCATCGTGGGTGACGAGCACCGTCCGATGCACGTCCCCCCAGGCCACGTCGAGGGCACCATAGGCCTGCTGCACCGCCTGCGCCGCGGCGACCAGGTCCACGACGGCTTGCGCCGGGTCTGCCAGACCGACAGGCGTGGAGAGCGGCTCCTCGGCCGACCAGCCGATCCGGAACTTGGGATAGGGCGAGTAGAGATTGATCGTGTCGTCCTTCGGCATCGCGGGGTCGGCGATGGCCGTGTCGAACCAGCGTTCGAACAGCACGCCGCCCTTGCTCGCCGCGTCCGCCGTGCGGTCCCAGGCCGCGAGAACGGATGCCGCCTGCTGCGCCGTAGCATTTCCGGACGCCTGGGCCGCCGCGATCAGGTCGGGAAGCACGCGGTCGGCAAGGAGCATATGCGTGCTCTCCTTGCCGGCCAGCACCTGCGCGGTCGTCAGGCGCGGAATGGACAGAAGGAAAAGCGCCGCGTTCTGCGGCCGCGGCGCCATGAAGTTCGGGGCGATGTAGGACGGAAAGCGGGCCGGGTCGATCACCTCCGGGAAGGTGCTGTTCCAGGGCGGGTTGTTGCTGTTTGCGACGAAGCCGCCCGGCGGGTTGATCGCGCGCGGCAAGGCCCACCAGGGGAAGGTCGCGGTCCACAGCGCCTTCGGATCGTCGCCCGGCAGGATGCCGGCGTAGTCCGACCACGTGCCGCCTCGCCGGACCGGCTGCCGGCCGCCGAACAGATACATGATCTGGCCCTGCTGGTCGGCGTAGATGACGTTGAAGAACGGCATCTGCAGCGCCGCGTTGGCGGCGATGAACTCGCCCAGATTGCCGGCCTCGATCATGCCCCAGGTACTGCGTCACCATCGAGGGCGCGTCCAGCCCGGCCACCCGCAGCGCCAGCGCCTTGGCGCCGTTCCGGGCGATGACCGGGCCTTGGACCGAGGCATAGATGTCGATGGTCTGGCTTGCCAGCGAGCCGTCCGGCTGACGGACCTTGATCGTGTCCTGGCGGTGGTCGAGCGGCAGCACATGCCCGCCGAACTGGTATCCGCCGTCAGGGGTGAGCTGCAACTCGTAGAGGTCGGCGTTCTTGATGGTGTTGTTGGTGTGCGTCCAGCCGACCCGGTCGCTGTAACCGATGCCGATGAAGGGGGAACCCGGGAAGGCAACGCCGCTGGCGTTCAGGGTCGGGGAGGCCGGGTCGCCGACCACGAGGTTCGCTTCCATCCACTGATAGACGCCCAAGCCGGGGATCGGCTGGTTGTTGCCCCACGGCAGGTGCGGGTTGCCCATCAGCACGGCATTGCCACTGGCGCTCTTTTGCGGCGCGAGCGCCCAGCCGTTCGATCCTTCGGGCGTCAGGCTGGCCGCCAGGGCGTTGGCCGCGGCCGAGCCGCCCGTCTGCCACGCCGCGAGCAGAGCGGAGACGTTGTCCTGCTCCGGCATGATCGTGAAGTGGATTGTCTGTTGCTCGCCGGCCAGGATGTCCGTCGGCTGCAGCGGCAAGACTTGCCGGATCGCCGGGGCGATGGTGTCGCCGTGGGCCGCCGCGTACTCGTTCGCGCCCGCGACGAAGGCGTCGAGCACCGCCCGCTGGAAGTCGCCGCCTTCTTGCACCCAGGCAACGGCGCGATCGGGGATGCCCTCCGTGCGCACCTGCGTGTCGCTCTGGACGTTCGCGTTGTTCGCGCCGGGGCCGAAATACTCGGCCAGGCGGCCGCGTGCGGCGGCGATGTTGGTCAACAGCGTCTCCGCCTGGTTCTCCATCTGGGCATAACCGTAGCCGCGCACGACGGTGAGCAGGTCGGGGCCGTAGATGTGCGGGATGCCGTAGGTGTCCCAGAGGATCTCGCCCCCGCTCTGGGCCGGGCTGCCGGCCGCGGCGGCGCCGGCCGTGGCAAGCGAGAGTGCGACGGCAGCTGCACACCAGAGCGCGCGATGGCGCATGTCCGTCTCCTCAGCCCCGTTTCGGTCGAGCGGCGATTGTTAGCCCTGGGGCGGGACGGACGAAAGCGATTTTCCCGGCGGCGATTTGCACGCGGCTGCTTGCACGGTCGGTTGCGACCGACCCGAAATTGCTGCTCTTGCTAGCTCTTGCTAAACCACCATTCGGTCAACCCACGGGCAGGCCTCGTTGCGGGCGCGTTCCGTGCTGGCTCCGGATGACGGCCGGCCGGGCAGACATCAGGAGGGCCAGACTTGTCCGTCTTGCAGAGGCACAATGTCCACCTGAGCGGTTCCGGCCCGAAAGCGATGGTGTTTGCCCACGGCTTTGGTTGCGACCAGAACATGTGGCGGTTCGTGGCGCCGGCGTTCGCCGACCAGTTCCGTATCGTGCTGTTCGATCACGTGGGCGCCGGCGGTTCCGACCTCTCGGCCTATGATCCGCGAAAATACGCCTCGCTGGACGGGTACGCCGATGACGTGATCGAGCTCTGCCGCGAGCTCGGCATCCAGGGCGGTGTTTTCGTGGGTCACTCGGTGAGCGCCATGATCGGGGTACTGGTGGCCAACAAGGCTCCCGAGCTTTTCGAGAAGCTCGTGCTGGTGGGCCCGTCGCCGCGATACATCGACGACGGGGATTATGTTGGCGGCTTCAGTGAGGCGCAGATCCAGGAGCTTCTGGAGTTCCTGGACAGCAATCACATGGGCTGGTCGCGGGCCATGGCGCCAGTCATCATGGGGAATCCGGACCGCCCCGAATTGGGCGAGGAGTTGACGAACAGCTTCTGCCGCACGGATCCGGACATCGCCAGGCGCTTTGCCCGGACAACCTTCCTCTCCGATAACCGGGCCGATCTGGCCGGGGTGAGGGCCCGCTCGCTCATTCTCCAATGCTCGGAAGACGTGATCGCCCCGCAATGTGTCGGGGAGTACGTGCATCGCAACCTCCCCAACAGCACGTTCGTGCTTCTCAAGGCGACCGGACATTGCCCGAACCTGAGTGCCCCTGAGGAGACGATTGCAGCCATGCGAGCGTTCCTCTGAGTACATGGAGGACGACACGGCCACCCCCAAACCGCCAGACACCGAGGATCTCGAAGACCTCTTCGAGAACGCGCCCTGCGGATACATTTCGGCCCAGCCTGACGGCCGGATCATCAGGGCCAATCAGACCTTTGTGGCCTGGACGGGATATGGGCGCGAGCAGCTCATGGAGCGCCGCTTCCCCGATCTCCTGAACATCGCGGGAAAGATCTACTACGAGACGCACTTCGCACCCTTGCTGAGGATGCAGGGCTTCTTCAACGAGGTGGCTCTCGATCTCGTCTGTGCCGATGGCAAGGTCCTGCCGGTGCTGGTCAACGCGGTGGAGCGACGTGACCCTGCGGGGGGATTGCGCTTCATCCGGGTGACGATTTTCAATGCGTCTGATCGCCGGCGATACGAGCGAGAGTTGTTAGAGGCGCGCAGGGCCGCCGAGCGGGCCAACGCTGAATTGCGCGAGCTCAATCTGACATTGGAGACGCGGATTGCGGAGGCCGTGCAGGAGCGGCTGCAAGTTGAGGACGCGCTCCGACAGAGCCAGAAGATGGAGGCGGTGGGCCAACTCACGGGGGGCCTCGCGCACGACTTCAACAATCTTCTGACCGGGATCAGCGGCAGCCTGGAGCTGCTCCAGACCCGCCTGGCGCAGGGGCGGATCCATGACCTGGAGCGCTACGTCCTCGTCGCCCAGCGGGCATCAAAGCAAGCCGCGGCGCTGACCCATCGGCTGCTGGCCTTCGCACGCCGCCAGACGCTCGATCCCAAGCCCACCGACATCAACCGCCTGGTTGCGGATATGGAGGACCTGATCCGCCGCACCATGGGTCCGGCTGTCGTGGTGGAGGTCGTGGCGGCCGGCGGGCTTTGGACCACGCTGGTCGATCCGAACCAGCTCGAAAGCGCGTTGCTGAACCTGTGCATCAATGCCCGGGACGCCATGCCTGATGGCGGGCGGCTGACGATCGAGACCGGCAATCGCTGGCTCGACGAGCGGAGCGCGCGCGGCCGCGATTTGCCCCCTGGCCAGTACGTTTCGCTCTGCGTCAGCGACACCGGCACCGGCATGCCGCCTGAGGTGGTCGCGCGTGCTTTCGATCCCTTCTTCACTACCAAGCCGGTCGGCCAGGGCACCGGCCTGGGTCTCTCCATGGTCCATGGGTTCGTGCGACAATCCGGCGGCCAGGTGCGCATCTATTCCGAACCGGGCCAGGGGACGATGATCTGCCTGTACCTGCCGCGCCACCGTGCCGAGGCGGACGAGGCCGAATCCCTGCCGGACTTGGCTGAGATGCCGCGGGCCGAGCAAGGCGAGACGGTGCTGGTCGTCGATGACGACTCAGCGGTGCGGACGCTGGTCACCGAGGTGCTGGAGGACCTGGGCTATGCGGCGATCGAGGCAGCGGACGGGCCGTCCGGGCTGAAGGTGCTTCGGTCGAACAGGCGGATCGATCTGTTGGTCAGCGACGTCGGATTGCCCGGAGGCATGAACGGACGCCAACTGGCCGACGCGGCCCGCGTCAGCCGTCCGGCTCTGACGGTGCTGTTCATCACCGGCTATGCGGAGAACGCGGTGGTCGGCAACGGCCACCTGGAGCCCGGCATGCACGTGCTGACGAAGCCGTTCGCGATGGAGACACTGGCCAGCCGGATCAAGGCAATCATAACAGGCGGATAAGCCGCCACGGCTCGAGATGCGCCCCGTCCAGCTCGACAAGGTCCTCCAGTGCGACCGGCATCCGTGTAGCGGTCCAACCGCATGCCCGGAGCGTATCGCGAGGAGAGAGGAACGAATGTCCCACCAGATCGATCTCAGCGGTCGCGTGGCTCTGGTCACGGGGGCATCGCGCGGCATCGGCCGGGCGATCGCCTTGGCCCTGGGCGGCGCGGGTGCCGCGGTCGTCGTGAACCACCGCGAGCGCGCCCAAGAGGCCGGTGACGTGGTGGACATGATCGGGGCGGTGGGCGGGCGGGCTATCGCCGTCGGCGCTGACGTGTCCGTCCGCCAAGCCGTCACGGATATGGTCGCTCGGATCGAAGCCGAGCTAGGCTCGATCGATATCCTGATCAACAATGCGGGGATCGCGATCTCCAGAGGACTGGACGACCTGAGCGAGGAAGAGTTCGACCGAACCATCACCGTCAACCTGAAATCGGCTTTCCTCTGCACCACCGCCGTGCTGCCCGGCATGCGCGCGCCCCGCCGGCACGCATTGCCAATATCGCGTCGGACGCGACGCGTGGCGCCGGAGTAATCGCGACCAGCTATATGACTAGCCAGACCGTTCGGGTGAACGGCGGCATGCACCTCAGCTGGCCGTCAACCGCCGCGATACTCCGTCGCGTTATCTAGAAAATGCGTGCGTCGAATGCGCGCCGCCGGCGACCCTGATCGGACGCTGCCCGAGCGAACGCATACCGACCTCACCCTTACAAGGGCCTGAGCACCCCGCCTCGGCTTGTCGCCGGGGTGTGCCGCATGGCGTCTGCAACCGTTCCGCTGCGCGGCAGGCGCGGCAACTCCTCGTGGTCCCTCAGCCAGGCATCATCCAGTCGCTTGGCGCTGCCCCCGATTTCCTTGAGACGCTTGGCGATGTAGGCGAAGTCATCCGCCGCGTAGGCCATCGTTGTCCTCCCCTGGTTATGCGTTGGAGTGGCAACACTCCCTTGGCCCTGCCAATATCCCGCAGGTCTGCGGCTGTCCACCTACGGCAGCAGACCCCGGATACATGGCACATAGAAATCCGATCGCACGCTCGCCCTACTCCGTCGGAGACGGCTTCATAAGCCGCGGCAGCCCGAGATCAGACGGCTGGCGTTCATCCAGGATCGGCTCGACGATGTCCGGGGCGAGCAGCGTCAGGCGCAGGATGCGGCCGAGATCGCCGCGGCCGATCCGTTCCGCGTCGGCAATCTCGCTGATCGAGGCGTACCGGCCATCCTCCAGCAGGCGCTTCCAGCGGTATGCGCGGGCCACGCCTTGACGAGCGCGGAATCGACACGGGCCCGCAGCATGGGAGCGCCGTCGCCGCCCGTTGGCGTGAGGGCGATCTTCCGCCCGCCATGTTGCCGAAGCGCCGGCTGGATCCGGACCGTCAGCACCTGGGCACACCGCTCACGCCACCTCGCCCTGGACTACGGCAGCAACGGCCCGATCCCACGACAGCTCAGGCTCGTGCTGGAGGAGGGATCTGACTTGGTCGCTCAGGTCTTCGGGAAGCGCTACTGCAGTCGCCTGCGCCTGCAGTCTCGCCTGGTTCTCGCGCAGAACTTCCTCGGTGAACGTCTGCTCGATCACCCGCCGCGCGTGGCGCTCCAGGGTGCCGTGATCCGGCACCACCTTCCGGACACCGTTCTCGACCAGCTTGCGTTCGAGGAAACGGATAAACACATCGGATGGCATGGCGTTGAGCTCCACCCGCCGCCCGGCCAGAAATTCGATTTCCCTGCTGGTAGCGCCGTGCGCCCTGAGCGTCTTCGCTCGTTTCGCCCAGCGGCCTGGCGTCTCCACCGGTTCGGACTGTAGGTCCATTGCCTCGACATCGGCGAGCCGCAGGCCGATGTCCATGAGCCGGCAGATCATTAGCGAACCGGTAGCGCCGGCCGTCGCTGCCCAGCGTGCCGAAGATCGAAAAGCCGCTCACGTCGAAGTCGTGCAGCACCAGTACCGTTTCGATTTGCGGCGCCAGCCGGTCCAGCAGCAGCCGCGCCGCCGTCGTGGACATGCCCTTGGTGGACATGATGGCGATATCGAACCGCTCCGCGATGCGCGCGGCCCGCAGCAGCGGGGTGAAGCCTTCCTTCTCGATGAACAACACCGCCGCATAACGGTGTCGAGGCCCTCTGGTCGGGTAGAGATCGCTGCACGCGAGACGGACCTCGGACCAATGGCGGGACGCTCACGGACGTAGGTGCGAACGTTGACCGTCCCGAGTCCCACCTGATGGTTTGTGTGCGGCTTGATGAAGCTGCCGCGGTCATCGAAGACGACGTCCCACTCAGACTGCTTGCCGTGTTCGGCGACATAGTCCGGCAGCAAGGTTTGCGTGAAGTAATGGTCATTCAGCTTGTCTTTGCCGGTCAGGAGCAGGATCGCCGGCCGGGCCGCATACATGATCTGGCGGGCGTTGGCCGGGTAGCGGTCGCCGCCGCTTGCCTTGTCGTACGCCTCCTCCATCACCGACCACGCCGCGTCCTTGATGCTGAGGCTGCGCTCAGGCCGGTGCATCGCCCGGTGTGCCGCGCCGCAGGCCTTGCGCAGGACGTCCGCAATCGCCTCGCTGAAGGGCGCCAGCGACGGCTCCTTGCCATCGGTCGCGAGCTGGATGTGCGGCGCGATGACGCTGAGGAGCACCTGATACTCGCCGGTGCCTGGCCCGTTGACCAGGCGATCGAGGCCGCACCCTCGCAGGATGACGGTGCCGGGCCAGGACGTGGCGTGAATGTTGGCGACCGTCATCGATCGGTTGAGAAACAGGCTGATCGCAACGCTGCCCTGCCCCTTTTGCCGCGGGCGTGCACACACGGCCCAAGCCTCCACGACGTACGGGATGCGGGCACCCGCCTGGGTGTTGGTGACGCCACCCTTCCGCGCGTAGCCCGGCCACTCTGACCGATACTCCTTGCCGATGTAGCCGAGCTTCTCAGGCGGCACCGGCTCGGCGTTTGCGCCGAGGCGCGCCAGCACCTCCGCGGTCTCCTCCCGGCCCAGCGTCCGTGCGGGGCGATCGTCGTTGAGATCGAGTCCCAGGCTGCGGCACAGGACGCCGACCGTGGTGTCGGCTGGCGTGACCTGCATGAACAGCCGGTGCAGATCCGTGGTGCCATACCACCAGGGCGAGGACGGGCCAGTATAGGCCTCCCCGCACTGGGCAACGGCAATGGAGGCCCGCGCCAGTACCCCGTCGGACAGACGGCCCGGCCCCAGCGAGAGGCGGACCGTCAGTCCCGGCCTTCGCGGAACCGGCTCGTCTGAAACAACGGTCGTGTGGCCGGTGTCCCGGCACACGGCGAGCGTCAAGCGATGGCCGCGGGTCTCGACGATTGAGGGATCCGCCGACGGCGGCGACCGCGCCGGCGACCACGCGCAGGCCGTTGCCGAGCATGCCGCGGAGCGGCAGGCGCTTCAGCTTGGAGCTGAGCAAGGGCCGGTTGACCGAGAACAGGCGCGGCACTTCGGCCGGCTCGAGGCCGGGGCCATCGTCGGCGACGACCCAGACGCCATCGGCATGGTCGAGCGAGACATGGGCGCCGGCATCGAGCGCGTTGTCGACCAGCTCCTTCAGGACGACTTTGCCCAGGTCCCCGGGCTGGCAGCCGGCCTTCTGCGGCAGCGTCGCCGTATCAGTGAAGAGCCGCCAATCCGCGGTCTCATAGACGAGGCGCTCGCGCTCGCGCTGCCGGCGCTTGCGCTCCGCGGCTGAAGTGCCGGGCCGTCGGGAACGGATCCATGAGCCGCGGCAAGCCGAGATCAGCCGGCTGGCGAACCGGCGGCCGAATGCGACAAGATCGGCCGGCGCCAGCTCCAGCCCGATCAGCCTCGACAGCCGAGCTCGCAAGGCCCTCGACCACTCCTCCTGGCACAGCCAATACCGGGTCTGAGCCGTATCGTCGTCCAGCAGCGGAACTCCGCCACTGCACCGCAGGTCATCCCGTCGTCCGGCGGCACCGGCGGGTTGGCCCAATGCGCCCAGGGATGCGCGGCCGACCAACGCGGCCAGGTCTTGCCGTGATTAACTGCTCGGGAAGTCGCGCCGGGTTACGCGGCCAGCAGAATCGCCGCTGAGCGCTCGGAGAGGGGTTTGCCGGATTGCCGCCGAGCCGGGCCATATCTCTGGCCGATTGCTTCACAGAGGGCTGTTGCGCTCGGACCGCCCGTGTGTGCAAGACCCAAGGTGGAGGGCGACATGCGCCTGTGTGGCGCGGGTAACGGTGAACGTTTTGACGTGGCCTATCTGGTGCTCAGCGGCGCGGCGACGGCGGTGCGCTGTCCCAATTCTGCGCGGCCTTGTAGGACTGGGCCTGTCGACCGTTATTGCTGTTCCGACGCCGAACGCCTCGCGCGTGATCGCGCCGCGGGACCTCGCGAACGTCAAGGGGGTGCAGGTCGTCGAGTCGTACTTCGATTTGGCCATCCGTCCACGGCCACCCATAGGTGTTGTGTTGTTCGCGCCATGCAGCTTCAACTCACTCAACAAGCTCGCACGGGGCATCGCCGACAATCTTGCGCTCTCCGTCGTCGCCGAGGCGATAGGGCGGGGCACCCCAGTAATCCTAGGGCCGTCGCTCAACCAGCCGCTCCTGGACCATCCCGCGACACAGGAGTTGCTGAAGACGTTGCCGGCGTGGCGTGTGACAATCGTGCCACCGGTCGATGAGGATGAGGGGCCGCGCCTCGCCCCCTGCGCGCGGTTGCTTGACGCCGTCCGTCCGTACGTCTGTTGCGGTTAGGCCATTCACCAGACGCGCCAAGAAGCCGCGATCTTGCCTGGTGGTGTGCCATGCAGTGCTGCGGATCGCCGCAGCGCCCGAGGGCCGGATTGCCGGCGTGGCGCGGGCGTTGGGCGAGCTGCGCGGCACGCCACGGGTCGTGGGTGAGGGAGATCACGCGGAACCGCCGACCGAGGTCGAGAGCGCCCTCCTCGGTGAGGTAATCGGTCCCGTCGCTCCGGGGGGTTCGGACAGCCGTTCGCGGCCCATCTGGACACCTCTAAAAACCCCTCCGTTACGCTGCCGTCCTCGGGCAAGTTTCTGATTTTGCTCAGAGTGAAATTGCCGCTGGGGAGGTTTTTAGAGGTGTCCATCTGGAACTCGGGTCCGCGGCTCCAGCACCGTCCTATCGTTCAGGTCGTCCTATCGTTCAGAAAGCATGGCACGAAGCGACCGCACGATAGATGCCCGTCCGTTGTGTGCGTGTGAACTGCAGCGCCAAGCCAACCTTCTCCAGGCATCCGGGGTGTGCTCCAGGCATTCGGGGTGTGCCGAACGTGCGCCATCGCGGCGGCTTCGAGAAATCGGCGATTCCGGCACGGCTCCTGCTCGTGACGCAGTGTTCGCCGACGGCATGGCGATGAGGTCGGTCTCCCTCGCCAGATCGACTGCGAGATGGCGGTCCTGCCCCTCGAAGTCGTCCAGATGGACCTCGGATCGGCGTTCTCGTGCCATAAGCGCGTCAAGAACAGTACGTCGCGTTCCAAACCCTCAGCTACCGAGGTCCGCGTAGAGCGGCCCGGCGAGGAAGCCGTCGATCCCCGCGGCACTGCCATCATCGGTCATGGCCCGCCCACCGTCATATCAGCGCGACCGCAGCGTCGGTCTTATGCTCCGGCCAGCGCCGGGGCGGACAGAGGTTGCCGCGCCGATCGCACTCGCCATCGAGACCGCTGGGCAACCTCAGCGGTGAGACTCATGGCCCAGATGCCTGAGCAGCAGAGCCGCTCCAGGCAGCGTGCGCTTCTTGTGCGCCCGGCTGCCGAGCGAGAGCAGCGTATTGGCAAGGCCTTCGGCCACACGCAACCATTCCAGCGCCGGCACGCCAGCGGGTCGCGACCGGATCGCCTCTAGTCTGCCGAGCATCTCTGGCGCTCTCGGCGACAATGCACGGCAGTCATGATGCCATAAGCCGCCGCCAGTTGAGTCGGGCCGATCGTCAAATTCGCGATCTATTATAGCTGCAATCGCCCGCGCGCCGGGCTTCCCAACCACCTACAACCGACCCTTCGATCCATGGAACGCTGGGCGGATCGGACATTCCGAGTCCTGTTGTTATTGCAGCTAATCCGATCCACGCCATCATCCTCCAGCGGCTCGGGGTTGCCCCCTTCCCGCCTGAACCTGACCGCGGAACGCAGCCAGGAACTTCCCCGAGACGAGGGGAGTGAGGGACGACCTCCCCCGGGCCCAACCTCAGGCGTATCCTGCGCTCACTCTAGCAGGAGACCTCGCATGAGCAGGAGACCTCGCATGCCCCAATCCGAACAGGTCGCCATCGTGACGGGTGGCGGCCGCGGCATCGGCCGCGCCATTGCCCTGCGCCTGGCGAGCACGGGCGCCGCAGTCTGCGTCAACTATGCGGCCCATTCGGACGCGGCCAATGCGGTCGCCGCGGAAATCACCACGGCCGGCGGCCATGCCAGCGCGGCCCAGGCCGATGTCGCGGACGTCGATGCGGTCAGCCACATGGTCGCCCGCGCCGAGTCCGAGCTCGGACCCATCACCATCCTGGTGAACAACGCCGGCGTGGGCTCGGGCGGTGCCGGCTCGCTCGACACATTCGACGCTGGGCAGATGGCCCGCATGCGCGCGGTGAATGCGGACGGCGTCATCCACACCGTGCGCGCCGTCGCCCCCGGCATGAAATCCCGCGGCTATGGCCGGATCGTCAACATCGCCTCCAATGCGGCCATCGGCACCGGCCTGCCCGGCACCACCTTCTATGCCGCAAGCAAGGCCGAGGTGCTGATCCTGACCCGCCGCTTCGCCATGGAGCTGGGCCGCTCCGGCATCACGGTGAACGCCGTCGCGCCGGGCTGGATCGTCACCGACATGACCCGCGCCGGCCTGACCGAGGAGGCGTTTGCCGCGCGCGTCCGGATGCTGGGCGAGCGCGCGATGGTCGGCCGCGTCGGCGCCCCGGAGGACATCGCCAACGCGGTCGCCTTCCTCGCGAGCCCGGCGTCGGGCTTCGTGACCGCGCAGGTTCTGACCGTGGATGGCGGGCGGATGGATTATATCGGGCATGGGTGATCCGGTGGTCATTCATGTCGCTGCCCGTGCCCGTTTCGCGACCGCCGGCGGAAGGGATCCCGGCGACAAGGTCACGCTCTCAAGCCCGGATCACCCCATCGGCGGCTCACTTCCGAGCAAGTTGTTCCCCAGCGCTTCGTCATGATCGTGACCCGCGGCGCCGGCCTGCCCCGTCAGTCGCCCTCCCAGATCAGTTCGGTGTGACGCCGCCTCGGGAGCACCTTCGGCAGTGGGTCAGCGTGTTCCAACGGGACCGGAAGACCGCAATCCGGGGTCATACTGCGAGCTGGGCATCAGGTTGCAGAGGTGACGGACGGCCTCCCAGGAAAGTTGAAATTGGCGCCGCTCTGCGGGTTGGTCATCTTCAGTGAAGCGAGGCGGCGCAGCCTCGTCGGTGGGCCTGCTCCCGGGTGACATTCTGCTGAACTTTGCAGGATGGCCGGTGATGACCAAAGTCGACATGCAGAGCGCGCTGGAGATCGTCACCCCGAACAGCACGCGGGGGCCCAGATGCGACTCCGCCCGGCAAAGGCGGCGATTTGGCGTGCAGCTTCTCAACCTCCGCTTCCGTTCTACCTGTCCGAAAACCGGGGACCACTTCAGCCAGGTCATCCCGCGCAGGCGGGTAGAGGAGCGGACATTCGCGTGGCTGTCGCGATCGCGCCGCCTCGCCCGCGACTACGAGCGGCCGCCGGAAACGGGCGAGGCCATGACCCACGCCGCGATGTCGCGCATCATGCTCCGGCGCGTCGCCGCCTGATCGGCATTCCCACACGGTCAGTGAGATCATGCTTCGGACCGACAGCTGCGAAACCCAGCTTTGGGCGACTTTGCAGGGGGGCGGGCTGGCCCTGCTGCCGTGCTTTCGCGCCGATCGCGAGGCGGCGCTGCAACGGCTGGACACGCCCTCCCCGCCGCCCGGCGCCGAGATCTAGATGGCGGTGCATCGGGACCACCGCCAAATGCCGCGCATCAGGGCCAATGCTGGACTGCATCGCCGAAGCTGCGCGCCGCGGCGCCGGCGGCTTGTCTCCCGAACAGCCCGAGCGGCGGACCGCCCCAGAGCCAGTTACGCCAGCATCGGACGTCAACGCCGGCGAGGCCACGTAAGCCGACACCGGCCGCTACCGAGAGGCCATGACCGTTGTGCCCGCCGCCGTCATCCGTATGATGCCGCTATGGCCGACTTGCAATCCGATGCCTTTGAAACCCTGCGCGAAGTCGTGCGCGCCCAAGAGCGCCGGCATGAGGTGCTTGCCAGCCTTAATTGGCCCGGTGACGCCCGGATCGCGGTCAACTTCACCGCTGATTTCGACGCCATGTTGTTGCGCCGTTTGCTCAACGAGCCGCCGATGCAGCTCGCGAAGGGCGAGTTCGGCGGTCGCGTCGGCATCTGGCGGCTGATCGAGTTGTTTGACGGACACGGCGTGAAGGCGACGATCTTCACGCCGGGCCGCATCTGCGAGCTTTACCCGAACGCGGTGAAAGCCGCTGCACGCAGCGGCCACGAAGTGGCCGACCACATGTGGGAGCACCGCGTTCCCGCAGAGCGCGAGATCGAGCGGGTACATCTCACCCGAGCTACGGCCGCGCTGGAGCGACTGACAGGGCGCCGGCCCGTCGGCACCCGCAGTTGGCACACGCCCGAGCTGCTGCAGGAGATGGGTTTCATCTACAACTCGCACGAGGCGGCCGATCACCGGCCTTATTTCGTCCGAACGCCGGGAGGCGCGCGGCTGCTGAACCTGCCGTTCCACTTCGCTATCGATGACGCGATGTTCTTCAGCTTCGCCTGGTTGAACACCGAGAACGCGTCGCAGCGCCTGGCCGACCCGGACCGCGTGCTGGAGCTGTGGTGGGACGCGTTCTGGCGGCAATACCAGCAGGGCGGCTATCTCAACATCTGCCTGCACCCGTTCGTGTCCGGACGCTCGATGCGCATCGCCATGCTGGACCAGCTGATCACGCGCATGAAGGCGCTTCCCGGCGTATGGTTTGCCACATGCGAGGACGTGGCGCGGCATTGCCTGAGCGAGGAGCGCTGAGGCCATGCCTTGGAAGGACCGCTACACGATTTCCGATGAGCGCGGCATCTCGGATGCTGACGTGCGCTGGCCCAATGGCGCCGCGTGCTGCTTCAGCATGACCGTGGACCTCAGTCCGGCGTGCGGGCCCGGCGGCATCACGGCGCAGGATCTCGAAACGCCCGAAAGCTATTACGGCCTGCATGGCGGGCTCGACGCGCTGCGGACGGTGCTGGCCCGGCATCATGTGCGTGCGACCTTCGCGGTGCCCGGCGTGATCGCGGCGCTTTACCCGGCGACGATCCGCTCCCTTCGCGACGAAGGCCACGAGATCGCCGCGCATGGGCTGCTGCACGAGGACGTCAGCACCCTCGACCGGGCGGAGGAGCATGACCGCCTGCGCCGCACCACCTCCGCGATCGCCGAGGCGGCAGGGGAGCGGCCGTCAGGCTGGTACACGCTGCCGCGGCCCGGTGACAAGTTCGCGGTAGGAGCGATCAGCCCCAACACGGTGACGCTGTTGCTCGGCGAAGGCTACGCCTATTTGGGCAACAGCCCGGCGGACGACGTGCCCCATTACTGGGTGGCAGACCCGGACGGCCCGCGCGCGACCCTTGCCATGCCATACTACTATCATTTCGACGACCAGTTCTTCCTGCTGTTCCCCGCCAAAGGCACGGGGCTGGAGCACGCGGACGCGCTGGACCGCAACTGGCGCGCGGAACTGGCGGCCCAGTACCGGCGTGGGCGCGCCTTCAATGCGACGCTGCACCCGCACGCGATCGCCTGGGCGCATCGGCAGCAGCGCCTGGATGCGTTCCTGGCGCACGCCGCGACGCTCCCGGGGCTGTGGAACGCCACTGCGGGGGAGTGTGCGCGGCACTGGCTGGACACCTACCCGGCCGCCGTGGCGCTGAAGCTGGAGCCGAGCATCTGGCAGGATCACGACGACAGCTTGAGCTGACCGTCCGGCGACACGCAGGACCGACATCAACGGCCTTGGCCCGCTACGATTTGGCCGGATGCGGCAGTCAGATCGCCAGCCGCTATGCCACGACCGGCGGGACAGTGTCACCCAGCCAGCGGGCGATCGCGCTCACCCGCGCGTCCGTTCCCGGCTGTCCCATAACCTGAACCCCCACCGGCAACCCGCCCACCGCCATCATCGGCACGGTGACCGCGGGGGCGCCCAGCAGCGAACTGGGCGTGTTGAACACCGGACTTCCGGTCGGCCACGCCGCCAAGGGCTCTCCAGGCACATCGCCGGGCCAGAGCGGCGCCGGGCCCGACGAGGCCGGTGCGATGAGAGCATCTACGGCCGTCGCCAGCGCCGCATGCTCCCCGCGCACCAGCGCCCGGCGCCGGAGCAGGTCCATGTAGCCCTCCATACCCAACCTCTCGGCGACCGCGACCACGTTCTTGCTGCGGGCGCTGACGCCGTCGGGATGCTGCGCCACAAGGTTGCGCATCGCCCAATGGTTCTCCCACGCGGTGATCGTGTTCGTCATCGCCATCGTCCCCATGATCGCCTGCTCGAAGCGCTCAATGGCCGGGTCGGTGGCCCGGCGCAGCACGGTGACGCCGGCCGCCGCCACACGCTCCACGACCTGCTCGAAGGCGCTGCGTGTCGCATCGTCGAGCCCGTCCCAGCCTTCCGTCTGCATCACAGCCACCGAGAATGGGCGGTGCGCCGGCAGCGGGACGGCCGGGCCGGACAGGGGCAGGCGGTCCGGGTCGCCGCCAGTGCGCGTGGCGATCGCGATCGCAACCAGCCACATGTCCTCAACGCACCCGGCATGCACTCCATGCGTGCTCATGCTGGTCGCCTGACGCTCGCCGCGGTTAATGGCGCCTTGCGACGGCTTCAGCGCCCAGTTGCCGCAGTAACTGGCAGGGCGGATGATCGACCCGCCGACCTGCGTGCCGATCGCCGCCGGAACCATGGATGCCCCGACTGCGGCGGCGGAGCCCGATGACGAGCCGCCCGGCGTACGCGCCGGGTCAAACGGGTTGGTCGTGGGGCCGGGATGCGACCCGCCGAGTTCGGCCGTGACCGTCTTGCCCAGGATGACGGCGCCCGCCTCACGCAAGGCCCAGACCGCCGCGTTGTCCCGGCGCGGGAAATTACCGGCATAGGCGGCGCAGCCCATCTGCGTCGGCATATCGCGCGTTTCCAGCAAGTCCTTGATGCCGATCGGCATGCCATCGATGGGGGAAAGCGGCTTCCCGCTCCGCCACCGCGCGCTGCTGTTGTCCGCCTGTTCCCGCGCGCCGAACTCGTTCAGCACCACCCAGGCGCGCATACCGGGTTCGCGGGCGGCGATTGCCTCCAGGCAACGCTCTAGATAGGCGCGGGGCGTGTCCTCCAACGCGTGAAACGCGGGGAGCACCGTATGGAACCGCATCGGCGCAAAGCTGCCCGGGTCGTACGCGCTCCGTAACGCCGCCATCGTTCTCTCCTCAGTTCGGCCACCGTCGGCACGAGCATGCATGGATCAGGCTGGCGATCCAGCATACCCGACTTGAATTCACCGCGCCCGCTGTCCGACATGGACGCTGTCTGCCAGCGAGGATAGCATCGTGCCCACTCCTATGCCTGAGCTGAGCCTGCGCCGGTCACGGGCAAGAATACCAATGAGGATGGGGCGGTGATGCGACGTCGCGACTTGGTGCTGGGGATGGGGGCAATCGCCCTTTCGGCTCCGACAGCCACGCCGGTTCGTGGGGCCGCGCCGAAGACCCTCGTCTTCGGCGGGTCGGTCCCTTTGAGCGGCGCTGCGGCTGAAACCGGCCTGAACGTCAACAACGGGTATCTGACCGCGGCGAGTTATCTGAACGACGTGCTTGGCGGGGTGGAGATCGCGGGCGAGACGTATCGCATCGACCTGAAGCTGTTCGACGATGCCAGCGATCCGGCGCGAGCGACAACGCTGATCCAGCGTCAGATCGACCAAGGCATCGATTTCTTCCTTGGCTCATTCGGCAGCAACATCGTGCTTCCGACTGCCGCTATCGTTGAGCGGGCCCGCAAGCCGATGGTGCAGACCGGCGGCGGCTCCGACGCGATCTTCACCCGGGGTTTCAAATACAGTTTCGGCATGTATCCGCGCGCGACACGGCAGTTCGACACGGCCGCCGCGCTGTTCAAGATGCTGCAGCCGGCGCCGCAGACCTATTCGGTGATCTCCACCAACGACGCGTTCTCGAAAACCGCCGCCGAGGGCGTGCGGAAATCGTGCAACGCCGCGGGATTCAAACTGCTGGACAGCTACGAGCTGCCCGAGAAGGTGTCCGATGTCTCGAGCGTGCTCGGTTCGGTGCGCGCCAGAACGCCCGACATGCTCATTTGCGTGATGCACGACCAGGATTCGATGCTGGTCGCGCGGCAAATGATCGCCGGTGGTACGAATGTGAAGCTGCTGTTCCAGGGACTTGGGCCGCAGCTTGCCTCGTTCCGGCAGGCGCTGGGCAAATATGCCGAGGACCTGTTCACCTCCATCTACTGGGACGAACACGTTCCCTACAAAGACAAGTTTTTCGGCGATGCGCCGAAATTTGCCGCCTATTACCGGAGCAAGTTCACGCGCCCGATCGCCTATCACACCGCCGGCGCCGCCGCCTGCATTCTGACCTACATTCTTGCGATGCAGACGGCAAAGGGCGTGCATCCTGGGGCCGTGCGCGACGCGCTCGCTGCGGCGGACTACGAAACATTTTATAGTCGGATCAAGTTTACGCCTCAAGGTGACGGGGATCCGATCATTATGGGCGCCATGGTCGGGCAAGTGCAGAAGGGGAACGTGGAGATCGTCTATCCGGTGGAGGCGCGCTCAGCGAACCCGATCTATCCCGCACCGGGCTGGGACCAGAAGGCCTGAGCGGGACGGAGGGGGAGGGATGCACCTTGTTGCCCAGACCCTCGTGGATGGGCTGGTGCTGGGCGGCATCTACGCGCTGTCCGCGGTGGGATTCTCGCTGATCTTCGGTGTGCTGCATGTCATCAACCTGAGCCACGGCATGCTGGTCTTGATCGGCGCCTATCTGGCACTGATCCTCTCCCGCGCGCTGCACCTTGATCCGCTGCTCACCATGCCGGCGGTGATGGTGGTGCTGTTCGCAGCCGGGTACGTATACCAGCGATTCCTGATCCAGTACGCAGTGGACCGGTCCCATCTCGGCTCCATGCTGCTGACCTTTGGAATCGCGCTGATGCTGCAAAACGCGCTGATCTGGGTGTTTTCCCCGGATGTCAGGAACATCACGCCGAGCTATGCCTTCACCTCCTTCCATGTAGGCGGATTGGCCTTCGATGCCGTCCGGGTAAGCGCGCTGCTGACCAGCCTGGTCATGCTGTCCTGCCTCGCGGCCTTCCTGCAATGGTCGCCACTCGGGCGCATTATCCGCGCAACCGCCCAGCAGACACTTGCCGCCCGGCTCTGCGGAGTAAACGTGCGCCATGTCTTCGCGCTCACCTTCGCAGTCTCAGCGGCGTTCGCCGGAGCGGCGGGGATCGTGATCGGGATTATCCTGCCCTTCGCACCGGCCGACGAGGCGGTGTGGACGTTGAACGCCTTCGTGGTCGTGGTGCTTGGTGGCGTCGGCAGCCCGGCGGGTGCCCTGATCGGCGGCCTGCTACTGGGCATCGTCAACACGCTCACCGCCCAATATATCGGTCCTGCCTTCCCGAACGTGACCATGTTCATGATCCTGGTGGTCATGCTGCTGATCCGCCCGAACGGCTTGCTCGGGAATGCCTTCAGCCCATCGCGATGAGCCGCCCCGCCTTCCCCCGACGGGCCGCGCTGCTGATCGGCCTCGCCTGCCTCGCGTTACTCGCCGCCGCGCCGACAGTGATGCCGCCCTTCTATGTCCGTGTTGGACAGTTGATGCTCTATTCGGCCGCGCTTGCGCTCGCCTGGGGCATTCTGGGCGGCTTCGCGGGCTATGCCAGCTTCGGCCACGCGGCATTCATCGGCGTCGGCGCCTTCTCCGCCGGGTTGGCCGAAACCCGCTATCCTGCTATCTCCTTGCCGCTGCGTTTGCTGTTCGGGCTTGCCGTCGGCGGCGGTGCGTGTGCCGTGCTCTCGGCTGCTCTCGCCTACCCGATCCTGCGCCTGCGCGGCACGTTTTTCGCAATCGCCATGCTTGGCGTATCGCATGTCTGTGCCGAGCTGAACAACAATGTTGACGCGCTTCAAGGCTCGCTTGGACTGACCTTTGCCGACGTCGCACCGCAAGCCTGGGACCCTGCGGACTTCTTTTACGAGCTTTACCTTATTGCCGGCACGATCGTGCTGCTCATCGCCTGGTGGATCCGGCGCAGTCGGTTCGGCGCGGGCCTGCTCAGCATCCGCGAGGACGAGGACACGGCGCGGATGCTCGGCGTCCCAACAGAACGATACAAGCGGGCTGCTTTCGTGATCAGCGCGGTGCTGACCGGCTTGCTCGGCGTGATCTACGCACACGCGCTCGGCTATATCACCACCGATTCCGTCTACCGCGACGACACGAATCTCAACCTGATCGTCTTCTCCCTGCTCGGTGGGATCGGAACCCTCATGGGCCCGGTGATCGGGGCCTTCCTGCTCGTGTTCATCACCCAGGTCGTGCTGGGCAACCTGCTCGACTTCCACCTGTTCGCCACGGGCTTGCTGCTGGTGGTGCTGGTCCTGGCCGCGCCGGGCGGCATCCTGGGCCTGGTCAGGAACATCGGTCAGCGTCGTAGGCCGGCGGTGGTTTCGGCGAGATGAGCCACGCGCCCATCCTGGAGGTAGAACGCCTGTCCAAGAGGTTCCGTGGGCTGGTTGCGATCCACGACGTCTCCTTTGCGATCCGGCCCGGTTCGATCACCAGCATCATCGGCCCCAATGGGGCGGGCAAATCGACGCTGTTCAATCTGGTCACCGGATATCTTGCACCCACGACAGGCGAGATCCGCTTCTTCGGGGACCGCATCACCGGGATGAGCACGAACCGCATCGCCGAGCGTGGGATCGCTCGCGCCTTCCAGATCGCCCGTCCGTTCCGCGATCTCAGCGTGTTTGACAATGTGCGGATCGGCGCGCTGTTCGGCAAGCGCGGGGCACGCGATGTTGCCGCGACCGCCGACCGCGCGCTGCACCTCGCAGGCATAGCCCATCTCGCGGGCCTGATGGCAAGCGTGCTGACTGTCGGGCAGTTGCGGCATTTGGAAGTGGCTCGTGCGATCGCCACCCGCGCCGATCTGCTCCTGGCGGACGAGCCTTGCGCGGGGCTGAATCCCACCGAAACCGCGGCAATGATCGAGGTGCTGCGCCAGATCCGGGCGAGCGGGGTCACGGTGCTGCTGGTCGAGCACGACATGCCTTCGGTGATGGAGGTGTCCGACCGCGTGCTCGTGCTTGACGCTGGTCGCATGATCGCTGAAGGAACGCCGGAAGAGATGGCGGCCGACCCGCGCGTCATCTCCGCCTATCTCGGCGCGGCGACAGTCGAGGACGTCTGATCGCTCAGCGGCCGAGGAACGCGCGCTGGACGAAGCTGTTGGCCAGCAATTCCTGCCCGGTCCCGGCCAGCGCCACTTCGCCCTTCTCCAGCACGTAACCGCGATGGGCGATATGGAGCGACTGGTGCAGATTCTGCTCCACCAACAGCACGCCGATGCCGCCCAGGTTCAACGATTCGATCAATCGGAAAAGCTCCTGCGTGACCTTCGGCATGAGACCGAGCGACGGCTCATCGAGAATGATGAGTCGGGGCTCGGCCATAAGGCCGCGGGCGATGGCCAGCATCTGCTGCTCCCCGCCGCTCATCGAACCGGCGAGCTGCTTCCGGCGGTCGGCCAGACGCGGGAACAGAGTAAATGCCTGCTCGACCAGCGCGGGAACCCGGCTCCTGGCCTTCACATGCGCCCCAAGCTGCAGGTTCTCCGACACCGTCATCTGCGGGAACACCAGACGCCCCTCGGGCACCAGCGTGATGCCGCGACGGACGACGACATGGCTGGGCGCTCCGGCGAGCGGCTCACCGCCAAGAACGATGGAGCCGCGCTGCGGCCGCAGCACCCCCGCGATCATCTTCACCGTAGTGGATTTGCCGGCCCCGTTCGCGCCCAGCAGCGCGACGATTTCCCCCCGACCCACTGTGAGCGAGACGTTGCGGACCGCCAGCGCGCCGCCATAGGCGTAAGCCAGGCCGGCGACGTCGAGCAGCGTCCCGGTCGCGGGTTCCGCGGCCGCCGGGAAGGGTCTCATGTCGAACGCTGCTTGCGATAGGCGTAGTTCCGATCCAGCCGCTCTATCAGGTAGTCACCGTAGCGGACCGGCGGGAATTTCGGCGGGTTCTCCGGGCCGCAGCAGCTCGGCAGCACGGAGACAACGCTGTCCATCGACATGTCAAAGAAATACGGACAGGAGTAGCGGTCCCCGCCGGACAGGTTTTTCACCCGATGCGGTGTGGACTGCCATCGCCCATTGGTCCAGCGGGCGAGCATGTCGGCGACGTTCACCACCCATGTGTTGGGGACCGGATGCGCCTTCAGCCATGTGCCGTCGCGGCGGCGCACCTCCAGCCCGCCGGCATCGTCCTGGGCAAGGATAGTGAGGAAGCCGTAGTCGGTATGCGGCGCCGAGCCGAACGCATCCTCCGGCGCGTCGGGCGCCTGCGGCGGGTAATGCAGCAGCCGCAGGAACGTCGTGGGCTGCTCGAAGGAGGAATTGAACCAGTCCGGCTTCAGGCCGAGGGCGAGCGCCAGGGGGCCGAGCAGGCGCAGGCAGAAGCCCCGCATCGCCCGCTCATACGCCTCCACCGCCTCCCGGAACCCGGCCAGATCGGGCCATTGATTCGGGCCCTCAAGCGGCCGTCCGAAACGCGGATCATCCGCCGGCACCTCGTGCATCAGCATGAACGACTCGCTGTCGTTCGGGCGGGTCACCCGCGCCACTGTAGAAGTCTCTATCAGCGATGTCCTGGGCGCCATGTAGCCGCGGTGGAAGCGATTCACCGCAATCGCCCGCTTCGTCGCGTGCGGCAGCGCGTGGAAGGAACGCGAGGCGGCAAACACGGCGTCTCGCAGTGTCTTGTCGACGCCGATGTCGCGGAAATAGCAGAACCCGATCCCGGTGAATGCGGCATCGAGTTGCCGGGCCAGGGTCGTGCTGTTCACGTCGGCGAAGTCTATGATGGGAAGCTGATCGAGATCGCCGACCGGCGCTGCATCCATTGCCATGATTTCCCCTCCGGGACGCGGCGCGTCAGGCGAGTCGCACCCCGTCCTTGCCCTGCACAGCGCCCGAGTAGTTCATATTGCGGAACCAGGTCATGTAGTCCGGATACGTAATCGGCCCATAGCGCGGGGGATTGCCCGGCCCTTGACAGGTCGGCAGACACTCCATGACGTGGTCGTAGCTGCAGTCCATGAAGAACGGGATCGCGTAGCGCTCCTGCCCCGAGCGGTTGACGACGCGGTGCGGCGTCGCCAGGACCCGCTCGTTCGTCCAGCGACGCAGCAGGTCCCCGCCATTGACGAGGAAGCTGCCGGGTAGCGCCGGCGCATCCAGCCAACGGCCGTTGGGTAGGCGGATCGACAAGCCGGGAACCTGGTTCTGCGCCAGCAAGGTCATGAAGCTGGTGTCGGAATGAGGCGCGAGGCCGAACTCGTTCTCCTCCACCACGTCCTGGCGCGGATAATGCGACATGCGAAGCGTGCACATCGGCTCCGCGAAGGCGGTGCCGAACCAGTCCGGCGGCAGGTCGAGAGCAATCCCATAGAGCGGCAGGAGCAGCTTTCCGAGTTCCTCCATCGCGGCGCAATAAGCGATCACCGTCTCGCGGAAGCCGGGCAGGCCCGAGGGCCACTGATTGGGCCCTCGGAACGGCTTGGCCGCGAGGAGATCGGGATGGTCGGGCGGCAGGTCGCGTTTGACGAAGAACGCTTCGACCAGATTGGGCTTGTTGTTGGCGTTGAGCTGCGAGTGCCGCGTGACCGAAGTCCTGAACGGCAGGTAGCCGACATTGTGCTCGTTCATCCGCAGCGCCAGCTTCTTCTCGATCGGCTGGTCATGGAAGCGGCGCGCCGCCGCGAATGTCTCGGCAATCAGCGAGGCCGGCACCCCGTGGTTGACGATAAAATAGAACCCGACATTCTCAAGCGCCTGGCGCAGCGCCGCCGCCAGCTCTTCGCACGCACCGGGGAGCCGAGCGCGGTAGTGATCCAGGTCGAGAATGGGAATCTCCTCAACCGCATCGGCGCGGATCGGTGCGAGGGAGGGCGCATACACGGTCATGGGGCAGAACTCGGATGGCGATGCCCGAGTCCTGCGCGCAATGGCCGCGACGTCAAGGTTTGGTCCCGGTCTTCAGCAACTGGCGCCCCCTGACCAGGGCGGGCGTCGAGGATGGCCAGCTCCGGTTGCGACATCGCGGGATGTACGCGGCGGAGCAATAACCGGCCACGTGGTGCCGCTGCTGGCGGAGTAAAATCCGGCCGGTGGTAGGTGCTGGTCCCTCACGGGAGGGGGCAGCACCTGGGGGATGTTCGCGGTGGAGGTTTATGCGTCGGTTCGGCAGTTCGTGTTCGTTGAAGGGCACAGCAAGCGCGAGGCGGCTCGGGTGTTCGGGCTGGCGCGGGAGACGGTGGACAAGATCTGCACGTTCTCGGTGCCACCGGGCTATCGGCGGACGAAGCTGCCGGAGAGGCGCAAGCTCGGGGCCTTCCTCGGGGTGATCGCGAGCCGGCGCCGGAGCTGGCGGATGGTGGCGAGCACGAGGCGGGCCAAGCTCTCGTCGGGTAGGGCGGCGGCGAGCTGGTCCAGCTCGGCTGGGGACAGGCGGGCGGCGAGCGCATCGATGTCGGCCTCTGCGGGGGTATTCTGATTGTGCTGAGTGGGTGGCGTGCGATTCTTGCCCTGCTTGCCCTTGGGTTGCTGGGTAGGCGAGAGCTGTGGCTCGGGTTCGGTCGGTGCGGGAAGGAGGGCGCCGAACATGTCTGTCTGCCGCTCGCCTGCTGCTGGCCGTCGTGCCACATGAAGCCCCCTGCTGCCCAATCGGCTCCGGTGTAGCGATCCGGATGGCTTGGCTCCAACTGCCCGGAAGCTTGCTGTGCTGGTGAGCAACGGGCTGGCCGACATCGGGCCTGTAGAGATGTTGTGAGTGAATCGCCTTGAGCCGCGGCAAGAGCTGAAAGCCGAGCAGCCGAGTAAGTGCGAATGCAACAACCAATTGTCCGTGAGAGTCTATGTTACGAATCAGCACCAAACCGGTTAGGGGCTGATTCACCCTCTTGGACTGATGGAGCGAAAAAGGCCCGGCCGGATCTGGCCGGGCGAGTTCAGTGGCCCACAAGAACCGAAGAGTATCTTCGTCCGTCACCGGCGTATGTGACGCGCGCCACATCCACGTAATCGGGAGGCTCTGACTGTGTGACCGACGGCGATGCGCTTCGAGCGCCGCCCCCGCGGCGCCGAGCGTCCGCTCCGCAGCAATTCCTTCACGCGCGTAAGGTGGCCGAGTTGCGTCATCGCGATGCCGCGCAGCGCGAGCGCTGGTGGATTGTCGCGCGCAGCGCGATCCGCTTCAGCGTCGCCACCGGATCGCCCGCCGCAAGCGCGCGGGCCGCAGCCGTGATCAGCGGGTCCACCGAAATCCCGTCACACTTGTCACTCTCACCCGGCTTCCGCCTCGCATTACATTCCCGCTTAATCCTGCAATGGCCGGGAACGGCGACAATCGATTGGAAGCCGGGAAATGACAACGTGCTCAGCAGCAAGCAAAGGAAGCGCAAGGGCCTGGCAGGCGCGCGGCGCGGCTTCGCCGACCTTCGCGCTCATGGCGTGGATCGCGGCCAACGATGCGCCCCGATCGCGCTCTGCTCCTCGGGTTCGAGCATCGTGCCGATCGAGGGCATGACCGCGATGTACCTGCTGATGAGCCTCTTCCACCTGTCGCCCTGGCTGAAGCTCGCCTCCGGCCGCCCGTGGGCGCGCACCTGACCGATAACCAAAGGAGACCTGACCATGAACCATGCAATCGTTTCGCACGAAGAGTGGCTTGGCGCCCGCAAGGCGCTTCTCGCCAAGGAGCGGGCCATGACCCACCAACTCGACGCGCTGCGCGCCGAGCGCCGGCAGCTGCCCTGGGTCAAGATCGAGAAGCCCTATGTCTTCGAAGGGCCCGGGGGCGAATGCACGCTCGGCGACCTGTTCCGCGGCCGCAGCCAGCTCGCCATCTATCATTTCATGCTGACGCCGGGCTCGGACCATCTGTGCCGCGGCTGCTCGTTCATCGCCGATCATGTTGACGCGGCGCGGCGGCATTTCGAGCATGCCGACCTGTCGTTCGCCGCGGTCTCGCGCGTGCCGCTTCGGTGCATCGAGGAGGTCAAGGATCGCATGGGCTGGACATTCCCCTGGGTCTCCTCGCACGGCAGCGACTTCAACTTCGATTTCGGCGTGTCGTTCACGCCCGAGGACATCGCCGCCGGCCGTGCGATCTACAATTACGGCACCGTGATCCGGAACAGCCAGGACATGTTCGGCACGAGCATCTTCGTGAAGGATGACGGTGACGCCATTTTCCACAGCTACTCGACCTATCACCGCGGCGCCGAGCTGCTGATCGGCGCGCTCAACTGGCTCGATCTCGTCCCCAGAGGCCGCAACGAGAGTGACGGCACCATGAGCTGGGTGCGGCTGCACGACGAATATTGAACCGGACGGCTCCCGCGAAACGCCGATCCCGAAAGGGCGGTCTCCGAGATTCGGTCATAAAGCCGGTTACCGAGGTTCAACATTGCAGGGTCGAGAGCGCGAACGGCTGCTACCCACTCCCTGTACTCTGAAGCAGCCGTTCTGCTTCCCCAAAAGGGGCGCTTGCTGGTGGAGTCCTAGTAGCCGCAGCCGGCCGTGGTGCATGGATCGGAGAAGCGGGCGCAATAACCCCAACCCAGTCTGGTTTCAGACGACCCGGACATAGTTCGGGCGCCCCAGCTCCAGCATGCGGTTGAGCGCCTGGACGGCAACATCCACCTCAGTCGCCCGACGCTCATCCGTATGCGCGCGCAGCCCGTTGCCGATCACCCGTTTCCACCGGCTGATGGCGGTCTCGGCCTGGGCTCGTGTCGTATACCCGGACGCCTTCTGGCGAGCGGCGGATCATCGCCTACGGCGCGGTCGCCGGCCGGGTGCTGGTCTGCGTCTACACCTGGCGCGGCACAGCGGAAGACCCGCTGCGCTGGATCATCAGCCTGCGCCCGGCCAACAGGGAGGACGTGCGCGCGCTGCGCGCCCGGCTCGGCCTCTCGCAGGAGGCGTTCGCCGCCCGCTTCGGCTTCACGGTCGATGCCATCCGCCAGTACCGAGAGCCGCCGGCGCACCCCGACCGGGCCCGCCCGCACCCTGCTGCGCGGGTGATCGCCCGCGAGCCGGACGCCGTCACCGGCGCGCTGGCCGGCCCCACACCCCATCGATGAGTTGGGCACCGGATCGCCCTGATTCAAGGCCCGCCGGGTCGGACGGCCCCGCCATCCTCGAGACCGGCCTGCTCGCCTCGCTCGTTCTGCCGGAGGGCGCCCGCGCCGAGGCCGCCGACCTGGCCCGCCGCGCACCACAGCTTCACCTGGACCCGAGGCAAGAGGGCAGCGGCCACAGCTATCGTTCCTGGAATCATCCGACCGTACGAGCGCCGTCCCATGCCGTTGAACCTGGAGGAGCGGTTCGCCCGCGTCCCGCTCGCCTTCTTCCCCTCCCCAATCCACAAACTCGAGCGCCTGTCGCGCGAGCTGGGCGTCGAGGTCTGGGCCAAGCGCGACGACGTCTCCTCCGGCCTCGCCTTCGGCGGCAACAAGATCCGCAAGCTGGAGTGGCTCGCCGCCGACGCGCTCGCCCAGGGCTGCGACACCCTGGTCAGCATCGGCAACATCCAGAGCAACCACGCCCGCCAGGTCGCCGCCGTCGCCGCCGTGCTCGGCCTCAAGTGCCGCCTCGTGCAGGAGGAATGGACCAAGTGGGACGACCCCGCCTACGGCCGGGTGGGCAACATCCTGCTCTCGCGCCTCATAGGCGCGGAGACGATCCTGGAAGGCGTGGGCTACTCCACCGCGGTCAAGGCGACCTGGGAACGCGCGTTGGAGCAGGTCAGGCGCGAGGGCGGCAGGGGGCCCTACGCCATCCCGGCCGGCGCCTCTGACCACCCGCTGGGCCGTCTCGGCTACGCCCACTTCGCCGACGAGCTGGCCCGCCAGGAGGCGGAGCTGGGCGTCTTCTTCGACACCGTCGTGACCGCGACCTGCACCGGCTCGACCCAGGCGGGCATGGTGGTGGGCTTCCGCGCCCAGCACCGGCCGCGGCGGCTGATCGGCATTGACACCGCCGCGAACGCGGAGATGACCCGCGCCGCCGTGACCAAGATCGCGCGCGACCGCTGACTTGGTCGGACTGAGCTCGGACATTCGAGACGAGGACGTCGTGATCGACCCGCGCTTCTGCGGCCCCGACTACGGCCTGCCCGACAAACCGACAATCGCCGCCATTCACACGGCGGCGCGGCTGGAGGGCGTGCTGACCGACCCGGTGTACGAGGGGAAGAGCATGGCTGGGCTGATCGCCCTGGCGCGGGCCGGCGAGGTCGCGCCGGGCGCGCGCGTGCTCTACGTCCACCTCGGTGGGGCGCCTGCGCTCAACGCCTATCACAGCGCGTTCGCGTAGCACGGGCCGAGGGCGCCTGCCTCGGCCTTGGTGAGCTGGCATGGGTGTGCACCAAAACCTCTGGGATGCCCCTGCTGACAGAACCCGGCTGAGAGCAGAGTCGCGTCCAGGGTTAGGTCACCTCCACCCCCTGATCTGCCGCGACCAGATCAGGGCCAGTCCTTCGGCCCGCTCGATCAGCGCCTTGACTGAGCCCGGCGCCCACGCGCCGCCGCTGGGTGGCCGCAGCCCGGCGTCCTCGGCCAGGTGGCGCGCCACCCGCGCCAGCGTGGGCGGGCGGTAGTCCGCGGCGGCGGCCCCGCGCTCCGCGGCCTCGCGCCGATGGCCGTGCAGGTAGTGCGCGACCACCTCCGCGGCCCGCACGGAGGCGCGCTCGGGCGGCCCACCCAAGCCATCCACGATCCCCCAGCCGGCGACAATCCGACCGGTCATATCGCCTCCGTCCCCGTCCCCCGGTTTTTGGGCACTCCCGACCTGCGCCCTTCCAGGCGATGTCGCGCACTGCCTTTGGCAATCCTTCAACCCGGGCTCTGAGGTTTTCGCTGACCCGGCGGTAACGATAGGTCCAGGCGGCTTCGATCAGGACCGCGTGTCGGAGCAGTCGCGGTAACCGATGCCGTATTTGCAATGTCCACGTATGCATACCAAGATGATTCGGTCGGAAATCGGCGGCGTTCGAGTGCGGAATCCGACGGCTCCGGACGGGCGTAGGACCATCCAAGACCGCCTCGCCCGAGGTTAGCGCAACCGAGCCGTCTGAGATCGCTGGAGACTGCCGCCTAGAATACCGCTTGGCGCGTCTGAAACAAGATCATCCAACGGGAGGGGAAACGATGGCTGAGGCCGCAACCACCGAAATGACGACAGGCGAGGTGCAAGCGCCGTTGAAGCTCGACGCGGCCGTGATCGGCGCCGGCGTCGCGGGACTCTATCAGCTCCACATGCTGCGCAAGCAGGGCATGAACGTGAAGGCGTTCGATGCCGCGTCCGGCGTCGGCGGGACGTGGTACTGGAACCGCTACCCAGGCTCGCGGTTCGACTCGGAGGGATACATCTACCAGTACCTGTTCTCGGAAGATCTCTACAAAGGCTGGAGCTGGAGCGAGAAGTTCCCCGGACAGCCGGAGATCGAGCGGTGGCTCAACTACGTCACCGACGAGCTCGACCTGCGCAAGGACATCCAGTTCAACACGCGGATCAGGAGCGCTCGCTTCGACGAGGCGACCGAGCGCTGGATCTTGACGACCGACAGCGGCCAGACGATCGACACGCAGTTCCTGGTGACCTGCTGCGGCATGCTCTCGGCCCCGCTGACCGACCTGTTCCCCGGGCAGGACAGCTTCACGGGCAAGCTGTACTACACGAGCCTATGGCCGAAGGAGCCGGTCGATTTCACCGGCAAGCGCGTCGCCGTCGTCGGCAACGGTGCCACCGGCATCCAGGTGATCCAAACGATCGCCGACAAGGCCGATCGCCTGACGGTTTTCGTGCGCACGCCGCAATACGTGCTGCCGATGAAGAACCCAAAATATTCGCAGGCCGACCAGGAGGCGTATAAGGCACGGTTCAAGGAGCTTGCCGAGATCTTGCCGCGCACCTTCACCGGGTTCGAATACGACTTTGAGAACAAGTGGGCGGACCTGACGCCCGCGCAGCGCCGAGCGGTGCTGGAGGAGATCTATGCAGACGGCTCGCTGAAGCTGTGGCTGGCGTCGTTCGCCGAGATATTTTTCGACGAGGATGTCAGCGAGGAGATCTCGGAGTTCGTGCGCGCGAAGATGCGCGAACGGCTGAAGGATCCGCGGCTCTGCGACATCCTAATCCCCAAGAGCTACGGTTTCGGCACGCATCGCGTGCCGCTGGAGATGGGCTATCTGGAGGAATTCCACCGGCCCAACGTCGAAGTCGTCAGCGTCAAGGACAACCCGATCGAGCGCGTGACATCAGACGGCATCCAACTGCATGACGGCACTGAACACAAGGTTGACATTATCATCCTGGCGACCGGCTTCGATGCGGGAAGCGGCGCGCTGACGCGGATGGACATCCACGGCCGCGGCGGACGTTCGTTGACCAAGGAATGGGGCCGCGACATCCGCACCACGATGGGGCTGCAGATCCACGGCTACCCGAACCTGTTCACCACCGCAACCCCGCTCGCCCCGTCCGCGGCGCTGTGCAACATGACCACCTGCCTGCAGCAGCAGGTCGAGTGGATCAGCGACTGCATTAAACACATGCGCGCGCACAACCTGAAAGTCTGCGAGCCGACCAGGGAGGCCGAGGACCGGTGGGTGCAGCACCACGAGGAGACCGCTGCGGCCACGCTCGTGCCGAAGACGGTGTCGTGGTACATGGGCTCCAACGTGAAGGGCAAGCCACGCCGGCTGCTGTCCTATATCGGCGGCGTCGGCCAGTACCGCGCGAAGTGTGACGAGGTCGCCCGGGCGGGCTACCCCGGCTTTACCATGCGCTGAAGAACGGACAGGCGTTCGTCCCAACGCGGAGATCGGCTCCCTTCGCCGACGAGGGGCGGGGGCCGGGCATCCGACACGCAACAGGGAGGAAACAGATGGCGACTGACTTCAAAGTGGCGGCCGACGCGGTCCTGAACCGCATCGTGACGACCGAGCCGCGCGTGCCCGGCGTGGTGGCGATGGTTACCGACCGCGAGCGCAACCTCTACCAGGGCGCGGCCGGCGTGCGGCGAATGGACCGCGACGCCGCGATGACCACGGACACCGTGTTCGCGATCTTCTCAACCACCAAGGCGATTACCGGCACGGCGGCGCTGCAGCTTGTCGAGGAAAGCAAGCTCGATCTGGACGCGCCGGCGAAGAATTACGTGCCAGAAATCGGCGAGCTGCAGGTGATCGAGGGCTTTGACGCGCAGGGCGAACCGAAGCTGCGCGCGCCCAAGCGCGACATCACCACGCGGATGCTGCTGCTGCACACCGCCGGCCTGGGCTACGACTTCTTCAATGAGCACTACAACCGCTTGGCGCAGGAAAAGGGCCAGCCGAGCGTCATCACCGCGACCAAGGCGGCCATGAAGACCCCACTGCTGTTCGATCCGGGCGACAAGTGGGAGTACGGCAGCAACATCGACTGGTGCGGTCAGGTGATTGAGGCGGTCGCCGGCAAGCGGCTGGGCGAGGTGTTTCAGACCCGCATCTTCGAGCCACTGGGGATGCGCGAGAGCGCGTTCGAGCTGACCGACGCACTGCGCGCGCGGGTAGCGGGGATGCACGCGCGTGGCACCGACGGTTCGCTTGCGCCGATGGAGTTCGAGCTGCCGTCGAACCCCGAGGTGCATATGGGCGGCCACGGGCTGTACAGCACGGTCGGCGACTATATGCGGTTCATCCGCATGTGGCTCAACGACGGGGTGGGCGAGCACGGACGCGTGCTGAAGCCCGAGACGGTGCGGATGGCGGAGAAGAACCAGCTCGGCGACAAGAAGATCACGATGTTGCCTGGTGTGATCCCGTCGCTGTCCAACGATGCGGAGTTCTTTCCCGGGCTGTCGAAATCCTGGGCGCTGACCTTCATGGTCAACGACGAGCAGGCCCCGACTGGGCGGCCGGCAGGCGCACTCGGCTGGGCGGGCCTGGCAAACCTGTTCTACTGGATCGACCGGCAGAACGGCTTCGGCGGCTTCTGGGCGACGCAGATCCTGCCGTTTGGCGATCCGGTGTCGTTCGCCGGTTACATGGATCTCGAGACGGCGTTCTACGCCAGCCTGCAGCAGAAGAAGGCCGCCTGAAGTATCCATCGGCGTCGAACTTTGGCTTGGACGCATGTAGGGCATTGCCACCTTGTCGAGTGTTGAGCTGAGTTCAGCCACACGAGCAAGCGCGTGGCGGATTATCTTGCCGCTTGGACGCACGTCTCCTGACGCCAGATCTGGAAGGCTCTGGCGCGAGCGCGGGTATCCACCCGGTGAGGCTTGCGATTGCCCACATTTTGGCTGAGCGAGGTGCTCAGGGTGTCGCGATCCGAGCCGGGGCCAACGCGCGTATTGGCTGCGGGATGCCTGAGGTGAACGGCGATGCGGGCGATCAGTGGCCGATGGTGGGAGAAAGAGCTGGCCGGGTGCACCTTGGCGGATACCCGCCTGGCGCAGCGGCTGCGCGCGCTGCTGAGGATGCAGAACACCGCGATCAGCCGCACCAGGCGCTCAGCCGTTCGCAGCCGCGCCTCCTCCACGCGGCACCCCGATTTCAGGATCTTGTGGAACAGCTCGATCTTCCACCGCTGAGAATACCAGTGCAGCTTCTCCACCACCGCCGCGCGGGTGCTGACGGGCAGATCGGTGATCAGCCTCCAGTCGATGGCTGGTCGGCCAATCGGGCTGCCGCGCTCCCGGGCGTGGATGAGCGTGAGGTCAAGCGCAGGGTAACGTGTCTGCTTGCCGATCGGTGGCAGCACATGGAGGCGGCGGTAGCGGAGCTCGACGGATGCCGTTCCAATCCGCCCCTTGGTGTCGCGAACCTCGATCCGGTGCACGCCGCGCACGCGCGTCCTGGCCATCTCGTCAGCCATCGTGTGCCCCCGTCGCCCGCCAGGCGGTCGTTGCAGCTTCTGACGATCGTTTTGTGATACGTAGCTGAGCAGAAATTCTTGGATGT
This sequence comes from uncultured Solirubrobacterales bacterium, assembly GCA_963723555.1. Classification (GTDB taxonomy): domain Bacteria; phylum Actinomycetota; class Thermoleophilia; order Solirubrobacterales; family Solirubrobacteraceae; genus Palsa-465. The sequence goes on along the minus strand of CAVRRC010000001.1, from coordinate 16,962 downwards.
AACCCAACTCATGGCACGCTTGGCCGAGCCGGTGCTACCCCCAACGTATCGGTACCGATGCAGCGGAGACAGAAAGATCGAATTCTCCGGACGGGAGGGTGACAGTGAGCGTCAAGGACAGATCCACGGTCTGAATACCTTTCAGCGCGCCTGTACATGTTGAGTATGGAGTTGCAATCATTCCATCTATCCTACCCCCCGCGGCAAAGTGTCTGCCTGCTACCTTTTCAGAAGCCTGCCATGGTGTGTTTTGTGATCTATTATTGATGTAAGGCAAGCCTGATGAGGATTTAGCCCGGATCATGCACGATGGTAGTTTCGGCAGCATGGTTTGGCTGCCGGGCGTGCATGGTTATGCCCGGGACAGGGGCGTTTGGTAGGCGCGGCGGTGGTGGGCGTTGGAGGTTGATGGGACTGGCGCGGACGGGGCATCTGCCCCGTCGCTCACGTGATCAGGCGCGGCAAGCGGCTCAGCGCCCAGGCGAAGATGGCCTGATCCGGTGTGGTGCGCGGCAGGTGAACCCGGACCTTTCGCTTCAGCACCTCGACGCTGGCGGCGAGCTTGATGATGCGCAGCCGCAAGGTATCGAACTGCGCCACCCGCCAGGTCGAGCGCCGCGGCATCGCCGCCCGCAGGCGCCACATCAGCCAATAGGCGCCGAGGTGGAGGAACAGGCGCATCTGGTTGGCGGTGGCGCGGCAGCAGGACGTACGATCGGCGGCGAGATGCGTCTTCCATGCCTTGATATGGTTCTCGGCCTGGCCGCGGCGCGCAGTAGATGTCCTGGTAGACGGTACGGCCCCGCACGCCTTCGGGGCTGGTGACGACAAAGCGCGTATCGACGCCCTGCGGTCCGGCCTCGACGCGGGCGATGATGCGCTCGACGTGATCCCAGCTTCCGGCGCCATCGTAGCATTCCTTGAACCGGCGGAGTTTCTCGCCGCCCGCCCTGGCGGCGCGTGACACCGTGCTGGCCTCCAGGGCGGCGACGTGCCTGCGCAGGGTTGTGGTCGGCGCGACGCCCAGGACGTAATCGACCCGCTGGGCACGGCAGAAGCGCAGCACCTCAGGGGTGCAGTAGTGGCTGTCGGCGCGCAGCAGGATCTCGACGCGTGGCCAGTTTCCCCGGACCGCCGCGATCAGGCGCCGAGCCAGGCGACGATCTGTCGCCCATCGGGTCGCGCGGCCGGGCGCAGGACGGCGGCGACCATTCGTCCGTCGTCGTCGAACACCACGATCGGCTGGAAGCCATACTCGTCGTAGTAGGCGTTGAACAGGCGCAACTGCTGGCCGCCATGCACGGCGTCGAAGGTGTCGTCGATATCGAGCACGATGCGGCGCGGCACCTGGCGGAAGCTCTCGCAGTAATGGTCCACCATGGCGCGGCCTATGCGCAGCAGGGCACGCAAATCCGGCAGGTTTTCGGCGCGCGAGACGGTGGATTGCGAGCACAGGTCGCGGTGTTCGGGCAGGCGGTCCATCGCGAGCTTGAACATCGGATCGGCGCGCAGGCTGTCGGCGTTGATGCCGTCCTCGTGGCCCGCGGCGATCATCAGCATGCGGAACCGGATGATCTCGCCGAGCCCATGCACGACCCGCTCCGGGGCGCGTGGGTCGCGGATGCAGGCGGCGAGACGATCGGCAATGCCCAGGCGCCGCTCGATCTCGCGCAGCGCCAGCAGACCGCCGTCGGAGGACATCAGCGCTGCATCAAAGCGCGCCTCAATCGGCCTGCAGCCGATCGGTGACAGGCCGGGCAGGATGGAGATAGGTTCGGGTGTGGCGGACATGGCACCTCCGGGATTCGATGGGAACTGGCCTCGACACCCAATTCCTACATCAAATCAGCGGCTTGTCCTCATGTCCGCCAACCCTCGCGCATAATCCAGGTTAGATATATCGGTGCATGGCCCAACAACTACTTCGTCGCGGCGTAGAGCTGCCTCAACTTAGTATTAGAAAGGTTTTCCATAGCAAATAGAACGGTTACACCGCAGCCGCCTACCCCGCAGTTATGGACGATCACTTCCTTTCCCTTTAACTTGATAGAGCTTACTAGACGAGCACGCAGATCCGGATGCGGCATGCTATCCTGGATAGTTGAATTTGCTTGCTCTGAAAGTCGGTCCAAGATCATATTGTTGTTCGGCAAAGCCTTCGTAGCATCAGTCGAACTGACGCCCAGCGGAGGAATGCGATTGCGTTTTGGTTGAGGCACTCCCAATCCTTGCTCAGGCGCCGGCAGCGGTTCAGCCAGGCGATGGTGCGTTCCACGATCCAGCGCTTTGGCAGCACTACGAACTTGCCTGTGTCGCACCGTCGCACGATTTCGACGTTCACCTTGCGGCAGACCCGGGCCAAACCTTTCTGAAACTTCGGCCCCTGGTAGCCCGCGTCGGCGTAGAGCTTCAGCAGGAACGGATACAGTCCGAACAACGTCGCCATCAGCAGTACGCCGCCGTCGCGGTCCTGCATATCGGCAGAATGCACGACGGCATCCATCAGCAGGCCCTGCGTATCGACGAGGACGTGTCGCTTCTTGCCCTTGATCTTCTTGCCACCGTCGAAGCCTGACGGATCGATCCAACGCCCCCTTTTTCAGCGCTCTTGACGCTCTGGCTGTCGATGATGGCCGCGGTCGGACTGGCCTCGCGGTCGGCCTGCTCGCGACAAAGCACGAAAAGCGCATGGTGCAGCCGGTCGAGCGTGCCGTCGTGCTGCCAGCGACAGAAGTAGTGGTTCACCGTGCTACGTGGCGGCAGATCTTTCGGGATCGCGCGCCACTGGCAACCAGTGCTCAGCACATACATCAGCCCGTTCATCACCTCACGCACGTCTACAGTCCGCTTGTTGCCGCCACGCTTGGCGCGTGGAATTTCCCCCTTGGCCAGCGCCCACTCCTCACCGGTCAGATCGCTGGGGTAGCGCAGCTTGCTGCGGTCATATCGGGCGCGATTCTCAACAGTCCACATCGGGCGGCTCCTGCGAATCGGGGCAGCCACAATGGAATCATAACTGATTCCCAGGACTCAAGATGATCGTGGACAGACACTGAGTTCGGTGAAGTCGCCGTCGATGAAACTGAGGGCCGCTTCTGGAACACCAGTGTGTTGCCGCCGGAAGTCAGGCGCAGTTGCTGGCCATTGTCAGACAGCGTGTAGCTGTCCTTCTCCGTCACCGCTTGCCTGTTGCCGCCCGATACGCTCGTGGGCGTGAAGACCAACTCGCCGGGCCGTTGCCCGCTGGCGGAACCTGCGTGTAGGTGCCCACCATCCGACGGACCATCCCGTTGCCTTGTAGGGTCTCGCTGTTCCACTTGCCATCGGGCATGATCTGCATGCTCATCGTGACGTCATGTCCCAGACTGGCTTCCCAATTCCCGGCAATGCGCTCCTGTGGCAGGGTCGTAGGGGATGGATTTTGTTCGGGCGGCGAAATCGAGGGCGGTGGCTTCGCGCCGGGCGCTGATTCTGCTCTTTGCGCTCCACATGTCGGCCCGGCGCTGATCGGCTGCCTGAGGAGCTCACTCACCGCTGCAACCTTGGGGATGTCGACTGCCGCGGCAGAGACCGCCTTGCCACTGTCGGTGGCGATCAGCCGGGCGTTGATGCGCACCGTGTCGCCGATCACCGTGATTGTCCCCACCGTCAGCGCGCTTACCCCGCTTTGGCTGCCCAGCTTCTTGGTCGTCTCCGGGTTCAGGAGCCCGCTTGCCCCGAGCTTAAGCTCACTGATTATCGTCTCGAGCTGCGCGCGCTCGACAATCTCGAGTTTGGAGCCCGGTATCGAGAACAGGCTCTGGATCAGCTCGTCGGCGATGAAGTTGCTCAGCACGCTGCACGAGTCGTCGCTGTTCGGGAACGGCAGCACTGCAATCGCACTCTTGCCTGCGGCAGTGGATTTGGCCACGATTTGGCCTGCCAGCTGGGCTAGGCCCTGCTCGACTGGTCCTTCCACCTGCGCCATGGCCGCCTGTCCCAGCAGCGCGCTCAGGGCCAGCACGGGCAAGGAGTTCCGAAGCCACTTCCTTGTCACTTCCGCTTCTCCGCAGCCTGCAGTATCCGCGCGCCGGAGCGCTCAACTAGGAGTTCTACGCTGCGTGCAACCGCACCCGGCTCGCTGAATTCGGCACCGGTCGTTACAAGGTGCTGTGTATCAATAACTCGGCCATCTTCGCCGAACAGCTTGAGCAGGACGGTGACCCGACAGCTCGTCACGCCGGCATCGGATCGTTAGAGGTGCAGGCCGTCCCAATCTGACCCAATGCCACCCAGCGCGCCCGGGTGAGCGCCTCGCTCTCGGTCAGCGGCGTCGGATCGCCCGCGAAGGCTTTCGCGAAGTATCCCTCCCTAACGAAGCCGTCGGAGAACATCGCCGAAATCACGTGCACTGCGTTGAGCGCCATCTGGGTCAGCATCTCTGGCAAGCGCTCGGCGGCAAGCCGGTCCAACGCGTTGTCCGGTCGGCTCGGCACGATCGCGAGGCCGAGCGTCTGCCCGGCATCGCCAGCCGTGCCCGCGACGACCAAGCTGCGCATGTGCATGCGACGGTCTTCCTCTCGCTGATTGTTTGTGGCGGCTTCGGCCTGAAGCTGTGGAATCTCGGGAGCTGATAACCTCCCGAAGCAGTTGATGGTGACCTGGCCGGCATTGCTGATGATTGGCGGGCTGCAGGCGCCCTCTGAGCGCTGCTCGATGCTGCCGGCCTGAATTGCCGGTACCGACCACGCCCCCACCCCGCTCGCCAACACACCCGCTGCCAGTATGGCTATCACCAGCCTGTGCACCGGCCCTGCTCCCTGCCTTCAGCGCGCCGGAGGCGCCAACTCGCCCTGGATCGTGACCGTGCCGCTGTTGCTGCCAATTGGCGGGCTCATCGACCCGTGAGACTCTTCGTGCAAACTCCCGATGTGGACGCCTCCTGGTCGCGTCCCTCGGTTTGCCTGCTCATCAGGGCTGGACTGCTCCGTCCGCCGCCCCATCGCGCGGTCTGTCGAGCATTCCACTGCCGCGCGAGCTGGGTGGCCCGGGTGTCGCCGGGCGGTGTTTAAAAACGAAAGAATTTCCTTTTTGCGCACCAGTGTGCGGCGGGAGCGCGGCGGCTAAGGCCGATGACCGCTCACTGGCATCGCTGGTCGAGCGAGCCTTGCGGGAATGGCTGGCACACGGAACGCACCGGGCAGCCCGGGTACGGGGTGAACGCGCTTCCGGAACCGTCCGGATGCGGAATCGCGTAAAAGTAGAGTTGCCCTTGCGGGGTGCGCGTGCCTGAATGTGCAGCGAAGCCTCCCCTGGCTTCGCTTGGACGACGACCTCACCCCGGCCGGGGACTTTACCGTCCTACATCGTATCGCGCGGCCCACTCCTGGTTGAGGCGCGCCGTGCGGGCTGCCGCGATGCGCTCCAGCGCGAGGCGGAGGGCGGGGGCGCAACGAGCGCGGCGCGCGGCCAGCGGCTCGGCCTCACTCCCAATGACGGATGAAGGCCATAAAACAACTCCCGGGTATTGCGTGAGGGTAACGGCGTCCCATTCCTACCCGGGGGCAACGTTTGCGAGCCAGCCCGCCACGAGGGTGATGGCGGTGCCGATCAGGGCCTCGGTCCCGACGGAAGCGCTCAGTTTCCTGGAAACGGGCTCCGATCGTAGCAGCCGTGGTGTCAGAAACAGCCCATTTCGGGCGGCGAACACCAGCGCCAACGCGAACAGCGCGATCTTCAGCAGCGCGATGCGGCCATAGGTCGTATCGAATCAGTCCCACCGCGCCGCTAGAAAGCGTCAACCCCTGCGTCAATCCGGTACCCGCCAGGATCAGCACCGCTGTCAGCCCCGGCAGGGTAAAACGATGATACGTTCGAGCTGCGTCGTGCAGGGGGAGCGCACGCAGGCAAAGCAGCAGCGGGACTAGGCCGCCGAGCCAAACCCCGGCCGCGAGCAGATGCAGCACCTCCGATGCCGCAAGCCCAGTACCCACCTGTGCGGCGTGGCCAAGCCAGGGCTGCATGGCAACAGCCACTGCCGCGGGCGCCAGCGCAGTCAGGGGTCGCCTGAGGAGCGCCAGCGCGACGGCGATCAGCACGAGACGCGCGAGCAGAACCTGGGCGAACGGAAGATACACGACAAAGGCGGGCACTGCACTGAGCGTCGCCACCATCCCGTGCGCGTCGGCAACCAGTGCCGCCTCCGCGAGGAACCAGAAGGTGCCGAGTACGAGCGCCAAGGCGCCACTGATCCTGGCCAGCCGGCAAAGCTGCCGTGCCATACGCGGGGCCAGAGCACGGGCCAGTGCGCAAGGCGTGAAGGCCAGCGCGCCCAAGAGGAAGAGGATCGCTGTGTCATGACAGCCGCGCAGCAGCACCAAGCAGATCGGCAGCCCGGCCATCGCCATGGGGCCTGTCATCTCCACGGGGCCACCTCCTTCAGCGCGCGACTGTGAAGCGGAAGCGCCCCTCGGTCTTGTGCGTGTCCTGTGAGGTGACGTGCCAGACCACGGTGTGTTGGCCAGGCGGCACCGGCGGCAGCGATACAATCAGGTCTCGCCCGTTCTTGTCCGAGCGCAGCGGGCCGGTGTGCACGGCTTTTCCCGACGGCCCCAGCACTTCCACATGGCTGAAGTGCGGCACCACGCCCTCGGTGAACGAGAGGTCGAGCGCGGCGGGCGCGCTCGCAACCTGGCTGCCGAGCGGCGGGCTGGCGCGTTCCAGCATGGCGAGCGCGCCCGCTGACGCGGTTCCCGCCACCAGGGCCGCGATCACGGTGAAACTGATGCGGCTCACCATGACAGCACCGGCTTGCCGAGCGTGCGGGGGAAGAGATCGTCGAAATACCAGTGCAGCTGGGCAATCACGCCAACCGCCCGGCCGATCTGCCCATTGGCGGGGATCAGCGCCTCAATGCCCACGGCGTAGCTGCGCGCCAGGTAGTTGACCCCAACGCCGAACAGGTACTGCGTGCCTTCCGAGTGCGGGCGAGTCGCCGGCGAGGACCAGGCCAGCTCCACAATTGGCGTCATCGCCCCGAGGAACGCCGGCAGGCCGATGTCGCGCACCTGGGACTGCAGATAGGACAGGCTGTACTGAACTGACAGCCCGCCCACCCAGCGGTTCTCGACGCCGTTATTGAACAGCACGCCAGGAATCCCTGGCTCGGGCTCGGGCGCGGGCGCGACGACGGTGCCCAGGCGCTTGTCGGCATACTGGTAGCCGATCGTGCCGGTGATCGCGAGCGGCCGCAGTCAGCCGATCGGCAGGTCGCCAAGGCCCTTGCCCCAGTAGAGCGTGGGCGTGGTCGTGCCGACGTCGTTGTTGCCCAGCACGGGCGAGCCGGTGCGCGCAAACTCCCGGATCACCCCGAGGGAGGCGATGAACTCGTGCGCCGGATTGACGTAGACTTGGTATTTCAGGGTCAGGAACAGGTTCTGCCACCCGGTCGCGTTTTTCGCGCCCGGCATGGTCTGGATGCTGTAGCCGTCGTTGATGCCGATCCCGAAGTGTTCGGTGATGCGCTAATCGATCTCGAAGTTGAAGTTGTACTCCTCGCCGCCGCCCGGCGGGCGCTGCCAGGAGATCGTTGGCAGCGCCGCCTCGTCGGCGACCGCCGGATCATCGAGGATCAGCGTGTTGACGAAAATACGCGACCCGGCAACGGCATGCGCGTGGGCGTGTTGGGGCAGCAGCAGGGACCCGGCGGCGAGCGCGGCCGGGACGAGGACGCGATTCATGAAAGGAACTCCCTCAACATGAGCGAAGAGGCGCGGCATGCACCGCGCAACGGCAATGGCTCAGGCGAGGGGAGCAGGAGGTCCACGTGGACGGGCGGCGGGAAACGGCAGCGCCGGGGGTGCCCGCGCAGGCGGTAACGGCGCGGCATGGGCAACCAGGATGGGGAGAGGGCGTAACAGAGATGGCGGAGCGGTAAGTGTAGGCACTGGATGGGCCACTGCCAGGCAGAACGGGCAGAACGGGCCGCCGTGTTTGTGCCGCCGATCGTGCGCAGGGGTCCTGCCCATGTCATGGTGGGAGGCCTTGCCCATATGCACGCTGGTTTCGCTGCCTTTCGACGCAGCCCAGGCGGGTTGTGGGACCAATGCTCCGGCTATGATCTGCGCCGCCAGCGCCAACAGGGCGGCAAACAGGCCGGAACGTGAGAGGTGCCGGCGGATCATCGCCGTTTGTGCTTAACGAATTGGCACAGCGTGCGAAAGGGGCGCACCAAACGCGCGCTTCCACGCAGGGGCGGGGAATGAGGCAAAAGGACTGCCACAGGGCGGTTCTATCACCTCGGCTTGGAGCCGCTCTAGCAGACCCCCCAGCCGGCTTGTGCCGGCTTCCCCGCTGATCGTCTCGACCCCGAGGTTGACCTCTGGCACGCCCGCGGTCCGCAGCGTATCCGCCTGGTGCTGGACGATAGCGCGGCCGTGACGGAGGCACTGGCCGTGTTGCTGCTGATCGTCGAGCTGTTCCCCGCGGCCCAGCTCGCGCCGCCCGCGTCGGACCTGCCGGGCCGGGCGCGGCTGCACGACGCGTTGAGCGAACTCGCCCTCATGCCGGACGCCCCGCACCGGACCGCTTAGCGTACACGGCTGCAGAAACTCCTACGTATCCCCTATTTGGGCGTCTCGGATTGCCGTGACACTTCCGCCTTGGTGGTCGCCTCTGAGGCAGGAACCGACGAGGGGGCGGCCGGCTGAGTGCCAACGGCCGGCGGCGTTGGCAGCTGGCCGGCTCCTGACACTGCGGCCGTGTTCGCCTGGGATGCAGGAACGTGCGAGGGGGCGGCCGGCTGGTTGGCTTGTGCTTGCGGCTGCTGGGATTGAGCGAACCCCGAGGGGCTGAAGCACAGCAGAGCAGCCAGCCTGCCCACAGCCAAGATTGCCTTCATCTGCATCCGGTGCCCTCCTTGGCCTGCCACGAGGTCGGCGTGGCACACCTTGGGAACGTGGGCAATTGACTTCTGGTTTTCTGTCAACGCCAGTTAAATCCTGACCCACTTTGCTCGATTTGGCCGATTAAATCTTGACCCAATCTCGTTGCTCTGGGGCTTGTCCCGGTAGTCCACAGGAGGGACCGCCCGTAGCGAAGTGACCGCCACGGGTCTGACGTAGCGGAGCGCGGGAGGTCACTGTGGACCCACCGGGGCAAGCCGTGTTCATGCCGGTGCCGGCGTTTTCAGCAAGCCGGCGCGACGCTTGTTCTTGAGCCGGTAACTCTCGCCCTGAATGCTGACCACGGTCGAATGATGCAGCAGCCGGTCGAGCATCGCCGCAGTCAACACCGGGTCGCCGGCGAAGGCCTGATCCCATGAGCCGAAGGTCAGGTTCGAGGTCAGGATCGTCGCTGCCTTTTCGTAACGCTTGAGACACCAGCCATCAAACTGAGCAGGTTCGTATTCGCCACGTCGAATGCGTGCGGGTTAGGCGGTGCACCACCCGTTGTTTGGCCAGCGGGTCACGGTAGTGCGGCGCAAGCGGCACGAGGGTGAGCCCAATCTCGTGATCGAAGGCCTCGACGGAGGTCGGCAGCTGCTGCCAGCTCGCCATGCGGAGCCGGCCGGTACGGTCGCGCTCGCGGCGGCTCCGCCGCTGACCTTTACTCCGGGCAGCCTACGCGCGCTGGCGGGTTTGGTCGCCACCTTGCGGAGCGCGTCATTCCCCGCTCCGGACACCCGCCATGCGCTCAGGCCCGACCCCGCAGCCCCAGCCTTTGCCGCTGTGGAGCACGTTCCGGTCCGAGACGCACCGGCATTTGGTCCTGCTCTGGACCGACCTGCTGCGGCGCCGGCTCCCGGCCGCGCGGGGGCGGGCCTACGCGCCAGGGGAGCCGTGCCATGAACGCCATCTCGCCCAAGATCGAGCCACGTCATCTGTGCCTGCGTGCCGTCGTCTACGTCCGCCAGTCGACGCCACGGCAGGTGCTGGCCAACCAGGCGAGCACCCGGCGGCAGTATCAGCTCGCCGAACGAGCGCGGCAGATTGGCTGGGCGGCGCCGCAGATCGAGGTCATTGATGAGGATCTCGGCCTCTCCGGTGCCAGCAGCCACGCCCGCACCGGCTTCCAGCGCCTGGTCGCCGCGATCGGGCTGGGCGAAATCGGCCTTGTGCTGGTCACCGAGATCTCGCGCCTGTCGCGCCGGAACAGCGACTGGCACCGCGTGATCGAGCTCTGCGCGGTGTTTCGCACGTTGATCGCGGACGAGGATGGCGTCTAGCACTACCTGGGCATTTTCTTCGGAGCACGGCGTTGCTTTAATGGCGGCGTACTGATCTGGCTGGCTCGGGGGTAGCATGGTGGGCATCGGCGGCGGGACTGTGTGCGATCTGGATGCGTGGCTCGCGCCCTTCCTTGACGTGCTCGGGCGCAAAACGCGGCGGACCTGGACGCCGCTTTACCTGCGGGGTCTGCTTGGCCCTGGCGAGCGCAAGAGCCTGCAGCCGATGGCAGCCCGGCTTGGCCTCTCAGGGCATGACCAGTTGCAGCACTTCATCGCCAGCCCAGCCTGGGATGATGCGCCGCTGTGGCGGGTGCTGGCAGGCGAGGCGGATCGGCTGGTGGGCGGTGCTGGGGCGGTGCTGGTGATTGACGACACGGCATTACCGAAGCAGGGCGCACGCTCGGTTGGCGTAGCGCGGCAATACTGCGGTCAACTAGGCAAGAAGGCCAACTGCCAAGCCCTGGTTTCGCTGACGCTGGCGCGCGATGAGGTGCCGATTCCTGTGGCGCTGCGCCTGTTCTTGCCCGACGAGTGGCCGGGCGATCCTGAGCGCTGTACTCGTGCGGGCGTGCCTGAAGCGGAGATCGTACAACGCAGCAAAGGCGAGATCGCGCTGGCCGAGATCGACCGGGTACAGGCGGCGGGTGTGCGCTTCGACATCGTGCTGGCGGATGCGGGCTATGGCGCGAGCGCTGAATTCCGCCACGCGCTGGAGGAGCGACAGCTGCGGTGGGCGGTGGGCATCCCGCGCAACCAAAAAGTCTATGGTCTGGCCGTGCAGCTCGTGACGCCTAAGGGGCGCAAGCGGCGCCCCGTGCCGGATGAGGAGGCGCGTGCGGCCGAGGACGTTCTCGCGGAGCTGTCATGGCGGCGTATCACTTGGCGGCGCGGCACCAAAGGCGCACTCGCCGCCCGCTTTGCCGTGACCCGAGTCCGGGTGGGCGATGGTCCGACCTTTGCCAACAATCGCCACCTGCCGGGCGAAGAGGCTTGGCTGGTTGGCGAGTGGCGCAACAGCGGCGAGCGCAAATACTATCTCAGCAATTTGCCGCCTGCCACATCCGGGCGAAGCATTGCCGCCGCCATCAAGGCGCGCTGGGTATGTGAGCAGGCACACCAACAACTTAAACAGGAACTCGGCCTCAGCCACTTCGAAGGACGCTCGTGGACGGGATTGCACCGACACGCGCTGATGAGCTGCATCGCCTTTGCCTATCTGCAGCATCTCCGCCTTGCCAGGCATCGCCGCCAGGCAAGGGCGGGGAAAAATGCAGCCCCGCGTTCCGGGACCGCCACCATCGCCAAGCCTGCCAGCCGTGCGCCGCGCCATCATTACGCGGCTGTTCGCGCCCCTCGCCGCACCAGTCCGATGTCCATACTGCAAGGGCCGGTTCCGACCGCCACCCAATTCTAAACTGCCCAGGTAGTGCTAAGATCCATCATCTTGATGCCCTCACTGGTTCGCTTGTGGGTCGATGACGAGGTGGTCTCTCGCGCCTGACCTGAGTTCTTCCAGGGCAGCGATGCTCTCGGGTGTGTTGGGAAACAGATAGCGCTTGTCGCGCGGGTCTCGCTCGATGCTGATGACGCCGCTGTGGATACGGCGCTTGAACCAGGACCTGGACACCTGCAGGCGTTCTGCCGCATCGGCGATTGTCAACCAACCCTGGATGTGGCGGGCGCGCGTCGCCACGCTGTTCTGGAACACACGATGTCGCTGGCGGACATCCTGAACTGTGGAAGCTGGGACGTGGCTGCGTCGGGGTGAGTGATGTCCTTCCCGGGTCAGGATGTCGGCGATAGCCGCATCATCGAGGCCCTGCCGCGCCAATTCGAGGATGCGGGCTTCCATCTCGGCCCCGCGGCTGAGAGCATGCAGGGCATGCACTCTTGGCTCGACGGCAAGCTCTGCTACCTCGCCACCCCGCCAAACGATGCGGATCGCAATCCGGTCACGCGCCACGCGCCGCAGCACCACTTTGGCGATCAACGACCGCAGCAGCCGCTTCTTGTCCGCTGTGCTGATATCAGGGCGCCGCCACAGATCGGGGAGTTGCGGGGCGAGCGCCAGAAATTCGTCCCGCTCCGCGGGGCTCAGGACCTCTGGCTCGGCCTTGGCCGCACGGCGTTGGGCCAGAGCCTCTTCCGCTTGCTTCAGGTCACGCGCGGCGCTCTCCCAGCGCCGTTCCAACTCGGCGGCAATCAGGCGGTTGTCCGGGTCGACTCGCATGTATTGTCGCTCGGCCAGGAGGGCCTGGTAGCGCAACCGCTCGACCTGCTGCCCCTCGGCCCGGTCGAGCGCTTCCTCGGTCTGCCGCCGAGTGTTGAGGGTCTGGCGCCAGGCCTCCAGCTCCGCGGGCCCGACCGCCGCCAAGAAGGCGGCCACCACGCGGGCGTCAATCAGGTCCGCGCGCAGGTGCTGGCAGAGTGGCTCGCCCTGACTGACCCGCAGGAAGTTGCAGACGTAGCGTGTGCCGCCGCTGTATTGCACCGCCATCTTGTGACCGCATTGCCCGCACCAGATGATGCCCTGCAGGATCGCCGCGCCCTCGCGGGGCGCACCACGCGTCTGATTGCGTTGGTATTCCGCATAGTTGTCGTGCAGCATCGCCTGGATCCGTTCAAAGCTCTCCCACGCGAGATAGGCAGGATAGCGCTCCTTCACCACGACCTTCCACTCTGCCATCGCACAGCGCGTCGTCTTCAGCTTGGCATTGGCATAGGTGGCCCCACAGGAGCGGGCGCGGCCGTAGACGAAGGCACCGGCATAGGCCGGGTTCTTCAACACCCCAAGAAGCACGCTGGCCGTCGGGGTGCGCCAGACCACCTCCCCAAACCGGCCGCGACGCGGGACGAGCCGTTCCTGGTGCAGGACCTGGTGATTTCGGCCAGTGCCACCCGCTATCAGCGCGAACGCTGGATTACGCCGGACGGACACACAATCCTGGCACCGTTGCCGGAGGGGGTCGATAGCCATTTCGGCCCCGAACTGCGCCGCTTTGTGCTGATGCAATACCATCAAGGGCAATCGACACTGCCTCGGTTGGTAGCGTTGTTGCAATCAGTCGGTGTGTCGATCTCCAAACGCCAGGTGCAACGCCTGCTGACGGACAAACAGGAGGATTTTGTCAGCGAAGCCCGCGACGTTTTGCGTGCCGGGCTGCAGACGTCGCCGTTCGTATCGGTAGACGATACCGGTGCGCGGCATGCCAGCAAGAACGGGTTTTGCACGCAGATCGGCAATGACTGGTTCACCTGGTTCGGCACGCGCGCCACGAAGAACCGGCTGAACTTCCTCGATCTGCTGCGCGCCGGCCATACCGACTACGTGCTCAACGACGCGGCCTACGGCTACATGCGAAAGCATGACCTGTCCGCACCGCTGATTGCCCGCCTGATGGCCGAACCGCATACCTGCTTCGCAGAAGAGGCGGTGTGGCTGGCGCATCTCGAGCGGCTTGGTTTCACAGCGCTGACGGTGACGCCGGACCCGGTGCGCGTTGCCACCGAGGGCGCTCTGTGGGGCAGCGTCCAGTCGCACCAGTTCCTCTGCGGCGCCGTGGTGCTGAGCGATGACGCCGGGCAGTTCAACATCGGGCGGCATGCGCTGTGTTGGATCCACGCGGAACGGCTGGTACACAAGCTCGATACGTTCACCGACCAGCAGCGGGTCGCGCAGGGGCGCGTGCGCGGCCTGATATGGAACTTCTACGCCAGTCTCAAGGCTTATCAGCTCAATCCGGGGCGGCGTCGATCCAATGCCTTGCGCGCTCGGTTCGGCCGCATCTTTCTCCGTCGCACCGGCTTCGTCACCTTGGACCGCCTGCTGGCACGGCTGCATGCCAACAAGGCTGGGTTGCTGATGGTGCTGGATCGACCGGAGATCCCGCTGCACACCAACGGTTCTGAGAACGACATCCGCTGCCACGTCACGCGGCGCAAAGTCAGCGGCGGGACACGCAGCGATATCGGCCGCGACTGCCGGGATGCTTTTCTGAGCCTTGCCAAGACCTGCGATAAGCTCGGCATCGCGGTCTGGGACTACCTGGGCAGCAAACTCAAGGTCGCGGGACACGCACTCATCGAACCGCTCGACCATTACGTCAGGGCGAGAATCCGACCCGCCTGATCGGCCGCCGCGCCCACAGTTTTGCCCCTCTTACGAGCGCCTGCCTCGTGATCGACGGCCTCCAGGTCGGGATACTGAATTACACCGTCTCCGACGTCCGGCTGAAGCAGGGGATCGAGGACGCCCCTGTGGGCGCGCTGGAGCAGGTCCTGGCCCTGCGGCCTGTCACCTGTAGCTTCGCCAACCTGGGACCATTCCAGGACGACGGGAAGCGCCGCTACGGCTTCATTGCGCAGGAGGTCGAGAAGGTGATTCCGTCCGCCGTGCATGGCGCGGCCGATGCCGTCGACGAGGCCGGCAACGTGCATCCGCGGTCGCTCGACGTGCTCCAGCTCATGTCGAGGCTGACCCAGGCGTTGCAGGAGCTGGCCGCAAAAGTTGAGACGCTGTCGTCCCAGGTTGGCGTGGCCCCTAGCTCTAGCTAAGGCCGCATGCCGGCCGGCATTGAAGTGAGCAATGAACCGGTGATTTTCAGGTTTCGGTGGCCCTGTGATCCGGGCCGCACGCTATTTGCGCCAAACACACGGACGCCTTTGTTTCAATTGTCGTGGCCCTATAGCTGGGGCCGTGTCTGGTCGGCCGGAGTGACGAAGGCCAGACGTTCGTGTGGCCGTTTTTGTGGCCGCATTGCGCGCGTGGCGCAACTTTCCATAACGAGACTTAGACAACTGCTTCCATGACCAGAACGCTGGCCGCGTGCGCAATGAGATGCCGACGGCAGCAGGGTCCTGGCGAAACCAGGACCCGTTCCTGATTCAGTTGTCAATCAGCGGCGGCCGCCGCATAGCGCCGCAGTCTGGTGCGGTCAACGGGTCGCCGGCCGCTGCGGATGTCCTCGTTGGTGGCGCGGCGCAACATCTCGGCGCGGTGCCGGATGTCCTCCAGACTGCCGGCCTCGGCGCCGGACGGTTCGATGCGCGCATCCTCGGCGTCGCGCATCATCCGGTCGACCAGGACGTGGCCGGCCATCGTGGCGACCACCTTCCGGTTGCGGATCAGCTTGAGGTAGCGCCCGCCGCGCTGCGCCAATATCACGTCGCCGTTGTCGAAGAACAGCACCGCATCGAGCATCTGCTGCAACAGCACGCGGGCGCGGCGGCGCGCGGCCATGCGCTTGTCGCGGTCTGTCGCGGTGAGGTCGGCCCGCAGCGCGGCCAGAGCGTCGCGATGATCGGGCTGCGCGTGCTGCGCCGCTTGTTGCTGCAACGTCGCTTCCAGCTTGCGCGCCTCGTCGCGCTCGGCCCGGCGCCGATCCACCCGGCGCGCGGCGTCCTGGCCGCCGCCTTTCTCGATGGAGTCCAGCAGGCGGCTGATCGCGTCCGTCAGGGTGGCGATGCGCGCCCGCACCTCGACCAGTTCCTGCTCGACCTCGCCGGTCGGCTCGTCCAGTGCGCCGGCCTTGATATGGTCGGCTTTGAGCACCTCGTCGACGATCACCCGCTCGATCTGGAAATAGTTGTGCATGAGGCGGTGCTCGCACTTGGCGCCGCGATGCGCGGCATGGCAGCGCAGGTAGGTCTGCGAGGCCCATCCCATGGTGCCGAGGCAGACCGCGCAGCGCCCGCGATGGCCGAGCAGGTTGCGCGCCATGCCGACACGGCCGGGCCGGCTCTGCGCCAGCCGCGCCTGCGCGCGCTGCCAGAGGGCGTGCTCGATGATCGGCTTGGCGCGCATCTCGGTGACGCCGCTCCGCACATGCTTGCCGCTGTCCAAATCCAGGTGGCCGATCTCGAATTCGCCGAGCACGGCGCGGTTGCTCAGCAGCTTGCGGACATAGACGTGGTACCAGCCGGGTACGGTGCGGGCCTTGGTGCGCTCCCAGCAGGGTTCGTTCCACGCGCCGTTGAGCAGGCGCACGATGCCGAGGACGGGCGTGCCGGCGACGAACTCCTCGAAGATGCGCTTCACCAGCGCCGCGCGCTGCTTGAGGATGCGGTATGCGGTGGGTTTTTTCGGGTTGGGCGTCAGCCACGGCGGGCAGTTACGATGCGCCTTCTTGCGCCGCACGTTGGCCCAGATGTCGCGACCCCGGTTGCTCTTGGCAACGCTCTCGGCATGGGCGCCCAGCAGCAGGCCGACCGCCTGCTGGATCTGACCGTGGCTCTTGTTCACGGTGCGTTCGGAGTACCACGCACCATCCATAAGCGTTACTATAACGATACCATCTTTGAGAATCGAAGTGAACAGCGCCAGGGCGTCGAGCGGCTTCAGCCGGGTGAGGCGGTCGAGGGACTCGATCACCAGCAGCGTCCCGCGCTTGACGATCCCTTCTCTTGTGGCGGCGAGGAAGCGCCCCAGGCCGCCGCCCTCGATGTGCCGCCCCTTAAAGGCGCTGCGCCCCCGATCGCGGATATCGTCAAGTAGGGTGAAGCCGTGCTCGGCGATGAATTTGGTCGACGCCTCGACCTGCCGGCGCTGCGATTCGCCGAGGAGCTGCGCCGTCGTCGAGAACCGCAGGTAGGACACGGCGAATCCGTTGAGGTCTTCGGGCCGGACGTCCGGGACACGGCCCAAGGTCGCCGCCAGGACCGGGGAAAGCTGTAACATTCGCGTGAGAACTCCGTTTGACAATCGCCCAAAATCAGAGCCGCGCGCGTTGCAAATGTCAATGGCTTCTCGAAGACGT